>JALFTC010000014.1 GCA_022779485.1 Ruminococcus sp.
TTTCTATCGGAAAACAATCCCCCTCATAAAGAATTTCACCTTCGCCCGTATATTCAAAACAATGCAAATCAACAATTCTGTTTTTCGCATCTTCCCATACAGTATGGTTCAATGTTGTATATTCCATCTTAATTTCATAAAAGTCATTAGCTTTCAACATCTCTATAAAGCTCTGATAATCTTTCTTTTCTACAAAAATATCAATATCGTTATGGACTCTTGACGGATATCCAAGCAACGCATCTACACCCCATCCACCATCAAGAAAGACTTTAATCTCCGCATCTATCGAGAGTTGAAGAATCTGCTTTACATCTGTTATATTAACCATCTTATCATCTCCGTAAATTCCGATTTATCTTCCTTTTTAATACATTTAATTATATCAAAAACAAATGGAAAGTCAATTAGTATAAACCGTTCTGTGAATTGTATCAAGAATTTTCTCCTGCTCCTTTTCATCAACACCTATGCTTTCAAGGGCCTCTCGTGTTCCGCAGTCGGAGCAGATAATAGTTACATTATCAACCCTTGAAACTGCACCTCGCTCGCTGAAAAGCTTTCCGCATTTCGGGCATTTTCTTAACTGAATTTCATTTTTCATTTTCACACATCTCCATTGAATTTTTGTAGGCATTAAGTAGTATTTGCTTGTCAAAGTAAAAGGTATCGTAACCTTCAAGGCAGGTTTTCATATAGTAAATACTTGGCACACCGATTGGTCTGTCCTCGTGCATAATGTAAGCGAAGGCATCTATTGTTCTTCGTTTGCCTGTGCGTATTCCCTTGTACTGAAGTTTTATGTCTTTCTTGTAGTAAAACGCAGGATAACCCTCGTATCGGTCGAGTGCCTTTTCATCAGATGGAGTGACTTCCCAGATTACAACAGGAACACTGCCGTTTTCGTTTTCTTCAATGGTTAGGTAAGAGCCTGTCTTACTGCCTTTGAAAAGCAGTTCCCAACCCTTGAGCTTTGCAGTTCCGAGGATTGTTGCTTTCGGACAGCGTGTCTTCATCTGCCTTACATTCAGGTTACTGCCATAGGCAATATAATATTTTTTCAATTTAATCAGTCCTTTCCGAAGAATTGTTCTTCTACCACCTTAAGACCGCCGAAGCGGTCGGTGGGGTATGTACCTATATTCTTCAAGCGGCTCTGCCGTTGCGGAAAGCTCCGTCACCTGAAAGTCTTTTAGTGAGAAGTTCCCTTGCTGTCTTGAACTCGTCACCGATAAAGCTGAGCCTTAAAAGCCAAGTTCTCATTGCGTATTTTGGGTTTTCGCTTTGCTGTGGTTTAGGACTTGCCGTTCTCACTTCCTTTGACATTTGGCTAAGTGCCAAGCAAAGCTGAATGTAGCTTTTAAGCTGCCCTGCGTGAAGTCCGTTCTGCTTTACATTTGATGGCTTATCAAATTGAAAAAGTCTGAATTCAACCGTTCCCTTTGTAAAGGTTGCGTGGAGGTTGAGCATATGGTATCGGCTACCGTTATAATGGTGATTTCTGCCGTAGTTTTCATCGTGGCTCTTGTACCATACATCGGCAAGCTCCGACATTGTTTTAGGCTTTCTTCTGTTGACCTGCTCTAAAAATCTTGTGTCAACCGTTCTGCAGTAGCGTCTGATTCTGTCACCGTCAAGGTTTAAAGCCTCGGATAAAAGGCTTTCGTGGCTTGCCATAATGTTTGCAAGGTTTCTCAAGGTTTGTGCTGTGTGGCCGTTTGCACCGATGTGAATGTGAACTCCGCAGCCCCTTGTTGAATCACTCTTTGCTCCGGCTTTTCTCAGCCTTCTTATAAGCTCCTGTAAGGTTTCAATGTCGTTGTAGTTAAGGATTGGTGTAACCATTTCGCACTTCTCGCTGTCAGGTCCTGCAATGCTCACATCCTTTTGGAATTTCCACTCTCTGCCTTGCTCGTCATACGCTGACCAAGTGCAGTATCCGTTTCTGTCGGCTGTGTTCTCAAATCTGCCTGTGCCGAAGAAGTCGGCTACAATTTTTGCCGCTTTATTCCTTGTGATGTTGTTCATCTCAACCTCAACGCCGATTGTCTGCTTTTTCATTTCCTCGATTTGTCTTAATGTCTTTGCGTTCATTTTTATCCTCCGTTGTTCGGCTTTTCTTTGCCTTTCGTTGTGTGTATATTACCGTCATAACGGAGTAATAGCAATACGATTACTGCACAAACATATACACTATATATTGTGTATATCTGTGCTGCGTATATCTATATCTTGATTACAATATCCTCACAATGTATTACATTTAGACCACAGCCGTTGTCCCAATCAACCAGCAAACTTGCCGTATCATCAACACCTCTTACAGTGCCTTTCGTACCAACAGGCGGAGCTTGCACATCGTCCATTTTTACAAGCTCAACTCTTGTGCCGATGGGGTATTCCGCCCGTACTTTTTTAACAATATCTTTGCTTGGAAACTTCATCTGATTTTCCTCCTCAATGTTAGTACTACATATATCACTCTGAACGGCTGAAATTGCAAGGGGAATTTAGATTTTTTATGAAAAGAATTTAATACATATGGTTAATGCCTTACTGCTCATCAGCACTAACCTCCAACTCATCAAACCTAATAGTCTGACCATCACGCACCACATACACATTTTCAGTTGTGCCGACCTGTTCGATATATCTTTTCACGATTACATCGCAGTACTTTTCATCAAGCTCTGTTGTGCAGCAAATTCTGTTTGTTTGCTCACAGGCGATGAGTGTTGAGCCACTTCCGCCAAAGGGGTCAAGGACGATGCAGTTCGCAACGCTTGAATTCTTGATGGGATATGCAATCAGAGGAACAGGCTTCATTGTGGGGTGGTCACCGTTTTTCTTTGGTTTATCAAACTCCCAGATTGTTGTCTGCTTTCGGTCGGAGTACCATTTGTGTTTGCCGTTCTTCTTCCAGCCGAACAGAACAGGCTCGTGCTGCCACTGATACGGACTTCTGCCAAGGACAAGGCTCTGCTTTTTCCAAATGCAAGTGCCTGAAAGATAAAAGCCTGCGTCTGCAAATGCTTTTCTGAAATTTAGTCCCTCTGTATCTGCGTGAAAAACATAGATGCTTGCATCATCTGCCATAGCCTTTTCTGTGTTCTGAAAGGCATCCAGCAAAAACTGATAGAACTTATCATTTTCAAGGTTATCGTTCTTGATTTTTCCGGCACTGCCTTCGTAGTTGACATTGTACGGCGGGTCTGTCACAACAAGGTTTGCTTTCTTGCCGTCCATAAGGCGGGTGTATGTATCTTCCTTTGTACTGTCACCGCAGATAAGTCTGTGATTGCCGAGTAACCATAGGTCACCGCTTTTTGTAACAGGTGGTTTTTCAAGCTCGCTCTCAACATCAAAATCATCATCTTTGACATCATCGTTGTCATCGGCGAAAAGCTCTGCGATTTCAGTTTCGTCAAAGCCTGTGAGAGATACATCAAAGTCAGCACCCTGTAAAGACTCAATTTCAACTCTCAAAAGCTCCTCGTCCCAGCCTGCATCCATAGCCATACGGTTATCGGCTAAGATGTAGGCTTTCTTCTGTGCATCATTCAGGTAATCAACAAACACACAGGGTACTTCTGAAATGTTTTCTGCCTTTGCAGCTAAAATTCTGCCGTGTCCGGCTATGACATTGTAAGCTCTGTCGATGATAACAGGATTGATAAAGCCAAACTCACGAAGTGATGAGCGTAGTTTCTTTATCTGCTCGTCACTGTGGGTTCTTGCATTGTTGATATATGGTATCAGCTTTTCAACGGGAATAAGCTGCATTTCTGTTGTTGTGTTCATACGCATACCTCCTCAAAAGTGAATTCAGACCTTTCTCCGCACCGTCAACATCTCCCGAAAGAGCCTGACCTTTGATTGTGCGGTACTGTTGCTTTGTAAGATAAGGTCTGCTGTTTTTAAGTTTTCTCATAAATCTGTTTAATCTTAAATTCATATTAGTTTCCTCTCTTTCTTCTGAGCAACAACTCCATTGTGTCGTTGGGATTGTCCTCAAAAGGAACTGTGCAGTTTTCCTTCACGATGTCATAAATCTCATACCAGATAAGATTTGCACTCTTTTGATACTGCTGCGACATCTGCACAAACGGAGAAGTAATAACACCGCCTGTGGTAGGGTGCTTGCCGAGCAATCCGTAGGTGCTTGTGGCTTCCTCGCACTGAATGTATCTTGCAAATGCCTGAGCATATGCTTCAATCAATCTCGGATTTACCAAACGCTCGCAGCCACGTTCCTTAAGCCACAGCCAGGTTTCTTTGTATATTTCATCAGCACCGAGCGGAACTCCGTTTTTCTGCCTTGCTGACAGGTAGTCGCTGGGCTTTGGCATATCTGCTCCCTCGATAACTGCTCCCTCGGGCAAATCCACAGCGTCAAGCTCTGTGGGAGTGAGTACGGGCAGATTGTTTTCCATCACCCGTACCGCCTGACCTTTTTGTATTTTCTCCGCAGCAGACATAGGCTTGTCGCCTGCACGAACTCGTCTGCCGCCACGGTTTGTACCGTCTTTCGCCATATTAAAATCACCCCCGTTTTCTGTTAGGGTTTAATACCTTGTTTGAACCGCAATTTTTTTGTGTGAACCCCCGGGCCGTTGTCCAAAATTATAGGTGTAGAGATTTTTACCCCCCTACCGGTCACCGTCTTATTTGTCTGTCACCAAGTTCAATATGAATTTTATTGTGACAGCTTTTGCACAGTGACATCAGATTGCTTTCATCATTCGTTCCGCCTTGTGATACAGGAATAATATGATGCACTTCATCAACGGGTGTCATTCGTCCTTGCTCAAGGCAACGCTCACACAACGGGTGTGCAGACACGTAACGCTGACGAACCCTTCGCCACGCTCTGCCGTACCTGATGTTCACATCAGCTCTGCGTTCGTATTTGTTGTAGCGTTTGTTATGTTCTTTCTCGTGCTGTTCACAATACTGCTTGTCAGTAAGGTTAGGACAGCCTGGGAAGGCACAGGGTCTTTTCGGTTTTCTTGGCAAGCGTCACACCTCCTCGGGGCATAAGAAAAGCCCTGCGGCAGTAACACCACAAGGCTTTGTCTTTTATTCGGTTTTCCTATTATAATAATAGCATATTATGGGTGTGTCTTTCTATGTCTTTTTGTGTCCACTTTTCAGAAAACACAAATATCTGGGACATCGATTTCGCACAAGGCTCTGTTGTGGAGCTTATGGACATAGCGGTACTCGTATCCCATAGCTGCCGCAATCTGCTCCCAGCTCTCAAGGCAGAGATAACGCTTCTCAAGAATCATCTGATATTCGGTGTTAGATACACCGTTGATAACGCCAGTAATTTCACGCTTCAAATCAACAAGCCTGTCGATGTCGCGGTTTATCTCGTTTTCAAGGTCGATGATTTTACAAATGGTTTCCTCCAGCGAGGAATGGTTCGGTGTCGCACTTTTCGGCATATCCGAAAGTGTCGAGGTGCATTTGGTCGCTAAAGCGTTGAGCACCGAAACCTGCTGAATTTTGGAATTAATCCTTCCGTCAAGATACCTTGCCTGTGACAGATACTCTTTTGCCGTCATAGAGATAATCCTCCTTAAGTCCGTTAATAATGAATTCCGCATCCGCGTCTGTCAGCTCCTTAAACCATTTAGAGCGAAAGAACTGTTCAACCTCTCTTTTGCGGTATGAAGCAGACGAGTCGTGCGGATACCGTCTTAATGCTTTGAGTGAAAGTTTGTATTCTTTTACTGCCTGCAAAATGATAGCGTTTGCAAGCTCCTCATAAGGGTTGTGTTTCATGCTGCCTCCAAATTCACCCTGACCGCGTCAATCAGCGCGGATTGAGTTTTATCTTTTCTGTTAAGAGCAGCCATAATCTGCTCGTCCACGGTTTTTTCTGCAATGATGTGGTGGATTATTACGGCTTCAGATTTTTGCCCTTGCCGCCAGAGCCGCGCATTGGTTTGCTGGTAGAGCTCCAAGCTCCAAGTGATGCCGTACCAAATCAGCGTGGAACCGCCAGCCTGCAAATTCAATCCGTGACCGGCAGAAGCAGGGTGAATAACAGCTACCGGAATTTGGCCATTGTTCCAATCGACTATGTCTTTGGAGCTTTTTATCTCGCGTACATCAAAACGCTTTTTGATTCTCTCAAAGTCGTGCTTGAACCAATAGGCTACAAGAACCGGCTTGCCGTTCGCGGCTTCTATCAAATCCTCCAGCGCATCGAGCTTTCTGTCGTGTATGCTGATGACCTTTTTATCATCAGAGTAAATCGCGCCATTCGCAAGCTGGGAGAGCTTGTTCGATAATACAGCGGCGTTGGAAGCATCAACCTCGTCCGCGCCAATCGAAACAACCATCTCCTTCTTGAGCGTGTTGTAGACCTTGCGCTCTTTTTTGTCGAGCTTAACCTTCACCTCGTTGTATATGCAGTCAGGCATATCGAGGTAATCCTCCGCTTTCATCGAAATAGTGATGTCATCGATTTGCTTGTAGATGGCTTCCTCTGCACCGGGGAGGGGTTTATAGGAGAACACCACCATTCCGTTACGCTTGTCCGGAATAAAGTAATTCTGACGGTAGTGGGTGATGTATCTTCCGAGCCGTTTGCCGAGGTCGAGTATTCTGAACTCTGCCCATAAATCCATAAGCCCGTTTGTTGATGGCGTTCCGGTTAATCCTACAATCCTCTTTATGCGAGGTCTGGCTTTGAGCAGGCTTTTGAAGCGTTTAGCTCTGTGGCTTTTGAAGGAGGACAGCTCATCAATTACCACCATATCGAAATCGAAAGGTAAACCGCTGTCCTCAATGAGCCAGCATAGATTTTCGCGGTTAATGATATACACGCTTGCATTTTGCAGGAGAGCAGCTCTGCGTTCAGCTTCCGTTCCAACAGCAACCGCGTAGGTTAAGCCCTTCAGGTGATTCCACTTTTCAATCTCGGCAGGCCAAGTGTCTCTGGCTACCCTCAAAGGCGCAATCACGAGAACCTTACTTACAAGGAAGCTGTCACGGCACATTTCGTTTATAGCGGTTAATGTGACGACCGTTTTGCCGAGTCCCATATCGAGGAACACAGCGGAAACCGGATTTTTTATCATAAACTCTGTGGCGTATGTTTGGTAATTATGAGGATTGTATTTCATCGATTGTCCCTCCAATCTGTGCTGTGCCATCCAAGCAGTAAACCAAAAAGCCAAGTGCCTCTAACTGCTTTTTTCGCCTTACCTGCAGGGGACGCAGTTTTTTGCCCGGAGCCTTCAACTCCACAAATGCAATCTTGCCTCCAGGCAGAAGGGCGATGCGGTCAGGCACTCCATCGAAATTTGGACTGACAAACTTGAGTGCCAGACCGCCTTTTTCCTTTACTGCGTCCGCAAACTTCTTCTCAATTTTTGATTCTCTCATACTGACCTCCTGTGTTCCGAAAAACAAAAAATCCCTTTACGCGCGTATTTATGCGTTTTGAAAGCCTATTACTGTCTTTTTCTTCATTATTCAATCTAAAAGAAAATATAGGAACATAGGAACAAGACCGCCGAACAACTGCACTACTACTTGGGCTTGCGCCGTTCCGATGGGTTGTTCCTCTCGGTGTTCCGAAAGATAGGAACAGAGCGTGTTCTCGGTTCCCATCTTTGGAATTTTCACGGTACACCATTAGGAACACTCTTTCGGAACAAAGATGTATTGAGGACCGTAAAGTGGAATACGAGCCTTGTTGTCCAAGCGTTTCCATCCGAGTCTTTTCAGTATTCCGGTCAGCTCGGTGCTGTCGGTTTTACGGATGTTAGCGCGTTCTTTTCCGAAGCACTCACACCAAATCTCCATATTGGAAACTCTGGTGCGCTTGACGGTACCGGTGTGCAGGGACTCGCCGAACTCGGAGCCGTTGAGATAGTTTCTGCGCTCGAACAGCTCCATATTGTTCCAGTTGTCAGGAAGAAGGGTGTCAAGGTATTCGCGCACCAAACCCTCGCGCTCATCGGATTCCATAGCCGCGCGCTGCTCCGATTTCGCAATGTCATCAATCGTAGCATCCAGATAGAGCTTTTCGCCGCCTTTTACATACACGAGAGCTTCTGCCCAAATCTGCTCGATATCATATTGGGTAAGCTCCCAAGAGTGCTTTGTACCGCCACCGGGTGTTTTAACAGGCCAAAAGCGGCGGTTTCCGGTGGTGTCGCGGAGGTACCCCGACTCTGCATTGGTGGTTCCGAAGAACACGCACTGGCGGAGGTGAGGCGTGGCGCGTCTGCCAAACGAGGCACGGTAGATGTCGTTCTGTCTTGAGAGGAAGGAACGCAGGGTTTCAACCTCGGCTTTCTTTAATCCGGCAAGCTCGCCGATTTCGAGAATCCAATAGCCCTGCAATTTTTCTGCAGCGGTTTTGTCTTTGGTGTCACTTAAGTTAAGGCTGTCGGAGAACCACTCTCCGGCGAGCTTTGCAATCAGGGTGCTTTTTCCAATGCCTTGAGGACCGTTCAGCACGAGAATAGTATCGAACTTGCATCCGGGGTTGAGTACGCGCTTAATGGCAGCGCACAGCGTTTTTCTTGTAACGGCTCTTGTGTAGGGTGTATCCACTGCGCCAAGATAGTCCACAAGCAGGGAATCCACGCGATTTACGCCGTCCCAATCCGGCAACTCCTCAATGAACTCGCGGATGGGATGGTAGGAGCGGTCATCGGTAACCTTCGCCACAGCGATGTCATAGTTTCTCGCGGAGAAGGTTCCGTAATTCGTATCAACGTAGGAGATAAGCTGTGCATCATCAGCATCGCGCCAATACTTGGACGGGTGTTTCCAAGGAACATCGCCTTTGATTTCCATACCATCAAGGAGCTGGTTGAAAACGAGAGACTTGAGGTTCTCATCGTTCTGCAAAATCAGCGTGAGGTTGCGCAGAGTGTTTTTGATGTTTCCGGCTTTATCAAGCTCTAAATGGTTCTGCCAATCCTCATCAGAGAACTCCGTTTCAGCCTGTATCTTTCGCTCGGCTGCATACACCGCTTTGACATTATTGTCGTTAAGCGCGAAATCAGACATTGCTTTGAAAGAGGGAAGCTTTCCGATAGGTGTATCTAAAGCGGCACGGTCATCAAGCTCACCGAAGCGATGAAGTCTTACAATGTCAAACGCGTTCAGGAGCCTTCCGCAAACCGGGTCGGTAGCGTGATGGCTGTACGCAAATTTGCTGTCATAGATTACGAGTCCGGCAGAGGAATCAGCAGGGATATAATCGTATCTGCCGTTCATAGCGGACGGCTCATAAATATCGGACAAGAAGGTGTTGATAGCTTCTTCTACGGTATAGGCGCGGCAGAAAGCACCCACAATTCCCGGCTTGGTTACAGGGTCAGCCTGCTCGGAGAGTGTGTGACGAATAACCTCGGATTGACGTGACGAAACAGGCCAAGTCGAGGTGTCGCGCCAATCATCATATTTAGCAAGGTAGTCATCGGGATTAAGCTCTTCGCCGTCAAGCTCGTCATAGAAGAACTCACCGTTCACGGAGGTAGAAGGCCAGTACATCAAACGACAGGGTTCGTATGTAGTATCATCGAACAAATCAATGCCGATTTCCTTTGCCACCATTCTTCCAACCGCAGGATACTCGTCCTCGGTTACTTCGCGCGAAAGCGGAATGATAAGGCGTAGGCGCGGATTTTCCGGTGTATGCTTGTGAGTTGAATAGATGCAGCACTTGATGCTCTGCCACATTTTGAACTCATCCCAAAACTCCGGTGTGCCGTAGTCAATATCCAGCGTGAGCATAGAACGGCATAACACGTTGCCATTTTTACGTCTGCCTTCTTTGAGGTGTCCACCTACAAAGCCGCCAACGTCCTTGATGCTGTCCTGCTTGCCTTTTTTGAGCTTTCTGTATTCCTCCACGGTTTCGGTGGTTCGGATAGTTGAACTCACCTTTTTACAGAAGTCCTCCCAAGAAATGTCACGGTTTTTCCATTTCTTATCCATGCGGCTGTTGCCGACTGAAATTTTCATACTGATACCTCCTTGAATTCCTCTGTGAAATATCGAATGGGCTGGTTTTTCTTTTTTGCTTTTGTTATCTCAATCTTCATACCTTCCGAGATTGTTTTACCGAACACCCACAGCTCGACACACTTGGATAACAGAACCGTACCCATAAAGAGTGCGAGGTTACGTTCTTCGGCTTTGGTGTCCGACATAAACTGTGGAAAGAAAATATGAGGCGCAATAGGAATACAGCCTTTATCAACTGCGAAACGGCAGTATCTTCGCGCGTTTTCGGTATTCTTTTCATAATCACCCGACAGCGGAGAGCAGATGTAAACAACAGGTCTGAAAGCCTTTTTGCTTTTTGCTTCTCGTTCTATGGCAGCGAGGGCACCATAGGCTGTCGGGTCGTAATAGCCCTCGCTGTTGAATTTATTTGTACGCATTTAGTTTCTAATCCTTCTTATAATAGTCACAGATGTATCCATCTGCGCGGAGCAGTAAGCCTTTAGCCCACTTGGGCTGTTCAGCCATAACGGAGCATATGTCCTCAAGAGAAGCGGAAGCCGGTGCTTCGATAACCGTTTCATCGTGAACGTGCATAACAATTTTGTATCCTGCTTTGGTGAGACGGAGCATAGCCTCGGCGAGAATATCCCTCGCTGTAGCTTGCACGATGTTCTCCACCAACTTGGGACCGTAAGTTTCGAGACGGAGCCATTTTTTCTGTTCGCCGACACCTTCATAGGTGATAGAGGTACCGCCATAGCGGTTCTTTCCTAACTTCGGCTTAACATAAACGAGCTTTCTCCCGGAGGGGAGAATGACGAACAGCATGCCGCTCTGGTAAATAAATGAGATACCGTAAGCATCTGCAGGTTTGCGTGTTTTCACACACGTTTTTGCGGCTTTGTCAACTGACCACCACAGCTTTACAATTCTTGGGTTTGAGAGCCGCCAAGCATCGACCAGCGGTTGAAGCTCGTCCTCGGATACACCGAGGCTGATTGCGCCCATTGCCTTGAGCGCACCTACCGAACCACCGTACCCCAGCGCAAGCTCGGCAATCTTACCTTTCTGCCGAAGGTGTCCGTTCACGCCGTGTTTCTCAACGGGAACGTGGAACATTTGTGAAGCGGAAGCACAGTAAATATCTCCGCCGTTTTTGAAAACTTCCTGCCGCCAGTTTTCACCAGCCATCCAAGCAATGACACGAGCTTCAATAGCTGCGAAATCAGCTACAAAGAAGCGACTGCCGGGTTTAGGCACAAATGCCGTGCGAATAAGCTCGGAGAGAACCTTTGGTGTAGAGCCGAAACGCGGCTCAATTTTTTCGTACATTCTGTTCCTTACAAGGAAACGCGCTCCATCCAAATCTTCAATATGGTTCTGCGGCAGATTCTGAACCTGAATGAGTCTGCCAGCGTAACGTCCGGTTCTGTTCGCACCGTAAAACTGAATGAGTCCTCGTGCTCGGTGGTCTTTGCCAACAACCGTTTCCATTGCTGTATATTTTTTTACGCTGCTTTTTGCGAGGGATTGCCGGAGAGAAAGAGCCTCCTCGACATCACCGTTTGCATTTTCGAGCAACTCGGATACAGTCGCTTTGGAAAGGGAGTCGGTTTCAATACCTTTTTGAGCAAGCCATCCTTTGAGCTGAACGGGTGAGCTGGGATTTTCGAGTCCGGTGACAAGTCGTGCTTTATGAAGATGTGACTCGCGGAACTCCTTGTCACATTCAATGGCGTTTTTTACGAGAACCATATCGAGCATAATGCCACGGTCATTGATAAGCTGGTCGAGCCGGTAATTTATCCACTCACTATCAGCCACAGGAAACTTTGATATTTTCTGCTGTATTGCCATTTCGGTTTCGACATCACGCTTGTTGTATGCTTTGAAAACCTCCCAGCGTTCCGGTGCGTCCTTGGGATAGTGTCGGACGGGTTCGCCGAGTCGATTTTTAGATAAGGTACAAAAATATCGGATTAAGTCTTTGCCTTCCTTCATCTTCTGCTTCTGCAGACGAAGGACAGTACCTACAGTCTCAAGTGACAGCGGCAATCCGAGTGTAGCAGACCATACCATTGTGCATCTCCACGATTTTGGGTTGAGATACTTTCCAACAGGCAAGCCGAGGAATCTCGATATGCAGATGCGCTCGAATTGAGCGTTAAATGCCCATTTAATGACGGAGTCATCTGTCAGCGCGGCATACACATTGTCAGGGAGTTTCTCGCCAGCAGTAAAATCAACCACCTGAACTTCGCCACCATCAATGGCATAGCCGAACAGTAAAATTTCAAAGTCTTTTGCTTCCGCATACCGGTAAACGCCACACTTGGCAAGCGGCTCGGAAGAGAATGTTTCAATATCGATATTTATGTGTTTCATAACGACCTCCAGTTTTTTAGCCGTAGGTGGCAGAGTTGCCTCCGCCACCTTTGAACAAATTAGGAAAGGAAATCATCGAAGCTGTCATCGATTTCGGAGGAGAAATCGTCAACAGCGGAACTCTTACCGCCGAGCTGTTCGCCGTCTTTGACCTTCTGAATGTTTCCAAGTCCGCAGGCGATGCCCTTGTTTCCGTTGGAATTGAAAGCGTAGAAGTTGATGGATACACGCGCATAGCAGCCGGAGTACACCTCGTTGCGGTCAAGGATGGGCTGAACCGTGCGGTCAACAATCTGCGGAGCAGTCGGGCTGTTGGCGTTGACGAAATAGCTGTTCTGATAAGCCTCGTCATCGCGCTCTACGTCACCATCGCGCAGAGGGAGTTTGAGAGCAACTTTGTTGGGAATCTTGCCGCCAAACTTACCAATACCGGCTTTGATGGCGTTATCGATTGCGGCGTTAATAGCCTCGATTGTCTTGGTGTCGCTCTTCGGGATGATGAGCGAAACGCTGTACTTCGGCGTACCGCCGTTGACTGATACCGGCTCCCACACCTTCGCGTAGGAAAGACGGACAACACCTGTTACGACCTTTGTTGAATTTTTCTGAATGTTTGACATAATAATTACTCCTTTATCTCTGTAAAATCATTTTTTGCACCCGTACCATTGATAGCCTTGCGCTTGTCGGATGCCGGAACAAGCGTAGGTTTGCCTTGAGGCTTCGTAATGAAGCTACCCAATATTTCAGAAAATTGTTTCTTGCCCATGAGCTTCTCCATTTCGGTTATGGAAATGAGGCTCTTTTTATAGATGTCCTTGTAACCGGCACCTATAGCCGCTTGAGCAACTGCGGCTTCGTCTGTGTACTTACGATTTGACCTGCCTGCAACCAGCTTGAAACCGCTCCATTCTTTTCCGTGGTTGATGGAGGCTTCCTGTGCGTATGCGAAGATTTTTTTTGCCCATTTTGTGAGGTCATCAATTTTTGAAAGAATGTCCTCGATTTCCTCATCAGAGAGGAGCGCAGGCATTTTGAATTCGAACTGTGCGAGCTTGAGGTTCTCCTCGGCTCGTGCTCGGCATTTTACAGCAGCCTTGCAAAACTGACACCAGCTTCCGGGGATATAATCACCCTTGCCGCTGAACGCAAGCTCTGCTCTCGGCTTGAGCGTTTTATCCGCCCATTCCTTAAGCTCGTCCACCCCGATAGTCCAAGTGCTGACGTTTTCACGCCTCGGTTGGAAAATGGTCATTGATACTGTGTCGATACTGTAAAGACTATCGAAAAGCCGTAAAGCACCGAGCGCGTACAGCATCATCTGCGGATTTTCTTCAGCTTCAACCAGCACACCTTGTCCGTATTTGAAGTCAATAATGTGCAGGAGTTTGTCTGAAACTATGATGCAGTCACCTGTGCCGAAACCTTCAGGAACGTAGCAAGAAAAGTCAAGCCGCTGTTCAATAAGGACGGTGGGGTCTTTGCAATAGTTTTTGCTCTCCGTGATTGCTTCCGCTACAAACTGCACATAGTCATCGGTGTATCCGTCCATTTCGTCCGAGTCATATTTACTGACTGGCTTTTTTGAACGCTGCTTCAATAACCGGCGCAGTTTGTGTTCGCAAAGGGCGTGTGCTGCTGTTCCTTCCGCTGCAGCTTCGGTTTCTCTGTCCTCAAATTCCTGTTCCAGCCGCGCGGAGGGAGTGCAACACAGCCAGCGATGCGCGGAGGAAGCGGAAAGGAGGGCGTGGGCGTTAGGAGCCATTAGCCATCACCTCGGCTTCTTCAAGCAAGGAGGCATATTCGGATGAGGGAAGCTCGGAGAGCTTTGTTGCGCCATGATGACGAATAAGAGCCTGTACCTGTGTACCATATCCATCATGGCTTAACTGCACGAGAACTGTGCGTACATCTTCAAGTGTGATGCCTGACTCGGGTTCAGCTACTGCCGCTGACTCCGGTTCCTGTGAGTTTCCGACCATCTCGTCTGCCATAGCCTGAATGCTATCGGCAAGATGCCTCATGTTCTCGGCAACATCGTAGAAAAGCTGAATCCTACTCACCGATAGCACCTCCTTCTGCGACCTCGCTGATGGAGATACAATCCACCGTTTTGCCGGGGACGATGACGGTAACCTCTTGAACGGAGCCGAGCAGCTTGTCAAGAATTCTCTTGCGAAGGCTGATTTTTCTGCAAGCTACAACACCGCCGCTCTGTGGCTTATCAGATACGCTGATTTTGAGTTTGTGTTTCAAGCTATCATTCCTTTCTGAAAGGCTGAATTTTTATCCCTTTCACAGTTAGCTCACGGGAGCACCCGTTTTTAAACGGTCGGATTATAAATTTTTTTGAAAGCCTTTTCTGCACGTTTCAGAGCTTGACTAATAGCGGCAACTGACACGCCTTCTTCGGCTGCAATTTCTGACAGAGGTCTTCCGTGCATATGTACCTGTTCGAGGAGGTATCGCTGACGCGGTAAAAGCTGTTCAAGGAAAAAGATGATTTTTTCCTTTTCGGCAAAAGCCTTTGAAAAGTCACCGCTTGACGGGAGCAGATTGTCGTCTTGGTCGAGTGCGTTCAGCGAACAATGTCTGCGCTTTTCGGTTTGGTTGTTGTTTTTTTCTTGGCGGTCAAAGTCGAAAAGAATGGCTCCCCAATTGTCTGTAACATCGATTTCGACAGTTTCGTTGTTGAATTGATACTTGAATTTCATAATCCTCGTCCTTTCTGCTGGGTGCAGTCAGGGCAAGGACAAAGAAAGAGGTCAGTCACCAAACCGGTAACCGACCTTGCAAAAAAAGAGCGTACAAAGGTAAGGGTACCGATTTGCTTCTTTTTTCATTACTCCGGAACCGGAGAAAGAATAAAAGAAAATCTGTATCCAAAGCCCTGATTGTACACTCAGGTTGAATATTTTGTTTTTAATATAAATTCTAACAGAATTTGATATGAAAAGGCGTCCACGAAAAGCATAGTGGAATTCCGCCTAATACCATGTTAAGGGATTAAAAATAATATTTCTAACCCCTTCGGACAATAAAAAAAGCGCCGACACAAACTATCGACAAAATACAAAATGTAATTTGCCAAAAGCTCGTGCCAGCGCAACTCGTTATACGGTTGCTCTTGTCAATAAGAGCAGTGTTAAATTTTTAGAAGCGGAAGCCTCAACAATGTGGGTTTCCTGCTTATACAGCTTTATCAGCCGCATCCATGATGTCTCTCATAAGCTGTGTGACCGGGATTTTGGTGTAAACATCCTTTCCCGGCTTCTTTACTTCAAGAAAGTAGATACCGTCTTTACTTTTAATCGCCCTCCCAATTCTGATGCCTTCATAACTAATCATGTTTTTGTTTTTGTTTTCGTTGCTCTTTGCCATAGGGTTGAGCCACCTTTCGCTGAAATTTACCAGCGATTTTTCAAAATAAAAATCTCAGGTAGGTCTGCGAAAGACGGTATCAGGCGGTTCATAAATATACCTGAACAAATACAATAAATCAAATATTTTAAGACGGACGTTGCAAATCCAGCGATGATATGGTGGTGTTGCGTTTTCTGCTTTGCGCTGCAGCTTGCGTATAAAGTTGAAAATTATACGCTCGATGGATTCACGAATGAGTTTACAATAATACTTATACTTGCCGAATTTATTACGCCTATTAAGAGGACGAATGTAGATATTAATTTTTGAAACAGTATCGTACATTTAATCGCCTCCCCTATAGTAATAAATTCTCTGTATATAATACTACAACATTTTTATAATTATTTCAATAATATTACAAAAATTACCATGTAGAAAAAAGGGGCGAATTTGGTGTAAAATTTCTACACCTATTTTAGAAAAAAACGGTGGACGTATTAGTGTATTTGTGATACATTTTTTCAGCCCTTTTTTAGATGTGTATTCTCCGTGCGCTCTCAACAGCCATCTGCTCTAACCGTTTAAACGATATGGTTTCATAGGCGTTTTTATTGGGCTTCTTTATTTTCAAGGCGATGTCGCCGTTCGGCAGAAAAAAACACTCGCCTAAATTGGTATTTGTTTCTGGGGTAATTAAATAGTTTTCTTTCCTCAATTTACTATTATCCTTTCACATATTCTTCGTATTCACATAGATGCTGTGTCAACCGAATTGTGCTGGAGCTTTCCGCACTTCATTATTTCTTTAGTCCTCGTGACTACAATCTGGGAATTCTGCGTCCAGCGTCAATGGCGACAAGCTATTAAATTTTCAACTATTCATTATTCAAAAATCAAAGGAAAGATAATGTGTTTGGTCTTGACCGCCTCCATTCCGTAAAACAAGTTATCTACCTCCACCGGGGCTGTGGAGATAGATAAAAGATTAGAACAAATGTTCGACTTATATTTTTATTATAGCCGACATTTTTTGAGTTGTCAATAGGAACAGGAACAGAAAAAAATTTTGTAGCTGTTTTTGGCGGTCAGCGTTTATTGCTCATTGACTTTTTTACATTTTTGTGGTATAATGCAACCATCCTATAAAGAGTGCGCGAGAGACAAGCTTGTTGACCGCACACCAACCTACCCATAAGGGCAAGGTGGTAATGCTTGACCGATGGGCGACAACATTTGAATTTGACACCCACCGGAAACGATGGGTGTTTTCTTATGCCTCCTTATAGGACGAATTCTTATAAGGAGGCATTTTTTATGCGTAAAATCAGTAATCTATTAAAGGTTAAGGGTAGGGTATATTTATTATCCTGTACAAGGGAGGATGACAGAGGGCTAAGGGTACAAGCTGCGGCAGAGAATATTTCTATCGAGGGAAGCACAGATCTTTATATCCTAAAAAGGAACGGTGTATTGAAAGCGGTAGGCTTTATCGACCACCTATGCTTTTATAGCGGAACGCCGTGGATGGGAGACGGAACTCCAATCTTGAGGATTGATGTAGGAAAATATCTGTCCGGTGAAAATGATTATTTTTACAAAAACCCACACGAACTGAAAGCATAGTACCGATTATAGGACAGCCAATCGTGTAGAATATAGGTAAAGATAGGATTATAGGCAACTTTTTCCATTTTGGAAATGATTGGAAAGAGGCTGATAATATGAGGCAAAAACCTTATTTTATGTCAAATGAAAAGTGGTTTTATTTTGATGAGGAAGAGTTTACGGATATGTTTACATCCTCCTGTAAAGTGTTCTCAACAAGCTCCTTGAAAATTGCGTAATTCATCCATATTCCGCTGGATTTCTCTATTTTGTCATATTTGTTGTCCATAAGCAGGCGCAACTGTGCGTCATCGCTTTTGATAGGTTTTAGCTTCAACTTGCTTGCGGTATCTATGTCATATGTGTCGTATTTATCACGGTTAAACACAACCTCTTCAAGCGACTCTCTCTCGTTATTAGTTTCTGCGCAATCAATTAAAGCCTTAAGCAAAAGGTAAATTGTTGTAAGTCTTTGTTGTCCGTCAACGATAACATAATAATGTATGTTGTGTTCTTCTTTTAATGGGGCATATACAACAGAGCCGCAAACGGCTTTACAACAAAGAGGCGCTAAAAATCTAAGGGCGGATTTGAGAATTTCCTTTACTTTAGTCGACTCATATATTATAATTTTAGTATATTATTACGAAAAGAGGTGGGGCTTTGCTTATTCATATTCAAGATGACATTGTCAGACTTCAGCATCGCGGTTTGCTTGACCGCTTGTTGAAAGATAAAACGACAAAGAATAATATTATGTGGGCTACAGACGCTTATGCTCATTACGGTCACGAATACGAACGCAACGAGGAGATACGCCCTCACCTTATAACGGGCAAGAATGTCGACATCATCAAAACCCGCGCCCGCAAGGAATTTGAACAGCAAAATCAGCGCACACGCAAGCGCGCCGAAGTGTTCACCCCGATGTGGATTTGTCAAATGATGAACGACAAGCTCGACGAGGAGTGGTTCGGGTATCCCGATGCATTCTTCAAGGGGGACAGACCTACCAAGGAAATCAGGTTCTTTGAAAAGAAGCGTACATGGCAGGATTATGTTGATTCAAGACGGCTCGAAATCACCTGCGGCGAGGCTCCATACCTTATGAGCAGATACGATGTTGCTACGGGCGAAATCGTCCCCCTCGAAAAGCGATGCGGAATATTTGATCGCAAGCTACGCGTTGTGAGTGAAAACGCCTCAACCGAGGACGAGTGGTTCAAATGGGCGATACGCGCGGTTCAGGCGACATACGGCTATGAGTTTCAGGGCGATAATGTTCTGATTGCGCGAATTAACATTTTATGTACCTTTGAGGATTATCTTGTGGAGCGTTGGAACCGAAAACTGACACGACAAGAAACGGAAAAGATAATCAATATTATAACGTGGAATATATGGCAGATGGACGGCTTGACATATACTATTCCGTTCAGAGAAGCCGAACCGGTTTTCGTACAGCTAAGTCTGTTTAATGATTTTGAAGTGGATTTAACAAAAGCCTCCCAACCTCTCAGCAGAGTGTATGATTGGCGCTCTGACAGAAGCGGAACATTTGAGGGAATCAAGAAAGGAGAGAACAGAATGAAGTTTGATTTTATTATTGGTAATCCGCCGTATCAGGAGGAGCAAGAGGGAGATAATAAAACATACTCTCCTCCGATATACAATTTATTTCTTGATAACGCTTATGGAATTTCAGATAGAGTAGAAATGATACATCCAGCACGTTTTTTGTTTAATGCCGGTAGTACACCAAAAGCGTGGAATCAAAAAATGTTAAACGATAAGCACTTAAAGATTTTGTATCACGAACAGGACAGCGAAAAAATCTTTCCGAATACCGATATTAAAGGCGGAGTAGCAATCACATACCGTGATACAAACGTAGATTTCGGTGCTATAGGTATTTTTACTCCGTATTCAGAGTTGAACACAATAAAAAATAAGGTTCTATGTGATAACTTTGTTGGTATTGATAGTGTGATTTATATTCAAAACCGTTTTAATCTTAAAGTGTTGTTTGCCGAGCATCCTGAATTTAGACCATCAATTGGAAGTGATGGAAAAGACAGCCGTTTTGAAAAAAACATTTTTTCAAAGATTCCGCTTTTTATTAAAGAAAAAGAAAATGATGATGATGTAAAAGTTTTGGGAGTATATAATAACAAAAGGCAATGGAGGTATATTCCTAAAAGATTTTGTGATTTTAATCATGAAAACCTTATGAAATACAAAGTGGTTATTGCTGCTACAAACGGAAGAGGAAACTTAGGAGAGGTATTTGCTTCGCCATTTGTAGAAAAGCCGATGGAAGCATATACACGTTCATTTATTAGTTTAGGTGCATTTGAAACCGAGAATGAAGGTAAGTCAGCTTTAAAGTATGTTAAAACCAAATTTTTAAGGGCTATGCTTGCTATACTGAAAATAACTCAAATGAATAATAAAGATGTGTGGAAATATGTTCCCCTTCAAGACTTCACATCCAACTCTGACATAGACTGGTCAAAATCCATTGCAGAGATTGATCGTCAGCTCTATACTAAATACAGCTTGGACGAAACGGAAATTGAATTTATTGAATCGCACGTAAAGGAGATGGAATAATATGGCAACTCCTAACATTAAATCCTACTCCCGTATTATTCCTATGGTATATGCATACAATACACCCGGTATCCCATATCACGAGGGGTGGACAAAAATTGGTTATACCGAAAGACAGAGCGTTGAGGACAGAATAAATCAGCAGACTCATACCGCCGGAATCAGGTGGGAGCTTGCGTGGAAAGATAACGCGATGTATAAGGACGGTTCGGGTGAATACTTTACCGACCACGACTTTCACAACTTTTTACAGCGCAGAGCGAATATTACCCGTGAGCCTGACACCGAATGGTTCCAAATTGACGGCGAGCACTCACAACAGCTTTTTACCCGCTTCGCCAACCGTATGCTCGTAGGCGAACAGCAGGAGTGCGAATACACTCTGAGAAACGAGCAGGCAAGAGCCGTAGAGATGACGTCGGAATATTTTAAAAACGGCGGAGAGGAGTTTCTGTGGAACGCTAAACCGCGATTCGGCAAGACTTTAGCTTCATATGACCTTGTGCGTTCTATGGGATTTAAGAAGGTACTGATTGTTACCAACCGTCCGAGTATCGCAAATTCGTGGGCTGACGATTTCGGAAAGTTTATCGCGTGGCGTAATGAACTGTGTTTTGTTTCCGATACAGATGCGCTTTCCAATCATCCGATTGTTGTTTCGCGCAGCGAATATTTAAATGAAATTGGTGTCAGAAATAAAGGAATGGTAGCCTTTGAGTCTCTGCAGGGCTTGAAGGGTTCAAAGCACTTCGGCAACTACAACGGTATTGATAAGCTCGAATGGATGTCGAAGATTGAGTTCGATTTGCTTATAATAGATGAATCTCAGGAGGGTGTTGATACCTATCGTACAGAGCGCGCTTTCCGTTATATCAAACGCAAGCATACGCTGTATTTGTCCGGTACGCCTTTTAAGCAGCTTGCCTCTGGCCAGTTTAGCAATGAGCAGATTTTCAACTGGTCTTATGCCGACGAGCAGGAAGCTAAAGAGAACTTTGACGGCGACGGGTACAATCCTTATGAGTCGTTACCCAAGCTGTGTATGTACACATATCAGCTCGGCGGCATGATTTATGACGAACTCAGCAGAGGTGTTGATTTATCCGATGACGAAACGGTGGATTACGCCTTCGACCTGAATGAGTTTTTCCTTACCAACGAAAGTGGAACCTTTATTCACGAGGATGAGATTAAGAAGTTTCTGCGCTCGTTGTTTACAAATGAAAAGTATCCGTTCTCAACACCTGAACTAAGACGCGAACTCAGCCATACAATGTGGTATTTAAACCGCGTTGCTTCCGCAAAGGCGCTCAAAAAGATGATGGACTCTGACGAGTTCGAGGAGCTTTTCGGTGATTATGAGGTAGTAATCGCCGCGGGTGACGGAAGAATCAACGACGAGGATAAGGCTAATGAGAAGGCTTTAGATCGAGTTAGGAAAGCAATAGTCGAACACGACAAAACCATAACACTTACCGTCGGACAGCTCACCGTAGGCATAACTGTTCCCGAATGGAGCGGAGTTCTTATGCTCTGCAATATGAAAAGTCCGTCATCGTATATGCAGGCGGCATTCAGAGCGCAGAATCCCTGTAAGCTAACCGCTCCGGACGGTAAAAGATATATGAAGGAAAATGCCTATATCTTTGACTTTGACCCGGCGAGAACGCTTATAATATATGACGAGTTTGCTAACAACCTCTCAAAATCAACTGTTGATGGTCGCGGTACCTCTGAGGACAGGGAAAGCAATATAAAGCGACTGCTTAATTTCTTCCCTGTGCTTGGTGAGGACGAAGAAGGTAAGATGGTTGAGCTTGATCCTGCTCAGGTTCTGACTATTCCGAGAAAAATTAAAAGTCAGGAGGTTGTACGCAGAGGCTTCCTCAGTAACTTCCTGTTTAAGAACATAAGCAACATTTTCGGCGCTCCGGCGGCGGTAAAAGATATCGTTGAAAAGCTGACTCCGGCTGATGAAGACCCGAAAAAGAATAAAAGAAACATCGATCCTATTAACGATATCCCCGTTGATGAACATGGTGAGGTTGACGTTCCCACAGAAATCGTTATCGGCAAAACTCAGGAGCTTTTCGGCGAGAAAATTTACGAGGATATGTCCACCGATGTTGAGGGAGCAATAGGTGCTGTTGTTGGTGGCGAACCGTCAGATGTTGATAAACAGGTAGATACTGTTATTGATACTGTTGTAGAAACCGTAAAGGCTCATGTCTTTGATCCTGTTGCTGAGGAGTATGACATCAAGAAAGGTGCCAAGAAGCGCCTTGAAAAGCAAGTTGAATCCGAAATCAAAGAAAAGTTTGAACAGCTCAAAGAGGCGCACAAAGAAGCGCGTAATATTGCACAGATAGAGTATCAGAAGGCACTTGCTGAGGCGAAATCACAGCAAGAAGTTGAAAAAGCCGAGAAAGACTATCAAGTGAACATAGACGGTGCTTTGCAGGCGTTGACCTTTGCGGTACAGCAAGAGGTTGAAGAAACTGTTAAGAATAAACCTCAAGAGGTAGTCGAGAGGCTTGAAACGAAAAAGAAGGAAGAAGAGAAAAGCTCTGTGGAAGAGGACGTTCGCGCTCATCTCCGCGGCTTCTCCAGAACAATTCCGAGCTTTATTATGGCTTACGGCGACAGCGACCTGACCCTCGCAAACTTTGACGACTACACCGAGGACGATGTGTTCCTTGAGGTTACCGGAATAACCGAGGAGGATTTCCGCTTCCTGCGTGACGGTGGAGATTACGTCAACGAGGAAACAGGCGAAACCGAACACTTCGATGGACATCTCTTTGATGAAGTTGTATTCAATGATTCTATTCAGGAGTTTCTTAAAAAGCGTGAACAGCTTGCAAACTATTTTGACGAAACTTTGACTGAGGACATTTTCGACTATATTCCTCCACAGAAAACGAATCAGATATTCACTCCGAAGTGGGTAGTAAGCAAGATGGTTGATGAACTTGAAATCAACAACCCCGGTTGCTTTGATAACCCCGATTATACATTTGCTGACTTATATATGAAGTCGGGACTGTATATCACCGAAATTGTAAAGAGGCTTTACAAGAGCGAAGGCTTGAAAAAGGCTTTCCCTGATGGCAAGGAAAGGATTAGGCATATCCTTAGCAAGCAGGTTTATGGTATGGCTCCCACGAGAATCATCTATCTGATTGCAACAAATTATATTCTTGGATTTGATCCTGAAATCAAAGAAGCTACAAATAATTTTGTTCAGGCTGATGCTGCTGAAGCTGCAAAAAATAATAATCTTCAAAATCTTGTGGATGATTATTTCGGTTGATATAGTTTGTGACCTATGGTCGATTTCAAGTTCGCCCAGAATTAGGCATTTGATGGCACAAACGATTACCCCCATAAACCCAAACGATTACTTTTTAACAAAACAAAAAAATCCCCTCCGGATACTCAAAATATATAGTTTTTGAAGTTTTCGGTGGGGCGAGGTCATTAAGAAAATGTAGGAGGCGTTTAAATGGCACCGCGAGGAAAAAGTATAAATTTATATCTTATGGACGGAGAGGCTGGCGGTCGTATAAAATGTACTCTTGCCAACTGGACGGGGATTGCGTATAAAATTCCGCGGACAGAACTTGAAAAGTGTAAAGAAAGAGATGACCTGAAGCAAAGTGGAGTCTATTTTCTGTTTGGAACTTCTGATATAACAGACAAGAATGTTGTTTATATCGGACAAGCTGGTGCTCGAAAGAATGGTGAAGGGATTTTAAACCGCTTGCAGGAGCACAAGCGTAATCCCGAAAAAAATTACTGGACTGAAGCTATTGTTTTTACAACGTCAAACAATTCCTTCGGTTCCACTGAAATCAGCTATCTTGAGAATCGTTTTTGTAACTTGGCACTTTTGGCAAACCGATATGAGGTAAAAAACGGTAACGACCCTACCCCCGGCAACATCACAGAGGAAAAAGAAAGCGAGATGGAGGAATTCATCGACTACGCAAAAGTTATTATGGGAACGTTAGGGCATAAACTATTTGAGCCTGTTAGCAAGCCCGTTCAGCGTAATGACAATGATGCCGTAGCAATTAATGAAGATTATTCTCGTTTACACCTTGAACGCACAATTAAAAAAATCGGTAAAATTGAGGCAGATGGAATGCAGACTGCTGAAGGATTCGTGGTATTAAAAGGCAGCCGAATTTCTCCTGTGGAAGATGATACTATTAGGTCTGGAGTTAGGCAACAACGAAAAGCCGCAAAGATTGATGATAATAATATTCTCCTTGAAGATATGCTTTTTTCGAGTCCATCCTCGGCTGCATCGTTTGTGATTGGAAAAAGTACAAACGGTCTTATTTACTGGAAAAATAGAGAAGGTCAAACATTGAAATCGCTTGAGGAAGAATGAAAATGTTTATATAAGCCCAAACGATTACCCCCATAAATCCAAACGATTACTTTATAACAAAACAAAAAAATCCCCTCCGGAGAATCAAAACAAAGCGTTTTCGAGCTTTCCGGTGGGGAGCTTTTATTATCAAAAAGGTGAAAAATGGCTTTTTTATGCGAAAAAAAAGGATAACCGAAATTGTATCATTTCAGTTATCCTTATTTGGCAGGGGCAGAAGGACTCGAACCCTCGGCACGCGGTTTTGGAGACCGCTGCTCTACCAACTGAGCTATACCCCTATGTCTTTTTATTTCAACAAAAATAATTCTATCATTTTACGATGAATATGTCAAGGAAAATGATGATATTTGTGTTTTTATTTTTTTATTTTTTTATTTTTTATACTATGTTTACATAGCTGTTGCGTGTATCATATTTATTTCGGTGGGTGGCTACTGTTTTTCTTTAGGATTCCTCGGTCGCTTCGCTCCTGGGAATGACAGGGTGTATGTCTGATGTTTTCCCTAACAAATTCTTAATTCAATTCTGAATTTAAAAGTTTTCTTTAATTCTCTTTTAAAAAAGGATGTTCTTCTTAAAATCCTCTCCGCATTTTGGACAATGCACCTTGTGTTCGCCTTTGATTTTCTTCACCCTAAGCTGTGCTTTGCAGTAGGGGCATTTTACATAGCGGTGGGTTTTGCGGTCTTTCCACATTTTTCTTAACAGGGAACATTTTTTGGAAATTGCATTTTTTACCGTTAGATATTTGCGGTTTTCGTACATTCTCTTTTGAATGTTTTTGGAAAAGGTTCTGAATACAATTAGGGCAGACAGCAGTAATACTACAATTCCGAACACCCAGTAGCGTGAAAAAGTCCATATTATCCAGATGACAATGCACAAAATCCAAAGCAGGGTATTCAGTTGGTCGTGACCGTATCTACCGTTCATAAACTGAGCAATTTTGTAAAGAAAATTTCTCATAAGCTTCTCCTACACACAAAATTTAACTCATTATAACACATAAGTGCCGATAATTCAAATGTTTTGATTATGGTCGTCATTTAATAAAAATATCATATAATTCTTGACAATTTTCCGCCAATAAATGATAATGATATTATATTATTTTTTTAGCTTCAGCGGTGATTTTATGAAAAAGATTTTTAGTGTATTTGTTGTATTTATTCTTTTGATTTTTACGGTTGTATTTCCATCCGGATGTGGCGAGGAAATTAACTGTACTGTGTTGTTGGATAGTGAAAATTATCCTTACAGCTATGTTGAGAATGGTGCGGTTAAGGGTTTGGAGGCTGATATTCTCAATGCTGTTGCTGAAAAGTCCGATATTAGTCTGAAAATCATAACCGAAAGCCAGAGTGAATTTAACTGCACAGCGGGTGAGCTTACTGACGGAAGTGATAAGTACGACTACACACAGTCATATTACACAAAGGGCATAATCTTCACAACCTCTTCAAAGAGTGGGATAAGCACATATGAGGAGCTTTTGCACTGCAAGGTGGGTGTTATTACAGGCAGTGACGGGGAAATTTTTGCAAGTCAGATTGCACCGCAGTACAATTTAACTGTCAAGAAATACACATCAGCCGAGAAAATGTATTCAGACTGTGAAAATGGTAAAATTGACGGATTTTTTGAAGATGAGCTTACTGTTAATTTAGAAATTAAAAAGGGCAGAAAGCTGAAAACCTTTGAAAATGCCGAAAGCACCGCACAACTTACCTTTGCCGTAAATTCCGGTACTAACAAAGAGTTCTTAGACAGTTTTAACCAAGGGTTACAAAGCATTATTGACGACGGAACTTATGACAGGATTTTGGAAAACTATACAACATAAAAAATGACCGGGGAATTTACCGGTCATTTTTGGTATGTTGTCTTATTGTGCTACTTCTGCAAGTTTCTTTGTAATTCGGGCGTTTACCTTTGCATAGTAGGCATAGTCGTCTGTTGAAAGACTGCCTGTGTCAATGGAATTCAGCTTGCCCATCATATCGGAATATTTGCTCATATAGTCGGCATAATCAGTCATCATAGATGTTATGTCATCGGAATTTTTGTACTTCTTCATAAAGTCAACATATTCGTCAAAGAATTCTTCGTAGCTGTCCATAGTTTCCTTAAAATTAGCATTTACACCACTTGAGGCTTTTGCCGGTTTTGTGGTTTTTTCTTTGGCTTTTGTAGTTTTAGGTACTGTGGTTTTAGCCTTTGTTGTCTTGGCTTTTGTGGTTTCTTCTTCTAATTCTTCATATTCCTCATCATCTTCGTCGTCTTCGTAATCTTCAAAATCGCCAAAGTTATAAATATCAATATTCATTTTATTTTCATCTTCATAATATTCAATTGAAAGGCTGTTTCCGTCTTTATCTTCTGCATCAAAGGAATCCGAATTACCGTAATAATCTACTGTAAAACCGTTTTTCTTACACTCTTCAACATACTTTGAGAAATCTTCCTTAGTGATGTCTGTAACATCCGCTTCAAATGAATCGGAACTGTCATATGTGATTTCTACTTTGCCTGACTCAGGGGTTGGTAGCAAACTTCCGATACCGGTTGTAACCCAAGTTATTGTTGGTTTCTTCTCTGCTTTTTTTGTTTCTTTCTTTTCACCGCAGGCTCCCAATGAGAGCAACAGGCAGATTGCGAATGTTAATGCTAAAATTCTTTTTTTCATAATATTTTACCTCCTGATTTTAGCCCATATTAATTTGTTCTGTTTCGGTCTGCTTTTTTGCTTTGCGTTTTTCAATGAACAGCCAAACGGCTCCGGCAAGTACTACTGCACCTAAAATAAAGGTGAGATAATTTGCAATGCCCCGGTCGTATTTACTGCTTGGGATAATTCCTCTGTCGGAAAAATCAAAGTGAATTACAGCAAATGCGATTATGGCAAGAACATCAAAAACAATAGTAGCAATAGGCTTTTTCAAAACCGCCATAAGTATTGTAAGTAACACGAAAACACCGAATACAGATATTATAACAAGATTTGCTATTGCAACTGCTTTTGTTGCGGCGTAATCCATTCCGGCACAGTCAATCTTTAAGTAGTCAAAAAGGGAGAGATTAACAACCTCTTCGTTTGTCATTTTTGTACTCATTGAGAAGGTTTGTTCAGGACTTTCCATTAACTCATTCTCAAAATTTTCCGTAGCCGAGGCATAGGGGAGAAACAGCATTACCGCCATAAGCAACGCTCCCGCAAGTGTTATCCAAAAAGGATAAATTGTGTTTTTTGACAGTGATTTTACTTTACCCATAATTTTTACCTCCTTAGGTTTATATCACTGTCTATATAGTAAATCATTAATATAATTTTTTGTTATGCTGTCAGCATACAACCTATGTAAAATTTTAGGATATAATTATATTCAAATTATCCTGTTAATCCAAAGGATAACAGAGGGAATTGCGAAAATAAGCACAACTCCGATTATTTTCAGTGCGGTTTTTCTGCTGTTTTGAGAACCCTTACCCAAGAATCGGCTGATGTTTCCCACATCAAAAAAGCATACAAAGGGAATTGCCGTAAAGGCAAAGCATCCGTTTATAAAAGAGCCGTAATCGCCGAAATGAATTGCGTAGGTTATTCCGTTGTAAAACCAGAAAAAGTAAAGTATGTAGAAAATAACGGCGATTACCTTGTGTGAGGTTTTGTTGGAGCGAAAACCGGGTGTGTTTAGTAAAATTCTGTCAAGTAAGGGCAATTTTTCGCCACTCTTACTCTTCAGGGCTTTTTTAAATTCAAGCACAGAGGAATATCTGTCCTCTGCTCTGATTTGAGTTGCCTTTTTTACAATGCTCACATATTTGCCTGTACATAACTTTTCGTTGGGCATTTTTGCTGTTAAAAGATAGTTTAGCAGTACACCCATAGCATAAATATCTGCACCTTCCCCTGTCTGGGTAAAGCCGAATTGCTCGGGAGATGCGTAACCGGCAGTGCCCATTACTGTAGTGTCCCGTTTTGCGTTATTCTTTTTCTCCCTTGAAATGTTAAAGTCAATGAGCTTGATGTTGCCGTTATAGTCAACCATAACATTGCTTGGGGTAATGTCACGGTGGATTATTTTGGACTCGTGCAGTTTACTAACTCCGTCACAAAGCTGTCCCATCCATTTTTCTGCCTGCTGTGGTTCTACTCCGCCTTTTGAAAGGACAATCTGTTCAAGGGTGTTGCCAAAAACAAATTCGCAAAGGCAACTGCAATTAATACCGTTATCCACAACATCATATATTTCCATTAGGTTAGGGTGCTTGATGTTCATTATTTCAGTCAGTACGGGGGTATTTTCCCTTGGTAATATTTTTAAAATCATTTGGCGGTTTAGGCAGTCGTTAAAAACAACAATGGTGTTTTCGTTAAATTGACCTATTTCCCTGAATTGCCAAAGGATTAACTTTTCCTTATCCATTGCACACCTGCTTGATAATTTGCTGAATTTATTATAACATAATATACATAGAAATAATAGAGGTTTAGTATGAAGAAAAAAACAGAGGATCTTTTTAATATCTTAGAAAAAGGAAATAACATTGAAGAATATTTTTCTGATAATATAGAGGAGATTTATCCCGACAGCATACCGGAGATACTTGCATATTTTCTGAAAGAAAAAGGACTTTCAAAAAGTGAGGTTTTGGATAACAGTCTTATTGAAAAGCACTACGGATATCAGATTTTTTCCGGCACGAAAAAACCAAGTCGGGATAAGGTGATTATGCTGTGCTTTGGTATGCATCTGACTTTGAGGGAAGCACAATCATTACTGAAAAAATGCACATACAGTGAATTGTACCCACGGAATAGGAGAGATGCTGTGGTGATTTTCGGTTTGCAACACAACTGCTCTATTATGGAAACCAACGATATACTTTACGAATACGGTTTGCCTGTTTTTACATAAGGTTATTTAAAAAAACTGCACTTTTGTCAAGTGCAGTTTTGTCTTTTGATTATTTATTATATTCCATACATTCTCTTTGCATTATCGGTTGTAATGTCAATAAGCTCTTGTGGTGAGATTCCTCTGATTTCTGCGATTTTTTCTGCAATATAGGGGATAAGTGAGCTGTCGTTTCGCTTTCCTCTAAAGGGTACAGGTGCAAGGTATGGTGCGTCTGTTTCCAGTAGCAGACGGTCAAGGGGTACTTCCTTTGCAACCTCAACAGGCACTCTTGCGTTTTTAAAGGTGACAACCCCTCCGAGGGAGATGTACATTCCCAGTTTTAGCACCTCTTTCAGCATTTCCGTACTACCGCTGTAACAGTGGAGAAGTCCCTTTGGCTTGTACTTTCTTAACAAGTCCATAGTATCTCCGTGTGCCTCACGGTCGTGGAATACAACAGGCATATCAAGGTCGGATGCAAGGGCAAGTTGTTCTTTGACAACTTTCATTTGTGCGTCCTTTGGTATATCCCAGTAGTAGTCAAGCCCGATTTCCCCAATTGCGACAATCTTTTCCTTTTGGCTGATTTCTGCCACAGTGTTAAGATAATTTGTGGGAAGATTTTCAAGACATTCCGGGTGAATACCCACAGTGCCGTAAACAAATGGGTACTTTTCGGCAAGCTGTAAAACCAGCTTTACATTTTCAAGGTCTGTGGCGTTTGTCACAACACCGCAAACACCCTTTGAGGGCAGACTCTCTATTGTTTCTGTCCTGTCCTCGTTGTACCACTCATCATCATAGTGGCAATGTGCGTCAAAAATATTTGTGTACATATGGTTCTCCTATTTATAAAAAATTGTCTTATTTAGCCTTCCTCAGATGAGTATTCCCTTGCTAAGGGAAATGTCACGAAGTGACAAAGGGTTTGCCGTTTTCGCCAGAAAAAGGGGGACCGCATTTTTCCTCACAACAGCCTCCCTCAGACGAGGGAGGGGGACCGCTTGCGGTGGAAGGAGGGAAAAAGTGTTCTCTTTATCTCTTTTTGTCTTTAGATTATAGTATGGTTTATTGTTCTGACTTAAACTTTTTAATCTAAAGACAAAGAAAGATAAATTGACTACTTTTTCACTCCCCCAGTCACGCAAGGCGTGACAGCCCCCTCATCCGAGGGAGCCTTTGTTTTACTAACATTTCGCTGAAAAAGGAATACCTCATCCGAGGAAGCCTTTGTGTGTCGTCTTTGTCAGTAACAAAGGCTCGGTTTCCCGAGCCTTTTGCCTTTTTATTATGAAATTGAACTTCCTGCCGGAATGCTGTCGTCAACGAATAATACCTTTACATCATCACCGTGACTTGCCGCCAAAATCATTCCTTGACTTTCAACACCGCACAGCTTTGCTGGCTTTAGGTTTGCAACCAGGATAATGCTCTTGCCCACAAGCTCGTCAGGCTTGTAGTACTGGGAAATTCCCGATGCTACTGTTCTGTCCTTTTCGCCGTCAAATACTGTTAGCTTTAACAGCTTTTTGGACTTCTTAACAGGCTCACATTCCTTGATTTTTGCTACCCTTAGCTCAACCTTTGCAAAGTCATCAATTCCGATTTGTGCAAGACCCTCAATTTTAACAGGAGTTTCTTCTTTTTCTTTCTTCTCCTGCTCTGCATAGATTTCCTTTAGGAGTTTTTCGGAGTCAAGACGGTTAAACAGAGGAACTGCCTTGTTCACCTTTACACCGGGTACAAGCTCGCCAAAGGCACAAAGTGAATCGTAATCCTTTTTGTCGCAGTTAAGCTGTTCCATAATTTTGTCTGAGGTTTCAGGCATAAATGGGGAAAGGAGTATTGCAATGTACCTTATGCCCTCAAGGAGGTTGTAAAGCACTGTGCCAAGACGGGATTTTTTGCTTTCGTCCTTTGCAAGTGCCCAAGGCATAGTTTCGTCAATATATTTGTTGCATCTCTTTGCAAGTGCCAAAATTGTGTCAAGAGCGTCAGCCACACGGTAGGTGGAAAGTAGATTTTCAACCTTTTTAACAGTTTCTGTACAAGCTGTCTTGATTTCAAAGTCAAGAATTTCCTCTGTGTCAGGATTTTGGATAACACCGTCAAAGTACTTGTTGTTCATTGCAACGGTGCGGTTAACAAGGTTTCCGATTGTGTTTGCAAGGTCGGAATTGTATCTTTCAAAAACTGTTTCGTAGGTTATTGAGCCGTCGGAAGCATAAGGCATTTCGGAAAGGAGATAGTACCTTACCGCATCAACACCAATTAGCTTTACCAAATCATCGGCATAGATAACATTGCCCCTTGATTTGCTCATCTTGTCCTGTCCGAACAGGAGCCACGGGTGACCGAACACCTGCTTTGGCAAAGGCTCGCCAAGAGCCATAAGCATAATAGGCCAGTAGATTGTGTGGAATCTAAGGATATCCTTGCCTATGATATGCACATCGGCAGGCCAGTATTTTCTGTATCTGTCGCTGTTTTCGCCACAGTCGTAGCCAAGGGCTGTGATGTAGTTTGAAAGTGCGTCAATCCAAACATAAACAACGTGCTTTGGGTCAAAGTCAACAGGAATACCCCACTTAAATGAGCTTCTGCTAACGCACAAATCCTGAAGACCGGGCTTTATGAAGTTGTTTACCATTTCCTTTTTACGGCTTTCGGGATAGATGAAGTCAGGGTTGCTTTCAATGTAGTCCTCAAGCTGTTTTTGGTACTTTGAAAGCCTGAAGAAGTATGCCTCCTCCTTTGCCGGCTTTACCTCTCTGCCACAGTCGGGGCATTTTCCGTCAACAAGCTGACTTTCTGTCCAAAAGCTTTCGCAAGGTGTACAGTAAAGTCCGCTGTATTCGCCCTTGTAAATGTCACCTTGGTCATACAGCTTTTTGAATATCTTTTGAACAGCCTTTTCGTGGTAATCGTCGGTTGTTCTTATAAAATGGTCGTAGGTGGTGTTGAGCAAATCGCAAACGCCCTTGATTTCACCTGCAACCTTGTCAACATATTCCTTTGGAGTTACCCCTGCTTCTCTTGCATAGTCCTCAATCTTTTGACCGTGCTCGTCAGTACCTGTGCAGAAAAATACATCATAGCCCTGCATTCGCTTGTACCTTGCAATGGCATCAGACAAAACAATCTCGTAGCTGTTGCCGATATGTGGTTTTCTTGAGGTGTACGCAATGGCAGTTGTGATATAAAATTTCTCGCCGTCGCATTTTTTACACATAATACTCACTCCTTAAAAATAATCAATAGTAATCATTAATAGTTATTATAACAAAGCAATCGGTAAAATGCAATTATTTGCATTTATTTTTCCAAAGTTACTTTGTTTTTTTTGTTATTTTTCGATAGTTTTTTGTTGAAGAATAGCGTGTTAAGTGGTATAATATATGCGTATGCGTTTTTCAGAACAGTAAACCGTTGGACAAGAAATGCTGACTAAAGAACTGACTTAGCAAATGTCATAAAAAGCAATAGGTTTTTTTGTATTAAATCACGAGAAAAAATATATCTTTGTGACAACATATTGAAACTTTATGAATAAAAAGTGACAATTCACCTGATGTCCTTGTAAAAAGTTTTGTATCTGATAAAATTACTATGGAGTAAATCTGTAATTTATATTATAAGAAAAAGGAGTTGACAAAATGGTTGAGGTCAAGAACCTTGTGAAGCAGTATGGCGACATCAAGGCGGTAAACAATGTTAGCTTTACCGTTAATGACGGCGAAATACTTGGCTTCCTTGGCCCTAACGGTGCAGGAAAAAGTACCACAATGAACATTATCACCGGCTACATATCCTCCACTCGGGGCACAGTTACCATTAATGATGCAGAAATTTTGAAAAATCCAAAGGAGGCAAAGTCACAGATAGGCTATCTGCCTGAATTACCTCCACTTTATATGGATATGACCGTAAGGAAATACCTTGAGTTTATGTTCTCTATCAAAAAGGTAAAATTGCCTAAAAAGGCTCATATTGACGAGGTGCTTTCCGTTACAAAGCTAAGCGACCACCAGAACAGAATTATCCGCAACCTGTCAAAGGGCTACCGTCAAAGGGTTGGCCTTGCACAGGCACTTTTGGGAAATCCTCCTGTACTAATTTTGGACGAGCCTACCGTTGGTCTTGACCCGTCACAGATAAGGGAATTCAGAACACTTATTAAAGGTCTTGGAAAAAAGCATACAGTTATCTTTTCTTCCCACATTCTCTCTGAAATTTCCGCAATTTGCGACAGGGTTATTGTTATCTGCAACGGTGAAATTGTAGCTGATACAAAGGTTAGTGAGCTTTCCTCCGCAATAACAGGCAAGTCAACACTTACAGTTGAGGTTGAGGGCAGTACCTCTGCCGTAACATCTGCAATAAATACTGTAAGCGGTGTTACAAAGGTTAGCGTGGAAAGGCAAACAGAGGAAAACTGTAATGTTTACACAGTTGAACACGAAAGCGGAATAGACATCCGCAAGGGCGTGTTTAATGTTATGGCTAAAAATAATATGCCTATACTCACTATGAATGAGGGCGGTATGAGCCTTGAAGAGGCATATTTGAGGCTGACATCAAAAAATGCGATTAAGGGGGGCAAAAGATAATGACAGCAATACTTAAAAAAGAGCTTGGCTCATTCTTCACATCTGCTGTGGGATATGTTGTTCTGGCTGTTTATTACTTCTTTGCCGGACTGTTTTTCTACTATTATTGTTTCAGAATGGACAGCAAGGATATGGCAACTGTATTTTCAAATATGTTTATGATTACAGTTCTTGTAATACCCATTATCACAATGAAGAGCCTTTCGGAGGAGAAAAAGCAAAAGACTGACCAGGCACTTCTTACCTCTCCTTTGGGACTGGGTGAAATTGTAATTGGTAAGTTCTTAGGCGCGCTTGTTATGTTCCTGTGCTGTATGGCAATCTATGTTCTCTTTGCCTTTACACTTTCCTTTTACAGCGCACCTGACTGGTCTGTATTCATCGGAAACCTTTTGGGAACAATCCTTTTGGGTGCCACAATGATTGCAATTAACATCTTCATCTCCTCCTTGACAGAAAGTATGATTATCTCTGCCATTGTGGGAGTTTGTGCCGGTCTTGTAATTTTCTTTATCGACAGCATTGCAGCCCTTGTTTCCGTAACTTGGATTTCAACTGCAATTTCAAGTCTGTCATTTGTAGGACACTATCAAAACTTTACAACAGGTATCCTAAGCGTATCGGATATGGTATTCTTCCTTTCCGTTATTGCACTGTTTAACTTCCTGACACTTAGGGTACTTGAAAAAAGACGCTGGAGCTAAGGAGGTATTAAAATGGCTAATAACAGAAAAGAAGATTTCCTTGCTTCAGAAATAGAGAAGGATTTGGAAAATATGGCTGTTTCTGAGGACATATCTGCCGAAACAGAGGAAAAGGATAATAAATCAGAAGAAAAAAAGCAGTCAAAAATTAAAGAGATTTTACATTCAAGAAAGTTTGCCAGGGGCTGGCTTTTTGCGGCAGTAATCGCAGTTTTTCTTGCCTGTGTTATTGCAGTGAACATAATAGCCTCTGTCCTTGAATCAAAGTTCCCGGCCCTTACATTTGACATTACAAGCAGTAGTATGTACGGACTTCAGGACGAAACAAAGAAGCTTTGCAGTAGTGTTGAAAAGGACATTCAGCTTTATCTTTTAACAGATGAAGAAAACTTTAAGTCATTTGACAGTATGTACGGCACAGCATACTTTACACAGGCAAATCAGCTGTTTAAGGAAATTGCCGCACAGAGCAGTCACATCAAGTTTGACTACAAGGACATTTCCTCAGACCCGTCATTCGCATCAAAGTACAGCGAGCTTAACCTGACAACCTCAGGGGCAAGTATTATCCTTGTTGTTGACGCAGGTGACAATAAGTACAAGGGTTACACAATTAAGGATTTGTTCAATATGGAAACTGACGAAACAGGCTACTCCACTATTACAGAGAGTAAGGTTGAGCAGACAGTATGCACAGCAATCCTTGGCTTAACAAAGAAAAATGCTGCAAAGGCTTGTTTTATTACTTCCTCAGGTGTACCGGCAGAAAATGAAAGCTCCACCGGAGAAAGTACCTACACTGCCCTTAAAAACCTCCTTAAAAATCAGGCTTACGACACCGTAACAGTCAACCTTGATTCAAAGCAGAATGTTCCGTCGGACTGTGATATACTGTTCTTTGTTGCTCCCACACAGGATATTTCCGATTCTGGCCTTGAAAAGGTGGAAAGCTTCCTTAACACAGCAAAGAAAACAAGCAAAACATTTGTATATATTCCAAACCCATATAAGGTTGAAAGCGGAACACCTAACCTTGACTCATTCCTTGAGTCACAGGGTATGAAGGTTGGGGACTCTTGGATATATGAGCAGAGCGACAAGTATCTTTCTTCCATTTATCCCGACAGCCATACGCTTTCTATATTCGACTATGACAACGAGGACTTTACAACAGGCTTTGACACAGCTACAAAGGTGCTTATGGGAGATACAAGACCTATCACCTTTACAGAGGGCAGTAACGCAGTTTCTCTGCTGAATTCATCAAGCAAGGCTGACACAATGCCTTTCACAGCCCAGTCCGAATCTGACATAGAAAAGGGAACAGGCGAGCCGATTTCAGGTGCTGCAATCAACAGGGCTGATGTTTCTGACGGAGTTTACAAGAACACAGTTGTAATCGGCTCCTACTATGCAGTATCAGGCGACTTCCTTAATACTTATACCCAGTACAACAACGCAAATTACTTTGCAAATATGTTTAATGTCTTAACAGAAAACGAGGGTGAAACTGTTGTAATCACAAGCGCAAAGGCATCCGATACTTCACTTGGATTACAGTCAGAGTCACAGACAACTATTCCGGCAGTTATCTTCCTCTTTGTATTGCCGATAGGCATCCTTGTTTTGGGCATTGTGATTTGGGCAGTTAGGAGAAAGAAATAATGGCTAAATCAAATAAGAAAAACACAAAGAAAAATAATAAAAACCTGCTTAAAATAATCATTCCGGCTTTGGTTGTAGTGCTCATAGCCGTAACACTTGTTGTGGTACTCACTATGCCTGACCCTAATGAAAATGACAGTAAGGAAATAGAATATACAGAGCCTGCAAAAATCACAGCAGATGTTGACAAGGACAAGGTGCATCAGGCAGAGCCGGCAACAAATGCTGACGGCGAGATTGACCAAAACGGCTCAGGAGAGCTGATGTCCTACATTCCGATGAATATTAAGTCAATCAAGGTGGAAAACGAAAAAAGCAAGTTCGAAATTAAAAGCTACACACCTGTGGAAATTACCACCGATAAGGACGGCAAGGAAAAGGAAAGCACAAGGGCAACAGAGTACACCCTTGTGGGATATGAGGACAAGACCCTTGCATCAGGCCAGCCTGACGCTATTGCCAATGACGCCGCTTCCCTTGAATTTACCAAGGTAGTTTCAACAGGCGACAAGGACGAAAAGGACTTTGGCTTTGACAAGCCTCGTGCAACTGTTGAAATTACATATCAGGACAACACAAAAGCAAAAATTTATGTTGGCGCAGTTGCTCCGTCAAATGCAGGAATTTATGTGAAGTTTGGTACAGGCAAGACAATTTACCTTGTTGAGGAGGAGTCTATCGACTCATTCCTCTACGGTATTAACGACCTTATTGACCTCAATATTACCGACCCTGCAAAAAGCGGTGATGACGCAACAGCAACAAAGATTGAGCTTAGCGGTAAGCGTTACAAGGACAAAATTACAGTAGTTCCAAGTGATGACGAAACAGCAATGACCAACTACCTCATCACAACTCCGAAAGCCTACTACGGTGACGACTCAGGATGTAGTGAAATTGAGGGCGGTATCAGGGGCATAATGGCAAAGTCTGTTGTATATGTGAACCCTGGTGATAGTCAGCTTGAAAAGTACGGCTTAAAAGAGCCTTATGCCGAAATCAATGCAACATACCCTGACACAACAGTTAATTTGATTGCAAGTAAGGGTGACGACAAGGGCTACTGCTTTATTATGAAAAAGGGCGGAGATGTAATCTACAAAATCCTCACCGACTCTGTAAGATGGACAAAGTCAAGCCTTGAGGACTTGCGTTCAGATTTTTTCGTTGACAACGAGCTTACAGCCCTTTCCAAAACAGAGGTTAAATTCGGTGACAAAAGCTACACCTTTGACATTGACGGAAAAACCTCATCAGCAGATACAGTTGTTAAGTACAAGGGTAAGCAGGTTAGCACAGGCTATTTCCAGACAGCCTTTGACTATATGCACGGCTCAGACTTTTTACGCCACGAGTTTACCAACGAGAGCCTCAGCGGAAGTCCTGAACTTACAATTAAGTTTACCTACAAGGCAGACACAGGCAGAGGTGCAGACGAGCTGAAATTCTACGATATGGGCAACCAAAAGTACTATGTTACAGTAAACGGCGAGCAGATTTCCTACATTTACAAGTCAGCGGTGACAAAGGTAGAAAAGCTGTTTACAAGCGTTACAAAGTCATCACCAAAGGACGACCAAAATTAACGGTTAAAAATAAAATACTGTAAATTACAAAACCCTCCCAAGTCAGAGTTACTGACAGGGAGGGTTAGTTTTGTTTCCCTATTATTCGTAATGAGTCCGCATAGAGATAATTTTTACAGTTTTCACACCTTCGTCAACCATATACACAAGGCGGTGCTGTGCATTAATTCTCCGTGAATAGCACATATTAAGATTGCCTAAGAGTTTTTTATGACACAAAAAACCCCCCTCCCAAATTGAGAGGGGGGAGGATATGTATGACTACTGCAAAGACGCCAGTTTTTTTACGCCCCATTTTGTAAGGATACGGTAAACTATTGCTGAAGCAACAGCCAACAGAGCAGTGCAAATAACTGTGTAAATTTCAAGTGCAAATGGTGTTATCTGTGGTATCAGAATGAATGACAGTCCAAGGGCAATTAGAATTCCCCAGTTTAAAAATAAGGAGAGTACAACGCTTGAGCCTTGCTTAATTGCAAAAGTCTCATTTGTCCAGTCAAAATGTGCAAACCTTAAACCTAACATCAGGTTAATCATTCCTGTCAGCAGAATGAAAAACTGTGGCATAGCAATTAGGGTAATAGTTGACAGTACAGTTGGCTTTGCTACAACTGCACACACAATACTGCAAATAAGTGCAAAGGGTGAGCTTACCATCAGGTGGAGATTAAGCTTTGCCATTAATACATCCTTACCCCTGATAGGCAGGGAGTTAATGAGCCACATTGTTTTGCCTTCTATGGAGATTGATGGGGCAGTAACCACATTCATTGAGGTGATAAGGCAGATTATTGCAATACCAATTAGCACCAATAGTATTTCCGCACCGGGCAATGAACCGCTAAAAGACAAAACCCAATCCCTTTTTATTACCAAAACAACAGCCGCAATCACAAGGAAAACAGACCCCAAACCGCAGTTCAGCATATACATCGAATTTTTGGTAAAGTGACTCAACTCTTTTAGGAACAAAGTCTTTCTAAGTGAGCTTACCTTTAACTCTTTTTCACGATACTTAGCCTTTGTACCCTTGCTCTTTGTGGTGGCTATTCGTATAAAGCTAAGGGATAAAATCCGGTATATTATTGCAAAAAATGCAAGGGTAATGGCAGTGAAAATCACAAAACCCAAAATGTCACCTGTTGCGCCCATTCCCATTTGGTAAATTGGGTACAATACACTTTTGATGCTTTCACCTACCGACTTGCTGTTGGTAATCAAAAGCTGAACATAGTTGTTGAACTGGTAGTAAAAAAAGAAGTATAAGCCAAAAAACGCCAGGGAAAGTATGCTTGTAATTATTGTTTTGTTGTTCATTCTTGCAGTTGCCAATGCAATGAGCCAACCGATTATGCAGGTGATACCAAGGCTCATAAACGGCTGAATAAAGAACAGCAAAAAGCAGAAAACAAGTCCAAGAGGTGTGGCAAAATCAGAAAGGGCATACACAACAACAGCCGACAGAAAGAATATTCCTCCAAAGAGAAAGTTTTGTACATACAGCGAGAACATTCGTGAAAACAAAATCTTGCCGGGAGAAATAGGAAGTGAAAGCAAAAATTCGTTGTCCTTTGCATCAAACAGCATATATTGAGTTACAAAAATACTGCCGAATACGGCAAGCATCATTCCTACAATGCCGGCAACTGCAAAGTACAGCCAACCCATTCCGATGGAAAACAGAGGAGCACACAGGCTTTCCATCATATTGTAAAAGAAAAAGAACAAAAATCCCGCAACATAAAGCATTAAAAGGGCGTACACAATGGGTAGCGCCTTTGAATTTTTCTTTTTGCTGTTTCCGGAGCGAAAATAAGCGGCGTACAGTTCTTTGAGCTGCTTTTTGAGAAGTGTTTTAGTCATAATTTTCCTCCAGCTCCAAAAATACGGATTCAAGGGACTCGTCACCCTTAACCTCTTCCATAGAGCCACTGCGGATAAGCTTGCCGTCCTTGATAATTGCAACCTTGTCGCACAGCTTTTCGGCTACCTCCAGCACATGGGTGGAGAAGAATATTGCACCGCCACGGTTACAAATTTCCCTCATCTGTTCCTTTAGGGTGTGGGCAGATTTTGGGTCAAGACCAACGAAAGGCTCATCCATAATAATCAACTTTGGGTCGTGAATTAGTGCTGAAATAATAGCCAGTTTTTGCTTCATACCGTGGGAATATGCAGAAACAGGCTGTGCCAAATCCCCCTTGATGCCGAACATTTCGGAGTAATTATGGATTTTCTCCTGTCTTTCCTTTTGGGGTATCCCGAAAACATCTGCAATAAAGTTTAAAAACTGAATACCTGTCATATAGTCGTATAAGTCGGGATTGTCGGGAAGATATGCAATCTGCTTTTTACAGGCGAGGGGATTTTCCTTTATGGAGATACCGTCCACATAAATTTCACCCTTATCAAATTTCAAAATTCCACAGCAGGACTTTATTGTGGTGGTTTTGCCGGCACCGTTGTGACCGATAAATCCGTAGATTTCGCCCTTATTTATATGTAGGCTAAGGTCGTCAACCGCCTTTTTGTTACCGTAAACTTTTGTTAAATGCTCAATTTTAAGCATAGCTTATCATCCTTTTTAATTAGATTAAATATTAATTACTTTTTCTTTCGTCCTTTTAGTACATTGATTAGAATGTACGCTCCAATCAAAATAACTACCGAACCCACAAGTACACAGTACATTTGAGGGATTGACACCTTGTTGTCGAAGAAATACAGATTGCTGTCAAAGGAGTCCTTCATCTGCTCTACAACCTCTGACGGGAAATAGTTGTCCTTTAGCTCCTGCATTGCTCCGCCCATTAGATGATTATGTAAAAGGGCTGTTCCGTATGTGCCGGGCAAAAATGAGATAAATGTTTGTATTCCCTCTGAAAACTGTGATATAGGCATATATGCACCGCAGATAAATCCGTAGGCGGCGCTTACAATAGTTCCCACCGCTGAAATTTGCCCCTGTGTGGATAAAAATGAGTTTACCACAGAGGAAAGCGCTGTGCCGAACATGGTCAGCAAAAATACATCAAGGCACACAAGGAGTACATCCTGTGCCGACAAGTACCACCCCACCTGGGAAAGATAAATAATACAAGCCACAACTGCAACTGTGCAGATAATCAGTGTTGTCAGTGCTGTGGAAATGTAGTAGCCGAAAGCCAAGGTTGACTTTTTCAACGGTGCCATAGTAAGGTCTGTCCTTGCGCCTGTTACCTTGTCCTGTACCATAAGCATATTGGAGCAAAATGCAACAGTTACACAGCATACAGCAAGGAGTGAGGAGAAAAGCCAACCTCCAACAAAGCCCTCAATAATTGTGTCGGGAACATCAATTTCCTTTGGGGTACACATTGCAAAGCTGTCACGATAAACATTCCCCAAAAATGTGACAAAAAGCAAAAGCAAAATCAGGGGAGTTATAAGGGAAGTGAAAAACATACCCTTATCCTTAAAGAATACCTTTGTGTTTCTCTGTACAAGGCTCATTAATTTGCTCATTTCTTCTTTCCCTCCCTTTTTTCACTGTCTGATGATGCTGTGCCAAGGGTTTTTCCTGTTACCGACAGGAATACATCATCCATTTTGCCCTTGGTGATTTCGTAGTCTGTAAAAATGCTTGGATATTTTACAATCAGCTTGGTTGCTGTTTCTGTGTTTGGCACAGCCACTCTGTATGCATCCCTGATTTTTTCGTATGGGAGAGAAAGAGTTTTAGCATCCTCCTCTGTCGCTCCGTACAAGGTGATAAAGTCCCCTGTATATGCATTTTTCAGCTCCAACGGAGTACCCTCTGCGGAGATTTTTCCGCTGTCAAGGATTACAACATAGTCAGCCTCGCTTGCCTCCTCCATATAGTGGGTGGTGAGGAATACAGTCATATTTTCCTCCTTGCGGAGCTTTGTGACTACATCCCACATAATTCGCCTTGTTTGAGGGTCAAGACCTGTTGTGGGCTCGTCAAGAATTAATATTTCAGGCTTGTGGAAAAGTGCCCTTGCAATGTCAATTCTTCTCCTTTGACCGCCCGACAATTTACCCACAGTTCTCTTTAGCAAACCTTGAAAATCCAACAGTTTTGCAACTTCCTTTAGCCTTTTTTCAAAAGCCTTGCCTGTTATTCCATAAAGTGACGCCCTGCTTTTCAGGTTGTCCTTTACTGACAGGGATTTGTCAAGGACAGTGTTTTGAAAAACTACTCCCAGCGAATTCTTAATCTCGTCCATATTGTGGTTGATGTTTTTTCCGTTTATCACAACATCGCCCTTGTCCTTGGCAAGCTGACCGCACATAATGGAAATTGTGGTGCTTTTACCGGCACCGTTAACCCCCAAAAAGGCAAAAAGCTCACCCTTTTTAACTTTAAAGCTGACATCCTGCACAGCCTTAACATCACCAAAGCTTTTGCAAAGGTGACTTATTTCTATAATATTGTTCATACCTACCCTCCGTTTGAGGTTTTTTATAAAACTCAAAAAGTTACCTATGAGTTACTTTTATTATAATAATTCAAAAGTTGCTTGTCAATACTTGCAGAATAATTTTGCTTACATCCAGCCTCCACCAGAGGGGGGAGGGGGACCGCTTGCGGTGGAAGGAGGGAAAAATTTTCCTCTTTTGCTCATTTTGTCTTTAGAAGATAGTGCGGTTTACTGTTCTGACTTAAACCTTGAAATCTAAAGACAAAGCAAGATATATTGACTACTTTTTCACTCCCCCAGTCACGCAAGGCGTGAAAGCTTTTCTGGCGAAAACGGCAAACCCTTTGCCCCGTTGGGGCATTTCCCTTAGCAAGGGAATACCTCATCCGAGGGAGCCTTTGTTATGCCAAAATTTCATAATACCTATAAGTGTAGGTTTAGGCACGACTGCTTTCCTTTCAGATTCCTCGACAAGCTGGTCATGGCAGAGTGTAGGACGACTTTGTTAATTACCCACAAAATAAAACAGACAACCCATTGGAGTTGCCTGTGCAGATTTTCAACTATTTTATTTTACAAAGTTCCTCCACAGTATTTACTGCGGTGTCCATATATTCTCCGTCAAAGTCCTCTATTTGTCCTTTGTCAACAAGACTTGCGATAGTTGGATTTATTGGGAGTTTGGCAAGTACTTTCAGGTCGTTTTTCTCTGCTATTTCCTCAATGTGGCTTTCGCCGAAGATTTTGTGCTGTTTTCCGCAGTCGGGACACTGGAAGTAACTCATATTTTCCACAATGCCCAATATAGGAATGTTCATCAGCTTTGCCATATTCACTGCTTTTTCTACAATCATTGATACAAGCTCCTGTGGGGAGGTTACAATGATTATTCCGTCAACAGGCAGACTTTGGAATACTGTCAGGGGAACATCACCTGTTCCCGGTGGCATATCAACAAACATATAGTCAATATCTTCCCAAATTACATCTGTCCAAAACTGCTTAACAGCTCCTGCAATAACAGGGCCACGCCATACAAGGGGACTTGTTTCGTCAGGTAAAAGCAAATTTGTTGACATAACGCTTATTCCACCCTTTGATACAGCGGGATACAGTCCGTCGTCGTTGCCCATTGCCTTGTCCTTAATGCCGAATGCCTTTGGTATTGAGGGACCTGTCATATCTGCGTCCAAAACTGCTGTTTTGTAGCCCTTTTTGTTCATCAAAACAGCCATAGCCGATGTTACAAGGCTTTTGCCTACTCCGCCCTTGCCGGATACAATGCCGATAACCTTTTTAACAGAGCTTTTTGGGTTAAGCTGTGCTATTGGGTTTTGTGGTTCCTTGCTGCTGCAACTTTCTCCGCAAGAGGAGCAATCGTGTGTACATCCCATTTTTTTTACCTTCTTACTTTAGGAAACACTGATTAAATCACGCTAAAGCTATTTACACATCTTGCTTGCATATTTTCCGCCGGTTTGCCCAAAAAATCCTCGCAATGCGTCAGCATTCCTGCGGTTTTTTGAACAAACTGACGAAAAATCTGACGGCGCAATATGTGCAAATAATTTAATCAGTGTTTCCTTTATTTATTACTGAAAATTATTCTTCTGTACTTTCTGTTTCTTCTGTTTCCTCGGTTACTTCATTTGCAGACTCAATTTCTTCCAAAAGTCCGCCCTCAATAAAGCCCTCGGATTCTTCTTCACTTACCATTTCAAAACCGCTTAGGAATGTGTATGGAATACCATAGCCAAGTGCAACACCTGCAAGGTAAACTACCATTTGATTACTTCCGAAAAGGTCGCCAAAAGGAAGTCCCGGCGCAAGGCTTGTAAGGATGATGTAAAGTGCCGGCAGGTCAAGGATGATAAGTGTTGCAAGGCTGAACCTCTTAACAGGCTTACCGTCACCAACTCTTGTTGCATAGAACAGGATAAGACCAAATACAGCGGTTACAAGTGCATTAATTACGCTTTGTACTGTGTCGGTTTGATTAAGTGTACTAAAGAAGTATGTGCAGATTACAAAGGCAATAATCAAAAATGCCGAAAGTACAAGGTTGATTGTGTTTTTCTTTTTCATAAAAATATCCTCCGTTGATTATGGAAACACTGATTAAATCATTTGCACAGATTGTACAGTCAGATTTTTTGTCGGTATGTTCAAAAAACCGCAGTAATACTGGCGTATGACCAGGATTTTTTGGGCATACCGGCGGAAAATATGCGTACAAGATGTGTAAAGTGATTTATTCAGTGTTTCATGATATATTAGGGTTTTACACCCTGATACGTCATAATAAGTATAATATAAATTTGTGACAAACATATGAACTTGCAAAATTATTTTTTAACTTTTGCAGTAAGGCAGTACCAGTCGTTTAAAAACAGCTTTTGTGTGATTTCAAAATTCTTTGAAACCTCTTCAATCACCTCGTCAACCCTTGTGTCGATTATACCGCTCATAATATAGACAGAATCCTCCTTCATAAAGGCTTTAACGCCTTGGGAAAGGAAGATGATTGCGTCAGCCACAATGTTTGCTACAACAATGTCAAATTTTCCGCTGACCTTTTCTGTGAAGTTGCCTTCAATAGCGGTGAACTTGTCCTCTACATTGTTAAGAACTGCATTTTCCTTTGCAGTCTTCACCGCCATAGGGTCAATGTCAACACCAACTGCACTTTTACCACCTAATAGCAGGGATGCAATTCCAAGTATTCCACTGCCACAGCCAACATCAAGTACAGTTGTGTCCTCTTTTACGATTTTTTCAAGTACTTCAAGGCAAAGCCTTGTTGTTTCGTGAGTGCCTGTGCCAAATGCAAGACCTGGGTCAAGGTTAATGACAACCCTGCCCTTTGGGTCGTAGTTCTTTCGCCAAGTAGGGCGGATAAGTAGCTTTTCCCCAACAGGTGAGGGTTGAAAATATTGTTTCCAGTTGTTCAGCCAGTCCTCGTCATTGCAGTCAAGGGAGTCAACCTGAAAATCAATATTAGCCTCTTTCAGCATTTCGGAAATTTTGCTTACAGCCTCCAGCGGGTTGTCCTCACAGCTGATGTACATATGCACCTTTGCCTTGGTTCTGTCCTTAGCCAAAAGCTCCTCGTCAATTAAATCAATGTGGGCAATTTCCTCCACATCCTGTTCAAGGTTTGTGTAGTCCTCAATGTATATTCCGTAGGGCACAACAAGATTTGCAATATCGGAAACCTGATCCACATCTTCATTACTTACAGTTACCGTAATTTCTGTCCAATCCATAATACCACCGTTTTTAAAATATTCAGTCTTTCAGTCCTATATATTTTACTGTATTTGTTATTAAAATACAAGGGGTATTTTCTTTATTGCACTCTTCTTTGTCATTCCGAGCATAGCGAGGAATCTGAAAGGATAGCAGTAGTGCCTAAATCGACACTATCAGGTTATAGGTAAGTGTGATTTCTCTAACAAAAATAGTTGTAGAGGAATGGGATTCCTCGACAAGCTCGGAATGACAGGGTTGTGTCTCGGAATGACAGAGTTGTGGCTGGTCATTACAGTGGGTGGATTGTGTTTCCGTTAATTGTCTTTATTATAGAGGTGATTGAAAAACAAGAAAAAATTATCGTTTTTCGATAAAAAAGTATTGACATTCATTATTTGCGGTGATATGATTACCTCAATGAAAGGATGGCTTTTATGAACAACATTAAATTTTTTCACGGTATAAGCAAATTTTTCTATGTAATTTCAAATATTGCAACGGTGATTTTGTTTATTGCACTGGCATTTACTATTGCCTTTTCGGTATTTTTGATTGCACTTCCAAACGACACTATGGTTTTGGGTGCACAGGGAGATGCTAATGCAACAATCAAGGTGTCAAACATTGTAAACGACCCATTCGCATTTTTGAAAAAGGAAAAAGACGACAGTGATGTTGACAAAGGCGACAACGGAGAGGTGCAGTGGGAAGTAAAGGACGGAAAAATGACAGGCAAAGCCATAGGCTACGGTCAGGGTGTTGCATCCTTTGAGATGACTGGTGACGGAGTGCTAAAGGGTGACGCACTTTCCGAGAGATATACCATAAATAACTACCAAATAGGCATTGTAACCTTGCCAAAGGTTATTCAGCTGATGTTCCTTTTAGTGGCTATATTCTACGCAAAGAGGATTTTTAAGGAATTAAAGGGCTGTGAAACACCCTTTACGGAAACAGTAAGGAAAAATCTTGTAAAGCTTTCTGCGGTTATTTTAGGCTTTAGCTTTATTCCTGCATTTATTGAAAAGATATTCCTCCTTTGTATGTCACTTTCAAACATTGAAAAGTCGGGAATTGACATTACAACAGGCTTTTCGCTGACAACATTTTTTGTTGCTGTGGTACTGTTTGTTCTGTCACTTATATTTAGTTACGGAGTCAGGTTGCAAAAACAAGCTGACGAAACATTGTAGGTGACGGCTATGTCAATAATTTTAAGACTCGACCGTGTTATGGCGGACAGAAAAATGTCACTTAATGAGCTTTCCGAAAAGGTTGGCATTACAAAGGCGAATATGAGCAACATCAAAAACGGAAAAATCTCGGCTATAAGGTTTTCAACCCTTGACGCAATTTGCAAAACCTTGGAATGTCAACCGGGGGATATATTGGAGTACAACAAGGAGGAGTGAAAATTATGTATGCAATAGAAACAAAGGATTTGTGCAAAAGCTACAAGTCGTTAAAGGCGGTTAATAAACTGAATCTCAAAGTAAATGAGGGAGAGTTGTTTTCACTTTTGGGAGTAAACGGTGCGGGAAAAACCACCACAATAAAGATACTTTGCGGACTTACAAAGGAAAGCGGGGGAGAGGCTTTTATCTGCGGAAAAAGCATAGATACAAATAGGGATGAAATTAAAAGGATAATCAATGTGTCGCCACAGGAAACGGCTGTTGCACCAAACCTTACGGTAAGGGAAAATCTGGAGCTTATTGCCGGTATTTACGGCTACACAGGGGATAGCCTTGTAAAAAGGGTTGAAGAGGTGACAGAGCAGTTCAGCCTTGAGGAGGTTATGAGCCAGCGTGCAAAGACCCTTTCGGGAGGATGGCAAAGGCGACTTTCTATTGCAATGGCGATAATCAGCGAACCAAAGGTGCTGTTCCTTGACGAGCCTACCTTGGGACTTGATGTACTTGCAAGGAGGGAACTTTGGAGAGTTATAAAGGACTTAAAGGGAAGTGTAACCATTGTTCTCACAACCCACTATATGGAGGAGGCACAGGAACTTTCCGACCGCATTGGAATTATGGCAAAGGGAAAACTACTCACAGTTGACACTCCGCAAAATCTAATGGAAAAAACTTCTTCTCAGAATATTGAGGAGGCATTTGTAAAAATTGCAGAGGGGGATGTAAAATGAGAACACTTTTATTCGGAAAGAGGAATGCAAAGGAAATTTTGCGTGATCCCCTGTCATATGTTTTTACCATGGGTTTTCCTGTTTTGCTCCTCATAGTGTTTCAGGTGATTGCATCCTGCACACCGGGGGGAGAGGTGTTTTGGTTTGAACTTGGCTACCTTGCACCGGGAATTGCGGTATTCTCCTTTTCATTTGTAATGCTGTATATGTCAATCCTTGTGGCAAACGACAGAAACACAACATTTCTTTCAAGGCTGTACACCTCACCTATGAAAGCCTTTGACTTTATTGCAGGGTACAATCTCCCCGGAATAGTAATCTGCCTTTGTCAAATTGTAATTTGCTACATAACTGTTTGGGTGATTTCCCTTGTAACAGGGGATGAGGTGAGTGTGGGGAACTTGCTCCTTACAATTCCTGTGTATTTACCACTTATTCTGATGTTTGTTTCGTTGGGTGTTATGTTCGGGTGCCTTTTCAGCAATAAGTCTTCCCCGGGAATATGCTCTGTGGTAATTCAGGTTGTGGGATTTTTAGGTGGAATATGGATGCCTGTTTCCCAAATGGGAGGATACGAAACCGTGTGCGAATGTCTGCCCTTTTACCCTGCTGTTCAAATCGGCAGGAGTATCCTGCTTTGTGAGGACATTACAGATGGAAAAATACCTCTGTACATTATAGTAGCACTTGCCTACATAGTTGTACTTTTTGCATTGTCGCTTATGTGCTTTAGGGCAAAAACACAAAGCGACGAGAAGTAAAAATTAAAAAATTAAAGGGGTAACACCATTTTGTCGGTGTTGCCCCTAAATATTACATATTCTATAAACAATTATTTTTTATATAATCCTCAAGAATATCCCCTGCGATTTTGCAAAGCTCCGAGCAGGGGCGCTTTTTGTAGTAGGCGTCTGTTCGCTTTTCCGGTACAATTCCGTCCTTTTTTTCAAGTCCCAAAAGCTCCTTGCAAATTATTGAGCCGTTTTTCTCCTTAAAGGTGTTTGCAACTTGGTTAATCCTTTGGTAAAGCTCCTTTTTTGAGTCAAAGTCCTTTGGGTCGCTGTATCCGTAAAGACTGCTGATTACAAAAACCATTCCGCTTACGCAACCGCAGACCTCTCTCATTCTGCCCATTCCTCCGCCAAAGCCGGAAATAATCTTTGCAATCATATCTTTTTCAAGTCCCATTTCTTCATCGAAGGCAAGGGCAACGGACTGTGAACAGTTGTAGCCCTGCTTAAACAGGCTTTGTGCCTTTTCACCCTTAGTCATTCAGTGCCTCCAGCTGTTTTTTAAATTCCTTTAGCTTTTCCTCAGCCTTTTTCACCTTGGATTTTGCTTCCTCTGTGTCAATGTCCTTGTTTTTCTCAATAATTCCCTGTTGTGTTTCGATAAAATGCTCCAGCACCTTTTTCCGTAAAACATCTGTGTCCTCTGATTTTGGGGTGTTACCTTCTTCATCTTCCTCCGAAAAATCTTCGGGGAATTCCACAGGCTTACCGTTCTTTTCAACCAATATGTTAGGGTTGTTGGTTAGGTGCATTTCCTTAGTCACAATATCCACAACATCCTTGTTTAAAACAAGGTTAAAGCCCATTGGGTTTACAGCCAATGCGAACAAATCATCTGTTGAGAAAATGCGGAAAATTTCAATAAACGGAAGTTCAATGCAAACTCTTTTGTCCTCGGGTAAAGATGCGTAGTCCTTCATCAGTGGCGTGCTTAGGAAATAATCGTATTCCTTGCGGTCTGTGAGCAAGGGAAGAACCTTTTGCCCCTCCACACCTGTGTTTAAGAAAGGATACTTTACCTGCATTTGATTTCCGCTTTTGCTCTGTACAATGGCAGGAACAAGCAAAACAGCCTCCTGCAAGGCTTTTGTAAGTGGACTGTTTTCCTTAATTATAACGCCCTTGCCCTCTTTTTTGAATTTTGCCACCTGCTGAAGAAAAGTCAGGGATTCTATGTACAGCTTTGGGTTTATCCTTGTTTTTGCTTTGTCAGCCTTTAGGATTGTATCCCTTGGAATGATAAGAGGACGGAGTCTGCCGTCTGTAAACTCAACATTCTTAAAGCCAAGCCTTGGCATATCCTCAACCATTGCAACAAAGTCCTCACCGCTAATTTTTCTGATTTCCACATCAAGGTTTTGCTGTGCAAGGTTGTTAATAAGGTAATCAGCCTCGCTTGGGTCAACCAAAACAATAACATCATAATTAAAGGCGTAAAAGTGGTTTGTACCCTTGGAAATTACAATCCACAACTCTTTTAGTTTCATAATTTTTTCAAGGGTGAGCATACGGAAGTGAATGTCGTACTCGGTAAAGTACTGCATATCCTCCTGGTTTTTCATTTCCTTTGCCTTTTTGATACAGGTGTTTTCAAGGTAGTCAATAAAGCAAATGTTTTCTGTTACAGATGCGTTTTGCATCGCCTCACGGCCGTGGTCGTGATCCTCAAAGAATGACCGTGCAAGTTTGTCCATTCTTTCGTTATCTACCATATAATCAAGTCCTTTAGTTTATTTTTAAATATATTGATAAATTATATCATAAGGTGAAAATAATGTAAATGATTTAATCAGTGTTTCCTTAACAGTTGCTTATTCAAAATACTTGTCAACTTCTGCTGTTAAACTGCTGTCAAGCTCGTAGTATTTGCCCTCAATTACACGGATATATTTTTTGTTCTTGTCCTTGGGGTACAGCTTAACCTGACTTGAAATCAGCTCATCATCACTTGTTGCCCAAAAAATACAGCATTTTGTGGAGTCTATGTCCTCTGCATATTTCACATTATCCTCGTGGGTTTCGGTGTAATTATTTTTGTCGGCAATTTTTTCGTACAAAGTGTAGTCTGCCTTCTTTTCAACTGTGGTAAGTTTTTTGTCCTGTTTGTCAAATACAGCACCTGTTTTGTATTTGCTAAGGTCGGAATAATAGGCTTTTAGCTCGTTTTCCTCACTCTCGTCAACATATATTACTCCGGTTACATTTGTGTCCATACTTACAAGAATGTCAAAACGGCTGTAACCCTTTACGGTGTACAGCTTGTCAGCACCGGTCAGCACCGACTCAGCCTCGTTAATCTTGTATTTCCCGCTTCCGCCGTCAAAGCAAAGGTCTGTTTTTACATAGTACTTGTCGTTGTAAATTGCCCCTGTGTCACTCTTCATTGTGCCTAAAATTGTACCCACACCCTGTGTTGTGCCTGTAAACATCATTGCAAGGGCAGAAATTATGCAAACGACAATTCCTATTCCCCCCACAATAAAGCCTGACTTGTTAAATTTCTTCTTTGGTGCAGGGCTTTTGTCACGCTTTCTCAGCATAATAAAGACAAAGCACAAAATTGCACCAAGTATAGTTAGTGATATGCCAAGGAGTAATCCTCCTGTTACGGTTTTTGCAGTTGCTAAATCCATAATAAGCTCCTTAATATTTCCGTTTTATTATATTGATTATAAGATATGCATTGACAATAGTCAAACATTAATGGGCAAAAAAATTTTGATAATCTTGTGATTATCACAAATATGTACTTGATTTTTTGAAAAAATAATGTTATATTATCTATGCTGTGTTTTTTCACAGAGAAAATGCTGGTATAGCTCAGTAGGTAGAGCGCTTCCATGGTAAGGAAGAGGTCATCGGTTCGAATCCGATTATCAGCTCCAAATAAACCCCGTTAAAAAGTCCGAAAATGGCTTTCTAACGGGGTTTGTTTTGTGCGTTGTTACATCTTTGTTTCTTGATTTATGTCGAATAATATGATATAGTCTAAACTGTAAAGGAATGGCGGCGGTTGTTCCCACACCCCAAGGAAAGGGGGTGTTGATGTTTGGAATACATAATTTGTTTTACTTTATTAGTTACAATTATTATTTTGACCATAAAAAAATAACCGCCCTGTGCCGGTAACACAAGACGGTTAATTTGATAAAAATTTTTCGTATTGTTGCGGAACAGCCAAAACCGTTCCTTTACACTATTATATTAACATAGTAATACCCTTATGTCAACTAAACATAAGAAAAAATCTAAACACTCACACATTCTGTAAGTATGTGACGGGTGTTATTTTTCTGCAAAATATTGGGTTTGATTTACACTCTGTTACATCTTTGTTTCTTGATTTATTTTAACTGCTATGATATAGTCTAAACTGTAAAGGAATGGCGGCGGTTGTTCCACTCCCTTTTAGAAAGGGGGTGTATATTCCAAATGAATGATGTTTTGTACTTAACTACTATTATCATTTTTTTAGTGACTTTATGTGAAGTCATCAAGAATATAAAGAGATAACCGCCCTGTACTCCACATACAAGGCGGTTAAATAATTAATTGCCCGGGGAACAGCCAAAACCGTTCCTTTACACTATTATATTATCACAGTAATACCCTTATGTCAACAAAACATAAGAAAAAATCTAAACACTCACACATTCTGCAAGTATGTGACGGGTGTTATTTTTCTGCATAATAACGATAAATCCATTTTGTCATACATATATTATGTAACAATTTAGTAATTGATATTGTTTGCATTTAATGATATAATCAAGTGTATATAAATGATATAATGCGAGGGTATTATGGACGAAAATAAAAAGATAAAGGAAGAAAGCGGTGCTTTAAGCGTTAAAAAGCAGATTGTATATGTTGCTGTTTTCCTTGTGCTTATTGCCCTGACTTTTTACGCAATCGTCAGTCAAAACAAGGACTTGACTCTTTCCGGTTTTCTTGACTATACCTTCAGCCTTAATTTTGGTTGGCTTTTGGCGGCGGTTATGTGCGTTTTCCTCTTTATTTTGTTTGAGGGAATGAGTATCCGCTACATTGCCGACAAGCTGGGCTACAAGCGTGGATATTACAACAATTTCATATATGCGGCGGCGGATATTTACTTTTCGGCAATAACACCGTCTGCAACCGGGGGACAGCCTGCGTCGGCATACTATATGGTAAAGGACAAAATTCCAATGTCCGTCACCACCATAACACTTGTGTTTAATGTTATGCAATACACAATGTCCATTGCGGTTATTGCCGCCGGATGCTTTATATTAAGACCGGAATACTTCTTTATGTTTGACAGCTGGTCAAAGCTACTTATAATTTTGGGAATAGTGTTCCAAATGCTGTTTGCTGTGTTTTTTGCACTTCTCATATTTTTCCCAAATATTATCAAAAACTCCTGCGAGGGAATAATCAATTTACTTACAAGAATACACCTGTTGAAAAAGAGAAGAAAAAAGCTGAATAAGCTTTACAAAATGATGGAAGAATACAAGGAATGTGCCAAGATTATTAAGCGAACTCCTGTAATTGTGGCAGTTGTATTCCTGCTGAATCTCCTCCAGAGAATTTCTATCTTGGGTGTTACATACTGCGTCTATATGGGCGGAGGTCAGAGCGGTCATTCATTTATTGATTTAATGACAATGCAGGGCTATGTACTTGTGGGAAGCAACAGTATTCCTATCCCGGGAGCTGTGGGAATTGCTGACTACCTGTTCCTTGACGGATTTAAAAACATTTTCAGCAATCCTGTCAACGGAGAAATCCTCAGCAGAGGAATATCATTCTATGTATGTATCATTTTGTGCGGCGGACTCACCCTTGCTCACCACGCAAGGCTGATGTACAAAATGAAAAAAGGAAAAGAGGGTTAATATGTTAGGCTTTTACAATTATACAGTTATACTCACATACATATCCTTGTGTTCGGCGGTAACAGGTATTTTTACCGCTATTGCAGGAAGCGGACATCCCTTTATTGCCACAGCCTGTCTGATGGTTTGCGGATGCTGTGACGCATTTGACGGAATGGTGGCAAGGAGCAAAAAGGACAGAACCGAACAGGAAAAAAGGTTTGGTATTCAAATAGACTCCCTTGTGGACTTAATCGCATTCGGTGTTTTGCCCTGTGCAATAGGCTATGCCTGCTATATGAGTCATCATATGGACGGCTTTATCCTCAGCGACAAGTGGGCATTATTTAAGCCGGTGGCTGCTGTAAAAATTCCACTGTTTTTCATTGTATTTTGCCTGTTTGTGTTGGCGGCACTTATTCGCCTTGCATACTTCAATGTTATGGAGGAGGAAAGACAGAAAAAAACTGATGAAAAGAGGAAGTATTATCAAGGACTTCCCGTAACCTCAGCCTGTCTTATTTTCCCTACAATTATGCTTATTCAGTATATTGTGGGAAAAACCTTTGACATTTCACCCTATTATGTAGTTGCACTTTTTATTACTGCAATCTTGTTTGTAAGCAAAATACATATCAAAAAGCCCGGTATGAAGGGAATTTTGATTATGGTGGGTATAGGCGTAGTTGAATTTATTTTATTGTTAATATTTAGATTTTGTTATGGACACTAAAAAGACTATTGATTTAGACAACTTAAAAAAGGACAGCACACTAAAGTTTTTGTACGAAAATCCATTTGGCAGAATAATCCTCAAGGGGATTACTCTGCCTTTTGTTTCTTCTGTTGTGGGAAAGTATATGAGCAGTTCCCTTTCAAAAAGGAGAATTACAAAATTTATCACAGCAAACGGAATTAATATGGAGGAGTACGAGGACAGGGAATTTCAGTCCTTTAACGACTTTTTTACAAGAAAAATAAAAGAGGGCAAAAGGCTTTTGCCACAGGATAAGGAAGTGCTTTTCTCACCCTGTGACGGAAAACTCAGCGCCTACAAAATCAACGAAGATACAGTTTTGCCTGTTAAGGGCAGTCACTACACCATAAGTCAGCTCCTTAACAACAAGCATTTGGCAGAAAAATATAAGGACGGATATTGCCTTGTTTTCAGGCTTTCTGTTGACGACTACCACCGTTACAGCTACATTGACAGCGGTGTTAAGGAGGAAAATGTTAAAATTAAGGGCAAGCTCCACACTGTCCAGCCAATCGCCCTGGAAAAATCCCCTGTGTTTATTCAGAACAGCAGGGAATATACGGTTATCCACACCGAAAACTTTGGAGATGTGGTACAGGTTGAGGTTGGAGCACTTATGGTTGGCAAAATCAAAAATCACCACGGGAAGGGTAAAGTCACCCGTGGTGGAGAAAAGGGAATGTTCCTCTTTGGCGGTTCAACAATAATCCTTTTGCTTAACTCCAATGAGGTTTTGGTGGAAGAAGAATTTTTTGAAAACACAAAAAACCACCTTGAAACCGTAATCAAGCTGGGTGAACCCTTGGGAAGGAAAAGAAAATGACATTCCTGTACTTAATGGCTGTTGTAATGTGGCTGTTGATTATCATAATACACTTTACAGTCCGCCGACAAAGCCGACTTGCAAAAAAAAGCAAGGAAAATAATGCACTGTACCTGACAGGCAAGGCATACCTAAAACTGCACAGTGACGGTGTAATTTCTTCACTTTATGTAAAGGACAAAAAAATAGCCGATGATGTTTTGGAGTACAGCAACGGCATTTTTAACATAAAATTTAAAACAATATTTTCCTCATTTTATCTCAACAAGTTTACAGGCAAGGTGACTAAAGAGGATAAACAAAATAATAATACTTGATTTATATTCCCTCTGTGTAAGATTTTTCTTGCACAGGGGGTTTTATTTCTTGTTTTTAAAAAGGTTTTGGTGTTTTTTACATTTCGGCAAAAAACCTTGCTTGTCTAACAAGCATTTGATGTTCTTCCCACAGAATAACGCAATACATAGTGGCAAGTACTAATACTACTGCAATTATTACAGCGATTAATAGTTTAATGTATTTGCCGGTTTTTAGCCTTTTAATTACACCGGAAAAATCGGTAGCAGAAAGATATTCTCCTACTACATCAATCGGATTTCCGTAGTTCTCGTAAAGTTCTTCCTTTGTTGTTGCGTTGGATTCTTCGCAGTAATCTTCTATATCCTTGCTCAGTTCTTTTATGTATTTTCGTTCCTGCTTTCCCTTAACAGGGAACATAGCCTTTACTTCCCTTATGTATTCCTTGCACAGCTTATTCACTGTCCTTATCCTCCTTATTTATTCTATGATATTACTTCTTCAACAATAGCAACCTCTTCATCCATTATTGTTTCGTGCCATTCCCATTTTGAAACACCATATATAGTGGAAAGGACTAATATTACTGCAATTAATACAGCAATTAATGATTTAATATATTTGCTGATTTTCAGCCTTTTGATAACGTAGGAAACACTGGTAGCGGAAAAGTATTCCACTACTACATCAACGGGATTTCCGTAGTTTTCATAAAGCTCTTCCTTTGTTGTTGCATTGTCTTCTTCACAGTAGTCCTCTATATCCTCGCTCAGTTGTTTTATGTATTTTCGTTCCTTCGTTCCTTTAACAGGGAACATAGCCTTTACTTCTTTGATGTACTCCTTGCACAGCTTATTCATTGTACTTATCCTCTCTATTTTCAGCTAAAGTTGAAAGTATATTTTCAACACCCCTGTATGCGTCACGAAAGTTGTTTAATAATTGATTATAATATTCCTTGCCCTCTTGTTCGATATGATAATAAATCCTTGTTCTCCTCTTGCCCACAAGTTTTGAATAGTGGGTAATTTTACCCTCATTTTCAAGCTTGTAGGTAACAGCATAAATGGTGTTTTGAGAAATCGCAAGGCACCCATCGGAAAATTCCTTTATGTACTTAACAATCTCATAGGCATAGCTATCGTGGTCATTCAAAATTGCCAGAATAAGAATTTCTGTTATTCCGCTGAAAAAATTATTTTTAGTACCCATAAAACACCTTCTACATTTCTTAACAATACCTTAATTATACTTAAAAATATTAATTTTTCAATATTCTAAATTACAAAATATTGTTGACAAGACATATTATAGGGTGGTAATATGAAAACAAGATAACTTAATCATAATTAATATTGCACTTTTTGCACATTTAACAAAAAGTTCACCATTTATACATTAATTATATTTACTTTGTTATTTCAAAGTGCTAAAATATGGATATAAGATAAAAATATATTTTCCTAATCAAATAAGGTGATAAAAATGGTTAAATAAGTTTTTGCAAAGTAAAATTTATTAATAAAAGGAGAGTTTAAAAAATGAAAAAGACATTTGCTATTATATCAATATGCTTAGCGTTTTTGGTGACATCTTTTTCTGTGGTGTTTGCAGTAGATAACAATACGGAAGAAGATGTTATAGTAAAAACAGGTACTATGCCGGTGATTAGCACAAGCTTTAGCACAGAGCCGGAAAATCATAATGTTTATTATTATTTAAGAGGTGCAACTTCTACTAATAAAGCAACTACAGCAGGTGACCATTACAATACAGTTATCAAGCCGGAAATTCCTTATGAAATCGACTATATTGTAGTTACTGTAAATAACAAGGAAAGAACAGTATCTAAAAATGCAGACGGTTCCTATACTGTTGATTTAGATAATGTTGATGGTGACATTAATATTTTTGTTAGTGCTACTTTTGAAAAAGCTCCAAATACATCTGTTGCTTATGGATGTGAAGTTAAGTATGATTTAAATAATGTTACATCATCTAATATGACAAATGATGCATGGATGAATTATAGGACAGTTATCACACCAAAGACCGGTTGTGTTATTACAAATATCAGCGCCACAATTAACGGTAAAAATGTTGGTAAGATTACAAAGAAAAACGGTACATATGAAATCTTTGTAGAGTATATTCAAGGACCGTTACTCATTAAGGCAGATGCAAAAAGTGTAAAAATTGATACACCAAAAGAATTAGAAAAGCTATATCCTAATAGAATTTTATCGGTTGCTGATTTAGGTAAGGTTGGTAATTACAATTTATATTATCAGATTTCAGATTTTTATCAGTTCTTAAATAAGGATATAAGAATTGGTAACTATATGTTTAATTGTTATCAGCAAGAAGTGCCATATGATTTAGGACTATATATTGTTGGCAATGGTAAGGCATATACACTAAAAGATGCTTATTATAAGCTGAATATTAATATGGATGCAGTATATTCATTGGTTAATAAAACTGACTTACATTATAACTTTACGGTTACTAAGGTAGCACAAGAAAAACTTTCAGCAACCAATATTTGCCTAAAGTCAGGCACAAGCAAAACCATAAAAGCTGTTGGCGGAACAGTAAAGACTTGGACAACATCAAACAAAAATGTTGCCACAGTTAAGGACGGTAAGATAACAGCACTTAGCAAAGGAACAGCAACAGTAACTGCCACACTTACAACAGGTAAAAAGCTAAGTTGCAAGGTAACTGTTACAACTGCACCAAGGCTCACAAAAACAACTGTAAAGGTGAAAAAGGGTGGAACTGCGACAGTAGTAATCAGCGGTAAGGTTGCAACAATAGATAATAAGTACACAAACACAAAGATTGCGAAAATCAATTCAAAGGTAAGCACATCCACCCTTAAAATCAAAGGACTTAAAAAGGGTGAAACAACACTGAAAATCAAAGTTAACGGTGTAAAAACTCTTAATCTGAAAGTTAATGTAAAGTAAAAAAATTAAAACTATGGGAGGTAAAGTATGAAAAAGTTATTGTCAATTCTGCTTTCTGCATTAATATGTTTTTCCTCTTTGACAGGACTTACAGTTTTTGCAGAAGAAACCGAACCGGCAACAAAGCCGGATACACAGCCTACAACCACAGAACAGATAACCGCCACAACTACACCAAAGTCCACAATTCCGGGCGGAGCATATGTAACCTACAACCTTACAAATGTTATTTCCTCAAATATGCAGGAAGAGGTATGGGGTTACTACGAAACAACCTTATCCCCTGTACAGGGATATAAAATTAACTACATAAGTGTTAAACAAGGCGATAAGGATATGCCTGTTATCGACAACGGTGACGGAACATATACCTTTAAAAACGAGGGTGGTTTTACCGACAACCTGACTATTACAGTCAAGGCAAAGTCTTTCCCGATAAAGCTTTCTGTTACTGATATGAATCTTTATGTAGGCTCATCAAGTGTAATTGATGTTATTGACGGTACTGCAATAGAGTGGAAATCCTCTGATGAAAAGGTTGCAACCGTTAAAAACGGAAAGGTAACAGCAGTGGGCAAGGGTACTGCAACAATCACCGTAACACTCAGCACATACGATTACCTTAGATGTAATGTTACAGTACTGGAATATGACGCCCCTGAAAAACCACTCCCCAGTGAATCACAGGAATTCTGCGACGCTGTAAATCAGTATATTATTGATTGCGGTATGGAGAATTATTTTCTTTTTAAACCGGATGCAGACGGTAACAAGGTAATGTTTACACCTGAAACCTTTAAGTCACAGGAAGTATATTTGGAAACTACCGATTTTGCAATATTTAATCTTCACGGTGTTATGCCCCTAAGTTCTCAGGAAACAATTGGAGATTACACATTCCACTATAATGTTACTTTTGATAGCTCTAACCCCTGTGGCTTCTGCGTGTATAATAACGGAAAGGTGTACGGAATAAAAGACGCTGTGGATAAGGGTATGACTGATGTACACACATTGGCAAGTGTAATTCCGGGCACAACAAAGGACGGTGTACCGGTAACTGTAAACAAGAATGAAAATGCAAAGGTTAATCACCTTTATGACAGTGCGGACTGTTCTTCAAACAAGGCAACCACCTGTAAAATCGGTAGCAGATACACCACTATCTTAGAGGCAAAACCATATATGAATACCGAATATACTATAACAAATGTTGATGTTTTAATGGGCAAGGATACATTTATTGCACCGAAAAGGGTTAATGATAACAAAGTTATAATCGACATTCCTTATGTTACAGGGGACATCACAATAGGAGTTTTAACAAATACAAAACTATACCCCACTGTAGGCGAAACTCTTGGCTGTTTTGCTACAAATATGGAGAATGTTTCTTACTACCGTTGTTATTCAGACGGTATAGATGACATTCTTTTGGAAAATCAGATTTTTGAATGTGCAGTTGCTCCTTATTCATATAAAGTCGTACCTGATGAGGGTTACGAGATAGTATCTTTTACCCCAAAGACAGTATCCTTGAACCGTGACACAGGGGAATACACATTTGATGAATGTTCTTTTGAAAAAACAGATAATAATGAATATCTGGTTAAAGAATGGGGCAATGTAAAATTTGAGGGCGAAGTCAGGAAAATTGAGAGTAAGGCAAAACTTTCTGAATCAAAATTAACCCTTAAAGCCGGTGATACTAAGACTTTAAAGGTTACTGACGGCACAGCAAAAGCCTGGGCAACCTCAAACAAAAATGTTGCAACTGTTAATAACGGAAAGGTAACAGCGGTGGGCAAAGGCACTGCAACAATCACCGCAACATTAACAACAGGGGAAAAGCTCACCTGCAAGGTAACAGTATCAGGTATGCATGCTCACCCAAGTGTAGGATATCCTACCAATATTACTGTAAATGTTGGTTCTAAAATAGGCTGGGATCCATACTTAGGAAAATGGGCAAACTGTGTTTCATCAAATAAAAATGTAGCAACAGTTAATTCTAACAAAGTTATAAAGGGTATAAGTAAAGGCAAGGCTGTTATTTCAATTAAAGCCAAATGTGGCTGTACAGCGAAATGTACCGTAACAGTAAAACAGCCTGTCACAAAGATAAAACTCAGTCTTACCAAAAAGACCCTTAAAGTAAAAGAAAGTTGTAAGATTAAGGCAGTGGCAACCCCCGGTAACGCAAACAACAGCCAGATTAAGTGGACAACAAGCAATAAAAAGGTTGCCTGTGTTACAAAAGAAAAAACCAAGTCAAAAGGGTGGAATTGCATTAAAGCAAAAAAGAAAGGCTCTGCTGTAATAAAAGCAAAAGCCGTTGACGGAAGTAAAACATCTGCAATATGCAAAGTAACAGTTAAATAAAGCGGACACAACAAGAGAGCCAAGGGAAACCTTGACTCTCTGTTTTTATGTTTGGCGGTTATAAGCCTTTTGAGTTACAGATTGCCGCCCTATGATGAGCAATTTCGTCAACTTAAGAAAACAACAAAAGGAGTAGGCGTTTTAGGTTAAAGATAGCCTCCACCAGAGGGGTATTCCCTTGCTAAGGGAAATGTCACGAAGTGACAAAGGGTTTGCCGTTTTCGCCAGAAAAAGGGGGACCGCTTGCGGTGGAAGGAGGGAAAAAGTGTTCTCTTTTGCTATTTTTGTCTTTAGAGGATAGTCGGGTTTATCGTTCTGACTCAAACTTTAACATCTAAAGGCATACCGAGATATATTGACTACTTTTTCACTCCCTCAGTCGCCTTTGGCGACAGCTCCCTCATCCGAGGGAGCCTTTGTAAGGCATAAAAACAACCGTACTGCAAAATTCTATACAGTACGGTTAATTTGATTTAACTAAAATTTTTAAGCCTGCTCCTCAAGCTCCTTGTACACCTTTTTAAAGGTGTCAATTACATATTGTGCGTCATCAAAGCTCATTTTACTGTTCATTGGTAGGGTGAGCTGATTTTTGTGCATATTGTAGGCGTTTGGATAGTCAATTATGTCAAAGCCCCTTGTTTTGTAGGCTGTGAGCATTGGCAAAGGCTTGAAGTGAACATTGCAAACAACTCCGTTTTCAGCCATTTTGCTGTAAAAGCTGTTGCGGTATTCAGCTGTCTTGCCCAAAAATCTAACAAAGTACAGATGACCTGAGGAACGGCTGTTTTCGTCGTGATGATTAAGCACCTGAATGTCCATATCCTTGAATGCCTCGTTGTACATATCAATCATCTTGTGACGCTTGTCCAGTATGTCAGGGTATCTTTCAAGCTGTGCAAGTCCCATTGCCCCTAAAACATCAGGCATATTGCATTTGTACTGCGTGTCCACAACATCATATTCCCAGGATGTGCCTTGATTTTTTGCAAAGGCATCCTTTGTCTGTCCGTGGAGGGAGAGGAGCATATACTTTTTGTAAAGGGCTTCATTGTCAATGCCCTTGTGGTTTTTCCAGGTTACTGCACCGCCCTCGGCTGTGGTCATATTCTTAACAGCGTGAAAAGAAAAGTTTGTAAAGTCGGCAACGGAGCCACAGGGCTTTCCGTTTTGCGTAGCGCCAAATGCGTGTGCACCGTCAGCCATAACAACTATCCTCTTATATGCATCCTGCAAAGGACTGTTGGGTACAAAAATATCCCTCTTGCTCCTTACAATTTCAAAGATTTTATCGTAGTCGCACATTACACCGGCAAGGTCCACAGGAATGATAACCTTTGTCTTTGGTGTGATTGCACGGGCAAGCTTACTATAATCCATTTCATATGAATTTTCCTTGCAGTCGATAATCACAGGAGTTGCACCCACATGGTAAATTACCGATGCAGAGGCTGTGTAGGTGTAGGCAGGTACGATAACCTCGTCACCGGGTCCTACTCCCAAAATACGCAGTGTCATCTCTGCACAGGCTGTTTGAGAGTTAAGGCAAACAGCCACATCTGTGTTGCACCACTTGGCTATTTCCTTTTCAAAAGCCTTTGTTTTTGGTCCGGTGGTAATCCATCCCGACTTTAACACCTCAACAACGGCGTCAATTTCCTTTTGTGTAATATCGGGAGGAGAAAAAGGTATGTTTCTCATAAGAATATTCCTCGCTTAACTTTTGGCTTGCCTAATAATTTATAAAAACTCAGAAATGTATATTTTTTCGCAAATATGCGTTAAACAAGCCATATCCATTAATAACCAAAATCTTACTACATTATACTACTAATATTTACAAGTGTAAAGTGTTTCATTAGTTTTATCTGATATATTAGTGTGGGTAGTGTGTGGTGTACTCCAAACTCCAAACTACACCACAAACCCTCCGCTGACATTTAGGATTTGCCCTGTGATGTAGTCGGCATCTTTGCTTGCAAGAAAGGCTACCGACTTTGCAATATCCTTTGGAGTGCCAAGCCTTTTCAGCAGAGTTTTATCCTTAAGGTCATTTAAGGTTATTTCGTCAAAAATTTTTGTCATATCCGTTTCGATTACACCGGGGCAGATGCAGTTGACGGTAATATTGCTTGGGGCAAGCTCCTTTGCCAAAGCTTTTGTAAAGCCGATAAGACCTGCCTTTGCTGTTGAGTAGTGAACCTCACAGCTTCCTCCTGTGATGCCCCACATTGAGCCTATATTTATTATTTTGCCGTACTGACGCCCAATCATTCCCGTAATTACACATTGTGTGCAGTTAAATGCACCGTCAAGGTGAGTGCTTAGCATTGTTTTCCACTCATATTCATCAATGGAGCGAAAATCCCTTTGGGTGCTGATTCCTGCGTTGTTAACAAGAACAGTTATTGTGCCAAGTTCACTTTGGATTTTCGTTGTCATTTCTTCAACTTCGTTTCGGTTTTTAACATCCGCCTTGTAGGCACAGGCAGGAACAGAAAATTCCCTCATAATATTTAAAGCAAGTTCCCTTGCAGACTTTTCACTATTTACATAGTTAATTGCTACGGCATATCCCTTTTTTGCAAATTCCAAGGCGGTTTCTTTGCCGATTCCTCTTGAACCGCCTGTTATCAGTGCTGTATTCATAGTTTATCTGTGTTTCCCCAAAAAAGGCATTGGTTGCCCAATGCCCTTTGGTTTTTAAAAATTTATTTTTTCTTTTTAAAGCCGTCCTTTAGACTTACACTTCTGTTGAATACAAGGTGGTCTTTACTGCTTGTCTTGTTGTCAACGGTGAAGTAACCAAGCCTCATAAACTGAAAATGAATGTTGCTGTTGTCCTTTATAGACGCTTCAATTTTGCAGTTTTCAAGGGTTACAAGGCTTTCGGGGTTGATGTAATCCAAGAAATTCTTGTCACCTGTGTCAGGCTCAGGGTCTGTGAACAGGTTGTCGTAAAGGTTTACGGTTGCAGGGACATAGTTGTTTGCGTCAACCCAGTGGATAGTACCCCTTACCTTTCTGTTGTCGGGGGCATTTCCGCCCTTTGTTTCAGGGTCGTACTCTGCGTAAACAGTTGTAACATTTCCCTCTTCGTCCTTTTCACAGCCTGTACAGGTTACAAGGTATGCAGACTTCAGCCTTACCTCGTTGCCGGGGTACAGCCTTTGGTACTTCTTTACGGGAACCTCCATAAAGTCGTCGCTTTCGATATAACATTCACGGGAGAATGTGATTTCCCTCTCTCCGTCCTCAGGGTGGTTAGGGTTGTTTTCCACAGTAAATGTTTCGGTTTTGCCCTCAGGATAATTGGTGATTATCAGTTTTATCGGCCTTAAAACACCCATAAGCCTTTGTGCAGAGTCGTTAAGGTCGTTCCTTAAACAATGCTCCAAAAAGTTGTATTCAACTGTGGAATTTACCTTTGCAACGCCGATTTGCTCGCAGAAATCCCTAATGGACTTGGGTGTGTAGCCACGCCTTCTCAGTCCGCAAAGGGTAGGCATTCTTGGGTCGTCCCAACCGTCAACATAGCCATCTTCAACCAGTGCTCTCAACTTTCTCTTGCTCATAACTGTGTTGTTAATGCCAAGCCTTGCAAACTCAATCTGCCTTGGCTTTGAGGGACTGGAAATATTCTCAATAACCCAGTCATAAAGCGGTCTGTGGCTTTCAAACTCAAGGGTGCAAAGTGAATGTGTAATGCCCTCAATAGCGTCCTCGATAGGGTGGGCAAAGTCGTACATTGGGTAAATGCACCAAGCATCCCCTGTGCTGTGGTGGTGCATATGGTTGATTCTATAGATAACAGGGTCACGCATATTGAAGTTGCCGGAGGCAAGGTCGATTTTTGCCCTTAAGGTCATACTTCCGTCCTCAAACTCTCCCTCCTTCATACGGCGGAAAAGGTCAAGGCTCTCCTCAATAGGTCTGTCCCTGTAAGGACTTTTTGCAGGAGTTTTAAGGTCGCCCCTGTATTCCCTCATCTGCTCTGCGTTAAGCTCACAAACATAGGCAAGTCCCTTTTTAATCAGCTCCACAGCATATTCGTACATCTGTGGAAAATAGTCGGATGCATAGTAAAATCTGTCGCCCCAGTCAAAGCCAAGCCACTTGATGTCCTCTTTGATTGCGTCAACATACTCAACATCCTCTTTTGTAGGGTTGGTGTCGTCCATACGCAGGTTGCACATACCACCATATTTTTCGGCTGTGCCAAAGTCAATGCAAATCGCCTTGGCGTGGCCTATGTGTAAATATCCGTTTGGTTCGGGAGGAAATCGTGTGTGAACAGTTTTCCCCTCATATTCTCCGCCGGGTGCAATATCCTCGTCAATAAAAGAGTGGATAAAGTTACCCGCCATTATTTCCTCGTTGTTCTTTACTTCCTCTGCCATAATGCCCTCGCTTATATTTTTTAAATATATGTATAGATTATATCACAAATACAAAAATTTTCAATATGTATCTATTTTATCCCCGTTTTGTTCCTTATATTATAACAGCAACTATGTGATTTTGTGTTTTCAACGGTTTAAAAATGTGAAAAATCCAACATAATTTTTGCATTTTGCCTATAAAAAGGGTGTTCTTATTGTTGAAATATACAAAATTACTGAAAGGCACTTTACTGATTTAAAGCAAAGTGGTAAAATCATTTTTGTTAAGTTAAATTCATTGAGGAGGAATTAACAATGAAAAAATTAATTGCACTGTTGTGCGTAGTAGCAATGGCTATCGGAATTACAGCTTGTGATACATCCGACAGCAAAAAAGATGAATCAAAAACATACAAAGTAGGTATCTGCCAGCTTGTTCAGCACGAGGCTTTGGATGCTGCAACAAAGGGCTTTAAGGATTATCTTACCGATAAGCTTGGCGACAGAGTTGAGATTAACGAGCAAAACGCTTCAGGCGACGCTGCTAACTGCTCAACAATCTGCAACCAGTTTGTAAGTGAAAATGTTGACCTTATTATGGCAAATGCAACACCTGCTGTGTCAGCAGCGGTTTCCGCAACAAAGGAAATTCCTATTTTGGGAACATCAGTAACAAGCTACGGCGTAGCACTTGGAATTGACGGCTGGAAAGGCGGCGCAGTAGGCGGTAATGTTTCAGGTACAAGCGACCTTGCCCCACTTGACGAGCAGGCAGCAATGGTAAAGGAAATTTTCCCTGACGCTAAAAATGTGGGTATCATTTACTGCTCCAGCGAACCAAACTCTAAATATCAGGCGGATGTAATAACAGATCACTTCAAGGAGTTAGGCATTGAAGTTAAGACATACACATTCTCTGACTCAAACGATGTAGCATCAGTTACAAAGACAGCTTGTGTAGACAGTGATGTTATCTATATTCCAACAGATAATACAGCCGCTTCCTGCGCAAAGGCTATCAATAATATTGCGCTTAAGGCTAAGGTGCCAATCATTGCAGGCGAAGAGGGCATTTGTGCCGGCTGCGGTGTTGCAACACTTTCAATCAGCTACTATGACCTTGGTCAAAAGACAGGCGAAATGGCTTACAACATCCTTGAAAAGGGTGAGGATATTTCCAAGATGGAAGTTCAGTCTGCACCAAAGTTCACAAAGAAGTATAACGAAGAAATCTGCAAGACCTTAGGTGTTGAGATTCCTGAGGGATACGAGAAGATTGAGGCTAAATAATCAGCAACTTGACTTAAGATTGCCTGAATAATAAAAACTAAAGTTTTAATGCTGGTGGGCAACGCAGTAGTACTGTGTTGCCCAAGCGTTATGTAAGCTCAAAGGTGTATAAATGTATTTTGTGAATTTCTATAAGAATACATTTATATGCTTTTGAGCATAGAATGGAGAAGTGTTATGGATTCTTTAATGTCATATTTTAGCTCGCTAAATCCGTTAAACCTCCTTAACAGTATGCCCGGAGCAATAGCACAGGGCATTATTTGGGGTATAATGGCACTTGGCGTTTATATCACCTTTAGGATACTTGATGTTGCCGACCTTTCTGTGGATGGCACATTTGCAACAGGCGGTGCTGTTACAGTTATGCTAAGGCTTGCCGGTATGCCGATTTGGTCTTGCCTTTTGATTGCGGTTCTTGCCGGTGTAATCGCCGGTGTAATCACAGGCTTTTTACATACCAAGCTGGGTATCCCTGCAATTTTGGCAGGTATTTTGACACAGCTGGGACTGTACTCAATTAACCTTAGTATTATGGATATGTCTGCCAACAAATCCTTTAACTATGGAGAAACCGGTCTTTATGTAACCTTGGGTAAAATCCCACAGTCCATTATTGTGGCAGCAATTTTTGCCGCCGCAATAGTTATTCTGCTGTATTGGTACTTTGGAACAGAACAGGGCTCTGCACTTAGGGCAACAGGCAGTAACCACAGTATGAGCAGTGCTCAGGGTATCAATATCAGCACTATGAAGGTTATCGGACTTGCACTTTCCAACGGTATTGTTGCATTGTCAGGGGGACTTTTTGCACAGTATCAGGGTAACGCTGATGTTAATATGGGTCGTGGCGCTATCGTTATCGGCTTGGCGGCTGTTATCATAGGCGAAGTGCTTGGTATGGCATTTTTGGGTAAAAGGCTCAATTTTGTGGGTAAACTTGTGTTTGTAATTGTTGGCGGTATTGTTTACTACATTGTTTTGTCCATAGTATTGTGGCTAAAGCTGGATTCCAACTTCCTAAAGCTGTTTTCCGCAATAATCGTTGCAATATTCCTTGCTATTCCATACCTAAAATCACAAAGCAAAAACTCCTTTAAGAAAGCAAAGAAGAAAGGAGAAAAGCAGGATGCTTAAAGTAAACAACATTGAAAAGACCTTTAACCCCGGCACAATAAATGAAAAGAAAGCACTTGACGGTGTTTCGCTCCACCTTAACCCCGGCGACTTTGTAACAATTATCGGCGGTAACGGAGCCGGTAAATCAACCCTTATGAACGCTATCACAGGTGTTTGGCCTGTGGATAACGGAAGTATTATCCTTGACGGTACAAATGTTACAGGTATGCCTGAATACAAAAGGGCAAAATATATCGGCAGAGTTTTCCAGGATCCAATGATGGGTACTGCTCCTGATATGCAGATTATTGAAAACTTAGCTTTAGCTTACAGAAGGGGCAAAAAGAGAACCCTTAGTTGGGGCATTACAAAAAAGGAAAGGGAGCTTTACCACGAAAAGCTGAAAATCTTAGGTCTTGGCTTGGAGGACAGAATGACCTCCAAGGTTGGACTGCTCTCAGGTGGACAAAGACAGGCATTAACCCTGCTTATGGCGTCCCTCCAAAGCCCAAAGCTGTTGCTCCTTGACGAGCACACTGCGGCACTTGACCCAACAACAGCGGCAAAGGTGCTTGAAATTTCGGAAGAAATAATAAGCGAAAACAACCTTACAGCAATGATGATTACTCACAATATGCACGACGCTATTGCCCACGGCAACAGGCTGATTATGATGAACGAGGGTAAAATCATCTATGATGTTCAGGGTGAAGAGAAGAAAAACCTGACAAAAGCAGACCTTATGGCAAAGTTTGCCGAGATTGCAGGACATCAGGTTGAGTCGGATAAAATGCTTTTATCCTGATAATATTTTTAGTAGTAAAACGGTACAGCTTAGGCTGTGCCGTTTTGGGTACATAAGTTTAGTTAAAATATTATGAAAATAAAGCCGATGGGTTTGTGACGATAGAATCACAACTCATCGGCTTTTGTAACGGATACAAGATTGATATGTATATTTACTCACTATGCTGTTTTTGCTGTCTAAGCAGTAGATATTTGTTTTTTGTAGCCATTCCGCCCCTTATGTGGCGTTCGCATTTGTTGATTTCCAACACCTTTTTTACCTCTGTGTAAAGAGAAGGATTTATCTTTTTCAGCCGTGAGCTGACATCCTTGTGTACGGTGCTTTTGCTTATTCCGTATTTTTTTGCGGTTTCACGCACAGTGTCCCCGCTTTCTGCAATATGTGTTCCCAGTGTAACAGCTCGTTCTTCCACAATTCCTTTCACACATTAACCCTCCCTTTAAGGATAGTTAATGATATGCAGGGGATTTTGCGGATAGTACTTTATATTTGGGAATAGTTATTTTTTAAGGAAATCCATCACATTGTCATTCCGAGCTTGTCGAGGAATCCCCTGCCTATACCACTCATTTTGTTAGGGAAATCACACTTTCCTATAACCTGATAGTGTCGATTTAGGCACTACTGCTATCCTTTCAGATTCTTCGGTCGCTATGCTCCCTCAGAATGACAGGTGGGGTGCTTTGCCCTTCGGAATGACAGGGCAGTATATTATGTTTCCTCGGAACGACAAACCAAAATAAGAATGTCGCTAAAAAATCAGTAAAATATAGTATTATTTGCCCTTTAATGTGATTACTGTAACATCAAGGGGATTAAAAAGTCTTGGGATTTTTCTTGAAGTGTTAAGTCCTGCGGAAATAAGCATATTTGCATTTCCGTTTGTGTAATAACCCTTTGAATACTTTGGCATAAAGCCCTGTTCAGGTGCGTAAACACCGCCTACAAAGGGAATTCTGAAAATTCCTCCGTGGGTGTGACCGCATACCATAATGTCAATATTATATTTGTCTAATCCCCACACATAGGTTTCGGGATAGTGGCACATCAGTATGGAAAAGTGATTTTCGTCCTCTTGTTTTAAATATTTTTGAAAAAGCCTGTTTTCCTCATTGTCGTAGTTCGGTGCGTCATAATCAAAGAATGGGTACCTTTTCAGTCCGGCTATGGTGATTTTGTCACCGTCCTTTGTTGTAAAGTCGGTCATTTCATTTATGAGCATAGTGGCACCGGTGGAGTTTATTGCGTTTTTAAGATTTTCAATATACTTTCCCTTTTGACTTTCACGAAAGCTTAACTCGTGATTGCCCGGGATGTAATAGACAGGGAAATCCTTTGCAAGTGTATTGCACAGGTTAACAACACCGGAGTAGTCACCGTTTTCATTGTCCACCATATCACCAATTATCATAACAAATTCCGGGTTTGCATCCTTTATTTTTTCTGCCAGTCGGCTGTTATTTTCACCGAAAACTCTGCCCTCGGAGTCTGATATTGCAACAAAGGTTGTCTGCCCCTTGATTTTTGTAGTTTCAACTGTGTATTCGTTATAGGTCAATATGCAGTTGCTTACTATTATATTCACTGCAAAAAAGATAATTACAGCAGATAATAAGCAAAGTAAAACTGCCTTTACCTTATGTTTTTTAAAATACATTTTATCACCCAATCTAATAATAACACAACAAAAAATAATATGCAAAATCTAAATAAAATTATGTGGTATTGGCGAAAGAAATGTGATATAATATTCGTTAACGATTACAATAGGTAATACTATATTAAGACAAAGTGTTGTGCCAAAAGGGGGAATAACTGTGAACGAGCCTTTGGAGATAGAGAGAAAGTGGCTTATAGAGTATCCAAACACTATTGAACTTTCCAAAATGGAGGACTACGACTACACAGAGATTTGGCAGACCTACACCGACTATGTGGAGCATAATACCTTTGGAAGAATCCGCAAAAGAGGAAAAAAGGGTGAATACACCTACACAAAGACATTTAAAAGGAGAATTTCCGACTTAACCCGAGTGGAGTATGAGGAAGAAATTACAAAGGCGGAGTACGACAAAATTATGGGGTACAGAAAAAAGGGGTATAATACCATAAACAAGGTAAGGCACACCTTTATGTACAAGGGTTTTAAGTACGAGGTGGATGTTTTTCCCTTTTGGAGTGACAGAGCATTTTTGGAGTGTGAGGTTAACAGCGAGGACACAGAAATCCCCATTCCAAGCTGTGTTAGGATAATCAAAGAGGTTAGCTTTGACTCTCGTTACAAAAATTCCGTCCTTGCACAAAAAATAACAACAGAAAAATTATGAAATTTTTAAATTGAATTTATATACCGTCTATGCGGTGACATATGGAAGAAAGTTGGTAGATTATGAAATTAAGTACATTATACAAAGAGGGCAAAACAGTCCTTTCCTTTGAGGTTTTTCCTCCAAAAAAGACAAGCGGAGTGGAAACGGTTTACAAGGCACTTGACGAGCTGGCATCATTAAAACCTGCCTATATTTCCGTTACATACGGTGCAGGTGGGACAGAGGCAAACAACACAGCGCTGATTGCATCAAAGGTAAAGTCCCTGGGTGTTGAGCCTTTGGCTCACCTCACCTGTGTGAACAACGACAGACAAACTGTTGAAAAAGAGTTAGAAATTTTTAAGAAAAAGGGAATTGAAAATATCCTTGCTCTCCGTGGCGATATTGTTCCCGACATTGAGCCGAAAAAGGATTTTCTACACGCAAGCGACCTTTGCGAGTACATTCAGCAAAGGGGAGATTTTGAACTTGCCGGTGCCTGTTACCCCGAAATGCACCTTGAGGCAAATTCAATGGTTGAGGATATCAGAAACCTTAAAACAAAGGTTGAAAAGGGCGCAACCCACCTTATTTCTCAACTTTTCTTTGACAATTCGGCATTTTACAGCTTTATGGATATGGTAAGATGTGCAGGCATTGATGTGCCTGTTTCAGCAGGAATTATGCCTGTTACAAACAAAAAGCAGATTGAACGGATGGTGTCAATGTGCGGTGCAAGTCTGCCCTCAAAATTTTCAAAGATTATGCAGAGGTACGAAAATAATCCCGATGCACTAAGGGATGCCGGTATTGCCTACGCTGTGGAGCAGATTGTTGACCTTATGGCAAACGGAGTTGAGGGTATTCATCTTTACACAATGAACAACCCTTATGTTGCAACAAAAATTACAGAAGCGATTGGAAACTTGTTATGATAACATTGTCATCTCTTGACAGAGCCGAGGCACTCCGCTATATGGGAGGTCACGGTGTAAATCCCGACAATATAACACAGGCTTTGATGGATAAGGCAGAGGAGGAAATCCTGAAAATATGCCGACCTGTTTACACCTTTACCGAAATTCCCAAGGACAGCCCTGCCCTTGGTGGTGAGGATATAAAAAAGGTGATAGAAAAAAGCGAAAAGGTTGTGCTGATTGCCGCAACACTGGGAATTTATGTGGATAAGCTGATTCGCAAGGCACAAATTACCGATATGGCGCAGGCTGTTGTAATTGACGCTATGGCGTCCGTTGCCATTGAGCAGTTTATGGACAAAATCGAGGTTGAGCTTTCAAAGAGGTACAGCGGATATTACTTTACAAACAGATTCAGCCCCGGCTACGGTGACTATCCCCTTGAAAAGCAAAGGGAAATTGTACGGCTTTTAAACACAGAAAAAAAGCTTGGGCTTAACCTTACAGAAAGCCTTATGCTCAACCCCACAAAGTCGGTTACGGCGGTTATTGGTGTGGGTAAAGAAGAGGTTGAGGAAAAACGCTCCTGCACATCAAAGTGTTCGAGGTGCGGTAACAAAAATTGTCCTTACAGGAGGGCGGAATAATGGACTTTAAAACACTCTTAAAAAAAGAATTTATTATATATGACGGTGGAATGGGCACAATGCTCCAAAAGCGTGGGCTAAAAATGGGAGATAACCCAAATGTGCTGAATATCACCCACCCACAAACTATTGTTGATGTTCACAGGGAATATGTAAACGCAGGAAGTGACATCATCTGTGCCAATACATTCTCCGCCAACAGGCACAAGCTGGAGGGTACAGGCTACGGTGTAAAGGAGATTGTAAGTTCTGCTATTGACTGCTGTAAAAAGGCAGTTGAGGGAACAGACACCCTGATTGCCCTTGATATGGGACCTATCGGTCAACTCCTTGAGCCAAACGGTACTCTTACCGTTGAGGAAGCCTATGACATTTTTAAAGAGGTAGTAAATTCTGACGACAGGTATGATGTTATAGCAATAGAAACTATGACAGATTTGCTGGAGATGAAAACCGCTCTCCTTGCCTGTAAGGAAAACAGCCAAAAGCCTGTGCTTTGTACAATGAGCTTTGAGGAAAACGGCAGAACATTTCAGGGTGTTTCTCCAAGTGCTATGGTGCTAACCCTTGAGGGACTTGGGGCGGATGCCATAGGTCTTAACTGCTCCCTTGGTCCTGACGAGATTGAGCCTATGCTAAAGGAGATTTGCGAAAGGTGTAATGTTCCTGTTATTGCAAAGCCAAACGCAGGACTTCCCGACCCTGTAACCAACACCTACACAATGGGAGCAGAGGAATTTGCGGGGAAAATGGCTGAACTTTCCTCATTGGGTGTTAAAATTTTAGGTGGATGCTGTGGCACAACACCTGAATTTATAGAGAAGCTAAAGGACGAACTAAAGGACAAAACCTACAGGAAGAATGTTCACCCATATGTGACGGGAGTTTGCTCGGGAACAGCGGTTGTAAATATTGACCAGCCCAAAATTATCGGCGAAAGAATTAACCCAACAGGCAAAAAGCTGTTTAAGCAGGCACTTGTAAACAATGATATGGACTACATTTTGTCACAGGCTATCAGTCAGGCAGAGGACGGAGCAGAAATTCTTGACATAAATGTAGGTCATCCCGAAATAGACGAAAAAGAAATGATGGTTAAGGTTGTAAAGGCTGTACAGGGCGTTGTTGATTTGCCGTTACAGTTGGACTCCACAAAGCCTGAGGTGCTTGAAGCAGGACTTAGGGTGTACAACGGACGAGCAATAGTGAACTCCGTAAACGGTGAAGAAAAGAGCCTTAATGAGATTTTGCCCATTGTTGCAAAGTACGGCGCTGCTGTTGTAGGACTTACTTTAGATGAGGACGGAATTCCCGAAACAACAGAAAAGCGACTTGAAATTGCGGAAAAAATTATAAATAGAGCAAAGTCCTTTGGTATTAGGGAAGAGGATATTTATATCGACTGCCTGACCCTCACTGTATCGGCACAGCAAAGCGGTGCTGTGCAAACGCTGGAGGCGCTTGAAAGGGTTAAGGAAAAGTACAATGTAAAAACTGTGCTCGGTGTCAGCAATATCTCCTTTGGACTTCCCCAAAGACCCCTTGTTAATCAAACCTTCCTTACAATGGCTTTGGAGCGTGGACTTGACTTGCCGATTATCAACCCCGGTGTGTTTGGTATGGCAGGGGCTGTGCGTTCCTTTAGAGTGCTAAAGGGATATGACGAGGAAAGCCGTGACTATATTGCAAAGTACAGCGATTTTGTTGTGGAAACCGTAAGCCAAAACCACGAGAACACCTTGGGCGAGGCGGTAATGAAGGGACTTAAAAAGGAATGTCACGACATCACCCTTAAAATGCTTGAAAATACCGACCCTATGGAAATAATTGACAGAGAGCTTATTCCCGCACTTGACAGGGTTGGCTCGTTGTTTGAACAGGGCAAGGTGTTCCTGCCGGGACTTTTGTCATCAGCCACAGCCGCCCAACAGGCTTTTGAGATTATAAAGGAAAAACTTGCTGAAAACAGCAGTGAAAGTGTATCAAAGGGCAAGATTATCCTTGCAACCGTCAAGGGAGATATTCACGATATTGGAAAAAATATTGTTAAGGTGCTCCTTGAGAATTACGGATATGATGTTATAGATTTAGGCAAGGATGTTGAGCCTTCTCTTGTTGCGGAAACTGCCAAAAGGGAAAATGTTACCCTTGTTGGACTTTCGGCACTTATGACCACAACCCTTAAAAGTATGGAGGACACAATATCCCTTATTCACCAAACACCCGGTCTGGAGGATACACAAATTATGGTAGGCGGTGCTGTTCTCACAGAGGAATATGCTATGAAGATAAAGGCGGATTACTACTGCAAAACAGCGGCAATATCCGTTGAAACAGCAAGAAAGGTTTTTCCTAATAAAGGATAATTATCAAATTAATAAGATTAAGGCGGATTTGGTAATGATTTGTTGTCAAATATTACAAAAAAATATGGGTAATTTTGAATAATCTCATAGAAAAATACATTTTAATTGACTTTTTTTCTTTATAGTAATATAATCTAACCATTAATTATCTTTGTTTTAATTTTTTATTAATTTCTAATTATTTATAAATTTGAGTGGTAATATGATAAGACCGGAATTCAATTTCAGAAAGGTTATGCTTGGCATTGTGGACGCATTTATAATTGCGTTGTGCGGAGTAGTAACCAACTTTATGCTTGAGGCATTTGACTTTCAGACCGGCTTTGAAAGCGTGGTAGAAACACCCTATGTGGTGGTTTCCATAATCATAAATGTAATAGTTTGTCTTGTGGCGCTTTGGATTTGCGGAGCCTACAACAAAGCATGGAGATTTTTTAACATCAGGGATTACCTTGACTGCATTGTTGCAATGTTTTTTGGTGTTGCAGTAAGCACATTGATTTTGTCACTGCGCTACAACACATTCAACTATGTTTTGCCCTACACCCTAATCAGCGGTGCAATGTCCATTATGGGCATTGTGATGTTCAGGCTTATTTTTAAAAATGCCTTTATTAAAATCAGCGACTCCGAAAGGATGAATCAAGGGGAAAGAACCCTTATTGTAGGTGCAGGTAATGCAGGTCGTATAATTTTAAAAGATATTTTTGCCGCACAAAACGACAGCGGAAATCCATCAAAAAATCTGTTCCCCATTGGCTTTGTTGACGATGAAAGAACACTTCGCAACACAATGGTGGACACCGTAAGGGTGCTTGGCACAACCTACGATATTCCCGAAATTTGTGCAAGTGAAAACATCAGTCTGATTATTTTTGCAATTCCCTCCTGCAGTGAAGAGGACAGAACAAGAATTTTGGATTTATGCTCAAAGACTGAGTGTAAAATCAAGATTATCCCATATTTCAGTCAGCTTTTGTTTGACGGTGACGAGGGTAAGCCTCAGCTTTTAAATCAGGTTAAGGACATTAAAATCGAGGATTTGCTTGGCAGAAAGCCAATTACCTTTGACAAAGCCTCAGTAAAAGAGCTTGTTAATAACAAGGTATGTATGGTGACAGGGGGCGGTGGCTCAATAGGCTCCGAGCTTGTTCGCCAAATTGCAAATTACTCACCAAAGCAGATAATTATTGTTGATATATACGAAAATAACGCATACGATATACAGCAGGAGCTTATCCTTGAACACGGAAATAAATTAAATCTTGCCACAGTTATAGCCTCTGTAAGGGATTATGACAAAATGGAGCAGATTTTTAAGGAATATAAGCCTGAGTTGGTGTGGCACGCTGCCGCCCACAAGCATGTTCCCCTTATGGAAACAGTTCCCTGTGAGGCTGTAAAGAACAACATCTTCGGAACATATAATGTTGCAACCTTGGCTCAAAAGTACGGAGTTAAGAAGTTTGTTATGATTAGTACCGACAAGGCGGTTAACCCCACAAATGTTATGGGCGCAACCAAAAGGTGCTGTGAGATGATAATGCAGTATATGGGTCAAAACACAACCGGTACAGAATTTGTAACAACCCGATTTGGCAATGTACTTGGAAGTAATGGCTCTGTTGTCCCCCTTTTCCGCCGACAGATAGAAAGCGGAAAGCCCATTACCGTAACTCACCCCGACATTATCCGCTATTTTATGACAATACCCGAGGCTGTATCACTGGTGCTTCAAGCGGCAGGTATGGCTAAGGGTGGCGAGATTTTTGTCCTTGATATGGGTAAGCCGGTGAAGATTACCACCCTTGCGGAAAATCTTTGCAGAATGTACGGTAAGGTGCCTTATAAGGATGTTGAGATTAAATTTACCGGACTTCGCCCCGGCGAAAAGCTGTTTGAGGAGCTTCTTATGGATGAAGAGGGACTAAAGCAGACAGCTAATGAAAAAATTTTTATTGGAAATCAAATTGATATTGATAAAGAAACCCTCCTTGCCAAGCTTCAAAATCTTAGGAAATGTGCCGAGGATAATGATGATGACAGGGCGGTGGAATTGTTGGCAGACATAGTGCCGACCTTTGACCATAAACTAAACAAATAAAGTATTGGAGAATTGTTATGTGTGGTATTGTAGGTTATGTAGGACCGAGAGATTGCAGTGATGTTCTTGTTTCAGCACTCACAAGGCTTGAATACAGGGGTTACGACTCCGCCGGTATTGCTGTTTTTGAGAATGGTAAAATTGAAGTGGCAAAGACTAAGGGCAGACTCTCTGACCTTTCCGAAAAAATGGAGAAGGAGGGCAAACCAAAGGGTCACGCAGGTATTGGTCACACCCGTTGGGCAACTCACGGTCAGCCTTCATATGTAAATTCACACCCTCATTCAGGAAAAAGGGTGACTATTGTACATAACGGTATTATCGAAAATTATATTGAACTTAAGGAGTATTTGACTAAAAAGGGCAAGACCTTTTTGTCCGATACAGACACAGAGGTAGTGGCTCAGCTCCTTGACTTAAAGTACGACGGCGACCCGCTGGACACTATACATACGGTAATAAGAATGTTAAAGGGCTCCTTTGCTTTGGGTATAGTTTTTGCCGACTATCCCGACACAGTTTTTGCTGTTCGCAGAGAAAGTCCATTGATTGTAGGTGTTGGGGATAATGAAAGCTTTATTGCCTCCGATGTTCCTGCAATTCTTAACTATACCAAAAAATATTACCTTATGAATCACGACGAAATCGTAAAGCTCACCCACGATGGCGTTGAGTTTTTCGACAGTCATATGCTCCCCATTACAAAGGAGCTTCAGGAGGCTGACTGGGATATGGACGCCGCTGAAAAGGGCGGTTATCCCCACTTTATGATTAAGGAAATTCACGAACAACCTGAGGCTATCAAAAGGACTGTTCTGCCGAGAATTCGTGACAATATGCCTGACCTTTCTGAATGTGGAATTACCTTAGAGAATATTAAGGACTTCAAAAATATTCACATTGTTGCCTGTGGTACTGCTATGCACGCAGGAATGGTTGGAAAATATGTTATTGAGGGTCTTGCAAGAGTTCCTGTAAATGTGGATATTGCATCTGAATTCCGTTACAGAAATCCCCTTGTAGGTGAGGGCGACCTTGTAATAATTATTTCCCAAAGCGGAGAAACTGCCGACAGCAAGGCGGCTATGTCCCTTGCTAAGGAATACGGCGCAAAAACCCTTGCAATTGTTAACGCAAAGGGTAGCTCCATTGCAAGAGAGGCAGATATGCTGATTTACACCCATGCAGGTCCCGAAATTGCAGTTGCCTCAACAAAGGCATATATGGTGCAAATTGCAGTTATGTACCTCTTTGCATTCCAGCTTGCACTTGCCAAGGGAAGAATCACAGAGGATGAGTGCAAATCACTATTGACCTCACTTATGGAAGTTCCCGACAAGGTAGAGGAAACCCTTGAAAAGGTAATGGACGACTGCCAGTACGCAGGAAGCAGTCTTGTAAATGCAGATTCACTGTTGTATATCGGCAGAGGTCTTGACTATGCCCTTTCTATGGAGGGTTCTCTAAAGTTAAAGGAAATTTCATACATTCATAGCGAAAGCTATGCCGCAGGTGAGTTAAAGCACGGTACTATCTCACTTATCACAGAGGAAATGCCTGTTATCGCTGTGGCTACTCAAAATGCGCTCTTTGAAAAGACACTTTCAAATGTAAAAGAGGTTAGGTCAAGGGGAGCTTATGTAATCCTTGTGTGCGATGAAGAATGTCATATCGGCAGTGATGTGGCTGACCAGATTATAAGAGTACCAAAAATCCGTGAGGAGCTGATGCCAATGCTGGCTATTGTTCCTTTACAGCTTATTGCCTACTACACATCCTTGCACAGGGGTAACGATATTGACAAGCCAAGAAATCTGGCTAAGTCGGTTACAGTAGAATAAAAAATTATTAATAAGTCGGGAAAACCTCCCGACTTATGCTTTTTAATTGTGATTTATTCAGTGTTTCCTTAGTATTATTGACAATTATTTTTCCTAAGGTATAATATAGGAAAGATATAATATAGGAAATGAGATATACAGGAGAGGTGGGGAATATATGTATATGCAATGGCTTCTTGATGCCGGAGTTGTGGCTGTAAGAATCCTTTTGCCACTTTATGCCATAGTAATTATTTATTCAATATTTGCCTCAATGCACAGACACCGCAGGCAACAAAAACCACTGCTGACATTGGAAAATATGGAAACAGGGGAGAAAATTCCTGTTCTGTTTTGGGAAAACTCCATCGGCAGAAGTCGTGGAAGTGACATAAGGGTAAACGACCCTGCTGTTTCTCGTGACCACTGCGTTCTGCTCAGAAGGCAAGAGGGTTGGATGATTACCGATGTGGGCAGTAAGTGCGGAACATATGTTAACGGAGAGAAAATAAAAAGCAATTCCCCCTCAAGGAATAAGTCCTTCTTTGCAAGTATTTTTTCCTCCTTTAAGGATAATTTGCAAAAAGGGATTAAGGCGGTTGACAACACCACTCCTTACCGTACAAAGCTCCTGATAGACGACGAAATTCAAGTTGGCTCTACCTTATTCAGAGTGGAGCGAGGGGACGAATATGACGAGGAGGTTCGCCCCGACCGATTTTTAAAGAGAATCAGCAACAAGGCTTCTATGAAGCAGTACAAGCTGATGATTATGATAACCATTTTCCATTTTCTAATGGCAATAGAGGCGTCTTGGGACTACTACGCAAAGGACTTAAACCCCTTTATCTATTGCGGTGTATTTACTGTTATAAGCTGGGGTCTGTTCTTTGTTTCAACAAGAGTTATCAAAAGGACAAACTTTGAGCTGGAGGCTTTGGCACTGTTTTTGACGGGACTGGGACTGATGTTACAGGTCAGGCAGTCGGACAGAATGGCGATAATGCAGATTGCCACAGCCCTTGCCGGTATAATTGGATTTGTGATTATTGTAAAGCTTCTTGAAAGACCTGACTGGGTACAGCGCTTTAGATTTTGGGGTATGATTGCCTCAATAGCACTCCTTGGCTTTAACCTTGTGTTTGGCAGCATCAAGAACGGTGCCGCCAACTGGATTACAATAGGCGGAATTTCCATTCAGCCATCTGAATTTGTAAAGATTCTCTACATTTTTGTAGGTGCCGGTACACTTGACGCAATTATGACAAGGAGAAACAAGATTGAGTTTATTGCTTTCTCCGCTATTTGCGTTGGTGAGCTTGCCCTTATGGGTGACTTTGGTACAGCACTTATATTCTTTGCAACATTCCTCTTTGTTGCATTTATGCGTTCAGGCGACATCAAGACAGTGCTCCTTGCACTTGCAACTGCCGTTGGAGGCGGAGCCGTAATTTTAAAGATAAAACCCTATGTTGCAAAGCGTTTTGAAACATGGGGACATGCCATTGAAAATTCCTCCGAGGGTGGTTTCCAACAGGCAAGGGTGCTTACCTATCTTGCATCGGGAAGTCTTTTCGGCGTAGGAATAGGCAACGGATTTTTAAAGTATGTTATCGCCTCTGAAAGCGATTTGGTGTTTGGCATTGTGTGCGAGGAAATGGGCCTTATCGTAGGCTTTGCCCTGATTGCGGCTATACTCTGCCTTGCAATTTATTCAAGGGATATAGCCACAAGGAGCCGCAGCACATTCTACTCAATTTCCGCCTGCTGTGCAGCAGGATTGTTCATTGTGCAAATGGCACTTAATGTACTTGGGGCAACTGATATTCTGCCACTTACAGGTGTTACATTCCCATTTGTGTCTGCCGGCGGTTCTTCAATGATTTCCTGTTGGGGACTTCTTGCATTTATCAAGGCGGCAGACGAAAGGACTTATTCTCAAAAGAGAGGATAACTACTCAAATTAGCCTTAAATTAGTTATGAAAAGGAGGAACTGTATCCAATGAAAAGAACCTTGCGCAGAAGTGCTATGATTTTAATTGTTGTACTTCTTATAATCGGCGGTATGGGATACCTTTCCTATAACATAGTAACTGAACACAAAACATGGATGAATATGGCTTATAACCGCCATATTTCCTCTGACGGAGGACTTACACAGGCTGGTACAATAACCGACAGAAACGGTGTTGAGCTGGCAAAGTCAGTAAACGGCGAGAGAGTCTATAACGAGGACAAAAGCGTTAGAAAAAGTATGCTCCACATTGTGGGTGACGACTCCATAAACATAGGCACATCAATCCAGTCTATGTACAGAATGAACCTTACAGGCTACAACCCTCTGTTTGGATTGGGACTTCCCACATCACTTAAGCCAAACAGTGATATGAGGCTTACTGCTGACGCCAAGGTGTGTTCTCAGGTCTATCAAATGTTTGACGGTAGGGCAGGTGCCTGTGTCGTTTATAACTACGAAACAGGAGAAATTCTCTGTGATGTTTCAACACCTTCTTACGACCCTAACGCACCGCCGGAAATTACAGCGGAAAATGAAGAAGAATACAGAGGCGTGTATGTGGACAACGCTGTTAGCAGCTCATACACCCCCGGCTCTATTTTTAAGCTTGTAACCACAGCGGCGGCTCTGAAATATATTGATGATATTGAAACTCGTGAATGGTACTGCCAGGGCATTGAATGTGTTGGCGGAGATGACGAAACCTGTGAAGTTTACTGTAATGACGGCTACGCCCACGGCAGTGAAAACCTGGAGCAGGCTTTGGGAAATTCCTGCAACATAGTATTTGCCAAAATTGCCGAGGAGCTTGGCATTGAAAAAATGACTGAGGTTGCAAACGAAATGGGCATAAACGGTTCATTTTCAATAGGGGATATTCCCCTTAAGGACGGCAACTATGATGTAAGTGACGCTACAAAAAATCAGCTTGCATGGTCAGGGGTTGGTCAGTACACCGACCTTGTGAACCCAATGCAGATGGCAATAATCTGTTCGGGAATAGCCAACGGTGGAAAGCCTGTTTTGCCTTACCTTATAGGCAGTGACGAGGGCATCCTCACAAAGCTTGGCATCACCACAGGCGGTGGCACAGGCTCCAGAATGATGGAAAGTGATGTTGCCCACAGAATTGGGGAAATGATGCGTAACAATGTGGAAAACTACTACGGTGACGGAAATTTTCCTGCCGGTATGGAGGTTGCCGCCAAAACAGGTACAGGTGAAATCACAAAGTCAAGTGACGGCAGCGGAAGCGACAAGAACAACGCTTGGATTGTGGGATATTGTCAAAACGAAAAGTATCCCCTTGCATTCTCTGTTGTTGTAAATGATGTTGAGGGCTACGGCTCCCAAAATGCCCAGCCTATTGCCTGTGAGGCACTGTCTGCCTGCAAGGAATCTATGGACAAAGCGGAATAAATCTATAATTAGGGGAGGTGTACGACATACTTCCCCTTTATTTTTTTGGAAACCTGTGTTATAATGAACATTATAATAGGAAAATATAGGCTAATGACATTAATATAATTTGAAAAAAGGATGGTTATGATGAATCTTTTAAGAAAAATGTTCGGTTCTTACAGCAAGAAAGAACTTAAAAGAGTAGAGCCAATCACTCAAAAGGTACTTGCCCTTGAGGAAAAGTACTCCGCTATGAGTGAACAGGAGCTTAAAAATCAAACAACAATTTTAAAGGAAAGACTTGCTAACGGCGAAACAACTGATGACATTTTGCCTGAGGCTTTTGCAACCTGCCGAGAGGCTTCCTGGCGTGTGCTTGGTATGAAGCACTTCCCTGTACAGGTTACAGGTGGTATTATTCTTCATCAGGGCAGAATTGCGGAAATGAAAACAGGTGAAGGTAAAACCTTGGTTGCAACACTTCCGGCATACCTGAATGCCTTAACAGGTGAGGGTGTGCATGTTGTTACAGTCAACGACTACCTTGCTACCCGTGACAGCGAGTGGATGGGTAAGGTGTACAAGTACCTGGGTCTTACTGTTGGTCTTATCACCCAGGAGATGGAGAATGACCAGCGTCAGGAAATGTACGCCTGTGACATTACATACGGAACAAACAACCAGCTTGGTTTTGACTACCTGAGAGATAATATGGTGGTTTACAAGGAAAACAAGGTTCAGCGTGGTCACGCATTTGCCATTGTGGACGAGGTTGACTCAATCCTCATTGACGAAGCAAGAACACCTCTTATCATTTCAGGTCAGGGCGACAAGTCCACAGACCTGTATTCAAGGGCAGACAAGCTGGCAAAATCCCTTAAAAAATATGTGTTCACCGAGGTTGACGCCAAGGAGGACAAAGAGGACTTCTATGCCGAAAACGGTATCGATTACATTGTTGACGAAAAGGCAAAGACAGCAACACTTACACAGCTTGGTGTTAAAAAGGCAGAGGAATTCTTTAACCTTGAAAACCTTACCGACCCCGAAAACCTTACAATTCAGCACCACATCAATCAGGCTATCAAAGCCAACGGTGTTATGAAGAATGAGGTTGATTACATAGTAAAAGACGGTGAAATCATCATTGTTGACGAGTTTACAGGCCGTCAGATGATAGGCAGAAGATACAACGAGGGTCTGCATCAGGCTATTGAGGCAAAAGAGGGTGTTGAGGTTCAAAACGAGAGCAAAACCCTTGCTACAATCACATTCCAAAACTACTTCAGACTTTACAAAAAGCTTTCAGGTATGACAGGTACAGCCCTTACAGAGGAACAGGAATTCCAGGAAATCTACAAGCTGGATGTTGTTGAGGTTCCAACAAACAAGCCTCTTATGCGTAAGGATTTGCCTGATATTATCTTCCCAACAGAGATGGGCAAGTTTAACGCAATTATCGAGGATATTATCAAGTGCCACGAAAAGGGACAGCCTGTTCTGGTTGGTACAGTTTCCATTGAAAAGTCGGAAAAGCTTTCAAAAATGCTGAAAAGGCGTGGCGTTAAGCACAATGTCCTCAACGCAAAGCACCATGAAAAGGAAGCGGAAATTGTTGCACAGGCAGGTAAGCTGGGAGCGGTAACAATCGCCACAAATATGGCAGGTCGTGGTACCGATATTGTACTTGGCGGTAACGCCGAGTTTATGGCTAAGACCCAAATGAAGAAGATGAAGTTCTCCGATGAGCTTATAGCAGAGGCTGACGCTCATTCCGAAACCGATGACAAGGATATTTTGTTTGCAAGACAAACCTTTAACGAGCTCCTTGAGGAATACAAGGAGGAAATTAAGGAAGAGGCAGACAAGGTTCGTGAGGCAGGCGGTCTTTGCATTATGGGTACAGAACGCCACGAATCCCGCCGAATCGACAATCAGCTCCGTGGCCGTTCAGGCCGTCAGGGTGACCCCGGACAGAGCCGTTTCTACCTTTCCACCGAGGACGACCTTATGCGTCTGTTCGGCGGTGACAGAATGAAGTCAATTATGACAACATTAAAGGTATCTGACGACACACCAATCGAAAACAAGATGCTTTCAAATATTATCGAGTCATCACAGGAAAAGGTTGAAACAAGGAACTTTGGCATCCGTAAAAATGTTCTCCAGTACGACGATGTTATGAACCGTCAGAGAGAAATCATCTACGGACAGAGGGATCAGGTGCTTGACGGTGAGGATGTTCACGACACAATCATCAAGATGCTGAAGGACACCATTGAGGAGAATGTCAGCCTTTATGTAAACGACTCAATTCTCCGTGAATCCTGGAACCTTTCATCCTTGAGAGAAAGCTACAAGTGGCTTGTTCCCGACAAGGATTTCTTAAAGTTCACAGATGAAGAGCTTGACAAGCTGGACAAAAAGGATATTGTTGAATTAATCACAAACAAGGCGCTTGATATGTACAAGGAGAATGAGCAAATCCTTGACGAAGAAACAATGCGTGAGATGGAGAGAGTTTACCTCCTAAAGTCAGTTGACACCCACTGGATGGATCACATTGACGCAATGGAACAATTAAAGCAGTCAATCCACCTTGCAGCTTACGGTCAGAAGGACCCTGTTGTTGAATACAAGCTTGTCGGCTTTGATATGTTTGACGAGATGATTGCCACAATCCGTGAGGATACAGTTAAGCTTTGCCTACTCCAGCCAAGGAGAATTGCAGCCTTTAAGGCACAGCAGGAGGAAATTGCCGCCCGCAGAGCAGAGGAAGAGAAAAGGGCAGCTCAGGCACATCAGGTTATCCTTGACAAGCAGAGCAACGCTCCAATGCCAAGCCCCATAAACCTTGCCCTTAAGCGTGAGCAGGTAGCAGTTCCTACAAGTGCAGGAGTGTCGGAAAACGGCGAAAAGCCAAAGAAAAAGCCAATCGTTAAAAAGCAGAAGATAGGCAGAAACGACCCTTGCCCTTGCGGTTCAGGTAAAAAGTACAAAAAGTGCTGTGGAATGAACGAATAATTTGCTTACAACAAAAATTACCCCAAGACGGTATTCTGTCTTGGGGTTTGCTGTTTTGTGGTTAATTATATGGTAACAGCGGAATTGTGGAAAATTTACAACGGGCGGAGTTAGCTTAGGGTAACTAAGTGGTCAAGGTGACAAAAATGCCTTGTAATCAAGAAAATTTCTAAAATAATCATTGACATTAGCCTTGGCTAACTGTATAATATGTAACGGTTAGCCAAGGCTAACTACTATTTTTAATTCACAGTTAGTCGTAACTAACTGTATTTTAAGCTTTGCTTAAGGGACTGTATATTTTTTTATTAATAATTGAAAGGAGCTTGTTATGATGCCTTTGATTTTTGCCAATAAAGGAGAAGAAAATACCATAAAAAAGGTAGGAGGAAGCCCCGAGGTAAAAAAGCACCTAAAGGACATTGGTTTTATCGTGGGCAGTGAGGTGACGGTTATCAACACTATGGGCGGTAATGTTATAGTGAATGTCCTTGGCACAAGGGTAGCGGTAAGCAAAGAGATGGCTCAAAAAATTATGATATAGTACAGATAGAAAATTATTAGGGTAAGGTGAGTTTGTGATGAAAACACTAAGACAAGGAAAAATCGGAGAAACATTTAAGGTGAAAAAGCTACACGGTCAGGGTGCAGTTAAGCGAAGAATTATGGATATGGGTATCACAAAAGGGGCAGAGGTGTACATACGCAAGGTTGCACCGCTTGGTGTTCCATTGGAGGTAACTCTTAGAGGATATGAGCTTTCAATCAGAAAAGCCGATGCCGAAATGATAGAGATTGAATAATTATGAAGAAAAATTTTTACTTTAGAGTTAGCGTTGGCTAACTTTAGGGAAACACTGATTAAATCATTTGCACATATTGTGCCGTCAGATTTTTTGTCGGTTTGTTCAAAAAAACGCAGGAATACTGACGTATGGCGAGTATTTTTTGAGCAAACCGGCGAAAAATATGCAAGCAAGATGTGTAAAGTGATTTATTCAGTGTTTCCTTAGCTTAAAGGAGAGGAAAATATATGAGCATTACAATAGCCCTTGCAGGCAACCCCAACTGCGGAAAAACAACTTTGTTTAACGCCCTTACAGGCTCAAACCAATATGTAGGTAACTGGCCGGGGGTTACGGTGGAAAAAAAGGAAGGCAAACTGAAAAATTATGACAATGTATCAGTTACCGACCTGCCGGGAATTTACTCCCTTTCTCCCTACACCTTAGAGGAGATTGTGGCAAGGAATTATCTTATTGAAACCCGACCCGATGTAATATTAAACATTGTTGACGGCACTAATCTTGAAAGAAATTTGTACCTTACCACACAGCTTATTGAGCTTGGTATCCCTGTGGTTGTTGCAATTAATATGATGGATGTTGTTAATAAAAGAGGGGATAAAATTAATACAGAAGTCCTTGAAAAGGAGCTTGGGTGCAAGGTAGTTGAAATTTCTGCACTAAAGGGAAAGGGTATCAGAAAGGCGGTTGAAACCGCAATATCTGTTGCAAGGAAAACACCTTGTGAGCCGTTGCACACATTTTCCGGCTTAGTCGAGCATACCCTTGCCCACATAGAGGAGGCGGCTCTCCACCATATGCCTGAGGAAAAGCAGAGGTGGTATGCCATAAAGCTTTTTGAGGGTGACGAAAAGGTTTTAAAGCAAATCAACCTGCCTGATGAGGTTTTAAGTCATATAAAACAGGATATAAAACTGGTTGAAAAAGAACTGGAGGATGACCCCGAAAGCATAATCACAAACGAAAGGTATATATACATCTCATCTGTTATGAGCAGATGCTATAAAAAGAAGAATAAAAACAAGCTAACCGCAACGGATAAAATTGACAGAGTGGTGACAAACAGGTGGGCGGCATTGCCTATCTTTGCTGTGATTATGTTTATTGTGTATTACATATCAATTTCAACAGTTGGCTCTTGGGTAACGGATTGGGCAAATGACGGACTGTTTGGGGATGGTTGGCATCTGTTTGGAGTAGGCTCTTCTCAGTATGAACAGGAGCTTACAGATTACGGCAAAGAAACTGTTTGGGTGCCACAGGTGGTTGACACCGTTGAAAAGGCAAGCAAAGCAGGTGTTGTAGGTGCTGACGACATAAAAACAGCTATTTTTGATGAGGATTATTCCGCTTTTGAGGAGGCTTACGGCTCTTACGGAGAGTCCTTAGCTGAGGAGGGCTATGATATATCTGCCTTGGTTGACCCTGCTATGGAGGGGTCTCCGTCACCCGAGGACTATGGAGTTTGGGTTCCGGGAATACCTGTATTAATAGGCGACGGTCTTGAATTTATCGGCTGTGCAAACTGGCTTGCAGGACTGATTAACGACGGTATTGTTGGTGGTGTTGGTGCTGTGCTTGGCTTTGTGCCACAGATGATTATTTTGTTTATCTTCCTTGCTTTTCTTGAGTCCTGTGGATATATGGCACGAATTGCATTTGTAATGGACAGAATTTTCCGCAAATTCGGACTTTCAGGAAAATCCTTTATCCCAATGCTCATTGGTACAGGGTGCGGTGTACCCGGAGTTATGGCGTCCAGAACAATTGAAAATGAAAGGGATAGAAGAATGACCATAATGACCACCACATTTATCCCCTGTGGTGCAAAAATGCCTATAATTGCACTGATTGCCTCTGTGCTGTTCGGCGGTGCGTGGTGGGTTGCACCAAGCGCCTACTTTGTGGGTGTGGGCGCCATAATCGTGTCGGGTATTATGCTAAAGAAAACAAAGCTCTTTGCAGGAGAGCCGGCGCCATTTGTTATGGAGTTACCCTCATATCATCTGCCAACAGCAGGAAATGTTCTCCGTTCAATGTGGGAGAGGGCTTGGTCGTTTATTAAAAAGGCAGGAACAATAATACTCCTTTCCTCGATTGTCATTTGGGCAGGCTCTTGCTTCGGCTTTGTTGACGGAAGCTTTGTCTTTGACAGCGAAATGGACTTGGAAAACAGTATTTTAGGCATAATCGGAAACGCAGTTTCCTTTATATTTACCCCCTTGGGATTTGGCAATATCAAGGCTACCATTGCCACTATAATGGGTCTTGTTGCAAAAGAAGAGGTTGTGGGTGTGTTTGGAGTTTTGGACTTTGAAGGTATGACCCGCCTTGCCGCATACTCCTTCCTCATCTTTAATTTGCTCTGTGCACCTTGCTTTGCAGCTATCGGCGCTATCAAAAGAGAGATGAACAGTACAAAATGGACATTGTTTGCTGTTATCTACCAGTGTGTATTTGCATACATCATTTCCCTTTGTACATATCAGCTTGGTATGCTGTTTACAGGGGAAGGCAGTGCTTTGGGAGCTGTTTTTGCATTCATGTCTGTTGCACTGATTATGTTTATGCTGTTCAGACCCAACAAAGAATATAATAGACTTTCTGAAAAAGTCAGGGTATAATAGGCAAGAGGAGATGTGATTATGCTTTCTTGGTTAATTGAAAATATTGCAACAATTATTGTGGGGCTTGTTGTGCTTGCTGTACTTGTGGCACTTGTGATAAGAATGATAAAGAATAAGAAAAAAGGAAAAACCTCCTGCTCCTGTGGTTGCTCCGGGTGTCCTATGAGTGGTAAATGTCATAAAGAAGAAAAGTAAATTATAGCAAAAATACCGCCCCCTCGTTGTGAGGGGGCGTTGGTTTTACTCCATAGAGTGACAGAATAACCTTTTACATTTAACTAAGGAAACACTGATTAAATCATTTGCACAGATTGTACAGTCAGATTTTTTGTCGGTATGTTCAAAAAACCGCAGTAATACTGGCGTATTCCGAGGATTTTTTGGGCATACCGGCGGAAAATATGCGTACAAGATGTGTAAAGTGATTTATTCAGTGTTTCCCTAAATCGCAACGAACTTAAAGCCGTTTTTCTTGGCGTACTTGTGGGCGGTTGAGCCTTTTTTGCCTTTGATTGTAAAGCCTTTAATTTTTTCATATCCGTCATAGCCGTCGTCGGTATAGCCAAAGGCTTTTTCTTCAATACAGGTTACAGTTTTGGGAATTGTCACAGTTTTAAGTTCCAAACAACCGAAAAACTCAAATGCTTTTATTGTTTTTACATTTGCAGGTATTGTTATCTTTTCAAGCCAACCGCAATAGGCAAATACCCCATCTTCATACACTTTTGGAACTACTAATTTTTCAACATAGTTACAATTTGCAAATGCCCAGTTGTATATTTTAAGATTTTTATTTGCATCAATATTAATCTTCTCCACGCTTTCGCAACCTGAAAAAGCGCTTTTACCAATTTTCACAATATTTTTTGGTATATTTATAGTTTTTAACTCCTTACAATCTGTAAAAGCAAAAGTTCCAATGTTCCTTAAATTACCTGAAAAATCAACTTTTTCAAGGCGGGTTGAAAAAGCAAATGCCGAATTGCCGATAGATGTTAGCGTCTTTGGAAATTTGACTTCTTTTAGATATTTATTTTCGTAAAATGTTCGTGTTGCAGTGGCTTTTACACCCTTTGGAATAGTATAGCTTGAACCCTTTTTTTCCTTCGGATAAAGCATAATCTTATCCATAGATTTTGTGAACAAAACTCCGGATTTGCTTGTGAAGTATTTGTTATTCTTTGGAACTTTTATTTTATCGCAAACGATACCTTCACGCAAGGGTGTATTGCTTATATACCTAACATTATTACCGAAACGAAATTCTTTGATTTTACATTCCAAAAATGCATCTCTTCCGATTGTCACTATGGTGTTTGAAATTACTACACTGTCAAATTTGTTCAATAAGGCAATACCTCTTGGAGAAAAAGCATAGTTGCTGATTTTTGTAACCTTATTGCCGTCAATTTCCTCCGGTAATTTCAGGTCTTTGTCCTTGCCGTAATACCTTGTAATAGAAATTGTACCGTCATCAAGAAACTTGTATGAGTAGTCCCCACTACGGATTTCCTTAGCCGATGCCGTTGGAACAATAATAATTGCAGACAGCATCATAATTATCGTTAATGTTATTGATATTAGTTTTTTCATAGTATGCCCTCCTTTCAGGCGAGAATAAATCTTATCGTCACAGAGTGATTGACTTTACCTCTGACCATTGTCCGTATAAGAACTTATTACCGCTAAACCCAATGGAATAATTGTGTTCATCGATAGCTCCATATATTCTATAAGTGGGCATATAGGTGTAATTCCTTATACGGATATAGTACCTTTTACCCTTTTCCATATTGTTTATTGTGCAAAGGTTAGTTTTTTCACCTTTTATGGTAGTTTTGACGCTAAAATCAGCAACCTCGCTATACTGAATTTCTGCATATGTGAAAGGAACATCGGAATTTATTTTAACCTGAGTATCGCTAACCTTAACCAACTCGCTTATATGTTGCTTTGGAGGTTTTATGTTAAAAGAAAAAGCTATTGTACCGCTGTAATTTTCCTTGCCTTTAACAAAAACAAAACTTGTTCCCACCAGATAATTTTGTGAATATGTCAATGTATAATCCTTGTTTTTTTTAAGGATTGTGCCTTTGTTCTTCATAGTAACAGCAGGGGTTTTCTTTTTTCCGTCATAACTGAAATTTACATACAATTCGCCATCTCTTTTTAATTGTTTACCCACAGAATTATAAGCCTTTAAACCGTAACCGCTTAATTTATAATTATCATCTAAACCAAAGCACAGAATATCTATATCGCCATACATCTTTTTATCGCCCACTAATTTATATACCAAGTTGTTTTTTACGGCATATTTATGGGCGTAAGAGTTTTTGTCACATATCACCGTTGCCAAAAAGCCTATTTTTTTGTAATCGCTGTGTATGGTTTTTGAAAAATTATTGTTTATTGATTTTACTGTTTTAGGTATTCTGATTTTTCTGAAATGGTCATTGACACTCCATTTTGTGCTTATCCTTGTAACCTTGTGTCCGTCAAGCTTAGAAGGTATTTTCCAGTAATCGGAACTATCACTTTTCCCAAAGCAAAAATCCACAACAGTTGCATTGCCGTTTTTGTCAACGGTATATACACAGTTTCCGCTTGTATATTCCTTAGCCTTTGCACTTGCTGTTGGGACAAAGCATAAAGCAGATAACAGCATTGTTGCAGTTAAAATAATAGATAACAGTTTTTTCATAGTAAGACCTCCTTGCTGTATAACATTTATTTCAATAATTTACTAAATTTAATTATTCCATCGGAAACGCTCCTTTTATAAAAAAGTGAAAAATTAACCCTTTCACTATATACAACAAAGAAAATTCAAAAAATGGGACAGATTTTTGAAAAAAATTTAAAAATTTTTTCTGCGTGTCTTTCTACCTACTCACATAGGCTATTCCGCAGGAGTTTGTTCCTATGTGACTTCCTATTACTGCTCCGGCGTTTACAAGGCTGTGGTTGTTGATGTTGTAACCGGCTTCTATAAGTGATTCTTTCAGCACAACACCTTGGTGGTGAATGTGGGTGTACATAATGTGGAATGGGTATTTTAGGTCGGGCTTGTTGTGGTTAAGTCTGTGTATGATGTAGTTCATTCCCCTTTTCATACCAATGCTTTTGTGGGTCAAAACCACCTTGCCATTTTCCATAGTGATAACAGGCTTGATGTTGGCAACAGAGCCGATTTTCGCCTTTTGGGAGGATATTCTTCCGCCCCTTTGCAGAAAATCTATGTTGTCTATACAGGCATACAGCTTGATTTTGTGCTTTAGATTTTCAAGGCGGTTAAAAATTTCTGATGCGCATTTCCCCTCATTTCGCATTTTTACCGCCTCCTCTACCAAAATTCTCTCTCCGGCAGAGGCACTCATACTGTCTATGATGTAACAGCTTTTGCGGTTTTTGGAAAAATATTTTACACTCTGATATGTTCCGCTTAGGTGTGAGGACAGAAAAATCCCCACAATTTGGTCGTTTGGCGGAATTTTGCTAAAGGTATCCTCAATCAGCTTTGGCGAGGGAAGGGAAGTCTTAGGGTGTGCGTCCTGCATAGTAAGAAGATTGTAAAAAATCCTCTTTGTCAAATTCACATTTTCCTTGTAGTGGACATTGCCAAAGGAAACAGTCAGAGGTATAGACTCTATGTCCAGCAGAGATATTTCAAGGGGTTCAAAATCGGCGGCAGAATCGGTTATTATCCTTACCATAAAGTTCCTCCAAAAAGTGTTCTGTATATTATATTGCCCCGAAAAATCACCAATAATCAAAAAGCCTTGACCGTCAAGTCAAGGCTTTTGAGTTACTTTATTAAAGTTTTTACAGCTTTTCTACCTCGTCAAGCCAAATTCTTGCACTGGAATCCGTGGGCATTCGCCAGTCACCCCTTGGAGAAAGGCATACAGAGCCAACCTTTACGCCGTCAGGCAGACAGCTCCTTTTAAACTGCTGTGTGAAAAATCTTCTGTAAAATGTTTTCAGCCACTTTTTAATTGTGTCCTTGTCAAATTCACCCTTAAAGGCGGTACAGGCAAGGCTGAAAATCTTTTCAGGCTTAAAGCCAAAGCGGAGAACATAGTACAGGAAGAAGTCGTGTAGAATATACGGTCCAACCTTTTCCTCTGTTTTTTGTGCGATTTTTCCGTCCTTTGTAGGTGGTAAAAGCTCGGGGGAGATAGGTGTGTCAATAATATCCTCCAAAATTTCCGTACCCTCTGCAAAGATGTTGTTCTTTGCAACAGCGTCAATCATCCACTTAATAAGGGTTTTTGGGATAGAGGCATTGACACCGTACATTGACATATGGTCGGCATTGTAGGTGCACCAGCCAAGGGCAAGCTCGGATAAATCCCCTGTGCCCACAACAATTCCTCCAACCTTGTTAGCTACATCCATAAGCACCTGTGTTCTTTCCCTTGCCTGAACATTCTCGTAGGTGATGTCGTGTACATTTTCGTCGTGACCTATGTCCTTCATATGCTGACGACAGCTGTCGGCAATAGGGATTTCCATCAGGGTTACGCCAAGGGCTTTCATCAGGCTGATTGAGTTGTTGTAGGTGCGGTCGGTTGTGCCAAAGCAGGGCATTGTAACCCCCACAACATCTGTCATTGGCTTGTTCATTCTCTTTGCAGTTTCGGCGCATACAAGGAGAGCAAGGGTTGAGTCCAGTCCTCCGCTTACCCCAACAACCATTTTTCCGCCTATAACGGAAATTCGCTTTTTCAGTCCCTCAACCTGCATTGAGAAGATTTCCATACATCTCTTTAGCTTTTTGCTGTTGTCGGCAGGTACGAAAGGAGTTTTGTATACAGGGTAGTATTCGCCGTTTGACACAGAATCCTTTATTGGTTTATCTGTTTCGTCAATGTAAAATTCTCTTTTTTCATTAACAAAATTTGTATAGATATCTTCGTTGAATTTCTTGTAATATACCAGACAGTCCTTAAAGGACTTGTTTTTTCTGCGGTCAGCCCTTATTTTGCCAAGGTCTGTGTCGCAGATTAACAGGTAGTCGTTGTCGATAGTCTTTTGGTTTTCTTTTAGAATAGTTCCGTTTTCGCTGATGATGGAGTGACCGCTGTAAATCAGGTCTTGGGTGCTTTCTCCCGCACCTGCCGAGCAGTAAACATAGGTGCAGATGTTGCTGCCGCTAAACTGCTTTACCATTGAACGGAGATATTCACCCTTGCCGATTGTTGCGTTGCTGGCGGATAGGTTCAGTATGATTTCCGCACCTGAAAGTGAAAGCATTGCTGAGGGTGGCACAGGCGCCCACAAATCCTCGCAGATTTCCACACCGAATTTGCAGTAGTCGTTGTCAAAAATCATATTTCCGAAGCCTATGCACTTATAGCCGGCAAAGCTCATAACTTCAAAGGGCTGATTATTCAGGTCGGTGTTTGAGCTGAACCACCTTTTTTCGTAAAACTCGTTGTAGTTTGGCAAAAAGGTCTTTGGCACAATGCCCACAATGTCGCCCCTTGTAATTACAACACCGCAGTTGTAAAGCTGACCTTTATATTCTACGGGACAGCCAACAATAAATGTTCCGTACAGCTTTTTTGATTTTTCCGTAATGACTCTTACGCCATCTTCTGCGTTTTCAAGGAGTTCCTGCTGAAAGAACAAATCCTGACAGGTGTAGCCTGTTACGGAAAGCTCGGGAAATACGGTGATGTCCACCTTTTCCCTGTCTGCCATTTTCATCATTTTTATGTGTTCTTCAACATTCTTTTTGGTGTCTGCAACGGTTGTGTTAATCACAGCCGAGGCTACCCTTACAAAATCGTTCATATATACACTTCCAAGGTTTTATTTAATTATTATAATCATACTTGTTGTTTTTATTAAAGGGGCAGAAAAACTGCCCCTTATAATTACATATTTGTACTACATAAAAACTTATCTGTAATTTGACAGGAAGTTTTTGTTGTAGTTTTCGTAGTCGTTAAAGCTTTTTTCTGCCTCACTTTGGCTGTTGACAGTACCCTTGTACCAGGACTGGCTTTCGTAGTAAGCCTGAATTGAGGCTGTTTTGAAGATATAGCCGTGGTGAGCGTAGATGTCGTTGATAACGCTTTGTACTGTGTCGGCAGAAAGACCAGCTACATCACTTTCGTCAAAGTATCTCGTTGATGCTCCGCTGTAATCAATGTAACCCACAGGAGCCTCTGTTGCAGGCTCATAGTACTGAGTTGTCGGCTCATAATAAACGGTGGTAGGCTCATAATATTCTGTGGTGGTAGGAGTTTGTGTTGCCTTTTTCTTTGTGGTAGAAGGCGCAGTTGCCTTTTTGGTGGTAGAGGTTTTATCTCTGAATGAAAATGTTACTGATTCCGAAATTGAAATGGTAGGCTCCTTAAAGGTTGCCTGTGTGGTGGATTCTGAATCTGTTTTGCTTATGAAGTCACATCCTACAAATGTAAGGAGTGTAACAAATACCAGTAGTATTGGGAATGTTGTAAATAATTTTTTCATAGTGACCTCCTATATAATTAATGGGTAATTAGCGTTATGACAAATTTCTACACCTTTACTTTACCAAATAACAATTATTTAGTCAATATTTTAAGATAATTATTCCAAAAATGTAATTAACACTTGTAATTTATACCCCAAATGTATTAAAATCATATCAGTTATATTTTACTCAAGGATATACGGGAGGAAACAAATATGCATGTGGTTGTTATCGGTGCCGGTAAGATAGGAAAGTTCCTTATCAGCAGTCTTAGAGAAGAAGGCCATGATGTTGTTGTAGTTGATATAGACGAGCAAAGAGTTGACAGAATTGTTGAAGAGCAGGATGTTAACGGAATTTGTGGCAACGGAACTCATTATGATGTGCTAAGGGAGGCGAACATTCAAAACGCCTACCTTGTTATATCCACCACACTTTCTGACGAGATAAACATACTCTCTTGTCTTATAGCCAGAAAAATGGGTGCAAGACACGCTATTGCAAGGGTGCGTGGACCTGAATATGTCAATCAAATTGACTTTATGAAGAACGAACTGCGAATATCAATGATGGTTAATCCCGATATGAGCGTTGCAAATGAAATATCCCGTATTTTGAAATTCCCTGCCGCCACAAATTACGAAACCTTTGCAAACGGCAGAATTGATATGATTGAGGTTAAGGTCAAGGGGGATAACGACATAATTGACAAGCCTATATATGAAATTTCCCGTATGTACGGCAATCAGTTTTTGATTTGCGCTGTCTGCCGAAATGAAGATGTATTTATTCCAAACGGTAATTTTGTTATCCGTGAAAAGGACAGCATCTACATCTGCGGTTCACACAAGACCATTGAAAATATCCTAAAGGGAATGAAAATTCTCAAGCACAGGATAAAAAATGTTATGATAATAGGCGGTTCACGAATTGCCCACTACCTTACAATGATACTTATGAAAATGGGTATGAATGTGACTGTAATTGAGAAGAATAGGGAAAGGTGCAAGTTCCTTGCAGACCATTTGCCTGACGCAAGAATTGTCCTTGGCAATTCCGCCGACCACAAGCTTTTGATAGAAGAGGGCATTGCAAACAGTGACGCTGTGGTAAATGTTACCGACAGTGACGAGGGTAACTTCCTTGTGGCTATGTATGCCCAAAGCTTTAATGTAAAAAAGCTGGTTACAAAGATAAACGAGCCGGAGTTTTATCAGCTTTACAACAAAATTATGGGTGAAAGTGCCATATCTATGAGCCAAATAACCTCTTCAATAATTGTAAAATATATGAGAGCCAAGCTTAATGCAGAGGGAGAGGAAATCAAAAATCTGTATAAGCTGATGGATGGCAGAATTGAGGCAATAGAATTTGTTGCACAGGGCAATAAGGACTATATTGGAGTTCCAATAAAGGAGCTTAAATTTAAAAAGGATATACTTGTAGCCGCAATCAGCAGAAAAAAGATGATTATTTTCCCCACAGGTGATGATACAATACAGGAAAATGACTCTGTAATTGTTGTTACAAAGGGCAAGGCTATTCGTTCATTAGAGGATATATTTGTATGAACTATCGTGCAGTAATTAATATTTTAGGCAAAATTATGTTCCTTGAGGGGGCGCTTATGACTCTGCCCCTGATAGTAGCCATAATTTACGGAGAAACAAGTACATACATTTCATTTGTAATTCCTATTTGTATTCTGCTTAGTATAGGGTTGATTTTTGGACTTAAAAAACCAAAGAATAATATGCTCCTTGCAAGAGAGGGACTGGCAATCTGCGGTCTTGCGTGGATTTTTATGTCACTATTCGGGTGTTTGCCATTTGTTATTTCGGGAATGATACCAAACTATTTGGACGCATTTTTTGAAACTGTGTCGGGATTTACCACCACAGGCTCAACCATTATGACAAAAATCGAGGGCAACCCCCTTGGACTACTGTTTTGGAGGAGTTTTACTCACTGGATTGGCGGTATGGGTGTTCTCACATTTTTAATGGCGGTTGTACCCCAGGGTGACGGTCAGTCAATGCACCTTATGCGTGCAGAGGTGCCGGGACCAAAGGCGGGCAAGATTGTGAGCAAAATGACTGATACTGTGAGGATACTCTATGTCCTTTACTTCGTCTTAACCGTTGCGGAGATTGTTTTCCTTATGTTTTCCGGCATTGGCTTTTACAACAGCGTTGTCACAGCCTTGGCAACAGCAGGTACAGGAGGATTTTCCGTAAAGGACGCATCTATTGCAGGTTACAACAGTCCATATGTTGAATATGTTGTGGCGTCATTTATGATGCTGTTCGGCGTAAACTTTAACCTGTATTTCTTCCTGATTATGAGGAAGTTTGGCACTGTGTTTAAGGATGAGGAGTTCAGAACCTATATCTGCATAGTAGCGTCAAGTGTGGGGTTAATTGTAATTAATCTCCTCACCACATCTCAGGTTGCCTTTGAAAAGGCTTTCAGGGATTCCTTCTTTACCGTCACATCAATTATAAGTACCACAGGCTTTGTTACGGCGGATTTTGAACAGTGGTCAATTTTTGCCAAGATAATCCTTGTTTTGCTTATGTTTGTAGGCTCAATGGCTGGCTCAACAGGTGGCGGAATTAAGGTCAGCCGAATAATCATTTATTTTAAGCAGATGATTAACGATTTAAGGCAGATGATTCGTCCCCGTCAGGTTATGAGCGTCAGGCTGAACAAAAAAAGTGTTGACAACAGCATACTAAAGGGTATCAACACCTATCTTGTTATCTATGTTTTTATTATAATTACAAGCGTTTTGCTTGTGAGCATTGAGGGTGAAAGTCTTGTTACAACCTTTACCTCTGTTGTTGCCTGTTTTAACAACATAGGCCCCGGTATGGAGGATGTTGGTGCGACAGCAAACTTTGCCCATATGAGTGTGCTGAGCAAAATTGTCCTTAGTTTTGATATGCTCGCCGGCAGACTTGAAATTTTCCCGATGATGATACTGTTTATACCGTCACTGTGGAAGAGGCATTGATAAAAAATGATAAAAATAACGGCTGTGAAATTGTTAATTCAATCTCACAGCCTGTTTTTTTGCCTAAAGCAAATCGCTGATTACAGAGTATTAGCACCTAAAATCCTCTCTGTCACATCTATTAACTTTTCCTCAAATTCATTGTCCTCACTGCAAACAGAAAGCTGGTATCCCTCTATATTGTATTCCTTAAAGTAATAGGGGTAGTTGTTGATGTTTTGCTCTACCCTGATGTCACCGCCGTTAAGGTTAATGCTTGTTTTGCGAAGATTTCTTCCAATACCTGTTCCGATACATTTCAGGAAAGCCTCTTTGAGAGTCCACAGTCTTGTAAAGGTTCTGTCGGGGTCGTAGCTTTGGTCTATCTGTATATTCTCTTCAAGGGTAAAGAATTTTGAGGCTATCTTTCTTCTGCCCCTTTGCAAAAGCTCAATGTCAACTCCCACAGGCTCGTTAGAAACGGAAAGCACTACATATCTTCCGCTGTGGCTGATGTTGAACTGTGTTTCCAAAGCCTGTGGTTTTCCCCCTATGCCGTAGGAGGTTATGTCCCCTACAAAAGTTTTGATAAGAAGCCCTGCCCCAAGGGATTGCTTTTGAGGGGTGTTCTTTGGAAGTCGCAAAATCTTTTTTCTACGCTCCTTGTCAACGGTGTCAAGCTTTTTTTCAAAAAGCTCCCTGTTGTCAAGGGCATCTGTGTTTAAAATATAAGTTTTAACCATGAAAAATCACGCCTTTGTAAGATTATTTCTTATCAACTGAATTTGTTAAGGGTTTCTTATAAGTTCCGTATGCTAATATTTTCTTTTTGTACATACCGTTTGACCTTTTGATTAGTATAGTCAGTAGGAATAGAGTTTTAAAGAACAGAAAAACGGCTGCAATTATCATAACGCACCAACCCCATAGGTGGTCAATATTGCCAAAACCAACTGTAATCACAAGGGCAAATCCGATTACCGGATATTCAATAACAGACGCTGCCTTTGGAAGAAAAATCAACAGAATAAGGAAAGCCGACCACAACACGAAGTCCATGATTTTTGCCAGTGGCCCGAAGAGCCATCCGCTTACCTGGTCAATGGGGATGAATGTAACTAAAAAGGGAATTATTATCTTAAAAATAATTCCAAAGCTGTTGCCTAATTTTTTTCCGATAAAATCAAAAAATTTAACAAGTGCCATACTTAACACCCTATCACAATTAATATATTTGAATTCTATCACATTAATAAGTGAATGTCGAGTTGTTTTTTTGTTATTCTGTTTCTTTTATTAAAGATTTATTCTGCAAAAGTGCAAATACTTGATTATTCTAAATGCAAAAGGTATAATATATTGGAAATAAACGAAAAGAAGTGTTACTATGCAAGAATATATGCGTGTAAGGGCAGATGTAGACCTTGATGCAATACATCACAATCTGTCACTTGCAAAAAGCGTTATTAACAAGGATACTCAGCTTATGGCTGTTATCAAGGCTGACGGATACGGTCACGGTGCAAATCAAATTGCAAAGTACTGTGATGATGTTATCGACAGATATGCAGTTGCTATCCCCGAGGAGGGAATTGACCTTAGAAAAGCAGGCTTTACAAAGCCAATAAACCTTTTGGGCTACACACATCCTACCCAGTATGAGGATGTGATAAACTATGACCTAATCCCTGCAATCTTTACCCTTGATATGGCAAAGACGCTTTCCCAAAAAGCCTTGTCTATGAATAAAACTGTAAAAATACACATAAAGCTTGATACGGGAATGAGCCGAATAGGCTTTGCCGACAACGAGAAAAGTGTTGATGTAATTAAGGAAATCAGCCTGTTGCCTAACTTGGAGGTTGACGGTATTTTCAGCCATTTTGCAAGGGCAGATGAAAAGGATAAATCTGTTGCAAGAAGTCAGTTTGAAAGATTTACAAATTTTGTAAATAAACTAAAGTCAGAAGGACTTAAAATTCCAAATTGTCATATAAGCAACTCCGCCGCGATTATGGAGCTTTCGGATATGAATTTGCAGATTGTTAGAAGCGGAATTATCACCTACGGTCTTTATCCAAGCGAGGAGATGGACAAGGAGAATTTCAAGATTATTCCGGCAATGGAGCTAAAGTCACAGGTGTCTTTTGTAAAAACTCTAAAGGCAGGAACTCCCGTTGGGTACGGCGGTACATATGTGACAGATAAGGAAACTGTAATTGCCACCATACCTGTGGGTTATGCCGACGGTTATCCTCGTTCACTCAGCAATAAGGGCAGAGTGATTATCAAAGGACAATCTGCGCCTATCGTTGGCAGAGTTTGTATGGATCAGTTTATGGTTGATGTAACCTGTATTGAGGGTGTAAAGCAAGGTGACGAAGTAACTCTTATGGGTAAAGAGGGTGAGGAATTTATCAGCTGTGAGGAACTTTCCGGTCTTGCCGGAAGTTTTAATTATGAATTTGTGTGTAACATCAGCAAGCGAGTTCCAAGGGTTTACTACAAGGACGGAAAGATTGTGGATGTTGTAACCTATGTATAAAAATATATTATTGTTTTTTGGGGCTGTTGTTTATAAAATAACAGTCCCTTTTTAAACAATTTATAATAAAAAGGGTATGAAAGATAAGTCCTATAATTCGTCAAAGTTTAGTATTTATCCCGTATTTTATAACATTATTTGTCGAATTGTTCAATTGAATAGAAACAGAGTTTGAAGTATAATATTTATGTAGTGTGTTATACAAAAAAATTGTATGATCACCGGAAAAGAAAAAGATATATTGAGGGGAAAATATGTACAAAAAAAGTTATCAAAGCTGGCAAAAACACTTTGACTTTTTGCTTTTGGATGTTTTGTGTCTGCATATTTCTTACATTTGTGCCTTCTGGATGTTTGAGGGATGGGGAAATCCCTACGGCGTAAGCCTTTTCAGAATATGCGTAATTATGGCAACCCTGGTAGAGGTTCTTGTAGCAATATTTTTTGAATCCTACAAGCATATTTTACAGCGTGGAAAATACAAAGAATTTGTTGCAGTCCTAAAGCAATTTGCACTATGCACCTTGATTTTTGTTTTACTTTTGTTCTTTGTGCAAAACGAGAATAATGTTGACAGACCGTTACTGCTAATATGGTTAGGTATTGCTTTTGTTATTACATACGGAGAGAGATTACTGTGGAAAACGGTACTTATTAACAGGGCAGACGCCTCAGGTAAAAGGGCAATGCTTGTTGTAACAACAGGCAATCGAATGACATCTGTTCTGAATAATATCAAAAACAACAATTATGTGAGATACAGAATTGTAGGTATTTCAGTAATCGACCAAGACCTGAAGGGTCAGCATATAGACGGAATTAGGATTGTTGCAAACAGCGACGATATTTGCGAATTTGTTTGCAAAAACTGGGTTGACGAGGTTTTTATTGACATTGGAGAGGAATATTCTATTCCGGACTTTTTGATTGAAAAGTTTGAATCTATGGGTGTTGTTACCCATGTAAGCCTATTTGATGGAAAAGAGGTTGTTGGCAGAAAGCAGTTTATTGAGCGTGTTGGAGGATACACAGTTCTTACTACATCCATAAACTATTCTAGTCCTGCAAGACTTCTTGTTAAGCGTACCATTGATATTGCAGCCGGAATTTTCGGTTGTATATTAACCGGTTTGCTTTTCCTTATCTTTGCACCGATGATATATAAAGAGTCCCCTGGTCCAATATTCTTTTCACAAGAGCGTGTGGGTAAAAACGGTAAAACCTTTAAGATTTATAAATTCAGAAGTATGTACCTTGACGCAGAGGAGAGGAAAAAAGAGCTTGAGTCACAAAATGCCGTTGAGGGCGGACTTATGTTCAAAATGGAAGATGACCCAAGAATTATAGGCTACAAGAAATTGCCTGACGGTTCATTTAAAAAGGGTATCGGTCACTTTTTAAGGCGTACCAGCGTTGATGAATTTCCTCAATTTTGGAATGTGTTAATAGGGGATATGAGCCTTGTAGGCACTCGTCCTCCAACTGTTGACGAATGGCAAAGGTATGAGCTTCACCACAGGGCAAGGCTTTCCACAAAGCCGGGTATTACAGGACTTTGGCAGGTTAGCGGTAGAAGTGAAATTACCGACTTTGAAGAAATCGTTAACCTTGACAGGGAATATATCCGAAATTGGTCAATAGGAAATGATATAAAAATTCTCCTTAAAACAGTTAAGGTTGTTTTAAGGGGCGAGGGTTCAATGTAATGCTATAACAGTGTTGTGAGGAAATTTTAATTTTTAATGACTTCCACACAAGACTTTATCCCTTTAAAAGGTAACTTCAAGACAGTTGTTGCCGATTTACAATTTTTTGCGGAGGTGTTTTTATGGGTAAATCAAATTGTGATATGTGCGCACATTATATATATGATGAGGAATTTGATTATTACACCTGCGATATAAATTTAGACGAAGACGAGGCTGTCAGGTTTATGCAGGGCAGTTTTGACAACTGTTCATTTTACGACCCCTATGATGAATACAAAATCGTAAGAAAGCAGAACTAATGTTGATGAAAAGTGCTCCGTGGTTTCACCAATGTCGTCAACTTAATAACATTTATACCCAATGGTTTGCACCACTATCCTTGTCATTCTGAGGGAGTGAAACGACCGAAGAATCTGAAAGGAAAGCAGTAGTGCCTAAATCGACACTAACAGGTTATAGGAAAGCTAACAAAGTAAGTGGTAAAGGCTGGGGATTCCTCGACAAGCTGGTCATGACAGAGTGGTGGCTGGGAATTACAGTGTTAGAATTATTTCTTAAGTTGACGACATTAGTGGTTTCATAGGAGCATTTTATTCTTTCAGTTATACTATGCCGTTGATAAAAAATCAGGCATATTTTGTAATATGCAGGTATAATAAGACAGTTTTTGTCCTGTGATTTTGCACAAAGAAATTTTTAAAAAAGTCTTTTTGAATATGCACAAAATGGAAATTTGAGTTTTGAAAAAAATAACGGCATAAATAATTTGTTTCATTATAAAATATGTGATATAATTTTGTAGTTGGAAAAATATAATTAAAGGGTTAGGTTATATAATTTGTGCTAAACAAAGCCTAATCAGATTTTTGGAGGTAAAGTATGATTTGTAAAAATTGCGGAAAAGAAATTGCGGATAACTCCCGTTTTTGCACACTTTGCGGTGCAAAGCAGGATGAACAAAGTGCACCTGTACAGCAGACTGCTCCTGTTCAGAATGAAACACCTGTTTCAAACGAAGTTCCACCACAGGGAACAGCCCCTGTTTCAAACGAAGTTCCGCCACAGGGAACAGCACCGTTTGAAAATCAAGCACCTGTACAACCTGTTGTTGACCCCGCCGGTCAGCCCACAGGAGTACCTTATCAGCCAACAGCTCCCGTTGCAAAGAAGTTTGACTTTAAGAAGTATCTTCCCATGCTGATTGCTATTGCCGGTGGAGTAGTAGCAGTTATCATTGTTATTTGTGTTGTTGTGAACATTGTATCCAACAGCGGTGTTAAGGGTGTTGTTAACCGTATGGAGGACGCTGTCAACGATAGGGATATTGATAAGTTTAAGGAACTATATCCTGATTTCGTTGTTGAGGAAATGGATATTGACGAGGACACAATGGAAAGCGCTCTTGGATTGATTGGCGGCTTTGATGTTGATGTTGACTTTGAAGTTGTTGACGAAGAGGACATTACAGACGAGGATTATGAGTATGACGACTCTATGACTTGGGCTGAATATATTCAGGAAAATTATGCCGACAACTATATTGAATATGATGACGAAGAAGTTGACGCAGTTAGTAAGGTTACTGTTAAAATGGAAATGGACTTTGACAACGGTATTGCAAACGCACTTGCAGATGCTTTAGCCGATTCTGTTGAGGAGAAGGAAATAACCTGTGTTAAGGTTGACGGCGACTGGTACATTTATGAAAATTAATTAATCAAACTTCACCACAAAGCTCCCGTAATAGGGAGCTTTTCTTATATGATAGTTATTGCAGAAAAATACCAAATAAAAGGGGAATTGTAATAATGCACATCAGCTGACTCACAAGTGCAAGGCTGCCTCCCAGCTTTGGGTCTTTTCCGTATGCCGAGGGGATAATTACCGTGTTAAGTCCCAGTGGCATTGCGTTGGCACACAAAGCTACACTTACAATATCCTTTGGAGTGTTAAGTAAGTTAAGAATCACCACAATCAAAAGTGGCATAACAAAAATCCTTGCAACTGCAATAATATATACCTTGTAGTTTTTCAGCTGACTTAAAATAGGATAACTGCCGATTACAAAGCCTGTTAATATCATAGCCATAGGGGACATTGCCTTTGATGCTCCGCCTATGATAGAGGGCAAAAAGTTAAGCTGTTCAGGAATATACCTAACTGCATTTGTAAGCCCCATAACAGCACCTATAAGCAGGGATATGCATATTGGGTTAAGGAAACTTTTAAAAGAAAAACCGTTATTCCCCTCAGTTGGAATAAGCCAGGCAACTCCCAAGGAAAATGTGTAAAGGTTTAGAGGGAGAATAAACAGAAGATAGTCAAACAGTAGCTCAGGCGCAACTCCCTCAACGAAAGCAATTCCCAAAAAGGCAAAATTGCATACAGTAAAGGAGTAACGGTATATCCGCTGAATGTAGGGGTCTTTGTGGAAAAATCTGCCGAATAATAGCCCCACAATAATGCAAAAAAGCAAAATTACGGAGGAATACAGCATAATATGCCACTTGCTCACAAAATTCTCCACAGTGCATTTGTCCATAAAGGTGTTAATAATGGTTGCCGGCATAAGTATATAGTTTAAAAGTCTTGATATTACCGTTGGAGTATTTTCCGGCAAAAATTTTCCCCTGCACAGGAAAAATCCCATACCCATATATCCAAACAGAATAAGTATTTGATTGATTGTGGTCAAAAGCATAAAATTCCCCCTAAGGTATTGTTAGAAAAACAGATAGTATTATTCTTATTTTCTTTTGCGTTTCTTGACCTTGTGTTTGATTAATGATAGAATTATCATATAACATTACAGGAGAAAAGTTTTGGACAGAGTAAAAAATAAATCGGACGAAAATATAAATAAAAATATAAATAAAGAAAAAACACCCATCAGCATAATCAGGGTGACAGTAGGTGCATCAATAGGTGTTTGCGTTCTTGTACTTCTTTGGCTTTTTGTGTACTACACAGGAATTTTTGATGTATCCCCAAGTGGCTTTGAGGTGAATATGAAGGGTAGCGGTATGGAGATTGTAAGCTATAACGGTGAAGAAAAAAATCTTACAATTCCCGATACTATTAACGGTCACAAGGTGGTTTATATTGGGGAGAAAGCCTTTTATAAAAATGATACCGTGGAAAAACTTGTGTTGCCCTCAACCGTAAAAGAGGTTGGCAAACAGGCCTTTGCCGATACAAAATCACTTAAAGAGATTGAATTTTCCTCAAAATACACCCAATTTGGTGAGAGTACCTTTGAAAATTCCTCTGTTGTAAAGGCAAAGCTACCTACAAGACTGCAAAAAATCAGCGATTGTATGTTCAAAAACTGCAAAAGCGTTACAAGTGTATCTTTCCCTGATGACCTAAAGAGCATAGGTGATGAGGCTTTTTCGGGATGTTCCTCCCTGAAATCAATGACCATAGGTGACGAGGTCTTAAAAATCGGAAAGGATGCCTTTGCCAACGAGCAAACAGGCTTTACACTAAACAGTATTATCGGCAGTGAAACGGAAAACTATGCCAGAGATAACGGAATTGAGTATGTCCCCTGTAACTCCTACTACGAGCCTTACACAAAATATAGTTTACACTACGGTAAAAACAGCCTTAACACACAACAGGTGTCAGAGGGCAGGAGAGGAATCCTGTCTTTCTTCCCAAGTGCAACAGGCTACTACCGAATTACCCTTGAGGGCAAGGGTGTAGGCTTTTTTGTTACAGACGCAATCAAGGATAACCAAATTTGTCCCTTAATAAAGGGTGACGAAAGCGACTTTATCGGCTATTATCAGCAGGGAAAGGAGTACTTTTTCCCTGTTCGCTCCGACGGATTTGTAAACTATGAGGTTAATGTTGCAAAAACAGACAAGGGCATTGCCGATATGTACAAAAAAGGAGAAAATCTGCTGAAAGGTAAGGGGAAGTGCAGTCTTGTGGGAGGTTCTTCCCTGTACAAGAACCACAGCACAAATTCGGAAAATGTGGCGCAGGTTAATTCCGATATTATGCTTACAAAGGTGCTTGACTACTATGTAGAAGACAGTAAACACATATGGTATCAAATCAACGCCAATGTGGGCGGAGCAGGCAAGCAGGACCTTTGGTTTAGGAGTAAATAGGGTTTTCACCACTACCTCCGTCATTCCGAGCTTGTCGAGGAATCCCCTTCCTCTATCACTCATTTTGTTAGAGAAATCATACTTTTATATAACCTATTGGTGTCGATTAATGCACTACTGCTTTCCTTTCAGATTCTTCGGTCGTTTCACTCCCCTCAGAATGACAGGGAGAGAAGTTTCACCCCCTCAGAATGACAGGATGAGTGGCATAAGGCGAAAAAAATGGTCTGTCGCAAATCTAAGGATTTAGCGATAGACCATTTTCTCATATTATTTTGTAATTATAATTTTTGCAAACTTACTCAATTCCTCTTCAGGTCATCCAAGGTCCACTTTGTGCCTGTGTCGTGTTCAATATAGTCAAGGAGCTTGTCGCTGTCGTCAAAATATCTGTAAAGGTCACTGCATTTTTCCCTTACAAAGCCCTCTCGCATTGAATGCTCCATCATTTCTTCCATACTGTCGTAATATCCGTTGATGTTGTAAACTGCTATGGGCTTGTTGTGTCTGCCAAGCTGTTTAAGGGTTACAATCTCAAAAAATTCCTCAAAAGTACCGACACCGCCGGGAACAATGATAAATGCGTCCGCCATATCCTCCATTTTTGCCTTTCTCTCCCGCATTGTATCTGTGGTGAAAAGCTGTGTACATTCTTCAAAAAGTCCCTCAATGCCCTCTTCAACAAAAAATTTCGGAACAACACCGTAAATTTCTCCGCCGGCTTTCTTCATTCCCCTTGCAGAGGCGCCCATAAGACCCTCTTTTCCTGCACCAAAAACAAGCTGATGATTCCTTTTGCCCATTTCATAGGCAAATTCCTCAACAGTTTTGATGTAGCTTTCGTTTATTATATTACTGGCTGAGCCAAAAACACAAATTCTCATATTAATACCTCTTTTTATATATCTTTTTTCTGAATATATTATATATTATATTTTAACTTTTATCAATAAATAACCGTGTTGTAAATGAGATTTTATAGTAGTATAATTTATTTACAGTCTTTTTAATAAGGTGAAAGGTTATGTCATACATTTGTTTAATAGGAAATGAATACGGTATTGTTGCCTCCTCGGATTCAAGAGAAACAATGGGTGAGGGAAAATATTTTGACAACCGACAAAAGGTATTTTGCGACAAAAAGCAAGGACTTATTTGGGCTTGTTGCGGAATTACCAAGCATTTGGGCAAGGATTATCTTCGTCTTGTGGAATTTATTATGAGGGACAGCAAAACGACCTTTGACCAAAAGCTTGATTACCTTGAAAAGAGTATTTGCAAGGTTACTTTGGAGGCTGTTGAAACCTTGGGCAGAAAAAGTGCTATGGATATTCTTGTGGGCAAGGTGGATAAACGCACAATGATGATAAGAATGAACTTTGCTATGGGCAATATGGACAGAAAGGTGTTTTTCTCCCCCTTAGCATTGGAGGGAGGGTGCGGAAAATTTCTGTGTCCTAAGATGAAACTAAGTGAATACAAAGGTCTTTTAGTGCCCGACCTAAAGAAATATGCTCATAATCGTGTTGAAAGCGTAATATATAAAGATAGAGAATTGTCAGCAAATTGCCCTACAAGAGAAAATTCCATTGGCGGAAGAGTGCTTTGTGAGTGTATAAAAAGGTAAATTTAGGTAATTTAATCCCGTATTAAAGAATTGTTAATAATTTGTTCATAAAAATTTATGCTTTTTTAATAGTTTTTTCAAAATAAAGTTATGTAAATTGAGAATAGTTTATTCTTCGGCAATTTGTTATAATCAATTATGGTTAGTCTGATAGATTGAGAATAGATTATTTTTAGAAAGAGGGTTCTTATTTATGAGAAAAATATGTAAACCGTTATCAATGCTGTTGGCGCTTGTTTTGCTTGCAACAACTGCAACATTCTCAGTTCTTTCTGCAACAAATGATTACAATTCGAGTGGGGCTGATATTGAAGTGGAAGCGACATCTGCATACACAAATTCCGGCGAAAGCTACAACACATACAGCGGAAACGACCTTGGTGCGGTTTATTCCAAGGACTCCACAACATTTAAGGTTTGGGCTCCGTCTGCTACAAAGGTACAGTTAAAGCTGTACAACACAGGTTCCGACAGCGAAAGCGGAGCCGGTGTAATCGGTACATACGATATGTCCAAGGACAGTACAAACGGTGTTTGGTCAATTACTAAGAGCGGTGACCTTAACGGTAAGTATTACACCTATCTTGTCACCGTTAACGGTACAACAAAGGAAACTCGTGATGTATATGCCAATGCTGCCGGTGTAAACGGTAGGCGTTCAATGGTTATTGACCTTAGCAGTACCAATCCTGACGGCTGGTCAAACGACAGGCATATTCTCTTTGACAATGCACCGGAGGCTGCAGTTTGGGAGGTTTCTGTAAGGGACTTTTCCATTGACAGTACATCAGGTGTGGACGCTGACAAGCGTGGTAAATATATGGCATTTACACAGCACGGAACAACCCTCAACGGTGCCGGTGTTCTCAAGACAGGTATAGATTACCTTATTGAAAACAATATTAACTGTGTTCAGATTATGCCAATGTATGACTTTGGCTCTGTTGACGAAACAAAGGGCGGACAAAACTGGGGATATGACCCAATGAACTACAATGTTCCCGAGGGTTCATTCTCCTCAAACCCATATGACGGTGCTGTTAGAATCAAAGAGCTTAAATCTATGATTAAGGCACTTCACGATGCAGGAATTTCCGTAATTATGGATGTTGTTTACAACCATACCTACAACACAAGCGACTCTGCATTTGAAAACACTGTTCCCGGCTACTATTACAGAATGAACGGAAGTACATTCCTTAACGGCTCAGGCTGCGGAAATGTTACAGCATCTGACAAAACAATGTACAGAAAGTATATGATTGATTCTGTAAAATACTGGGCAAACGAGTACCATATTGACGGTTTCCGTTTTGACCTTATGGGTTGTCACGACTATACAACAATGAACAAAATCCGTACAGAGCTTGACAAGATTGACAAGCGAATCATTATGTACGGTGAGCCTTGGATGGCTGACTGGGGCTCAAACGGTATTGCAAATTCCTCTGCTGCTGTTATGGATAATGCAAGCAAGCTAAATCCAAGAGTAGGATGCTTTAACGATAAGATGAGAAATGCCCTGAAGGGTGGCACAAGCGACAAATCATCAGGCTTTATTCAGGGTTCAACCTCAAGCACAGCAGATGTTAAAGCCGGTTGTATGGCTCATACATCATCACTTCTTGGTAAGTGGTCACAAGCTCCAAGCCAGACAGTAACCTACAACTCCTGTCACGATAACCTTACCCTTTGGGATAAGATTTTGTATTCACAGGGAAGCACAGATTACAACGGCTCCAACGGAACATTCCTTGCAATGAACAAACTTTCTGCGGCTCTTGTTCTCACTTCACAGGGAGTTGCCTTTACACAGGCAGGTGAAGAATTTGCAAGAACCAAAAGAGGTGACGAGAACTCCTACAACACAGGTGACGCTGTAAACAAAATTGACTGGACACGAATTTCACAGTATTCAAGCCTTAGGGAATACTACAAGGGTCTTAGATTAATCAGACAGGTTTACAGTCCGTTTACAGACGGAACAAACACATCTGTCGGACAGTCATACTTTACAGGCTCAAACTCCGTAATTGCATACACAATGCAAAACAAAACTGCAAACGCCGCTAACGAGTGGGGAACAGTTGCTGTTATTGCAAACAACAGCGCCTCTACTCAGTCTGTAACACTAAAGGCAAGTACAACACTTCCAACCTCTTGGGCAACAATAGTTAACGGTTCAAGTGCAGGTCTTAAGAACTTGGGTACTGTAACAGGCACAACCATCTCTGTTCCGGGAAGAACAGCAATGGTGCTTGTTGACTTGGCGTCCTTTAACGAAAAGAATATTCAGGGACCATCTACAACTGTTCCAACTACTTCTACACCGGCTAACGGAACTGTTACTTGGAATACAACAAAAATCAAGGGCTTTGCTGACGGCGTAGCATACGAGGATTTGGCAGGTTCAACATCAAGAATTACAAAGACAGTTGTTCCTGAGGACGGATACGAGATTGCATATGTAAAGATTGTTACAGGCGGTGCAGATGTCACATCAACTGCATACAATTCTGCAACAGGTACAATCGACTTTACCCGCAACGGCAACGCAGAGATTACATTAATTGCAACAAAAATTCCATCAACTCACCTTTACGGAGATGCTAACGAGGACGGACTAATCAATGTTAGAGATGTAACAACTATCCAAAAGTATATTTGCAATCCTAACGACTCCTTAAGTGATGTTGGAAAGAAAGCGGCAAATGTTAACGGTGACGAGGGAATAGATGTTCAGGACGCAACTGTTCTGCAAAAGTATGTTTCAAAGTACATCACTTCACTCCCTGTTGGCGGCTCTTTCTCTGATGAAAAACCAACATTTACAATTCCTACAGAAACAACAACTTCTACAACAGCTACCGTACCTACAAGCACACAAACATCACCCACAAATCCTTCCGGTTCAATTACAGTCAACTTTGTATCAAATGTTGACAATGGTAAAGAAAGATGGGCTGCATACTGTTGGACAGACACAAACAATATGTGGTTTGATGTAGTTAACGGACAGGTTACTGTTCCAAGCAGTATGGAGAATATTATCTTTGTAAGATTTGACGGCACCTCCACAGAGAATAAGTGGGATGAAGAGGGTGCAACAGTTAAATATGTTTGGAATCAAACTGACGACTTATTCCTCGGCTCGGGTTCAACCTACACAGTTACCGGCTGGGGCGACGGCTGGGGAGCACCCCTTGAAGGTTCTTGGTCATAACAGGCTGATTTCGCAGAAAATTGAAATAGAAAAATAATAAAATTTGGGCGTACCCATATGGGTGCGTCCTTTTTTGCATATAGTTTTCTCTGCAATTCCGAGGATACCCTCTCATTCTGCCATTTCCGGCTTGTCGAGGACTACCTCGCCTATATTTCCACCACATTTTTTTGTATAAGTTTTATAAAAATAACCATTTTACTTGTGAAGTATTTATTTTCGTTGCAAATATGAACAAAATATTAACAAAATATTAACATAAAGTTTGGCTATGATTACCATTTATTTCTATTTGTACTTATGATAGACTTAATTACAATGTTTTATTTATATACTATTAACAATTTAATAGTACATATTTAATATAAGAACATATAACAAAACAAAATTTTAGGAAGGAGAACAATTTTGAAAAAAGGTAAGTTGACAAAATTAATGGCAAGGACATCAACTGCTGTTATTTTGGCATTTATGACTGCTATATCCAGCATTTCTGTTATTGCTGTAAATACAGAAAATGCGGATACCGGCGCTAATTCAGACTTAGTAGAATCCGGTGCACAACTTCCACAGGATTGTGATTACCATCTTATAGGTGATTTCAACAACTGGGCAAAGAGTGACCCCGACTGGAAACTGACAAGCAATGACGGCAACTGCTATACCGGCACTTTTACGCTTACCGGTTCCGAAACTAATTACCAGTTCAAGGTTTATAACAGTGACGGTAACGACTACTCTGCCAATGGTTATTACTTTAAGGATAGCGCTACTGTGGCAACAGCACTTAGCACTTCAAACAAAAATAATGACCAAATCCAGTGTATTGCTACCTCAGGTTCAATTACCCTTAATGTAAAGCTCTACTGTGAGTACAGCGGTGACAGCCGTCTTGAAATCACACAGAGAATATCAGGAAACGGTGGGGTTGCTGAAATTACCAAGGGAAACACCGCAGATTCCGAAGTGCACAATGCAAATATTGGCATTGAAAACCAAACAAGCGGTACTGAGATTATTTCTGTAAACGGTTCGTTCTATGACTACTATATGGACGAGGAAATAAGGAATAACGGACGCTGGCGCAGTAGTCTGACAGGCTATTACAGGTCTGTTGAAAACGGCAACGAGGCTGCCGCCCGTGAGCCTTTTGAATGCTTTAACAAGGCTTTGGGTGCGTATAGCTTACAGAACAGTAACTGGAAATATCCTCTTTATTTCGGTGACTTTAACGGTCAGTCAAACGGTTACATAGGCAGAGGTGACAGCTCTCTTCAAAAATTTAAGATTAGACCAAACAACTCAATGGCAACATTATCCACAGTCAACGGCTCTGTTTCTGCTCTTGTTGACACCACCCTTAACAGTGACGGTATGCTTACTGCAAACGGAGTTACTCTCCCTTACTTTGATGCGGACTGGCTTACAAAAAACGGATACGGCACAGTCATTAACTCGCCTTTCCCAATGAGGAAGTCCCAGACTGCAAAGGGCAACGACTACTTTGAGTTTGACAGTAACAACGGTAAGGATAACTGCTACTTTAGCGGTTACTCCACAAACCAGTACACAATGAACTATGCCTACAACAAAAACAAGGTTAAGGACGCACTAAGCGGATTTTCAAGTGACGGTGACGGATACGGATTTTTCCCATTTGACCGTTCAACCGAGCATAGCGGAAATGCCTATGACTTTGGCTTTGGTATGCGACTTGACATTGACTTTACCCTTGGTGAAAACGGCACAATCGGCAGTGGCGCAAATAAAGAGAATACACAGTTCACCTTCTCCGGTGACGACGACCTTTGGGTATATCTTGACGGAGTACTTGTCCTTGATATGGGCGGTGACCACAAAAAGTCCAATGGATTAATTGACTTTGCCAAAAGGAAGTCATATGTAAACAAAATAGACACTTCCTACAAGGAAGATAAAGAAAACGCTTTGAATTATGTTGAAGACACAATTGTTTCAGGCTACGAATATTCAGCAGAGTTCCCACAGCTTTTTGCAAACAATGCAAACACAACAAGCACCTATGCTTTGGGTACTTCAAAATTTGACAATAAGAACCCTAATGTAAAGCATACTCTTACAGTTTTCTATATGGAAAGAGGTATGATTGAGTCAAACCTTAGTGTTGGCTTTAACTTTGTTCCTGCAAAGGACTCCCTAAAGGTAACTAAAACCGTTGACGCATCGAAAGTTAACCCTCTCCTTGCTGACAAGGTTGAGAATTTAGATTCCTTTGGCTATGCAGTAAAGAACGCACCTGCTTTGGACGGTGTTCCTACAGATATTTCAAACAAAAACTATACCTTCAACGACAGCACAGACGAACACAGCTACTATGCTGTTACAGACGGTAAGTCATTCTCCTTGGCAAACGGCGACAGTGCTGTTTTCAGCGAACAGTTTGTTCCCGGTTCGTATATTCAGGTTACCGAGAATGACTCTCCAAAGGATACAATTGTTACATTAAACCAAGACAGACTGCTTTTCTTTGACCCGTCAGGATGTACATGGTTCGGTGACAGCGGTGCTGTTCCTGCAATAGCACAGAATTATGACGGTAAAACACCTTCTAATTACAGTTTGATGTCATCCTATAAGGTTGACGGAAAAACATATTACTACTACCCAATTTCCGACACCACAACTACATTTACCATAGCAAGAAAAACTGCAACCGGCATATACAACAGGTTTAAGTTTTATGTGGCTGATGATAACGGAAAACTAACAAGTAACTATATTACAGCCGGCAGTGTGTGGAACGGAGATACCGAGGGACAAAATACCTGCCCGGAGTATTCTTCCTCTGACACAAAGGGCACTACATACACAAAGTTTACTAACACCTACCCGGACACAACACAAAGTGTGATTAAGACAAGCAACAGAAGTAAAATTGCTTACAGTCCTTCTTGGAGTCTTTACGACATTTCAAAGGACTCCGAAGCAACCACTGACAATCCTATATTTTCAGGCGTTAGCGAAACTGCATCTTTCCAATATTTCAACTCGGCTAAGGACAAAATGCTTTCTACACATATGCTGTTGTCATATGTAAACACAGTACTTACAAAAAATATTACCGTTAAAAAAACAGTTGTTGATAAGGATAATAATAATCTTTCCGATGACGATACAGAATTTACTGTAAAGCTACTTGTTGACCTTGATAACGACGGTACATACGAGGACTACGGATTAACAGGAACAATCAGTCAAAATAATCCTTATGTATTCAGGGGTATTCCACAGGGTGTTGACTATCAGATTGTTGAGGAAGATTCATACGGATACACCAACTTAACGGATGTAATTGAAGGAACTCTCAGCAAAGAAAGTGCCCAACACACCTTTACAAACCTTAAGAAACCGGCAGAGTACACTCCTGTTGTGACAAAGACTCTTGACGGTGAAAACTACTATGGTGAAAAATTCACATTCACCTTAGAGGGTATGGGGTCAATAAAACTTGGCGATGGTGAAACACGGGACACATCGAGAATGGCTGTTGATAAGAAAACAAAGATTCCGTCAGAAACTCCCGGCAAGGTTAGATTTACAAGTATTTCATATTACAACGAGGGTACTTACCTTTACAAAATCACAGAGGGAAGCGTAAACGACACTGACTATCAGACTGACAGTGATACAATTATCCTAAAGGTTGTAGTAAGCCGAAATAACGACAATACCCTTAGCGTAACGCCAACCTATTACAAGGGAAATCTTAACGATTACATTGATGATTCAGAGAACAGCGACTCTGTCACATTTGACTATGAATCATTTATGGTTGATGGCAACGCAACCGATACTCCAACCTTTAAAAATGTTTCCACCAAGGGTGAAATTACTGTTCTAAAGGTTGACAAAATTAACAATGACGGTAAAGTTCCTGATGATGCTATAAGGCTCAAAGGTGCTAAATTTAGCCTTTACAAGGTTACCGGTAATAATGTTACACCCGGTACTAATGACAACCCAATTCAAACATTGGCAACCGATGAAAACGGCGAAATTACATTTAGCGATTTGGATATTTTTGCTGAAAACGGCAACGGTATCAGTGGTGCTAAAAATTATCAGTGGTACTATGTTGTAGAAACAGCTGCCGCTGAGGGTTATACACTGTCAACAAATCAGGAGTGGTTCTGTTTTAACGGTGCAACCTATGACGATACAAATAATATTTACACACATTCGTTTGCAGCATTAAATGTACTAATCGCAGTTCCAAGTACCGGTATTGATTACTTAATGCAACACAACTTCCTGTTGTATGGTGGTTTAGTTCTTGGCGTAGGCACAGTTCTTGCCTGTGCATATATGTTGAGAAAGAAAAAAACAAGAGCAAAAGCTCCTGTAGGTAAACATGGTATAAAATAAATTACATATATTTTATTGAAAAAGGAGAAAATGAAAATGACAAATTCAATTAAGAAAATTTTTGCAATTCTTTTAGTAGTTGCAACAATGGCACTTATGATTCCTTTCGGAGCCAGTGCAACAAGGAACGCCTCAACTGATGTAACATTTAAGCTAAGCGATAGTTCTGTTGTAGGTAAGTTTAGGTTTGATATTTACAAAATTGCCGGTGTTAATACAACAACAGGTGCAGTTACACCTGCTACCGGTATTCCGACAGAGGTTGCTAATGCGATTAAGGCAGAAGGTACTGACGCTAACACACAGACTCTTATCTCTAAATGTAAGACTAATCTAAGCTCTTTAGGCTCACCTGTTAAGCAATGGGATGCCACAACAGATACTATTACATATAGCAGTGAAAGCGGTAATGGACAACTATCAGCAGGTATCTACTACATTCACCCGGTAGCAAAGAGTACTGCTACAAAGGCTAACGACTCTATTGTTGTTCTTCCTAATTATAACGGAAGAGAGTGGGTTGCAGTTGGCGAAGTTGACCTGGCTTCTAAGGTTAGCACAAAGGACATCGTTCTTGACAAGACAATCACAAAGGTTGACAACACAGATGTAAACGCAAAATATGCAACAGCAGGTGTAGGTAGCACAGTTGAATTTAAGCTTGAAGCTAATGTCCCCGGTTCTGCAGACGCTATGCTAAAGAAATATGCTATTGTCGACAAGATGGACGCAGGTCTTACATTCGATAAGGACTCTGTAAAGGTTTACTACACAGCTGGTACACTTTCCGAAAACACCCTTGTTAGTGCTGATAAATATACAGTAGATGTTCCTTTCGCAACTAGTGATAATAATACATACACATTTGCTGTAAACTTCAAAGCTGATACAGCAGACGGTTATGTAAAGAACATTTATGATGCAACTAAGAAAATGGTAGTTGTATTTAATGCCACAGTTAACAAGAATGCTACAGTAGGTAAAACTTCTAACGACAACCAGGTTTGTCTTGATTATGCTAATGACGATGCTAAGGCAGTTGAGCAGGGTCCTACTGTTCAGGTGTTTGCTTTCAACATTCAGGTAGTTAAGACAAACAGCAACGGCACAGCTAACCTTTCCGGTGCAGAATTTGAATTATACAAGGCTGACAAATTGACAAAGATTGCAACAGCTACATCAGACGGAAACGGTCTTGTGAAGTTTACGAATGCGAATGCAAACACACAGATTCAGCTTGCTAATGGTACATACTATGTGAAAGAAACAGTTGCTCCGGAAGGATATGTTCTGCCAACAGGTGATGCTGCTTGGACAGAAATCGTTATCGATCCAACAATTTCTAAAAAAGCAAATGCCGGTGCAAATGAGGCTAAGTATGAGCTGACTGCTCTTGCAAACAGTACTGATAACGATTTAGCAGTTGTTACAAGGAATATCAAAAACATTAAACTGACTGTTCCGGAGACAGGCGGTATGGGTACAGCAATCTTCACAATTTGCGGTGCATCTCTAATCGCACTTGCAGGTGTAATGTTTGTTATTCTTAAGAAAAAGAAAGCTAATAAATAATTTTGACATACGCAAATAACCTTTATTAAGGAAACACTGAATAAATCACTTTACACATCTTGTACGCATATTTTCTGCCGGTATGCCCAAAAAATCCTCGCAATACGTCAGTATTCCTGCGTTTTTTTGAACATACCGACAAAAAATCTGACTGTACAATCTGTGCAAATGATTTAATCAGTGTTTCCTTAACTTTATTTATCTATTTGGGGTGCAGGAAACTGCATCCCATATTTTTGTTGCAATTATTACTGGTGTATTTTATAATTGTATTAGTATAAGAGTGAGAATAAGGACAATATTTATGAAAAAGAAACTCCCGATAATCGCAATAATATTAATTTTTGTAATTGGTCTTGGAATAATGAGCTATCCTCTTGTTAGCTCAATGATTAACAATTCAAAGTTTCGTGAAGGTATGAATGACTATACCCAAGTAGTTAAAAAAATGAAGAAAGAGGACTATTCCAATTTTTTTAATGATGCAAAGAAATATAACAAAAGCCTTACGGCAACATCAATCATCACCGACCCTTTTGATGAGAAGGCATACAAGGCTATTGGCGCAAGATATAATAATGTGCTTAATGTTGACGAAAAAGGTCTTATTGGCTATGTTGTAGTGCCAAGAATTGATGTTAATTTACCCATATATCATGGTTCAAGCAAAAAAGTACTTGAAAACGGTGCAGGCCACTTGCGGAATACTTCAATGCCTATTGGTGGCAAAAGTACCCATGCGGTTATATCTGCTCATACAGGATTTCCTGACCAAACTTTTTTTGATAACTTAACTGACCTTGTAAAGGGAGATATTTTTTACATAAAGGTTTTGGACAAGACTCTTGCTTATAAGGTTGACCAAATCAAGGTTGTTCTGCCGGAAGAAACCGAGAATTTGCGTATTATTCCTTACGAGGACTATGTAACGCTATTAACCTGTACTCCTTACGGTGTCAACACCCACAGATTGCTTGTAAGAGGTGTTAGGACCAAATATATACCGGAAGAACAAGCGAAAGCTAAAGAGGTAAAACAAGCTCCCTTTGAAAAGTGCTTCTATTTCTTAGGATGCAAAATTCCATATTGGGTTGCCGGTTTATTTATAGTTGGGTTTGTCCTTGTGGTTATAATTATTGTAATTGTAATAGTCAGAAAGAATAACAAAAGAGCCAAAACAAAGAAGGTACAGACTGATGAAAAGTAAAAAAGCTCGCAGGGTTATGGTGATAATTGCCACATTCTTTCTTGTAACAGGAATCGGCTTATTGTTGTTTCCGCAGGTTTCAAATACTTATGGAAAATATGTAGCGAGGAATATTTCTGATGATTTTGAAACAAGGGCAGAACACCCACGAAAAGGCTCCTATTCTGATGCAAAAAAGAACGGAGAGGTAGATGGTAACGGTTGCCTTGCTGACGGTACACAGGTAGTGTATGATGTTGATATTAAAAGATTAAAGGAAGACAGTATTAAGTATAACAATATGCTAAAAAAACATCAGTGGGAAAAGCTGACTAACTCCCTTTCTTATGAACAGCCAAGCCTAAAATTAAGCGAGTATGGAATTTTTGACGGTGTGTATGGATATTTGGAAGCTCCCACAATCGGTATGAAGTTGCCTATATATTTAGGCACTGCAAGAAATCACCTGAGCTACGGTGCAGCTCATTTAACATATACTTCTCTGCCTATAGGCGGTCAGGACACCAATGCGGTACTTGCCGGTCATACCGGTTATGTTGGCAGAATATTTTTTGATGATATCAGAAATTTGCAAATCAATGACAAAATTAATGTAAGAACCTATTGGTCAAAAATGACTTATAAGGTTGTAAGTACAAAGGTAATAAAGCCAAATGAAGCAAGCGATATATATATTCAGAAAGGTAAGGACATGATTATCCTTATGACTTGTATATCTAACGGTAATGGTGGATTTGACAGATATTTGGTGTTTTGCGAAAGGAAGTAATTATGGATAAGAATCTTAACAAACTGCAAAGGGAAGAGGCAGGAAAAAGGCTGAAAATTTTGGGATACCCAAAGGATGTTTGCGAGAAATATAACGACAAATCTTTTCTGCTAAAACTTCAAGAGGCAGACAGCGGAGATGTCCCCGAAGATATTAATATTGCACCGTTCCTAAAAATGGAAGAGGACGAAAACATATTCACATACCTGTACAGATATTCTGTAACAGAAGAGGGAAAATTGCAGTTAAGACTGTTTTTCGTCACCGATAAGGTAGAAGAATGGGAAAAGGACAGAGAAACCTTGCGTAGTGCAATGGAAAAGGGAATAGATACGAAAGATGCAAAATCAATATTCCGTACATTTGTCCGTCCAATGTGATGTTTTCCCTGATATTACCCGCAATAAAAACGGTAAAACAAATAAATACACAAAATAATATATTTTTATGTAATTATTTTTCAAAAAGCTATTGACAATTTACCATAACTTATTATATAATAATCAGGCACGAAAATAAGAACGAGGTGTAACTCAGTTTGGTAGAGTGCTTGGTTTGGGACCAAGATGCCGCAGGTTCGAGTCCTGTCACCTCGACCATTAAAACAGGTAATGCCATGGTATTACCTGTTTTGATTTTAAATAAGCAACGAGGTGTGGCTCAGTTTGGTAGAGCGCTGCGTTCGGGACGCAGAGGCCGCAGGTTCGACTCCTGTCACCTCGACCATTAAAACAGGTAATGCATTGGCATTACCTGTTTTAATTTTTAAACAAGCAACGAGGTGACAGGAGTCGAAGGTGACGAGTACGACCGCCGCCGGTGGCGGAGGAAGGGAGTACGAGGAAGAGCCGCAACAAGGAGTTTGAGGAAGTGCATTTATGCACGACGCTAAACGACTATGTTGCAATCGGAGTAAAGAAAACAGTCCGGTGGACTGTTTTTAGGGAGGGTGTAGAAGATACTATTGTAGGAAATAGTGTTTCTTCTTTGTATATAATATATCGTCTATTCTATAAATTAATTGCAAAACATTTACTAAAATGATATGATATTTTTAGGAAATTAACTGTATAGGAATAGGAGGGGGTTATATCCTTTCAATGTCAGTAACAGATGAAAGAAATTCTGACTTAGCGGGTACATTTCATATTACTTCAACATGGAAAAAGTCAGAAAATACATACAAGCTTATTTTTAATATGGATTCAAGAATTATGTGAGGTGCAAAATGGATAAAATATGTCAAAGTTGCGGTATGCCTATTCCATCTAATGAACAATTAGGCACAGAAAAGGATGGAAAAATAAATAACGACTACTGTAAATACTGCTACGAAAAAGGTGAATTTATTGACAAGGTGACAATGGAAGAATACATAGAAATGTGTTCACAATACGGTTCACAGGCAGGAATGACAAATGAAGAAATGAAAGAGCATTGTGAAAAGCTTTTCCCTACATTAAAAAGGTGGAAAGCTGAATGATTAGTATTGGCAAATAATGATTTGTACTTATGGTGGTGTGTGTAATGAATGAAGAATCTAACCAGGGGTTGACCCTGCTGAAAAAAGGGCAGAAAGGACTGTTTCATCTGATTTTCAGCCGATTGGGACTGATTTTGCTGATGTTGGCAGTTCAGATTTTTGTTATGTTCGGTGTATTCTATTGGTTTGCAGAGTTTCTCCCTCATATCTATGGCGGAATGATACTATTTATGGCGGTTATGGTGCTGTATCTCATTAACAGTCGTATGGATGCATCGGCAAAACTTACCTGGATGATGGTTATTATGCTGTTGCCCGTATTCGGTGCGTTGCTGTTTTGGTACACTCAAAGGGACTTGGGGAATCGCACCCTGAAAAAGCGTATGAATTGGCTGATTGACCATACAAGAAAGAGTATTCCCCAATCCCATAAGCTGATGGAAAAGCTGGACAAGGAGGCTCCTGAGGTTTCAGCACTTACCCGATATTTGGGGCGTAGCGGGTGCTATCCTGTCTATGAAACCACCGATGTGACATATTTCCCATTGGGGGAAAAGATGTGGGAAGAGATGCTTAAGCAACTGGAACAGGCGGAGCATTTTATATTTTTGGAATACTTTATTGTAGATGAAGGGCTGATGTGGGGAAAACTATTGGAGATTTTGGCTCGGAAAGCCAAGCAGGGAGTTGAGGTTCGTGTAATGTACGACGGCACCTGTGAGTTTTCAACACTGCCACACGATTATCCAAAGCGGTTGAAGGAACTGGGTATAAAGTGCAAAATGTTTTCACCTGTGACTCCCTTTCTCTCTACCCATTATAATTATAGGGATCACAGAAAAATTATGGTGATTGACGGACACACCGCCTTTACAGGCGGGGTGAATCTGGCAGATGAATACATAAATCATAACAGCAAATACGGCCATTGGAAGGATGTAGGTGTTATGCTTAAGGGAGATGCTGTAAAAAGCTTTACCTTGATGTCATTGCAGAGCTGGAACATTGATGAAAAACATCCTGAGTTCCAAAAATATTTGGATTATCCAACTTTTGCACCTAACAATACTTCAGGATATGTTATTCCCTATGGTGACTGCCCTTTGGATAAGGACAAGGTGGGTGAGCGTATCTATATGGATATTTTGAATAGGGCACAGAAGTATGTGCATATTATGACGCCCTATCTGATAATGGATAACGAAATGGAAACAGCACTGAAATTCGCTTCCGAGCGTGGAGTGGAAGTTTCTCTTATTCTGCCGGGAGTGACTGACAGTGCAGCCGCCCATGGCTTGGCATGGACACACTATGCCTCATTGCTGGAGTCAGGAGTGAAAATATACGAATACACACCGGGATTTGTTCACGCAAAGGTGTTTGTCAGCGATGATAAGGAGGCGGTTGTTGGCACAATCAATATGGATTACAGGAGCCTTTATCATCACTTTGAGTGTGCCACCTATTTGCATAAAACCGACTGTATAACGGATATTGAACAGGATTATAGAGAAACTCTTTCAAAGTGCGTTGAGATAACACCCCGCTCACAAAGAAAGGTAAAATTCAGCCGAAAGGTGATAGGAGTTCTCCTAAAAGTTTTTGCACCTTTGATGTAAATGATTTAATCAGTGTTTCCCTAATAATACTGTAAAACATTACAGGCAAAGATGAATTCGCTTCATCTTTGCCTGTTTTTTGAATATTACAATATTTTGGAGAATTACTTACTAAATCACATCACAAAGAATTTTCAATTCTCAAACACATACAAATACAAGTCCTCAAGGGTTGGGGGTACTGGTTTTGGTGCGTAATTTTTTGGTGGTGTATCGGTTACTATTCTCACTGTTATTTTGTCACCGCTGTGGAATAGATTTGACACACGGTAGTTTTCCTGGAAATACTTTAATTCTTCCTTTTCGATTTCCACTTCAAAAACCTTGTTTTCTATTTCCTTTGTAAGGCTGTTACAGGTGTTGTGGGATATGAGTTTGCCCTCTTTCAGCAGGATAATTTCCTTTGCTATGAACTCAATGTCGGACACAACATGGGTGGAGATTAGGACTATTTTGTCCTCGGCTATCTCACTTATAAAATTTCTTATTCGTATTCTTTCCTTTGGGTCAAGTCCTGCTGTCGGCTCGTCAAGGAGTAACACCGTTGGGTTACCAAGCAAAGCCTGAGCCAGTAAAACCCTCTGTTTCATTCCTCCGGAAAACTCACCGATTTTTTTGTGGGCAACATTATCAAGATTAACCACCTTTAGCAAACGGTCAGTTTCTTCTTTTGCTTGTTTTCTTGATATGCCTTTCAGATTTGCCATATAAAGCAGGAATGCTTTGGATGAAAATTTATCGTAAAAGCCCTGTTGCTGTGGCATATATCCCAGTTCTTTTCTAAAGGCTTTCCCTAACTTTAAAATATCTGTTCCGTCAAAAAGGATTTCACCGGAGTTTCTTCTTACATTGTCTGTAATAAGGTTCATAAGTGTAGTTTTTCCTGCGCCGTTTGCACCTAAAAGACCATAAACCCCTTCATTAAGCTTTATATTAATATTACTTAGTGCCTGATATTTGCCGTAACACTTGCTGAGATTTTTAATTTCAAGCTCCATTTACACACCACCTTTTATTTGAAAACACTAATCCTGTTATTCCCAAAAGCATCACTAAGGCTATTGGAATAACAAAGACAAAGCTTGTGCTTTCTCCTAACAATTTTGAAACAGAAACGAGGATTGACAAGGACAAATATTTGAATATATCAATACCCAAACTATACAAAAGTGACGGTACAACCAACACAAGTGTTGATACTGCAATACATACTTCATATCTTGTAACCGTTGAAATAAAACAAATAATATACGCTACACATAAAATCATAACAAGCTTTATTAAATACACCAAAATCAAATAGGTCATTATAGAAACCTGAAATGGTAATTCCTTGAAAAACATCAGACTTTTAACAGGTGCTGTGAGATTTTCGAGATTATAGTTGACCGACACTCTGTAAAAATCAGTTGCACCTGTAACAAGCCAGATAAACACTGCAACAATTGACGCCACTGCTGTCTTTTTTCTGAATATGTAATTCCGTCCTCTATATGTAGCTTTCATAGTATAATAAACATTGGATTTTTTCTCATATGCAAATACACCGCTTAACAAAATGATTAACACGAAAATTGATATGATTGCATTTTTCGTTTGTTGAGCGTAGCCCCCTTTTCCCAACAGTTCGCTATATCCCTGTGGATTCACAATCCATACATCATTTTCCTTTGCGTAGGATAACCTTTCCTCTAAAATTTCAAGAGCCTCTCTTTTGCTGTCATAAGCTAAGGATTTCATTTCCTTGCTTTGGTATTCTTCACCTGTGATTTTGTCATTTCTATAGTCACTTACAGCCTTTGCATATTCTTTATCAACCGCCTCTATTTCTGTTGCCAGATTTTTCACATAGACTTCGGCATTATTTATACCATTACCGCTGTACTTCTCATAAAAGCTATTTACTACACTGTCAGTGGCACCGTAATATATTGTATCGGTATTAACAGAGTTAAAAAGGATAAACAAAAAAACAACAGCCACTATAAAGCCTTTTTGGATAACAAGAATTTTATACAGCTCATAACCAATAACAGTGAGCCTTTCTATCATCAGCCAATAAATATTTTTAATCCTTGCAACAAGACTTGATATTATAATTTCAATCTTTGCAGGGGTTTTGATTGGTCTTTTTAATGTTGAGGAAATCACCGCTAATGTTGAGAAAACAATAATACAAATTATGGCTCCTGTAATAAGCAGACTAAACATATTTAATGTAAATCCAAGGGTTTCAAGGTTTCTGTATTTTATAATTGCATTTGACGGATTTATAAAGGTGAATATGTTAATACACTTAAATAATGAAAAATAGTTTTGGTAAGGCAGGTAGTTATATATCAAAAACTCCCCTGCGAAAACTATTCCGGTTATGCCAAAGGCAAATGTTATATTCTGTATAAAAGCAAAAATCAACCAAAGTATAGAGGCAAGTGCCATCTGCATTAATACGGTTACACCAATATAAAAGACGATAAATTGTAGCTCTGACATTGGAAAAACAAAGTTTTTAAACATTGCTATAGACTGGACATTCCTTGATAAATCCGCAGTTCCGCCATAAATAGCAAATGCTGTGGTAAACATACATATGTACATAACAGCAGTTGCAAAAGCGGTTATAATTGAAAGAATACCTGCTCTTTTTAAGGCAAGGTGCAGTCTTCCCTTTGGGTTAGAATATATCAGAGTCCACAAGCCTTGCTTTCTTTCTTCCAAAAAGATTAAAACTAAGAACAGACTGAAAACTATCAGCAAATAATTAGGCAGTTCAGAATTTACAACTGAAACAATCGGTTCATCTATACCTATAGACAGTTTTATATTTTTCAGTTTGGAATAATCCTGCACCGTTTTTTCAATGTTATCATTTACAGTATTGTTCTCTGTTTTGAAAATACTGATGCTGTTCATATTTTCTGCACTGCCGTTAATGCTTTCAAGGTAAGCCGGATAGCTATCTATATATTCAATTTGTTCTAAAATTTCTGTAAGTGCTTTCTGCTGAACATATAGACTGTTAGCGTTTATAGTCTTTTTATTATTATCGTAGTAATTTGCAGTTTTCTTATTTTCTTGTCGGAGCTGTTGTTCACTTTCCATCCACAATTCTTCATACTGTTTGTAATTATCAGACTTCATTTTGTCAAAATCAATCAAATCGCAAAGTGTTGTTACATATGTAAGTTTATTTGCAGCAGTTTCAGCCAACTTTTCGGGACGACAGTTTTTAAGCTCATCTACAAATTTTCCTCTTGCTGTGTTTATTTCAGCAATACTATAACCACTGTATTCTTCATTTTTCATCTGAGAATTAATAAATAAACCAACACCTATTACAAGGATAAACACAAATAAAAACAAGGTCTTGGTATTAAAAACTACTCTTCTAAATTCCATAACAAATTATCCTATATTTATTTCTCCATCATCGGAAATTGTAAATACAGTTTCCCATTTAACATTACTATTAATTTGGGAAATATCAGCACCAAGAACTTCCCTGTTGTTGGTTTCCATATATAGTCTTCTACCATCAGAGCCGACAAAATACTCACAGTCAGGAATATTTACATCATTTATAACCTTGCCCTCTTCATCAATAATATGCAACACATAATCTTCCGGTTCTGCTATACCGTTATCCCAGTTGGTGTAATATATGTAATTATGGTCACTTACTACGATTGCGGATTTGTCTTTGTTTTGGCATATTGGAAAAATCTTACCTGACTTCAAATCATATGCATTTATATCTCTGTCTTTAAAGTAATAAATTTTGTTATTGAAAACAGTAAAACAACTGTTTGTATCTATAAGTTTTTCCTTTTTGTCTGTGTTAATATTAAGGCGATAAATTTCTCCCTTATAGTTTTCATAATCTTCGTTTTCAGAGTATGAGTATGAAAAATACATATAATTGCCAACACAGGCAAACCGTGAAATAAAGCCTGTATTATCTTCACACCGGAAAATCTCAGTTTTGTATTGGGGGCTGTTGATGTTCAGCTTATAAATACAAAAATTGCCCTTTGAGTTTATTGCCGTCCAAAAGGCATATCCCCTATGTACTGCAAACTCTCCTACACTGTTAATATCGCTTGTTTTAAACAACTTACATATTTCCCTGTGGTTAGAGCCATCCTTGCTGACTTTATATATAGACACTGTTAAATCCGATTTACTTCCTAAGTCACACTCCCGGCTCAGCCCTAAAAGATATATACTGTCTTTATAATAAGAAAAACCCTTTTCGTAATAATATCTTTCATTTGAGAAAAATGCGTTACATTCACTTTTACCATCATCAACATTGGTTATATGTCCGCAGTCCGGCTTGTTGCATACAGGCACAGTGTTTTTATTTTGAGTATAATAAAGGCAGTCATTCAAAAAACAGTACGAGCCTTCTCCATTAAAAGCCATCATATCTGACCTTGAAACATAGAAGGGTTGGTCATCATCACTTAAAATATAATGATCTCCCAAATCATCATTTATCTCAACCTTATTATCATTGCTTACACTAACATTATTTTTTGTTTCATTTTTAGTACAGGCTGTAAATAAAATAAGTGTAAAAACAATCAATACGGAAATGATAATTTTTCTCATAATCAACCTCACAATAATAAAAAATATTAGGGATTGTATTTTATACGGGAACAAGCTTTGTTTCTACGCAATATTTTTGATAGGTGCTTGTTTTTATGAAATAGCAATTTGTGTGGTCGTCAATTCCGTAGCCTATTGATGTGCCGTTTTTGACCTTTTCCTTATTGTTGTAGGAAAACTTGATTTTAAAATTTTGAAATGTGCCGTCTTTGAATTTTACTGTTACTTCAATAGCACTGCCTGACACAGCTTTTTTGATGATGTTTGCAAATCTGTTAAAGGTATTTTCAAGATTTTTTGTGTCGCTGTCTGAATAGTACTTTGAACTTTTATCTATCAGTCCATTATCCACAGCATAATCTCCGTTAAGACGCATAAATTTTCTCAGGTGATCGTCCTTATCTGCATTTTCGTCACATTCGTAGAACATAGAATGATACTTGTTAAGAACTTCAATGTCCTTTTTGTTATCAATATCCATTAATTTCCACAGATTTATACTTACCTGACGGCTTTCCTTATTATTGTAATGAACTGTGAAAAAATCGCAGTATATTGGTGTGTACGAAAATGATGTCAGTCCTGCATATCCGAATATGTCGGGGATACTGTTTCCGTTTATATCAGTTACCGGTCTGTTTACATTAATATTTTCTGTGTAGTTCAGCATAAACCCAAAGTCATTTGATTTATAGGTGACATATTCTATACCCTTGCCTTTACAGTCAAGGGTTACATTCATTCCCATATGATAGTTTTTAGTCTTGTTTTTACCCTTTTGAATCGCATTTTCTGTTATGGAAACATAGTTGTCGTATGAAATAATCTGATTGTCTTTTGTCAGCTTAACAGGCTCTTTTTTTGTGCTAACTTCTGCGGCACTTGCAGTGATAATCAAACTATTGTCTTTTTGGGCATCACTTTTCCCTTTGTCGTCAACAAAAAACAATCCAACCAAAGCAAACACCAGCACAGCGGCAACTGTTGGAATTATAGCTTTTTTTACATTTCCGAATTTCACAATTTTCTCCGATACACATTCCCTTTTGGCAAGACCTTTCAGGTTGTTTTTCTCTTCATCGCTAAGCCTAATTTTGCTTACCATAGATTTATAATTACCTTTTTTCATTTTAGCCTTCCTCTTGTTCTAACAAAATTTTCAGTTTTCCTCTTGCACGGCTTAATCGTGATCCAACTGTCGCTGTTTTCATATTGAGAATATCTGCAATCTCCTTAATGGAATACTCCTCAAAATAATATAGATAGACTATATTCCTGTCCTTTTGGGGGAGGAGATTTATTTCATCCTTTATGGAAAGCTCTGTTTCGTTGCAGACTGCCTCTGTGACCTCATCAAGGGCAACTCTCTTTCTGTTCCAAAAGCTTTTATTTGTATCACGACATTTATTTATGGTTACTTTAATAAGCCACGCCTTCAGCCTTTCTGCATTGTCATAGTTAATCTCGGATTGAAGTAGTTTTATGAACACCTCCTGCACAACATCATCACAGTCAGCCTTTGACTTTAGATTGTGACAGGCAATTCTGTAAACCATATCCGAGTATGTATCAACTGCATTTTCGTAATCTTTTACGGTACCGTTTTTAATTTCCATATGCCCCTCCCTTCACCTATAATACGATTCTAAATACCATTATTTTGCATTATAACAAAAATTATTTTTTTCTATTATACATATTTTTTGCTTTCTAAAGCAACAGATAACTTGTATATAAAAAATGAGCCGAGACATTTGCCTCGACTCATCATTTTTACTTTACATTAACTTTCAGATTAAGGGTTTTCACTCCGTTTACCTTAATTTTCAGGGTTGTTGTTCCCTTTTTAAGTCCTTTGATTTTTAGTACCGATGTACTTACCTTTGAATTGATTTTTGCAATCTTTGTGTTTGTGTACTTATTGTCTATTGTTGACGCTTTACCGCTGATTACTACTGTCGCAGTACCGCCCTTTTTCACCTTAACTGTTGTTTTTGTGAGCCTTGGTGCTGTTGATACAACTACCTTGCAAGTCAGCTTTTTGCCTGTAGTAAGGGTTGCTGTTACTGTTGCTGTTCCCCTGTTAAGGGCAGTTATTTTACCGTCCTTTACTGTGGCAACATTTTTGTTTGATGTTGTCCAAGACTTTACTGTACCGCCAACAGCTTTTATGGTTTTAGCTCCACCTGACTTAAGAATAACATTTGACAATGTCAGCTTTGGTGAATTTACAACAGTTACCTTGCAGGTTAGTTTTTCTCCTGTTGTTAATGTTGCGGTGATTGTTGCAGTGCCTTTGCCTACTGCTGTCACCTTGCCGTTATTAACAGTTGCAACATTTTTGTTTGAGGTTGTCCAGGATTTTGCTGTGCCGTCAGTAACCTTTAAGGTCTGAATTTCGCCGTACTTAAGGCTTAATTGTGATGCAGAAATTTCTGCCGGAATTTTCCTCACTTCGCCCTCAAATATTAATTCGTCCACACTAAAGGATACAAAATATTCATTTTTATCTGTCTTTTCAGGTGAATATGTATGGATGGTGTATTCTCCTGTATCCCTGTCTAAAATTCGTTCCTTTACAGTTAAAGAAACTATCTCATAACCCTCATCAGGTACAATTTTATATCTTAAAGGATAAACAGCACAGCTGAAAATCTGATCTTCTAAGAGGTAGCCTTCATCAGAATTCCAACCACATAGGTAGTAAGATACATTTTCCATATTTGTTGCAAAGCAACCCATCGTTTCACCAACGGTAGGATATGTTTTGCTTTCAGCATTTATTTTTATTTCGATGTCCCCTGTGACATAAGGAATGTCAACAACAACGGTATTTTCATTAACCCTTATTGGTGTAACAAAGGTGTCCTTGTTCATAATTACAAAAACATCATATATAATAAATTCTTGACCGTTGTATGGTTCCATTTTTATAGTAGTGGTATATCTATTACCGATTTTACAACCGGCTGACTTGTTTGACGAGAAATTGATTGGACAATCTACTTTTGCATATTCATTCTTGTTTACAGTTACCGGTACACCGTCCTTTGTTGTACCGGGGATTACATATGCCAATGTGCGAATGTCTGTTATACCCTTATCTACCGCGTCCTTTATGCTGTAAATTTTGTTGTTCTTGTACACGCAATAACCGCAGGGGTTATCGTTAGTAAATGTAGTATTGTAGTTAAAGGTGTAACCTTCAATGGTTTCTTCGGAACAAGCTGTCAGAACACCGCTAATATTAAATATTGCAAAGTTAGTAGTTTCCAAATATATTTTTATGCCACTGTTTGACTTGATATTATCAGGTGTAAGCATTACCTTGTTACCGTTTTCATCTGTTTCAACGAAGTACATTTCCTCAAATCCGCAGTCAATAATATACTGATTTACAGCGTCACAGAATTTCTGTGTTGTACTTGGAAGTGGTTGCCGGGCATAATCCAACACTTTAACATTACAGGTAAGGTGATCGTATGTGCTGAGTGTTACTGTGATTTTTGCTGTTCCTACACCTACTCCTAAAACCTTGCCGTCCTTAACAGTAGCAACTTGTTCGTTAGAGGATTTCCACTCTATTGCTGTGCCGTCAATAACATCAATTACATCTGATGTAGATACATAAAGGCTCATATCAGTAACAGAGAGCTTTGTTGGGAAAGGCTTTGCTTTAACTGTAATAGTCAGGTTGTCGGTAAAACCACCCTCGTTTTTAAAGGTATATGTTCCGTCACCGTTGTCGATAACAGGCATATCCTTATCGCCTTGTTTAACACTTATGTAGTTAATCTTATATCCCGGCTCAGGTGAAAAGGTTGTTTCGTAGTAACCCCATACCTCCTCCTGCATATTTGAGGATGTAACATTTGTAAGGTTGTAGGTCACATATGCTCCGCCCGGAATTGTGGATTTTGGTGTAGTTGTGGTGGTTACTTGTTCTGTGGTTGTCTGTTCTGTGGTTGTTGGCTGTGTATCCGGCTTTGTTGCCGGTTCGGTTTCTTCTGCAAAAACCGTAAGTCCTGTCAAAGAGGAAAAACATATTAATGCAGAAAGCAGAATTGATAATAGTTTTTTCATTCTATATTCTCCTTTTATTAATAAATTTTACTTTGCAAAAACTTATTTAACCATTTTTATCACCTTATTTGATTATAAATGTATATTTTTATCTTATATCCATATTTTAGCACTTTGAAATAGCAAAGTAAATATAAGTAATGTATAAATAGTGAACTTTTTGTTAAATATGTAAAAATGTAATACGGGTTTGCAGATTTATTAGAATTATACTACCTTAAATATAAAAAAGTAATATATATAGGGAAACACTGAATAAATCACGCTGAAAGCTGTTTGCACATCTTGAATGCATATTTTCCGTTAGCTTGCTCAAAAAATCCTCGTAATGCGTCAGCATTACTGCGGTTTATTTGTGCTCTATATATTGACATTGTGGGTTGGTAGTGCTACAATTTACAACTAAAATGCAGTTGTATAATTTTGACAAATAATACCTTAATTTTCTATGACTTGTTACAAATGGGTTGATGTTTTTAACAAAATAAAATGTGTTTTTTTGAAGATAATGCTAATTTATTATTTATAGCAAAAATTGTATAATGAATGTAACATTTAGTAATGTTAAATATGTCCATATTTTTTATAAATGGGCAATTAACAGGAGGAATATTTTATGAAAAGATTAATGTCGGCAGTACTGACCTTTGCGATGCTGATAACAATGTTTGTTGTTCCTGTAACAGGGACATCTGCAAAAACTACTAAAAAGGCGCCTACTACCTATATTGCAACAAATAGAAGTTATGCAGTAAAGAATGGTTCTGTGTTCAGTTTTGACAAGGGAACTCTCCAGTACAGAACTAAACAGGGCAAGACAAAAACTCTTGCAAAGTTTTCTGATTTTTACTCTTGTAAGTATTATGTAAGGAGTAATACTGTTTACTATAATACCAATAACCAAAAATCCCACTGCCTTATGCAGGTTGGCTTAAACGGAAAGAACAAGAAAAAGCTTTACAGCAGTAAAACTTTAATTGTGTCGTTAATCGGCGGATACGGTTCAAGTGTAATCTTCCAGTGCGGAGAAAAAATTTGCAGGTATAAGGACGGCAAGGTAAAAACACTTATTAAAACCGATGACGGAATTTTATTTTTTGCACAAATATTTAACGGAAAAATTTACTATAATAACAAATCCTACGATTTAGCAACCGGCAAGACCAAAACCTATAAGGGGGAGTATTCTTATTCTACAAAGAATTATCTGTACTTTGTAAACAGTAAAATGGATTTGAAAAGGCTTGATAAGTCCGGCAAAATCAATACTGTGGCAACAAAGATTACCGACCTGAACTATGTTGACGGTGATACAGTTTGTTTCAGTAAGAAGAACAGTAATAATAAAGAGGCTTTCTACAAAAGAACAGGCGTAAAGAATAAGGCAATACAGCTTTGTACATGGAATGATATTTATGGTAAGTTTAAGGATAAGGAAGGATTAAAATTAAACTCAATCCATTTTGTTACTGTGGAGATAGCAGAAGGCAAGGTGTACTTATCTCCTGCCATTATGGGCGGTATGGAGTACGACGAAAAGACAGGTACATTTAGTGACCTTATTACACGCCAAGCATTGCTTACTGTTCCCGCAAAGGGCGGAACACCAAAAATGATTTATGAGTGCAAGGGTTATGATGGTATAAAAGTTATGACAATTAACAATAAACTGCAATATAAGGTGATGAAAAACCTGTATAGCCTGCAAAATGCCATTCCTACTATGATGTAAAATAATTAGGCTGTGACGAGTGAAAAATTCGTCACAGCTTTTTTTTATAATTTTTTACCTTCATTTTGTCAGAAAATTAATTCAGCGTAAAATTTAGTTGAATAAATTGTTACAAATTCCTTGCAATATTTTAACCTATGGTATATAATAGTGTTTGTTAAGTGGCATTCCGTGTCAATTCGTGACACTAAGTGTTGAAGGGTGATATATGGATGTCATTTTTATTCTGATTTTGGAGGTGGCAGATAAATATGTTCTCGGGTATGTCGGTTCATTCCGTTGACGCTAAGGGCAGAATTGTTCTGCCACAGAGATTTAGGGAGGCTCTTGGTGAGGAATTTTATGTTACCAACGGCTTTTCCAGCAATATTCAGATTATGTCAGTTGAAGAATTCAACCGCCTAAAGGATCAAATCCGTGAGCTTCCTGCTAAAAGTGCTTTGGCGCTCCAGTATGTTCTTTTATCTGCCGCAACCCTTGTAAGTCCTAACTCACAGGGCAGAATTCAGTTGCCCCAAAAACTGCGTGAGGACAGTGCCATTGAGGGCGAGGCTGTTGTTGTGGGTATGGATACAAGAATTGAAGTTTGGAACAAAGAACGATTTGACCGATTTATTGACGACAAGAAGAAAGATTTGGACGACGCTCTAAGTCTTTTAAGGATTTAAGCCAAAATGAGTTTCAACCATATTCCCGTGTTGCTCAAGGAGTGCATTGAGGGGCTTAATATAAAAGAAAACGGAATTTATGTTGATGGCACAGCAGGCGGTGGAGGTCATTCGGCAGAAATTCTCAAACATTTAAAGTGCGGTAAGCTGTTTTCTATCGACAGGGACCCTGACGCAATCAGAACTGTTACGGAAAGGTTTAAGGATGAGCCTAATTCCATAATAATCAAAGGTTGCTTTGGAGATATGAAATCTCTGTTAAAGGACAGAGGCGTAAATCAGGTTGACGGAGTTTTACTGGATATTGGCGTCAGCTCACATCAGCTTGATACAGAGTCAAGGGGCTTTAGCTTTCACAAGGACGCTCCCCTTGATATGAGAATGAGCCAAAGCGGTACAACAGCCGCCGACCTTGTTAATAACCTTAGCTATGAAGAGCTTAGAGATATAATCTACCGCTATGGCGAGGACAAGTACGCACCGTCCATAGCAAAAGGCATCGTAAAGGCAAGGGAAGAGGGAAAAATCGAAACCACTCTTCAGCTTGCAGAAATTATAAAGTCAAGTGTGCCTCAAAAGGTGAGGAGAGAGGGTCACCCTGCCCGAAAGACCTTTCAGGCACTTAGAATAGAAGTAAACGGTGAATTAACCCAGCTTGAAAATGGACTTGAGGACGCATTTGATATGCTTGCCGTTGGTGGCAGGCTTGCAGTAATCACATTCCACTCCTTAGAGGACAGAATTGTCAAGAAGAAAATGGCGTCATGGTGTCAGGGCTGTACCTGTCCAAAGGACTTTCCTGTGTGTGTTTGTGGAAATTCACCAAAGGCAAGGCTTGTAAACCGCAAGCCAATAGAGGCTGAAATTTCTGAATTGGAAAATAATGCCCGTAGCCGAAGCGCAAAGCTGAGAATTTGCGAAAAAATTTATGTAAAATGACAATTTTGTATTATTTGACTGGACAAATCACACTATATGTAGTAAAATATTTCAGTAGTGTAATCAATGTTACAAAAACACAACCGATTGTGTTACAAAACGGTTGCAAATAAATATATATAGTATTTTTTTATTTTTCTTTATTTGAATTTTTGGTGAGATAACTAACCTATGTATCACAATATGTAGATTGTTGTCTTTTTCGTATATAAGATATTGCAGGGAAGTTTAGTATGACATTTTTAAAAGACAATAATGCATATGATATATCGTTCTTTGATATGGACAGCACCGCAAGGGATTTTTCCTATAACCGTGAGCCTGTTCGTAAGAAAAAGGGCAAAGTGGTTAAAATTCCACACAAAAAAATTGAACAGATTAGACGACGCAAGCACAATCCTCTTAGATTAGCTGTTGGCTTTGCACTTTCCGCCATTGTTGTGGCTGTTGTTGCCGCAATTATCTATGGTCAGGTACAGCTTACCGAGCTTAATCAAAGCATTGCTAATGCTCAGGAAAAGCTGGAGAACAGACAAAGCGAGTACACTCAAATGCAGATGAAGGTTGACTCAAAGTACACAACTGCTATTGTGGAGGAGTATGCACAGGATAAGCTGGGAATGTACAAGGCTTCCAACAGCCAAAAGGAATTTGTAGATTTATCCAGCGGAGATAAAGCAGAGGTTGTGTCTGATGCTGATAAGAGTATCTTTGATACTATTGCAGACGCAATATCCTCTCTGTGGTCATAAGTGCGGGGGTTATGTAATAAGATTATAGAGGGTAACAAGAGTTGAGATTAGGTGAATCTTAACTCTTTTTCCGTATTTATTGAAAAGAAAGGAGCAGATAAAATGTCAAAGCCAAAGCCGGGTGCAAACCAAACACTTAGCCGAAGGGCTGCCTTACTGCTCATAATTATTATATTGTTAGGTTTTGGTGCGGCAGCTTGCCGTATTGCATTTTTGCAGATTGTAAAGGGCGAGGAGCTTAGCCAAAAGGCTGTTGAGCAACAGCTCCACGATACAGAAATATCTGCAAAAAGAGGTACAATTTACGACAGAAACGGAAAACCTCTTGCACAGAGTGCCTCTGTGTGGAGGGTTGTAATGGCTCCTGCGTATTTTAAGGAAGATGAGCAAAGGGAATATGTTGCCGAAAATCTTGCAAAAATCCTTGACCTTGAATATGAGGATGTTTTAGAGGAAACAAAGCAAAATTCCTACTATGTCAATGTTAAAAGGAAGATTGAAAGTGAAGAAAGGGAGAAAATCCTAAAGCTTCAGGACAAAATTGAAGAAAAGTACGGCATCAAAAATGTAATAGATTTGCTTGATGATTACAAAAGATATTACCCATACAACGAACTTGCATCTTCCGTAATCGGTTTTACCGGTGCGGATGACCAGGGTCTTGAGGGAGTTGAATATCAGTACAACAAGTACCTTTCCGGTACAAAGGGCAGACTTGTTTCTGCAAGGAATTCAAGGGGTGCGGATATGCCCTTTGAGTATGAACAGAATATTGAGGCAGAGGACGGAAATAATATTGTCCTCACAATAGACGAAACTGTTCAGGCTATTTGCGAAAAGTATATGGCACAAAATATACAGGACTTTAATGTGTATAACCGTGGCTGTGCAATAATGATGGATGTAAACACCGGAGAAATTATTGCAATGGCAACTGTGGGAGGCTTTGACCTTAACGAGCCATACACCATTGCAGATAAGGAAGCAAAGAAAGAGATTGACGCAATAACCGACGAAAAAAAGAAGAATAAAGCCATTAGTGAGGCACTTACAAAGCAATGGAGAAATAAGGCGATTGCCGACACCTATTATCCCGGTTCTGTATTTAAGATAATCACATCTTCAATGGGACTTGAGGAGGGTGTAATCTCCACAGACGACACCTTCTTCTGCTCAGGCGGAATGACTGTGGGTGACAGGGAAATCCACTGTCACGATTGGAACGGTCACGGCACACAAACCTTTGAACAGGCGGTTATCAACTCCTGTAACCCTGCATTTATGCAGATTGGCGCAAAGATTGGTGCAGAAAAGTTTTGGGAGTATTATCAGGCTTTCGGCTTTTCTGAGTTGACAGGAATAGACCTGCCCGGCGAAAGTGACGACATATTCTTCTCCCAGGACGGTTCGATGCTTGTAACCGACCTTGCAGTTGCATCCTTTGGTCAAAACTTCTCAATCACACCTATTCAGATGATAACCGCTGTTTCGGCTGTTGCCAACGGAGGAAATCTTGTTCAGCCCCACGTGGTTAAGCAGATTCAGGACAGCAAGGGAAATGTTATCAAGAACTTTGATACAAAGGTTAAAAGGAAGGTAATCTCAAGTGAGGTTTCAGACATTCTCAACGGAATACTTGAAAGAAACTCCAAGCAAGGCGGAGTAAAGGCAGGATATGTTGCGGGATACAGAGTAGCAGGAAAAACCGGTACATCGGAAAAAAAGGTTGACTCCAACGATGACGGTGAGGAGGACTATATCGCATCATTCCTCGGCTATGCTCCTGCGGATAATCCAAAGTATGCAATGCTGATGTTCTTCGACACACCTGTTGGCGGTGCTTACTACGGCTCAATAGTTTCAGCACCTGTGTTCTCGTCTATTATGGAGGAGGTTTTGCCTTACCTTGAGGTTGAAACAGAATATACAGACGAGGAGCTGGAGAATATCGACAGCGTAGCCGGTACATATGCCGGTCTTACACCAAGCGAGGCTGAACAACAGGTTCAGGGTGATAACTTGGTGGCTGTAATAAAGGGAACAGGAGAAAAGGTTATAGCTCAGGTTCCCGAGGCGGGTGCATCCGTTCCAAACGGAGGAACAGTTGTGCTTTACACAGACGAAAGCTCGGCAAAGGAAACTGTTGAGGTTCCTAACCTAATCGGGTACAGTCTCAGCGAGGTGAACAGTGTGGCGGCAGCCTACGGACTGAATGTTTCGGTAAAGGGTGCGTCAACCACAAGCGACGCTTTGTCAACCCAGCAAAGCTTGCCGGAGGGTACAAAGGTAAGCGAGGGTACTGTGGTGACGGTAACATTTGCGGCACAGACAGGTATTGCGGACTGACGAAGGGACAGTGAACTTTAGGTTTGAATAATCAAATTGTAATTAAGGGCGAATCCCCTGACAAAAAAGCGGTGAAAATGGTTATTGAAGAAATCAATAATCTGTTAAGTTTATAAAAATAAAAGAAGTATTAATTGAGGTGAGTTGAATGTTAAACGGTATATGGGCAGCATTGGCGGCTGTAATTGCATTTGCGATTTCTGCAACAGTGGGAAAGGTTCTTATTCCGGCATTGCACAAGCTTAAATACGGTCAAACTATTTTGGATATCGGACCTTCTTGGCACAAAAAGAAAGAGGGTACTCCAACAATGGGCGGAATAATGTTTATTATCGCCATTGTTGTTTCAACAGCGGTTGTCACAACCTGTTTAGCCCTTTTTGGAAGTATTTATGAGCCAACAGGCTACTCCTTTGGCAAAGAAGTATTTATGATGATAGTAAGCCTTGCTATGGCATTCTTGTACGGTGCAGTAGGCTTTTTGGACGACTACATCAAGGTTGTAAAAAAGAGAAACCTTGGACTTACAGCAAAGCAGAAGCTGGGCTTTCAGTTTGGAATAGCCATTGCATATGTAGCCGTTAACGCATTTTTCGGCTACGGTAGCAAAACCTATATTCCGTTTTTGGGAACAGTTGACTTCGGCAGCTTTGCCATTGTGTATTATATAATCAGCGTTATTGTAATTGTGGGCATTGTAAACGCAGTTAACCTTGCAGACGGAATTGACGGACTTGTAGGCTCGGAAACATTTTTTGTAGCATTGTTCTATATGATTGTTGCGAGCATTATGTCAAGCCCTGCAACAACAGTGCTTTCCTCAGCTATTGCAGGGGGATGCCTTGGATTTTTGATTTGGAACTTTAACCCTGCAAAGGTATTTATGGGTGACACAGGCTCTCTGTTCCTTGGAGGGGCTGTTTGCGCTATGGCTTTTGCAATGAATATGCCTGTAATCCTTATTCCAATGGCTTTGGTATATATTATTGAAATGCTTTCTGTTATTTTGCAGGTGTCATACTTTAAGTTAACTCACGGAAAAAGACTTTTCAAAATGAGCCCTATTCATCATCACTTTGAAAAGTGTGGTTGGAGCGAAACAAAAATTGTAGTTGTTTTCAGCTCATTTACTGTAGTTGTAGGCATAATTGTCACAGCCTTAGTAATTTTAGGACTTTGATTTATCATATATTTTATTAGTAGAAAGGAGGAGCATAATGTCAACACAAACCTTGAAGAGAATGTCGTCAGAACGACAGCGTGCCTCAAACAGCTACAATAAAAAAAGAGGTACGGCTAAATCAAAAACTCCTCCAAAGGGAAGAAAAAAACACTATGCCCTATTTTCCATTGGTATGGGTATTGACCTGCCATTTTTGATAATAATTCTGTTGCTCCTTGTTATCGGTCTTATTATGATGTTTTCTGCATCTTATCCTGTTGCATTTTACAACAATGACGACAGTCTTTATTTTCTGAAAAGACAGCTTTTATTCGCCGCTATCGGTGTAACACTGATGATAGGTATTTCCTACATAGATTATCACATACTCCACAGTTGGGCAGGTGTGTTTTTGGGATTATCCTATGCAGCCCTCTTGCTTGTGCTTGTGCTACCGTCAGACCAGGGTGTTCACCGTTGGATTGGCGTTGGGGGCTACGGTATTCAGGCGTCGGAGTTTTCTAAATTTGCAATAGTTCTTTTCCTTGCCCGTTGGGGTAACCTGTACTACGAAAAAATGAATACGATAAAGTACGGTGTAATGCCTGCCTTAACGGTGTTTGTCAGTACAGCGCTTCTCCTTGTCCTTGAACCTCACTACTCAGGTATAGTTATTGTGCTTTTGCTTACAGTCACAATGCTGTTCCTTTCAGGTATCAAAACAGGATGGCTTGTTATGGCATTTATAGCTGCCGGTATTGCCTTTTTGATTGCTTGGGCAACAGGAATTTTGTCATATGCTATGACCCGAATGGAGGGCTGGGGCCAGGCACTTGAATATACAAACGAAAAAATGTGGCAGACAACATGGCAGACAAGAAACAGCCTTTACGCAATAGGCTCCGGAGGATTTTTCGGATTGGGACTTGGCAACTCAAGGCAAAAGTATTTGTATCTCCCTGAGCCTCAAAACGACTTTATCTTTGCCATTGTGTGCGAGGAGCTTGGACTTATGGGCGCTATTGCAATTTTGATTATATTTGCAGTCCTTGTTTACAGGGGAATTTCCCTTTCGCTCCGTGCTCCCGACCGTTTCGGCAGACTTCTTGGAATAGGCTTAACATCTCAAATAGGAATACAGGTTATTCTTAATATATTCGTTATTACAGACTGGTTGCCAAACACAGGTATCAGCTTGCCTTTCTTCTCCTACGGAGGAAGTTCGCTTGTTGTACTTTTGGCACAGATGGGTGTTGTGCTTTCCATATCACGACATTCAAATATTGAAAAAGCATAATGAGGTGAAAAAATGAGGATTCTTTTTGCAGGCGGCGGAACTGCCGGTCATATCAACCCTGCTTTGGCTATTGCAGGTTATGTAAAAAAACAAAATCCCAATGCCGAAATACTCTTTGTAGGCAACAAAGGCGGTATGGAGGAGAGGCTTGTTCCTCACTCAGGATTTAAATTTAAGTCCATTGTTATCAGTGGTTTTAGAAGAAGCTTTGGGGTAAAGGCTGTTGGGCATAACATAGCCACAGTTAAGAGAATGTTTACATCCTCTGTGGCCTCAAAAAAGATTATCAAGGAATTTAAGCCGGATTTGTGTGTTGGTACAGGCGGATATGTCAGCGGTCCTGTACTTCGCACAGCGGCAAAGATGGGCATTCCAATCATTATTCACGAGCAAAACGCATATCCGGGAGTTACAACAAAAATGCTTTCTAAGTTGGCTAAAAAGGTTATGCTGGCTATTCCCGACGCAAAAAAGCATTTGGATAAAGGCCTTGACTTTGTAGTGACAGGCAACCCTGTAAGACAGGAGATTTTGTCTGTCAACAGGAATGAGGCAAGGAAAGAGCTTGGCCTTGATGAAAGACCTGTTGTGCTTTCCTTTGGAGGCTCATTGGGTGCAAGAAAAATTAACGAAAACCTTGCCGACCTTATTGCCCGCAGTGGTAAGGACGGAAAGTATCAGCATATTCACGCCTACGGTCAGTATGGAAAGTGGTTCCCTGACCTTGTTAAGGAAAAGGGTGTGGATATAGAAAAATGTTCAAACATTGACATAAGGGAATATATAAACAATATGGCAACCTGCCTTGCTGCGGCAGATGTGGTTATTTCAAGAGCCGGTGCAATTACCCTATCCGAAATTCAGGCGCAGGGTAAGCCGGCGGTGCTTATTCCGTCACCTAATGTTGCAGAAAATCACCAGTACCACAATGCAATGGCGCTGGTAAATAAAAAGGCGGCAGAAATTATTGAGGAAAAGGATTTAACACCAAGCCTTCTTATCAAAAAGGTGGATAAGCTCCTTGAAAGTAAAGAGGTGCTTGAAGAATACAGTCAAAATGCCAGAAAAATGGCTATTGTTGACGCCAACGAAAGAATTTATCAGGTGATTAAAGAGGTAATTGCAGGTTAGCACAATTATCAATTCCCGTCATAAAATATGGAGCAATGGTTTCATTATTTTGTAAAGGGTGTTGTTTGTGGCTAAGCTGATTGTTGAGGGCGGTAATAAAGTAAAAGGTCAGGTGGATGTTCAAGGGGCGAAAAACAGTGCCTTGCCAATGCTTTCTGCCACCTTGCTTACAGGGGACGAAAGCGTCCTCCACTGTTGTCCTCAAATCAGCGACATTGACGCAGCAATAAGAATTTTGCGTTATTTAGGGTGCAGTGCAAAAATGCACAACCATACCGTTGTTGTTGACAGCAGTGGTATGAACAGATATGATATACCCGAAAATTTAATGAGAAAAATGCGTTCCTCCGTTGTATTTTTAGGTGCAATAATTGCCCGAACAGGCAGGGCAGAGCTGTACTTTCCCGGAGGATGTGAGTTAGGACCCAGACCCATTGACTTGCACCTTGATTCCCTTAGGAAGATGGGTGTTTCAATAGACGAAAGGTTTGGTTGCATCTCCTGCAAAGTAAAGGATACCCTACACGGGGCAAAGATTGTATTGCCCTTTCCAAGTGTGGGTGCAACTGAAAATATTATACTTGCGGCTGTGCTTGCCAAGGGAACAACTATTATAGCAAATGCCGCCCGTGAGCCTGAAATTATTGATTTGTGCGACTACCTTGTGAGATGCGGTGCCGAAATTTACGGCGCCGGAGAAAGCACAATCATCATTTACGGTGTTGAAAAGCTTAAGGGTGCTGTTCACACCATTATTCCCGACAGAATTGTTGAAGCAACACTTATGGCTTGCTGTGCAGTAACAGGGGGCGAAATCCTGTTAAAGGGTATCATCACCAGTCACATTGAGTCTATAATTCCTCTGTTTGAGGAAACAGGCTGTACAGTTACCATAAAAGATGGCAATCTTCACCTTGTATGCCCCCAAAGGCTGAAAAGCTTTAAATATGCAAGAACAATGCCCTATCCCGGTTTTCCAACAGACGCACAGGCGGTTATGATGTCTGTTGCAACTGTTGCACAGGGAACAACTGTGTTTGTGGAAAATATCTTTGAAAGCAGATACCGCCATGTTGAGGAGCTGACAAGGCTTGGTGCAAACATCAAGGTTGCAAACAAGGTGGCTGTTGTTGAGGGTGTTGACAGACTTTTCGGCACAAAAGTGTCGGCAAAGGAGCTTAGAGGTGCGGCCTCACTTGTGGTTGCTTCCCTTAGGGCAGAGGGAATAACAGAAATTGAAGGAATAAAATTTCTTGAAAGGGGTTACGAAAATCTTGAAGTGACCCTTACTGAATTAGGTGCAAATATAAGGAAAGTTTAAAGGAAATGTGTAAAGGAAAGGGGTGTGAAAATGGCTAAGAAAAAATCAACCAAAAGAAAAAATGTGGGCAAAATAATCCTTGAGGATGACAGAAAATCAAGGGGTAAAAGCGTAAAGACAAATTCCAAAAAGAAACCGGTTAATAAGTCTGCTAAAAAGCCTACAAAACAGCCTGTTAACAGGGCAGACAGATATGATGATTTTGACTACATCAGCCCCGGTGGTGAGGTGGAATTTTCCCGTGGTAACAGAGAATCTATTAAGCCTTTTTCACCTAAATCTCAACCTGTTGACAAAACAAAGAAAAAGAAGAACGCCAATAGCAACAGTAAGAAAACCCCTGTTCCAAACAAAAAAACAAGAATTCATAGCAGAAACAAAGAGTTCTTAGGAAAAAATGTTACAGGCAGCGGAGTTTACGAGGACGAATTCTACGATAATAAGACAAGAAAGAAGAAAAAGCCTTCATCCCAAAGTCACACAACACGCCGCAGCCTCAAGATATTTACATATGTGGCGATTGTGGGTGTTGTGGTTGTTCTTGGCATCACACTTTCTCTCACAGTATTTTTCAAAACAGCCCGGTTCGAGGTTAACGGAAAGACAAGATATGATAAACAGGAAATTATAAGTGCCTGCGGAATTAAAGAGGGAGAAAATATTTTTATTGCCGACAAAAAGAGGGCGTCAGAAAATATAGTAAACGCCTTTCCGTATATCGCTCAGGCAGATGTTTCCTTTGGCTTTCCCGACAGAATTGTAATTGATGTAACAGAGGGCAAAGCCAGATATATGGTGAAGTATGCTAAAAAGGAGTTTTGCGTTGTTTCCAAAGAGGGCAGAATTCTGAAAATTGCAAAAAAGAAAATCGCTGATTTGCCCCTTGTTAAGGGATTAACCCTACAATCAAATATCCCGGGAACATATGTGGAATACAGCGAAAAAAGTATGTCCACAGCGCTTGAAGCTATTGTTAAAAGTGTAGATAATTGCGGACTGAAGAACCTTACAGAAATTAATGTTTCGGATAAGGCAAACCTGACCTTTACATATGACGGCAGAGTGCTTGTAAAGATGGGAGTTCCCGAGGATATTGACTACAAGGTGAGAACCGCAAAATCAATTATTACGGACAAGCTTGACCCTAACAATACAGGAATTATTGAGGGTACTCTTGATGTTAGCCAGTGTAAGGAAACAAAGAGAAGTTACTTTAACGAAAAGTCCATTGTAACCTCTGTGGCTGAAAATAGCCAAACTGAAACAACAGCACCTGTACAGGATTACTATGCAGACCCTAACGCATATGTTGACCCTAACGCATACGCAGACCCCAATGCATATGCAGACCCAAATGCATATGTTGACCCAAATGCATATGCAGACCCTAACGCATACGCAGACCCAAATGCATATGCAGACCCTAACGCATATGTTGACCCTAACGCCTACACCGACCAAGGCGGAGCAGTGCAGTGAAATAACGGTGTATTTTGTCAAAAATATAGTGTTAAACACCATATATAGATATGCTTTTGGAATTTTAAGATAAACCCGAAAATTACTTGATTTTTTTGTGTAATTATGTTAACCTATACAATAGATATTCTATGAAAATAATAGATAGTTTTTTACATATAAGGTTGCAAGGAGGAAGTAAAAATGGCTTTTGAGTTAGAAAATGAACCAATGAATTATTTGCCTGTTATTAAGGTTATAGGTGTCGGTGGCGGCGGCGGTAACGCCATTAACCGAATGGTAGCTACCGAGGTACAAAATGTTGAATTTATTGCTGTCAACACAGATGAGCATGTTCTTCAGTTCTCCAAGGCTGACAAGAAAATTCAGATTGGCGAGAAAATCACAAGAGGTAAGGGCGCAGGCTCTTTGCCACAAATCGGTCAGCAGGCTGCTGAGGAATCCAAGGACGAAATTGCAGCTCTCCTTAAGGATACAGATATGGTATTTGTTACTGCCGGTATGGGCGGTGGCACAGGTACAGGTGCTGCTCCTGTTGTTGCAAGTATTGCAAAGGAAATGGGCATTCTTACAGTTGCTGTTGTAACCAAGCCTTTTGCCTTTGAGGGTAAGAAGAGAATGGCTCAGGCAGAGCAGGGTATTCAGGAGCTTGCAACATCTGTTGACTCCTTGATTATTGTTCCTAACGAAAGATTAAAATATTTCAGCGACCAGTCCATCACATTGAAAAATGCTTTCAGCATTGCCGATGATGTTCTCCGTCAGGGTGTTCAGAGTATTTCTGACCTTATCCTTGTTCCCGGTCTTGTTAACCTTGACTTTGCTGATGTTACAGCAATTATGAAGAATGCCGGTTATGCTCATATGGGTATCGGTAAGGCTTCCGGTAAGGACAAGGCTACCCTTGCAGCAGAACAGGCTATTTCTTCTCCGCTTCTGGAAACAGCAATCGACGGTGCAAAGGGCGTTATCATCAATGTTACTGCATCTGCTGATATTTCACTTGAGGATATCGACACCGCTTCAACAATGATTTCTCAAAAGGCTTCAGAAGATGCAAACATCATCTGGGGTGCTGTTATCGACGAAAATATGGAGGACGAAATCAGCGTTACAGTTATTGCAACAGGCTTTAACGGTGATGACGCAAGCGTTTCTGACGACAGAAAGCCTGCGCTTAAGGACGCTAAGAAATCCGCTAAAAAGGAAGTTAAGCCTCAGGACGATGACGAGGACGATACTTTCTATGACATTATGTCAATCTTCAACAAATAATTTGTTTATGACTTTTTAGGGGCTGTGGTATAACAGCCCCTTTTATTATTATCTTTACTTTTTGATTTGATAGTGTTATATTATATCTGTGGACTGTATTATCGTGTTGTAAACGGTACCATATAATGATTTTATTTATTAACCTTTACAGCTTATATCCGTAAGGAATAGGACTGGATTGTCACCTGTAAAAGGGTGATATGGATTTGCAATATAAATGATTTATAAATAAATATGTTATTTCGGTTGTGTTTCCTTATATTGAAGTATAATAATACGGTGCGTTATATGTTCAGTCCATCCTCTATTTGCCATAAAGTACTATGGCGAGATAGCAGGTGGATTTTTTGCTTTATAAAAGAGAAAAATAAAAAAGGATTATTCATCCCTTGAAAACATTTTGAAAGGAAAAGAATATGAAGAAAAACAATGTGGCAACCTTTGCAAAGATGAAGAAGAATAACGAGAAAATTACAATGCTCACCTCCTACGATTACTCCACAGCAAAACTGGTGGATAACTCAGGTGTTAATGCAATTTTGGTGGGTGACAGCCTCGGCAATGTAATGCTTGGCTATGAGGACACAGTTTCCGTTACAATGGAGGATATGATTACCTTTGGCAGTGCAGTTTCAAGAGCTTGTAAAAATGCTATGGTGGTAATTGATATGCCCTTTATGTCCTATCAAATTTCCGATGAACAAGCACTTGAAAATGCCGGCAGACTGATGAAAGAGGCAAGGGCAAATGCCGTTAAGCTGGAGGGTGGCAAAGAGGTTTGCAGTCAGATTAGAAAAATCACAAGTGCAGGTATTCCTGTTATGGCTCATATCGGTATGACACCTCAAAGTGTAAATGCCTTTGGCGGTTTTAAGGTGCAAGGCAAGGATATTGAAAATGCAAAAAAAATAGTCGAAGATGCACTTGCAGTAGAAAAGGCAGGGGCATTTGCCGTTGTAATTGAATGTGTACCGGCAGATTTGGCGGAGTATATTTCCAAAAAGCTGACAATCCCCACAATCGGAATCGGTGCGGGTAAGGGAACAGACGGTCAGGTGCTTGTTTATCAGGATATGCTTGGTATGTTCAGCGACTATGTTCCCAAGTTCGTAAAGCACTATGCAAAGGTTGGAAATATTATGCAAAATGCTTTTGAGGAATACGACAGAGAGGTAAAAACTTCTGCTTTCCCAAGTGAGGAGCATACCTTTGCCATTGACGAAAGTGTTATGGACGAAATTAAAAAGTCGTTTCAAAATTAAATTCTAATAATTCTATTTTAAGCAGGAAAGAGGATGAGCAATTTGAAAATTGCAACTACAATTAAGGAAGTAAGAGATACCGTCAAGGAGTGGAAAAGTCAAGGACTTACAGTAGGTCTTGTGCCCACAATGGGCTATCTCCACGAAGGACACGGAAGTCTTATTAAAACATCTGCATCAGAGTGTGACAAAACGGTTGTAAGTGTTTTCCTGAATCCAACACAGTTTGCCCCTAATGAGGATTTGGAGTCATATCCAAGGGACTTTGAACAGGACAAGGTGTTGTGCGAAAAAATGGGCGCTGACCTTGTTTTCCACCCTGAGGTAAGTGAGATGTATGAACAGGACAACGCAACATTTGTGGAAATACTTTCCGAAATGCCAAAACAGCTCTGCGGAAAAACCCGTCCAATCCACTTCAGAGGTGTTTGCACCGTTGTGTCAAAGCTGTTTAACATAGTAACTCCCGACAAGGCATTCTTTGGAGAAAAGGATGCACAACAGCTTGCAATAATCAAAAGAATGGTTAGGGATATGTCCTATGGTATAGAGATTGTTGGCTGTCCTATAATTAGGGAAGAGGACGGTCTTGCTAAGTCAAGCCGTAACACCTACCTTAATGAGGAGGAGAGAAAGGCGGCTCTGTGCCTTTCAAAAGCAATCTTTTTTGGTCAAAGCCTTGTTGAAAAGGGCGAAACAAATGCCAACAAGGTGCTTGGAGAAATGAAAAACCTTATAAATAAAGAGCCTTTGGCAAGGATAGATTATGTTGAGGCTGTTGACGGTGTGACAATGATGCCTGTTGACAAGATAGAAAAGGACACTCTTGTTGCAATGGCAGTTTACATTGGAAAAACAAGATTGATTGATAACTTTTCTGTAAAATAATACTCATAATGTAAAATTACATAGCAATACAAAGAACAAACCGTCTGTCGCCAGACGGTTTTTCTTATGTCTGATATTTCGGAAAAAATTATTCTTCCATCTGTTTGCCTAAAAAGGCGGCGGCGCTTTGGCACAGCTTAATTTCGGTATCGGTTGGGATTTTAACGGTGTCGCTTTGGAGCATACAAACAGACCCTGTCACATCACCTGATGCAATGATAGGATAAATAATTGATGCCGGAGAGTCAATGCCCTCCACAGGGAGAGTGTCGCCGTTGCTGTTTTCGGTGGCGGTGTAGCTCCTGCGTTGCTCCATATAATTTTCAAGTGTTTGGGTAACTCGTCTTTCCATAAATTCACGGCGACTTGCCCCTGCAACTGCAATAACATGGTCACGGTCGGTTATAACCGTTGGCATTTGGCTGATTCTTGTAAGCACCTCGGCATATTGGGTTGCAAAGTTGCCCAGCTCCCCAACAGGGGAATATTTCTTAAAAACAACCTCCCCGTCAGTAGCGGTGAAAATTTCCAGAGGGTCGCCCTCCCTGATACGGAGAGTTCGTCTGATTTCCTTAGGAATAACAACCCTGCCCAAGTCGTCAATTCTTCTTACAATTCCGGTGGCTTTCATATATATAACATTTCCTTTCATCATATTAATGGTTTTTGAACCCAGTAATATTATCTGTAAGTAAATTTTGACTATGCCAAAAAATATAAGGTTTATTTTGGAAATTCAGATTAAATCATTTGCACAGATTGTACAGTCAGATTTTTTGTCGGTATGTTCAAAAAATTGCAAGAATACTGACCGTACTCTGAGGATTTTTTGGACATACCGGCGTAAAATATGCGTACAAGATGTGTGAAGTGATTTAGTCGGTTTCCCAAGGTATCTCGTCCGGCGTTCTTTGATTATCTCTAATTTATGATAATCTATTTGAGATAGTTCAAATTCTGTATAATCCATTGCTTTTTCCAATGCCCTCAGAATTTTATATATACATTTAAAATTATCATCCATACAATTTCACCTTACACATAACGCATTGATTATTGATTTTGGTATAAAATTACCGCCCTCACATTGTGGGAGCGGTTAGCTTTGAGTTTCTTCTAATTCAGAAATATACTTTTCAAATTCTTCATCAGACATATTTCTTATCGCTTGTGCATTTTCAAGTACATTTCTGTCATCACAGATATATTGACTCATAAAATCCTCCTACAATTTAGTAATAGTAAAGCCGAATTTTTCTTTTTAATATTTCCAACATTCCCAAGTCCATCAACAGTCAATCAACCTTTGAAGTGCCGTAACAAATGCTTTGTCCTGTTCTTTTGTGCGTTTTTTAGGGCCTTTTGTGCGGATTCCTGACATTCTTGCTTTTTTGCCGATGTACCTGGTCATCAGCAGGGAGTCTATATTTTTGTCGGAATATACAAGACCGTTTTGGTTTATTGCCTTTGCTTTTTTTGAAAGGCACATTGCCGCCAAGCCGTAGTCCTGTGTTACCACAATATCGTTTTCCTTTACAAGGTTGGCGATTTTAAAGTCGGCAGAGTCGGCACCCTTTTCTACTGTAATTGTTTTTGCGTATTCTTTGTTAAAAATGTGGGCTGTGTCTGTGATTATGGTGCAGGGGATTTTGTTTTCCTGTGCTATTTTTATTGTCAAATCCACAACAGGGCATCCGTCACCGTCAATATATATCTCCAATTTATAAATCCTTTCCTAAACACATTGTTGACAACAGGTGTTTTGAATTTTATAATTTAATTATGAAAATGTATGATTATTTTGAAAACTATTTAAAAAAGGATATTTATCCCTTTCATATGCCCGGAAATAAACGGGTGGGCGAGCTTAACCGTTTTGATTTTACCGAGGTTGAGGGACTTGACAACCTTTATCACCCTAATGGTATTATACAACAATCCCTGCACAGAATAAAGTCCTTGTATCAAACTAAGGAAAGTTTTATTTTGGTCAACGGTAGTACTGTGGGACTTCTCACCGCTATCACTTCTGCTACGGTAAAGGGTGACAGTATTCTTGTTGCAAGAAATTGCCATAAGGCGGTTTACAACGGAATTGAATTGTGGGATTTGTCCCCAACCTACCTGATGCCTGAAAATATATTTGGCTTTTGCGGTAGTATTGACCCTGTTGCTGTGGAAAATGCACTTGAAAAGGATAAAAGCATAACCGCCTGTGTTATCACCTCTCCAACCTATGAGGGTGTTGTAAGTGATGTTGAGGGGATTGCAAAGGTGTGCCACCGCCACAATGTAACTCTGATTGTAGATGAGGCACACGGAAGTCATTTTAATTTCAGCGATTATTTTCCCTGTTCTGCAATAAATTTGGGCGCTGATATTGTTGTTCAAAGCACCCACAAAACCTTGACTTCCCTGACAGGAACAGGACTTTTGCACATTTGCACCGACAGAGTTGATGTTGACCTTGTTAAAAAGCGACTGCAAATGTTTCAAACATCATCACCAAACTACACTATGATGGCATCCGTTGACAACTGCATTTGTGATGTGATTGAGAATGGAGAAAAACTCTTTGCCGACTATGAGAAAAGACTTGAAAATTTCTACGAAAAATGCAGAAATCTGAAAAATATACAGATTTATAAGGGTGAAAATGCCTTTGACTTTGACAGGGGAAAGCTGATAATTTCGGTACTTGGTACAAATATCACAGGTACTCAGTTGCAAAGTATTCTTAGGGAAGATTTTAGGATAGAAACCGAGATGGCATCCTCCCATTATGTTGTTGCTATGACCAGCATAATGGATACTGACAAGGGCTTTGAAAGGTTGATTAACGCACTTTGGGGGATTGACAAAAGACTTGTTAAGCAGAGTAAAATTGATGATACAGAAAATTGTTCTTTCCCATATATTAAACCTAAAACATCACTAAAAGCCTATGATGCCGAAAATATAGCAGGTGAGGAAGTTGCTCTGAAAAATTCTGTGGGGAGAATTTCCAAGGAATATATCTATGCCTATCCGCCGGGTATTCCCATTGTTGCACCGGGGGAGGAAATTACACAGGAGATTGCACAAAAGGTAACGGAAATGATGAGTATGGGTGTTAATGTGGCAAGTGACAGTAATAAACTTCCCATTGTTACCGTTTGTGCTATTGACACAGGGGACAAAATGGGATAAAATGAAGTTAACATATTAATCAAGGAGGTATTCTAAGTGAAAAGAATTGTTACAGTAAATACAAGAAATCTTACTGACTCTGTTAAAAAGGGCGGTTGTGGTGAATGCCAGACATCTTGCCAGTCAGCTTGCAAAACTTCATGCGGTATTGCTAATCAGCAGTGCGAAAAGATGAAGGCTGAAAAATAATAGTGTATAAAAAGGTCGCCGTAGGGTTTCCTATGGCGATTTTTGTTGTGAGGGAATTTTTATGGTACATTGTTACAAGAATAACGGCTACAATATCGTCATTGACAGCAACTCAGGAAGCGTCCATGTTGTTGACGAGGTGGCTTTTGAAGTTATAAATAAATACGAAACAAGGAGCAAAGAGGAGATTATCCTCGAGCTTTCTGCAAAGTATCCTGAGATTAGTGCTGATGATGTAAGGGATATTTTTTCTGATATAGAGGAGCTGAAGGCTGAGGGTAAGCTGTTCTCCGAAGATACCTACAAGGATTTGCAGATAGATTTAAAGGCAAGGAAAACTAACCTGAAGGCACTTTGTCTGCATATTGCCCACGACTGCAACCTCTGTTGTAAATACTGCTTTGCCGGTGAGGGTGAGTACAGCGGTGACCGTTCACTTATGTCCTTTGAGGTGGGCAAGAGGGCTTTGGACTTTTTGATTGAACAAAGCGGTGACAGAAAGAATCTTGAGGTGGACTTCTTCGGCGGAGAACCACTAATGAATTTTGAGGTTGTAAAACAGCTTGTGGAGTATGCAAGAAGTATTGAAAAGGAAAAGGGCAAAAACTTCCGCTTTACCCTTACCACCAACGGGGTGTTACTTGATGATGAGGTAATGGAATGGGCAAACAAGGAGTGCTACAATGTTGTTCTTTCCCTTGACGGTCGAAAGGAAACCAACGACAGAATGAGGGTTACAAAGAATAACAAGGGCTCCTACGACCTTATCCTGCCAAAGTTCATGAAAATGGCAAATCTCCGCAACCAACAGGGTTATTACATCCGTGGTACATACACACATTACAACAAGGACTTTGCAAATGATATTCTTCACCTTGCAGATTTAGGCTTTGAACAGCTTGCAATGGAGCCTGTTGTGGCTGACCCTAAAATGGATTACGCACTAAAGGAAAGTGATATTCCGGCTTTAAAGGAACAGTACGACATTCTTGCAAAGGAAATGTGCAAACGAAATCGTGAGGGAAAGGGCTTTACATTCTTCCATTATATGATTGACCTTGAGGGAGGCCCTTGCATTTACAAGAGGATTTCCGGCTGTGGTGTGGGCACAGACTATATGGCTGTTACACCTTGGGGAGATTTGTACCCTTGTCACCAGTTTGTTGGGGATAAGAAGTTCCTCCTTGGAAATGTGTTTGACGGTGTAAAGAACACAGAAATTGTCAACGAATTTAAAATGTGCAATGTATATTCCCGTGAGGCTTGTCAAAATTGCTTTGCAAAGCTCTACTGCTCAGGCGGATGCTCCGCAAATGCCTACCACACAACAGGCAAAATCACAGGCACATGTGATATGAGCTGTGAGCTTCACCGCAAAAGGGTGGAAAACGCAATTATGATTAAGGTTGACCAAATGTTTGCGGAACAAGAGAATAACGAATGAATTTTACAGAGATACAGAAAGGTCTGTCACAATTTTTCTTTGTGGCAGACCTTTTTTATGGAATTATTGTAGATGTAGAAGTTATTTATTTCTGTATTCCTCTTTTAAACAACCGTTTTTAAGTAAATTTAGTTTGCCGGTGAAATCCTCTGTTACGCTTTCTATATTGCGGTGAAAAATAAAGTAATCAAGCATTGCTTTGTGAACAATCATACTAAGCATTGATAGCAGGGCTTCAATTTCCGAGGTGGATTTAACAGCGAGCTTGGTGGTGTCAATATTGTTTAGGATAGTTGGCATATATTCCTTGATGTTGTTACAAACACGGTCAATTACGCTCTTTGCGTTGGTTGATACACCGGGCATTAGGTTTTTCAGTTTGTTTTGAGTTAGCGTTTTATCTGTATTGTTAATAGTTATCTCCATAATGTCGCTTATGGTTTTGAATATATCACCCTTGTTTTTTCCCAGAGTTCCGGTGCATAGCGAGTGGAATTCCTCTGAAAACCTGTCTGCAAAAATATCGTAAAGGTCGCCCTTATCTTCAAAATATTGATAAAAGCTACCCCTTGATATTCCTGCATCCTTAATTATACGGTTTATGCTGATTTTGTCCAAAGGGACTCTGTCAAATTCCTTTTTAATGGAGGCAAAAATTCTATCTCGCTTTGCCTTTGGTAGGTTGTAAAAGGTATCCTTAATCATATAATGACCTCCTATCATTTATCGTTATGACAACTTGTCATAATAATAAGACTTTCCCTTTGGTTTGTCAACATTAAATGATAAAAAAAGAGGCTGTTGCAAATGATTATCTGCAACAGCCCGGTTTGTGATATTAAATATTATTTAAGGAAAGTTCCGTTTTCGCCAATCTGACCGTCAATACCTGTAAAGCCTGTTCCGCAAGCTACATAAATTCTTGCGTTGCCCTTACCGATTGAGTCGGTTGTAAGTGTGCCATTTGTAACTGTCTTTTGGTCACCTGTAACAGCGTCAATATATTTTCCGTTAGGAATGTTCTTGAAGGTTGCTCCACCGCTTACGGTGCAAAGTGCAAGTGAATCAACACCCTCAGATGCGTTAGTATATCTTCTGATATAAGCCATATTGCCGTCAACATAGTTGCTGTTGACTGTGTACTGACCCTTTTGGAGAGCAGGTACTGCCTGTCTGATAAGGTTCAGCTGACGAAGATGTGCTGAAAGAGGAGCGCTGAGTGTTGAACTTACTGTTCCTGATGCTGTGTATTTACCGAAATCGGTTGCTGTTACTGTACCCTCAAGCTGGTCGCCGTAGTATGCACGGCCTGTTGTTGAAAGAGGAGCATTTGGACCCACATCAATTGGCTGACCGCCCATAAACTGTGTTTCTGAACCATAGTAAACGCAAGGAATACCACGGAAGGTGTACATAAGTGACAGGTTTTCTGCCCATGCACTTGCATTGCCCGGGTATCTTACATCACAATCAGGACCGTAGTCGTGGGAGTCAACATATGTAACATTAAAGGTTGAGTCGTTGTAATATGGGTCTTCCTCTTTTCCTCGGGTAAAGGCACTGTTTGCGTTGCCAAAGTTCCAGTGCATTGGGAAGTCGATTACACCTGTACCGTTTGACTTACTGTAGTCAGGTGTGTGGTAATTAATACCGTTAAGGAATACATTGTCTGATTTGAGAGCGCTTGATGTGCTCTCGTGACTTGCATAATGCTGTAAAGAGAGGTTAACATTAGCCTGCCAGTCATTACCAAAGCAGTTTTTGTACTTGCTGTCTGTTTCTCCCCATGTGTAGAATGGGGCGGAAATTGCCGGAATACCGTGGTTCCAATATTCGTAAACTCTTGTACAAACCTCGCCGTAAATGAAGAACTTATCACCGCCGGCTTTCTGCCACTCAGGGAAGTAAAGCTCGTTGAGAGTAAGTCTTGAAACGTGCTTTTCTGTGTCAAGACGGAAGGCGTCAACGCCCATATCAATATAGTCTGTATATGCAGAATTAAGGTAATTTGCAACAGTTTTGTTTTCTGTGTTAATGTCAACGCAGTCACCTGCAATCTGACCTAACTGAACAGAGGGGCTTTCCCAGCTTAAATCCTTGTTGTGGTGGAAGTAGTTGTTCGGGTCGCCGGCAGGAGCAGAAAATTCTTCTGTTACCACCTGTGTGTCCTTCATTACAGAAAGTCTTGCCTGATACTGATTTTCAGGCTTTAGGGAATTGTAGTTAGGGAATGACTTCTCAAGAAGAGAACCGCTGATAACCTTCATACAATCGGCTGTTTCCAAATTGTCGTAGTCCTTTGTAAACATTGGTGCAAGGAAGCTTTCGCCAAAGTTACCGGCATGGTTGATAACTACATCCTGAATAATCTTCATTTCCTTATCGTGGGCTGCGTCAATCAAGTCCTGATATGTAGCTCCGCTGCTCTCATAACGGGGGTCAACCTTTGTAAAGTCAAATGCGTGGTAGCCGTGGTAGTCGTAGCCGGAGGCATTTTCAACTACCGGTGTAATCCATATTGCTGTAAAGCCCAAAGCCTTGATGTAGTCCAGCTTTTGAATAAGACCCTTGAAGTCACCACGCCATGCAGGGTCGGAGTCGGGGTTGTTTGCCTGTCCGTCATCCCAGCAGTGAACATTGTTGCCTGTGTCACCGTCATAAAATCTTGTGGTAATTACAAAGTAAATGCTGTCCTCACGAAGGTCACTTCTTTCATAGTTGCCCTGGTTTGAGGGATCCTTTGAATACCATCGTGTACCTTTGTACCACCATTCTCCGGTTGTTCGGGTGAGTTCATTGGACTGATTTCCCTGTGTTACAAACATAAGGTTGATTTTTGTTTTATCGCTGAAGCTGTACTTGTACCAACCGTTGCCCTCTGATATCATCGAAGGGCCGGGGTAGTCCGTTTCGGTATTTGTAGGAAGTGAGTTCCAATAGTAAATGTTTGGAGTACCGCTTTCACTGTAATAGTGAATGGTAATTCCTACGCTTTCGGTACTTGCAGTAAAGGAGGAAACCACTGCAATACTTAACATGGTGGCTATTGTGAGAAAAATAGCCAAAAGCCTTTTTGTTTTAATCATTTCATAACACCCCATTGTAGGATAATCTTTTACATTATTATTATAATATGAAGCGTTTGAAATAATTTTCTTTTATAGAATAATTTTCTGCTGGTTCCTACAATAATTCGTGGGCGGATTTGTGCATAGTGTTGGAGTTGTTAACAATCTGTGAAATAATTTTAAACAAGATAATACTAATACCTGCTTTTTATTCAGTGTTTCCTTAGGTATTAGTATAAAAAAATAAGAAAGGACTGTACCGAAGTACAGCCTTTCTTAAAAAGGATAGGTATAAAACTAAGTATAGTTCCTCAGGAATGAACTGATACTCGTTAGTGATATAAGCTAAGTTTAGTCGTTCAGAGCGTCATAGCCGGTTTCTCCGGTACGAACTCTCATAACATCTTCTACATCTGTAACAAAGATTTTACCGCTTCCTCTATGCTCGGTACCGATAGCCTTCTTAGCTGCTGCAACTACAAGACCCGGGTCAACAGTTGAAACAACAATGTCTACCTTTACCTTTGGATACAGGTTCATTGATGTTGGAACACCCTTGTATCTGCCAAGGTGACCCTTTTCAACACCACAGCCCATAACCTGTGTAACTGTCATACCTGTAACACCGATAGCCTCCATTGTGTCACGGAGAATACCAAATTTATCCTCAGGGCAAACAATAGAAACCTGTGTATATTTACCCTCAGCCTTTGAACCGAGTGTAAGTTCAACCGGCTTAATACCTGTAAGGTCAACCTGCTCGGAAACTTCACCGTTGTATGCAGGGGTTGTAGCCATAAAGTCTGCATATGCAGATGAAAGACCGTGTTCTGCAAGGTCCATGCCAAGGATTTCATCCTCAGCAGAAGCTCTAAGACCGATTGTGTGCTTGATAATCTGGAATACGATTGTCATTGCAACGAGAACATAGGCAACGATTGTAACAATACCAAGTGCCTGAATACCAAGGAGCTTTAATCCGCCGCCGTAGAATAGACCGGGTAGGGCAGAGCCGTCAACGAAAGCACCTTCGCCCTTGCCTGTTGCGAAAAGACCAACAGCAAGTGTACCCCAAATACCGTTTGCCATATGTACGCCGACAGCACCAACAGGGTCGTCAATGTGGCACTTCTTATCAAGGAGTTCAACTACTACATCAACAAGGATACCTGCTACAAGACCGATGATTACAGCGCCTAATGCGTCAACAGATGCACAAGGAGCAGTGATTGCTACAAGACCTGCAAGGGAAGCATTCAGACACATACCAACATCAGGCTTGCCGTCCTTAATCCAAGTGAATATCATACAAGCCACTGTTGAAGCACCTGTTGCAAGAGTTGTTGTTAGGAAGATAGAGCCAAGGCTTTCGATTGTGGTTGCGGCTGCACCGTTAAATCCGTACCAGCCGAACCAAAGGATGAATACACCAAGTGCACCCAGTGTAAGTGAGTGACCGGGAATAGCGTTTGACTTAATCTTGCCACTCTTAGTTTTGCTGTACTTACCGATACGAGGTCCAAGGATAATTGCACCAACAAGTGCGGCTGTACCGCCCACTGTGTGGATAACAGCAGAACCGGCAAAGTCAACAAACTGTAACTGATAAAGCCAGCCGCCTTTATTCCAAACCCAACCTGCTTCGATTGGATATACAACAGCACTGATTAAAGCGGAATAAACGCAGTATGCGCTGAACTTTGTTCTTTCTGCCATTGCACCGGAAACGATTGTCGCTGCAGTAGCACAAAAAACAAGCTGGAATACAAAGCCGGAATAATCAAAGCTTTCGTAATTTTGGAACATTCCAAAGTTTGGAATACCAATGATACCTGCAAAATAATCTTGGGACATCATAAGTCCAAAGCCTAAAAGCATAAATACAATAGAACCGATACAGAAGTCCATAAGGTTCTTCATAATGATGTTACCGGCACTCTTTGCTCTGGTAAATCCTGTTTCTACCATTGCGAAACCGCACTGCATAAAGAATACAAGTGCCGCACCAATCAGAAACCAGATTCCGAAAGAAGTACTGGTGATCATTTCTAATACAGAGTTTGCATCCATATCTACTTCATCTCCTCAAGTAAAAATGTTAAATGTTAAATTGTATATAAACCCTACTCCTTGCTCCTGACTTCAAGGAGTAGGGTTGTTGATAAAGTTATTTTACTGTTTTATCATACACCGAACAGAAGCTTGTCGTATGTAGGATATGGCCAGTATTCTGATGATGTGATTGTTTCCATCTCATCACTTACTGCTCTAAGCTCGTTCATAGCAGCAAATACTACATCGTGATAATAGTTTGCCTTTTCCTGAGCATCCTCAATGTCGTTGCCCTTAACAACAATTTCTTCAAGTGCCTTAATCTTTTCTGCAAAGGAAACAAGGTCGTTTGAAAGAGTTGTAACAAGCTCCTCCTCAACAGAGGTTGGAATACTTGCAGAAAGTGACTTTTTAGCCAATGCTGTGTCTGTAAGCTCCTTTACATAGGCTGATACAGCAGGGAGAATATCCTGTTTTGCCATTTCAAGCATTGTAAGAGCCTCAATGTTGATTGTCTTTGCATATTCTTCAAGTGTGATAACCTTACGAGCCTTGATTTCAATTTCGGAATGAACCTTGTTCTTAACAAACAAATCAATGTTCTTCTGGTCGTCAAAGTGAGCAAGTGCCTCAGGAAGTGACTTAAGGTTGTACAGTCCTCTCTTTTCAGCCTCGATAGGCCATTCATCTGAGTAACCGTCACCGTTAAATACAACTCTTCTGTGCTCTGTAAATGTCTTTTTGATAAGCTCCTTAATTGCCTTTTCCTTATCGTCAGCTTTTTCAATTTCATCACAGAATTCATTAAGCTCTTCAGCCATAATTGTATTAATCATAATGTTTGGACAAGCGATGTTAACAGCTGAACCAAGCATTCTGAACTCAAATCTGTTACCTGTAAATGCAAATGGTGAAGTTCTGTTTCTGTCTGTGTTATCCTTCTTGAAATCAGGAAGAACATCAACACCAAGGTGCATTGGAATCTTGCCGGGAGCTGCATAATCCTTGTCTTCAACAATGGAGTCAACAACTGCCTCAAGCTCGTCACCAAGGAACATTGAAACGATTGCAGGAGGTGCCTCGTTAGCGCCAAGTCTGTGGTCGTTACCTGCAGATGCAACAGAAATTCTGAGAAGGTCTGCATATTCGTCAACGCCCTTCATAATTGCTGCAAGGAAGAACAGGAACTGTGTGTTGTTGATTGGGTCTTTGCCCGGATTAATCAGGTTTTCTCCTGTGTTTGTACCCATTGACCAGTTGTTGTGCTTACCTGAACCGTTGACGCCTGCAAATGGCTTTTCGTGAAGCAGGCAAACCATACCGTGCTTTTCAGCAGTCTTTTTAAGTGTTTCCATAACAAGCTGGTTGTGGTCGGTTGCAATGTTTGTTGTACCGAAGATAGGAGCAACCTCGTGCTGTGCAGGAGCAACCTCGTTGTGTCTTGTCTTTGATGTGATACCAAGCTTCCAAAGCTCAACATCAAGGTCAGCCATAAAGTCCTTAACTCTTGTCTTTAAAGCACCAAAGTAGTGGTCGTCAAGCTCCTGACCCTTTGGAGCAGCAGCACCGAAGAGTGTTCTGCCTGTAAAGATAAGGTCTTTTCTCTGGTCAAAATATTCCTTGTCAACAAGGAAGTATTCCTGCTCAGGACCAACTGTTGATGTAACCTTTTGAACATCCTTGCCAAAGAGCTTTAAGCTTCTGCAAGCTGCGTTTGAAAGTACTTCCATTGAACGGAGCAAAGGAGTCTTTTTGTCAAGTGCCTCGCCTGTGTATGAACAGAAGGCTGTTGGAATATATAATGTAGTATCTCTGATAAATGCCGGAGAAGTTGGGTCCCATGCTGTGTAGCCTCTTGCCTCAAATGTAGCACGAATACCGCCGCTTGGGAAGGATGATGCGTCAGGCTCGCCCTTAACAAGCTCCTTACCGCCAAACTCCATAATTGCTGTGCCGTTTGACTCTGGGTCAATAAAGCTGTCGTGCTTTTCAGCAGTAACACCTGTCATTGGCTGGAACCAGTGTGTGTAGTGGGTGCAACCCTTTTCTACTGCCCAGTCCTTCATTGCATTTGCAACAACATTTGCAACTGAAAGGTCAAGTGGTTCGCCAAGGTCGATAGTCTTCTTAAGTGCCTTGTATGTAGCCTTAGGAAGTCTTTCCTTCATTGTAGCATCGTTAAATACCATACTACCAAAGATTTCCGGAATGTTTGCCATAGTAATTATCTCCTATCCTTGTACTAAAATCAGCTTTTACTAATAACTAATAATAGTATAATAAAATTAGACTAAAAAAAGGCGCCACAGACTCATTGTCTGCAGCGCCATTGCTGTCTATGCTCACATTATAGTATCAAACCCCAACAAAGTCAAGGGTAAAACAAGCAAAAAATAAATTTTGCAAGATTTTTATAGAAACTTGCAAAATAGAGGCATAAAAATGAATAAAACCTATAAAAAATGTACAAAACGATAGATTACAGACGGAATGGGCATTAAAAATTGCAAAACACCTTGACGAAGTACATCTGTAATTATATAATGTATTCGTGGGTGCAGATGGAAAAATCAGGAGATTTTCTCCTCTGTAAAGTCGATTTTCAATTTACTACTTATATGTATATTATGATATAAGTGCTACTACCTTATAGTATGAAGAAGAAAGGTATAATATTCCCAACATATACTATATTTAATATAGGACAGAACATTCGGCACCTTTAAAATTTAATTTGACAAAATGTATTCATTTGGGAAAAAATTTGTTATAATTCTTATATGCAATTTCTTTAAATAAAATATAGTATAGAATATAGTGAGTGATGTATGTGAAAAAGGCAATAGTAGTTTCAAAGTATTCGAATAACGCAGAGGCGCTGAAGTCCTTGTTAAATAAGGAGGGCTTTGGTGATGTGCTTGTGCTGGAAGACTCTACGGTAGCCAAAGAAATGGTTGTTTCAGATGAGTATGACCTCATTGTTATCAATGTACCTTTGGAAAAGGAAACCGGTTTGGAGCTGGCAACATTTTGCGGAGAAAATACTACTTCCAGTATAATGGTTATTGTTCAGGAGAATAAGTCCGTTGAGGTGGCCCAGATGATGACATCAAAGGGCATTATGGTTATCTCCAAGCCAATAAACAAGCACCTTTTTCATCACTACCTGATGTTTTCAGAATGTTTTAAAAAGAGAATGCACAGGGTAGTTAAGGAAAATACAAAGTTAAAGTCACAGGTTGAAACAATGAAGCTTGTGAACCGTGCCAAGATACTCCTTATGCAAAACCTGCGTATGACGGAGAGTCAGGCACATCACTATCTTGAGAAACAGGCGATGGACCTTAGAAAAAGCAAGTACGACATAGCCTTGAGAATTCTCAATACATACGAAAACTAAGGAAATACTGATTTAATCAGTATTTCCTAACACTTATTGAAAGGAATGTAAATTTTATGGAGTCAAGGGCGTATCTCATCCTTGAAAACGGAAAAGTTTTTGAAGGCAAATCCTTCGGAGCCAAAAAAGAAACAACAGGAGAACTTGTTTTTACAACAGCTATGACAGGTTATCTTGAAACACTTACCGACCCAAGTTATTTTGGTCAGGTAGTTATTCAGACATTCCCTTTAATTGGAAATTATGGGGTTATTCCTTCTGATTTTGAAAGCAAACAGCCGGCTTTAAAGGCATATATTGTTAGAAACTGGTGTCAGGAACCTTCCAATTTTCGTTGCGAGGGAGTACTTGACACCTTTTTAAAAGATACGGGGGTACCCGGACTGTGTGATATTGACACCAGAAGTCTTACAAGAATTGTTCGTGAGTACGGTGTTATGAACTGTAAGCTCACATATTCCCTTGACAATCTTGAAAAGGATTTGCAGGAGATTAAGGCGTACAGGGTTAAGGATGCTGTGAAGAGCGTTACCTGTGAAAACTCACAAACATTCCAAAGCGAAAGGGGTAAAAAGAAGGTTGTCCTGATGGATTTTGGCGCCAAGGAGAACATTTGCCGTGAGCTTGTTAAGCGTGGTTGTGATGTAACAGTTGTTCCGGCAAACACAAAGAAGGATGAAATCCTTGCACTTAACCCGGACGGAATTATGCTTAGCAACGGCCCCGGAGATCCAACAGAAAACACAGAGATTATTGACGAGATTAAAAAGCTGTGTGAATGTAAAATTCCTACCTTCGGCATTTGCCTTGGACATCAGCTCCTTGCATTGTCCCAGGGAGCAACCACCGAAAAGCTTCACTACGGTCATCGTGGTGCAAACCAGCCTGCAAAGGATATGGGAACAGGAAGAATATATATTACAAGCCAAAACCACGGCTACGCTGTGGTAAATGACAGTCTGCCAAATAACGCAAAAGTAAGCTTTGTAAACGGAAATGACGGAACATGTGAGGGTGTGACATACTGCGATATGCCTGCATTTTCTGTTCAGTTCCACCCTGAAGCCTGTGGCGGCCCTCAGGATACTGCATTTTTGTTTGACAGATTTATCAGTATGATGGAATGATTAAGTATTAGTATAAGTTCCCTTGAGTATGTATTTGAAAGGATGTATATAAATGCCAATTAAACCTGATTTAAAGAGAGTTATGGTAATCGGTTCAGGTCCGATTGTTATCGGTCAGGCGGCTGAGTTTGACTATGCAGGCACACAGGCTTGCCGAGCATTAAAGGAAGAAGGCCTTGAGGTTATTCTGGTTAACTCAAACCCTGCCACAATTATGACAGATAATGCAATGGCTGATAAGGTGTATATCGAGCCGCTGACTCTCCCTGTTGTTAAAAGAATAATCGAAAAGGAAAAGCCTGACGGACTTATATCAACCCTTGGCGGTCAAACAGGACTTACCCTATCAATGCAGCTTGCAAAGGAGGGCTTCCTTAAAAAGCACGGAGTTCAGCTTTTGGGTGCAAATCCCGAAACTATCGACAAGGCTGAGGACAGACAGATGTTTAAGGACACAATGGAGTCCATCGGTCAGCCTGTTATCCCGTCCCTTGTTGTAAATGATGTTGAGTCCGCCGTGGAGTTTGCCGACAAAATCGGCTACCCTGTAATCATTCGTCCTGCATTTACATTGGGCGGTACCGGTGGCGGAATTGTTGACAACGAGGATGAACTTAGGGAGATTACTTCAAACGGTCTTGAACTTTCACCTATTACACAGGTTCTTGTTGAAAAGTGTATCGCCGGCTGGAAAGAGATTGAGTTTGAGGTTATCCGTGACTCGGACGGAAATGTTATCACTGTCTGCTCAATGGAAAACTTTGACCCTGTTGGTGTTCACACAGGGGACTCTATTGTTATTGCTCCTGCTGTTACCTTAGCTGATAAGGAATATCAAATGCTCCGTTCAGCATCCCTAAATATTATTCAGGCTCTCGGTGTTGAGGGCGGTTGTAACTGTCAGTTTGCACTAAATCCCGAAAGCTTTGAATATGCTGTAATAGAGGTTAACCCAAGAGTTTCCCGTTCTTCAGCCCTTGCCTCAAAGGCAACAGGCTACCCAATCGCAAAGGTTGCGGCAAAAATTGCAATAGGTTACACATTGGGCGAAATCAAAAATGCAGTTACAGGCTCTACATATGCCTGTTTTGAACCGGCACTTGACTATGTTGTTGTTAAGTTCCCAAAATGGCCTTTCGATAAGTTTGTTTACGCAAAGAGGACGCTGGGAACACAGATGAAGGCAACAGGCGAGGTTATGGCTATTGCTCCAACCTTTGAACACGCAATTATGAAGGCAGTGAGAGGTGCAGAAATCTCCCACGACACTTTGGACGACAAAATATTCGAGAAAATGAGTGACGAAAACATCGTTGACAGACTTTCCGTCTGCGATGACCGGAGAATTTTCTGTGTTTTCGAGGCTCTCAAAAGAGGAGTTTCTGTTGACAAAATCCACGAAATCACCCTGATTGACGAGTGGTTCCTTAACAAGCTCCTTTTGCTTGTTGATATGGAAAACACTCTCAAAGAGGGTAATATTGACGAAGAAACATATATGAAAGCCAAAAAGCTTGGCTTCCTTGACAGAACTATTGAAAAGCTCACAGGGGAGAAATGCTCATTTACAAGCACCCCTGTATATAAAATGGTTGATACCTGTGCGGCTGAATTTGACGCCGAAACACCTTATTTTTACAGCACCTTTGACGAAGAAAATGAGGCCGAGCAGTTTATTTCCCGGAAAAATTCAGGCAGACAGACAGTTATCGTATTCGGCTCAGGCCCTATCAGAATCGGCCAGGGTATAGAATTTGACTATTCCTCCGTTCACTGCGTTTGGTCACTGAAAAAGGCAGGCTTTGATGTTGTCATTGTAAACAACAACCCCGAAACAGTTTCAACCGACTTTGACACAGCCGACAGACTTTACTTTGAACCTCTTACAAATGAAGATGTAATGGGTATTATCAAAACAGAAAAGCCTATCGGTGCAGTTGTAGCCTTTGGCGGTCAGACAGCAATTAAGCTGACAAAGTATCTGTCTGACAACGGTATTCAAATCCTTGGTACATCTGCTGACGCTATTGATATGGCTGAGGACAGGGAAAGATTTGACGAGCTACTTGAAAAGTATCATATCAAGCGTCCAAAGGGCTTTACAGTTATGAACTGTGAAGAGGCACTGGAAATTGCAGAAAAAATCGGCTATCCTGTTCTTCTCCGTCCTTCCTATGTTCTTGGCGGTCAAAATATGATTATCGCCTTTAACGAAGCAGATGTTAAGGAATATATGGCTATCATTCTGGCACAGAACATTGAAAATCCTGTTCTTATTGACAAATATATGATGGGAACAGAGATTGAGGTTGACGCAATCTGTGACGGTGAGGACATCTTAATTCCGGGTATTATGGAGCATATCGAAAGAGCCGGTGTTCACTCCGGTGACTCCATTGCAGTTTATCCGGCTTGGAATATTTCCGATAAAATGACAGATACCATTATTAAGTCATCAAGAGATTTGGCACTTTCACTCCAGACAAAGGGACTTGTGAACATCCAGTACCTAATCTACGAGGATGAGCTTTATGTAATCGAGGTGAACCCTCGTTCTTCAAGAACAATTCCTTACATCAGTAAGGTTACAGGCGTACCAATGGTTGACCTTGCAACAAGGGCAATGTTCGGCGAAAAGCTGAGGGATATGGGCTACGGTACAGGTCTTTACAGAAAGAGTCCTTATGTTGCAGTTAAGGTTCCTGTATTCTCCTTTGAAAAGCTGATTAATGTTGACAACCACCTTGGCCCTGAAATGAAGTCAACAGGTGAAGTTCTGGGTCTTGCCGGCACATTGGAGGAGGCTCTTTACAAGGGACTTATCGGTGCAGGCTACAAGATGAAGCGTGGTGGCGGTGTGTTTATCACAGTAAGGAACAGCGACAAATGCGAAATCGGGGATGTAGCCAAAAAGTACGCCGACCTTGGATTCAAGATTTATGCCACAGAGGGAACAGCAAACTTCCTTAGAGGATACGGTGTTAACGCTGTTTCTGTTAAGAAAATCCACGAGGACAAAAACGACAATACATTAACTCTTATTGAAAGCGGCAAGATTCAGTATGTTATTTCAACATCGGCAAAGGGCAGAATGCCTGAGCGTGACTCGGTTAAAATCCGCAGAAAAACAGTTGAAAGAAACATTCCTTGCCTTACCTCCATAGACACAGCCAATGCTCTTGCAGACTGCCTGAAGAGTAAGTACAGTCAGATTAGCACAGAGCTGGTTGACATAAACAATATGAGGGATGAAAAGATGAAACTAAAATTTACCAAGATGCACGGTACAGGAAACGACTACATCTATTGCAGTACCTTTGACCAAAAGATTAACAATCCTGAGGCTTTGGCTGTAAGACTTTCCGACAGACATTTTGGAATCGGCGGTGACGGTATTATACTTGTTTGCCCAAGCGACAAGGCTGATGCAAAGATGAGTATGTTTAACCTTGACGGCTCCGAGGGTAAAATGTGCGGAAACGGCATTCGCTGTGTAGGTAAGTTCCTTTACGACCACGGTATGGTTGACATTAACGAAAAGGACGAAATCACAATCGAAACCCTTTCGGGAATTAAGCACCTTAAGGCATACACCCGTGACGGAGAGGTTAAGTCACTTAGAGTTGATATGGGCAAGGCAATCCTTGACCCGAAGGAAATTCCTGTTGCAATGGATAAGGAAAGAGTAATTGACGAGCCTTATACAATAGACGGTGAAGAGTATAGAATCACCTGTGTTTCAATGGGTAACCCTCACTGTGTAGTATTTATGCAGGGCGACATTGACAATATCGACATTGAGGAAATCGGACCAAAGTTTGAAAACGACAGGCTGTTCCCTGAAAGGGTAAACACAGAATTTGTAAAGGTGCTTGACGACCATACAATCAAGATGAGAGTATGGGAGAGAGGCTCAGGTGAAACTTGGGCTTGCGGTACAGGCGCCTGTGCAGTTGCAGTAGCAGCCTGTGAAAACGGTTTCTGCAAAAAGGGTGACGACATCACCATCAAGCTAAAGGGTGGCGACCTTGTTATCAATTACACAGACGATACTGTATATATGACAGGAGATGCCGAAAAGGTATTTGAGGGTACAGTAGAAATCTAATTAATGTAAAATTTTAAAGCCGATTTTGTCAGCCTCATTTATGGGGCTGACAATGGTATTTTTCGGATAGATATATTAAATAGAAAAGATAAGGATAATTCAGGAGGACAAAATGAGCAAGATTCCTACAAAGTATATATTTGTTACCGGAGGTGTTGTTTCCGGACTTGGCAAAGGTATTACAGCAGCATCCCTCGGTCGTTTGCTAAAGGCAAGAGGACTCAAGGTTGCCGCACAGAAGCTTGACCCATATATTAATGTTGACCCGGGCACAATGAGCCCCTACCAGCACGGAGAGGTTTATGTTACAGAGGACGGTGCCGAAACAGACCTTGACCTTGGACACTACGAGCGTTTCATTGACGAAAACCTCAACAAATTTTCCAACCTTACAACAGGTAAGGTGTATTCCAATGTTCTTGAAAAAGAGAGAAGAGGAGATTACCTTGGCGATACTGTACAGGTAATTCCCCACATTACAAATGAGATTAAGCACTTTATCTATCAGGTTGGCAAAAACACAGACGCCGATGTTGTAATTACAGAAATCGGCGGTACAGTTGGTGACATTGAGTCACAGCCATTTTTGGAGGCTATCCGTCAGGTAAGCCTTGAGGTTGGCAGAGAAAACAGCATTTTCATTCATGTTTGCCTTGTTCCTTACATAGCAGGAAGTGAGGAACACAAGAGTAAGCCTACACAGCACTCCGTTAAGGAGCTTCGTGCACTGGGTATAAACCCTGATATTATTGTCCTCAGATGCGACAAGCCTCTTGAGGAATCAATCTTCAAGAAGATTGCAATGTTCTGTAATGTTCAGCCTGACTGTGTTATTGAAAATATCACTATTCCCGTACTTTACAAGGCACCTCTTATGCTTGAAAAGGCTCATTTCTCCGATGTTGTATGCCGTGAGCTTAATATTGACGCAAAGCCGGGAGATATGAAGGAATGGCACGAAATGCTGGAGAGAATTGACTCCAGAGAAAAGACTGTGAAGATTGCACTTTGCGGTAAATATGTACAGCTCCACGATGCCTACCTTTCAGTTGCCGAGGCACTTCGCCACGCAGGCTATGAGAATAAGGCTTTTGTAGAGATTAAGTGGGTTGACACAGAGCTTATCACAGAATACACAGTTGACGACCTTTTGGGTGATGTAGACGGAATACTTGTTCCCGGCGGATTCGGTCAGCGTGGTGTTGAAGGCAAGATTAAAGCCGCTGAATATGCCAGAAAGAACAACATTCCGTACCTTGGCATCTGCCTTGGTATGCAGGTTGCAGTTATTGAATTTGCAAGGAATGTAATCGGCTTTGATGACGCTAATTCCGGCGAATTTGCACCTGAAAGCAAGCACAGAGTTATTGACATTATGGAAGAACAGATGGGCGTTGTAACAAAGGGCGGTACAATGCGTCTTGGCGCTTATCCTTGTAAGGTTAAACCCGGCTCAATGCTTGAAAAGGCATATGGTAAAAAAGAGGTTGCCGAGAGACACCGCCACCGCTATGAGTTTAACAACGAATTCCGTGATGTATTTGAAGAAAACGGTATGGTAATTTCCGGTACTTCACCAAACGGACTTTTGGTTGAGGCTGTTGAAATACCGGCAAACAAATTCTATGTGGCTGTTCAGTATCATCCTGAATTTAAGTCAAGACCTACAAATGCTCATCCGGTTTTCAGAGAGTTCATTAAGGCTTCTGCGGAAGATTAAATAGAGATACAATTCTTAAAAGAATGGAGTGTTAATATGAAGGTAAATAAGAATTTTGACAATTTAGTACCAAACTACCTCTTTGCCGAGATTGCAAAGAGGGTTAACGACTACTGCAAGGCAAATCCCGACAAAAAGGTTATAAAGCTTGGCATCGGTGATGTTACCCTGCCAATCCCACAAATTGCAGTTGACGCAATGAAGAAGGGCGCAGAGGATTTAGGAAAGAAAGAAACCTTTAAGGGCTACCCTGACTATGAGGGATATGAGTTTGTAAGAAAGGCTGTTGCCGACTATTACAATACCTTTGGTGTAGAAATTGACCCAAGCGAAGTACTTATTACAGACGGTGCAAAGAGTGATTCCGCCAATATTCAGGACATTTTTGACAAGGACAATACAGTTCTTGTAACCGACCCTGTTTATCCTGTTTATGTTGACAGCAACATTATGGCGGGAAGAGAGATTATTTATGCCGATTCCAACGAGGCAAATGGCTTTGCCGCTATGCCTGACAACAGCGTAAAGGCAGACATCATCTACCTTTGCTCACCAAACAACCCAACAGGTTCTGCATATTCCTATGACCAGCTAAAGGCTTGGGTTGACTATGCAAACAAGAATGATGCAGTTATCATCTATGACGCAGCATATGAGGCATTTATCACTGACGATTCTCCAAGGAGTATTTTTGCAGTTGAAGGTGCAAGAACCTGTGCTATTGAGCTTTGCTCACTTTCAAAGACAGCAGGCTTTACAGGTACTCGCTGTGGCTACACAGTAATTCCAAAGGAGCTTGAAAGGGACGGCAAAAACATCTATCAGATGTGGTACAGAAGAGAGGCTACAAAGTTTAACGGTGTTTCTTGGCCTGTTCAGTGTGCAGCCGCCGCAGTACTTTCAGAAGAGGGTCAAAAGCAGTTTAAGGAGAACATAAAGTATTATCAGGAAAATGCAAGGATTATCTCCTCTGCTATGGACGAGCTTGGCATCTACTACACAGGTGGCAAAAATTCCCCATACATCTGGCTTAAGTGCCCTAACGGTATGGGTAGCTGGGAATTTTTTGACTATCTCCTTGAAAATGCCAATGTTGTGGGTACTCCCGGAGAAGGCTTTGGCAAGAACGGCGAGGGTTACTTCCGTCTTACCTCCTTTGGCGACAGAGAAAACACCATTGAGGCTGTAAGAAGAATTAAGGAGCTGCTTTCTAAGTAATCAATTAACAAAATTAAAAAATTATTCACAGAAAAACAGCATATCATACAAATTAACACCCGAAATTTTGGGTGTTAATTTTATTGTAGTAAAAATCTGTTTGTGTTATAATTTGTGTAAAGATTGGAGGAAAACTTATGAAGAAAATATTATCTTTGATAATGTCTTCAGCAATGGTTGCAAGTGCAATTACTATTGCCCCTGCTGTTTCTGCCTCACAGGCAGACAAAACCCCTGTTGCAGACAGCTCATTTACAACTTCTGTTAATGCCGATGATTTTAGCTGGGACAACGCCTCAGTTTACTTTTTGCTTACTGACCGCTTTAACAACGGAAACACAAGCAATGACCACAGCTATAACAGAGGACTTGAAAAGGACGGTACAGTTACAACAAAAATGAAGAGTGACGCCGCATCTTTTCAGGGCGGTGACTTTGTAGGTATTACAAAGAAGATTAACGAGGGATATTTTAACGATTTAGGTGTGAATGCCCTTTGGATTTCTGCCCCTTACGAACAGATTCAGGGTTATTCCTGTGCCGGAAACGGAAAAAGCTCATTCCCTCACTATTCATATCACGGATACTATGCCGGTGATTACTCGGAAATTGACCAAAACTTTGGTACTCCGGAAGAATTTAAAACTATGGTTGACACAGCCCACGAAAAGGGTCTGCGTGTTGTACTGGATATTGTTATGAATCACCCCGGCTACAACACAATGTACGATATGAACAAGTTTGATTACGGTGAACTAAAGGACGGCTGGGAAACTAACTACTATTCCTTTGCAGGTGACAACAACACATATCACTCCTACATAACCTATCAGGATGCAAACCAGGCTGAATACCTAAAGGGTCGCTGGGGCAACTGGTGGGGCGGTTCTTGGCTGAGAGCCGGTCTTTCAGGCTATCCTGCATTTGGAACAGGTGATTTGCTTGATTCAGCAGGCGGTGAACTTCCTGACTTTAGAACAGAGAGTGAAGAAGAGGTTGAAGTTCCTACATTCCTACAGAACAAGTGGAAAACCGAAGGTACATACGATGAAAAGATGGCTGACCTCAATGAGTGGTTTACCTCAACAGGAAACACAAAAAGGGTTAGAAATTACCTTTGCTACTGGCTCAGCAGTTATGTAGAGGAATACGGTATTGACGGTTTCCGCTGTGACACAGCAAAGCATGTTGAGCTTGACTCCTGGGCAGCCCTTAAGGATAATTGCGATAAGGCACTTAAAACCTGGAGAGCAAACAACCCAACAAAAGCCGGAGCAGATTGGGACGAGGACTTCTGGATGACCGGAGAGGTTTACGGAAAGGGACTTTCAAACGAAAAGGACGCATACTTTACCGAGGGTAAGTTTGACTCAACAATCAACTTTGCATTTTCCGGCGGCGGCGGTGTTTCTGCTGTATCAACAATCAACGAAACATACGGAAAATATGCCGAAAAAATCAATAACTCCGACAAATACAATGTACTTACATACATTTCTTCCCACGATACAAAGCTTTGCGGTAGAGATAAGTCAACAGACAGCTATTCAGCAGAAAAGCTGATTTACCAAGGCTCTGCTCTTCAGCTCCTCCCCGGTGGAATTCAAATCTTCTACGGTGACGAAACAGGAAGAAAATATGTCAAGCACTCCCTTTCAGGTGTAAATACAATTATCACTTCCGGTAACCACGATGTCCGTTCATTTATGAACTGGGATTCCATTGACAATGATGTTCTTTCTCATTGGCAAAAGGTTGGTACATTCAGAAACAACCATATTTCTGTTGGCGCAGGCTCACACAAAACACTTACTTCCACATCAGGTGCCGCTTTTGAAAGATATTACGACAAAAACGGTATCAAGGATAAGGTGGTAGCTTGTATTGGTGCTGACGCCGACAAGGATGTTACTATCAATGTAAACACAGCAGATTTCCCTGACGGAACACTCCTTAAGAATACCTACGACAACACAACAGCTGTTGTATACGGCGGAAAAGTAACCTTTAACAGCGGAGCAAACGGTACAATCCTTTGTGAAGTTGCCGGAACAGGTGAAATTGTAAAGGTTGAGTCCGTTACAATGTCAAATACAACTACAAGCGTATTTGCAGGCAAAAAGGTTAACCTTTCTGCAACTGTTACACCTGAAAATGCAACAGCGCCACAGATTACTTGGACATCAAGTGACGAATCCGTTGCAACAGTTGATGAAAACGGTGTTGTTATGGGTGTCAAGTGCGGAACAGCAGTAATCACAGCAACAGCAGACGGAGTATCCTCACAGTGTACAGTTACAGTTAAGCAACTTGCTACTTCTGTAAAGCTCAATGCTACTGCAAAGACACTTTACACAGGAACCTACACCACCTTGAAAGCTACTGTTTCACCAACTGATACAACAAACAAAAAGGTGAGATGGAGTTCCTCTGACAGCCGTGTTGCAACTGTTTCCCAAACAGGTAAGGTAGTTGCCAAAAAGAGAGGCACTTGCACAATAACTGCCACAACTACCGATGGTTCTATAAAGACTGCAAAGTGTGTAATCACCGTTAAGCAAAAAGTGACAAAGGTTGCCGTTAACCGCAAGAGCGTTACCCTGAAGAAAAAGGGCAAAACCGCATATGTAAAAGCTGTTGCCTACCCAAGTGACGCAAATGTAAAGACGCTTGCTGTAAAGGTGAAGAACACAAAGATTGTAAAGGTTTCTGCATCAAAGATTTCATCAGGCAAAAACCTAAAGATTACAGCTAAAAAGAAAGGCAAAACCTACATCACATTCACATCAACAGACGGCTCAAGAAAGAGCGCAACCTGTACAGTTAATGTGAAAAAGTAATTTAATAACGGCTAAAAATTGAGAGGCTGTCGCAAATGAGTAATTTGCGACAGCCCCTTTTTGGATTTTAACTAATATTTTTTTATAGATTAGAGAGATATTATTCCCCTATTTTTTACCCTATTTATGGTTTTTATCAGTCCTCAAACTTAATTCTCTCTTCGATGTAAGGGATAAGCTCTTCAACCGTAAGTTCAATTTGCTCCATTGTATCTCTGTCACGGAGGGTTACAATGTTGTTTTCAACAGTCTTTTCGTCAACGCTGATTTGCCAAGGAGTACCGATAGCGTCTGCTCTTCTGTATCTTTTACCGATAGAGCCGGACTCGTCATAGCTTGTCATAAAGTGCTTTTTGCACATAGCAAGAATTTCCTTTGCCTTTTCGCTGTGGAACTTCTTTTTAATGGGGCAAATGTTCAGCTTGATTGGTGCAAGGGCAGGAGAAATTTTGAGCAGTTCTCTTGTGTCGCCGTTTTCAAGCTCCTCAATTCTGTATGCCTCAAACAAAACAGCCAATGTGATTCTGTCAAGACCGTATGTGGATTCAACAATGTAAGGAATAAACTTTTCGCCTGTTGTCTGGTCGCAGTATTCCTGCTTTTTACCGCTGTATTCGGTGTGTCTTGTAAGGTCAAAGTCTGTTCTGTTGTGAGTACCGTTGATTTCACCCCAGCCGAATGGGAAGAGGTATTCAATGTCACAGGCAGATTTTGCGTAGTGAGCCAGCTTTTCGTGGTCGTGGAAGCGGAGCTTTTCCTCAGGTAGCCCAAGCATTTTAAAGAACTCAATACCGTAATTCTTAAAGTAATCGTAAAGGGCTTCGTCGTCACCCTCCTTACAGAAGGTCTGGAATTCCATCTGCTCAAATTCAATAGTCCTGAATGTAAAGTTACCCGGTGTGATTTCGTTTCTGAAGGCCTTACCGATTTGACCGATTGAGAAAGGAAGCTTTGTCCTTGTTGTTCTGAGAACATTTTGGAAGTTTACATATTCGCCTTGTGCGTTTTCGGGACGGAGATAAACTGTATTTGCACTGTCATTGGTAACTCCACGCTGTGTTGCAAACATAAGGTTAAACTGGCGAATATCGGTAAAGTTTGATTTTCCGCAGTTAGGGCATGGCACCTGATGCTCCTTAATATAGTTAAGCATTTCCTCCTGTGTCATACCGTCTGCGTGAGCATTCTCGTCAAAGTCATCAATCAGGTTGTCTGCTCTGTGGCGGGTCTTACATTCCTTACAGTCAAGCAGAGGGTCAGAAAAGCTCTGTACATGACCGCTTGCCTCCCAAACTCTTGGGTTCATAAGTATGTCTGCATCTACTTCATAGGCATTATCCCTCTTTTGAATGAAGAAATATCTCCATGCGTCCTTGATTGTATTTTTTAGCCTTGAACCAAGTGGGCCGTAATCCCAAGTATTTGCCAATCCACCGTAAATTTCACTACCCTGAAAGATGAAACCGTAATTATTACAATAATCAACAAGCTCTTTCATTTGTATTTTCTTTTCTTTGTTTTCCATAGTTCTGCCTCCATTTTTCATAATAAAAGACTTACCTATTAATAGTACTATTTAGAATTTATTATGTCAAGGGAAACACTGAATAAATCACTTTACACATCTTGTTTGCATATTTTCCAACCGTTTGCCCAAAAAATCCTTGTAATACGACAGTATTCCTGCGGTTTTTTTGAACATACCGACAAAAAATCTGACAGCCCTTTCTGTGCAAATGATTTAATCAGTGTTTCCCAAGATGTTGAAATTACAATTATTTTTATTAAGTTTTTTGTGATTTTGTAGAGTAAAAGGTTAAAAATACCTTTTTACTTCATTAATTTGTTATAAAATTATTAATTTTTTATATATTTTTTATAAAATGTTTGAAAAATTAAACTTTATAATATATAATAAATATAATAGCAATAATTCCCACTATAGGGGTTATGCTCAATTTAAAAGGAGGAATTTTATATGATCAGAAACAGAAATCGTGTTCTGAGCATTTTTATCAGCATTATGCTGATAATGTCCATGGTATTGTCTTGCGTACCGGTGGCAAATGCTAAGAGTACGGACATCCTATCTTCCGGCGGTCAGGAGATTGGAATCTACGGCGATGTTGATATGAATGGCGAAATCAACATTCGTGATGTAACGCGTATTCAAAAGTACGCAGCGCATTATGTTCAGTTTACTGATGCTCAATTTATTTTGGCAGATGTAAACCAAAATGGACGAGTTGATGTTCAGGATGTTACAGCGTTACAGAAGTACATACTTGGTTATAGCCAAGCAGGTGTAGTTGCAGGCCAGGTAGCTACCGAGCCGGATCCAACAACTACTACAACAGTTGAAGAAACCACAACAATTGAAGAAACAACTACTTCAAGCGTTGAGGAAACTTCTTCATCAGTAGAAGAAACAACTACTTCAAGTGTTGAGGAAACCACTACAACGGTAGAAGAAACAACTTCAAGCGTTGAGGAAACAACTTCATCAGTAGAGGAAACATCATCAAGTGTTGAAGAAACATCATCTTCCATAGCATCGACAACAAGAAGAGTATGGTTCAGAAACGACCACAACTGGTCAAATGTAAGAATCTATGCTTGGTATATGGTAGATGAGGAAACATCCGTAAAGCTTACACCTTGGGATGAAATTCCTACCATAACAAAGGACGGTCAGGACAACGGCAAGGATATGTACTACTATGACCTTCCTGTTGAATACACAAATGTAATCTTTACATCAAACAGCAAGAAATCCCAGACAGTAAATATCACTCTTGACGATGTAAACAACGCTTACTATCCAACAGAGGAAAAAAATGAATACGGTCACGAGTTTGTACAGGCATTTGTATATGGCGGTGAGGCACCATCTACAAGTGTTGAGGAAACTACCACAACAGTAGAAGAAACAACAACTGTACCTGCAGATATGGTAACAGTAACTCTTGATGTAACAGCAATCGGTTCATCAGGTTCAAGATATGCAGTTTATACATTCGGCGACGGTTATGCAGAAAACTGGGTTGATATGACAAAGGTAGGCGGAGATGTATTCACAGCAGAACTTGACAAGAATACATTTACAAAGCTTGTCTTTGTTCGTATGGACGGAGAAACAACAGAGAACATCTGGGAAAACAAGTGGAACCAGACAGATAATCTAACCCTTGACGGAACACTTTACACAGTAACAGGTTGGGGCGCAGAGTTAGGTGCAAACCTCACAGGTGTATGGGGTACAGTAGAGCCAACAACTACAACAGTAGAAGAAACAACTTCATCAGAAGAAGAGACATCATCTTCCATAGCATCAACAACAAGAAGAGTATGGTTCAGAAATGACCACAACTGGTCAAATGTAAGAATCTATGCTTGGTATATGGTAGATGAGGAAACATCCGTAAAGCTTACACCTTGGGATGAAATTCCTACCATAACAAAGGATGGACAGGACAACGGCAAGGATATGTACTACTATGACCTGCCTGTTGAATATACACATGTTGTCTTTGTATCAAACAGAAAAATATCACGTACAGTAAATATCACACTTGACGATGTACATAACGCCTACTATCCAACAGAGGAAAAGGACAGTGAGGGTTACGAGTATGTACAGGCATTTGTATATGGCGGTGAAACACCATCTACAAGTGTTGAGGAAACATCTTCAAGTGTTGAAGAAACATCATCTGTATCTGCAGATATGGTAACAGTAACTCTTGATGTAACAGCAATCGGTTCTTCAGGTTCAAGATATGCAGTATATACCTTTGGTGGCGGAAATCCAAAAGTTTGGACAGATATGACAAATGTAGGCGGAGATGTATTCACAGTACAGCTTGACAAGAACACATTTACAAAGCTTATCTTTGTTCGTATGAACGGCGAAACAACCGAGAATAACTGGGATAAGGACACTGCTTGGAACCAGACAGAGGATCTTACCCTTGACGGAACACTTTACACAGTAACAGGTTGGGGCGCAGAACTTGGTGCTAAGCTCCCCGGCGTATGGAGCACAGTAGAGCCAACAACTACAACTGTTGAAGAAACAACTACAACAGTAGAAGAAACAACTTCATCAGAAGAAGAAACATCTACAAGTGTTGAAGAAACAACTTCATCCGAAGAAGAGACAACTTCAAGTGTTGAAGAAACAACTTCATCCGAAGAAGAGACATCTTCAAGTGTAGAGGAAACAACTACCACAGTTGAGGAAACTACAACAGTAGAAGAAACAACTACAACAGTTGAGGAAACTACAACAGTAGAAGAAACAACTACAACAGTTGAGGAAACTACAACAGAAGAAGAAACATCATCTTCCGTAGCACCAACAACAAGAAGAGTATGGTTCAGAAACGACCACAACTGGTCAAATGTAAGAATCTATGCTTGGTATATGGTAGATGAGGAAACATCCATAAAGCTAACACCTTGGGATGAAATTCCTACCATGACAAAGGACGGTCAGGACAACGGCAAGGATATGTACTACTATGACCTTCCTGTTGAATACACAAATGTAATCTTTACATCAAATAGCAAGAAATCCCAGACAGTAAATATCACTCTTGACGATGTAAACAACGCTTACTATCCAACAGAAGAAAAGGATAAGGACGGTAACGAGCTTGTACAGGCATTTGTATATGGCGGTGAAACACCATCTACAACAGTAGAAGAAACAACTACAACAGTTGAAGAAACAACTACAACAGTTGAGGAAACAACTACCACAGTAGAGGAAACAACTACAACAGTTGAGGAAACAACTACAACAGTTCCTGTTGACGACGAGGTTACATTAACACTTGTTGACGGAACTTCTGAGAAGTGGCTTGCAGATGCAGACGCAGTATTCGTACTTGTTGACAACAGCACAGGTACTTCCTACAATATGACAGGCGGTGCCGGCACATGGACAGCTACAGTTCCTGTTTCTGTTACAGACATTACAATTAAAAGAAACAGCCCATCAAACGGCGAAACATGGAACAGCTGGACAACAACAAGAGGAACAGGCACAACATACACAGCTACCAAAAGCGGTGTAGGTTCTTGGGACGGTACCGGCGGAGAACCTTCAACAACTCCACAGCCATCCGGCAACACAATTCAGTTTACTGACAATCAGGGTTGGGGTACAGTTTACGCTTACTTCTTTGACGCAAACGGTGATACAGTAGGTTCTGAATGGCCCGGCACACAGATGGGCAACCCATCTGACAACGGCTTTGGCCAGACAAACTATTCTGTTTCCGTTCCAAGCGGTGCAACAACCGTAGTATTCTCAAACGGCAACGGTGCTCAGACATCTAATGCAGAGATTGGTCATACAGGTTACTATACAGACGGCACAAAAGACGATAAAGGCCATTTTGTAACAAAGTTCTGGGATTAATTTCTTAGAATCATTTCATAATAAAATTTCCCCTGTGATTTCACAGGGGATTTTTTGCTTTGACTTATATAATCTTTCGTGTATAATGATAATAGAAGGTGGAAAATATGATTTTACACGATATTTCAAAGGGGATTTTTTCAAGTCAGGTCTATCCCGGTGACCCTGAGCCGTCAGCAAGGGTGATAAAAAGTATTCCCAATGGTGACGATTACAATTTAAGCGAAATCACGCTTTGCCCCCATACGGGAACTCACATTGACGCACCGCTACACTTTATTGACAACGGAACTCCCGTAAACAAGCTAAGACTTAGGAATTTTTACGGAAAATGCACTGTTGTTTCTGTTGAGGGCGACTTAACGGGTCAGGATATGGACGAAATATTGCCCTACTGCCACAAGAGAGTTTTGTTCAAGGGCAACGGAAAGGCTTTCCTGACAACAACAGCTGTTGAAATTCTTGTTGACCACAATGTAAAATTGGTGGGTACAGACGCAAATACCATTGGCTCGGATTTTGACAACAACAAAACCCATAAGTTATTACTGGAAAATGGGATTCCAATTTTAGAATGTTTAAATCTCAGTAAAATAGAAGACGGAGATTATGAAATATGTGCCTTTCCATTAAAAATTGAGGCTGTTGAGGCATCCCCTTGCAGGGCGGTGCTTTTGGAACAAGAAAAGGGGATATAGATGTATAAGATTGTTATATTTGACTTAGACGGAACACTGGCAAACACCATTGACGATTTGGCAGACGCTACGAATGTTGGCTTAGAAAAGGCAGGTTTGCCCACACATCCTGTTGAAAAGTACAAGCAAATGGTTGGCAGCGGAATTGTCAACCTTGTTAAAAGAGCTATGAAACCTGTTGAGGATGAAAAAGCCTTTGAAATTGTAAAAAACGGCTTTGACGAGTACTACAAGGAACATTCCACTGATAAAACCTCTGCATACGAGGGAACAGAGGAGTTGCTCTTTGAATTATCAAAAAGGGGCATTGCCACAGCTGTTTTATCAAATAAGCCTGATGAATTTGTGGCAAAAATTTTGAAAAAGATTTTCCCTAACCACAATTTTACCTATGCTTGGGGCAAAAAGCCTGAGTATAAAATCAAGCCAAGTCCGGACGCACTTAACGCAATTCTAAGCCTTTCAGGTGTTAGCAGGGATGAGTGCATTTATGTGGGTGACAGTGATGTTGATTGCTTTACCGCCCAAAATGCCGGGGTGAAATGCTGTGGTGTAAGCTGGGGCTTTAGGGGCAGAGAAGAGCTTGAAAATGCAGGTGCCGACAAGGTGATTGACGCTCCGTTACAGTTGATTGAGCAGTTTGAACTATGAAAAGAAACTATCAAAGGGAGCTTGACTCCCTAATTTCATATAACGAGAAGCAAAGTATTGTTCCTACATTATTGCTACACGCCTGTTGCGCCCCTTGCAGCAGCTATGTAATTGAATATTTAAGCAACTATTTCCGACTGACAATGCTGTTTTTTAACCCTAACATAGGGGAAAGGGAGGAGTATTCCTACCGTCGTGACGAGCTGAAAAGGCTTATCAGCGAGATGAAAACAAAGTATCCCGTTTCGTTTATAGACGGAGAATACAACCCACAGGAATTTTATGATGTGGCAAAGGGTCTTGAAAATGAACCGGAAAGGGGAAAAAGATGTTCAAAGTGCTTTTCTCTCCGTCTGAATTACACAGCATCTGTCGCAGAGAAAGAGGGCTTTGACTACTTTGCAACCACCCTTACCCTAAGTCCATTAAAGAATGCAGAGGTTATCAACAGTATTGGGGAAAAAATAGAGTGTAAATCAAAATATTTGCCCTCGGATTTTAAGAAGAAAGAGGGCTACAAGCGGAGTATTGTCCTTTCCAAAGAGCATAATCTGTACAGACAGAACTATTGCGGATGTGTTTTTTCAAAGAGAAACAGGGAATATTAACAGGCATTTCCATAAATTAAGGAGGAGTTTTGATGGCTGAAACTTTAAAAACTATTATTTCCCGCAGAAGTGTGAGGAATTTTAAATCGGATATGGTTCCAAAGGATATTATCGAAAAAATTGTACAGGCAGGTACCTATGCTCCAACAGGCAGAGGTAAGCAGTCGCCAATAATTATAGCGGTGACAAACAGGGAGCTCCGTGACAGGCTTTCCAAAATGAATGCAAGGATATTGGGCAAGGGTGAGGATTTTGACCCATTCTATAATGCTCCCGTTTGCCTGATTGTTTTGGCTAACAAGGAAATGCCAACATACTTGTATGACGGTACTCTTGTAATGGGTAACCTTATGTTGGCGGCAGAAGATTTGGGTGTGGGAAGCTGTTGGATTCACCGAGCAAAGGAAGAATTTATGACTGATGAGGGCAGAGAAATCCTTAAATCCCTTGGTATTGAGGGTGATTACGAGGGGATAGGTCATTGTGTTTTGGGTTATCCTGACGGTGAGGTTTCTCCTCCTGCTCCACGAAAAGATGACTATGTATATTTTGCAGAATAGCGTAAAATAGCAGTATAGCAAAAATTATCTCATAGTTTTGTGTGTAAGTTGTTTTGATGTCAAATATTAAATAAGGGATAATGTCTAAAATGTTATATTTTTGAATAAATTTGTTAAAAATAATACCTTTACTTGGCAAATAATTATCAATTTTTTTAGTTGTCTGCATATATTATTTTTGATATAATATGTTATAGTCATAGTTGTATGAGGAGGATTGTATGAAAATAATAGATTTTCACTCACATATCCTTCCAAACATTGATGACGGCAGTGATAGTGTAGAAACTTCCCTTCTTATGACAGATGCAATGCTTAACCAAGGGGTAGATACCGTAGTTGCCACACCTCACTTTTATGCACATAAGGACAGGATAGAAACATTCCTTCAAAAAAGGCAAAATGCCTTTGAAGATTTGAAAAAATCTTTACCTAATGAAAGCCTAAACATTGTTGTAGGGGCTGAGGTTGCATATTTCAGTGGTATTTCAAAAGCTCAAGAGATAACTGACCTAACCATAGATAAGTCAGAAGTTTTGCTTTTGGAAATGCCTTTTCAAGTGTGGAATGAAGAAATTATTGGTGAAGTAAGGCACTTGATTTATTCAAGAAAACTAACAGTGATGATTGCCCATTTAGAAAGATACCTTGAAATCAAGGGAAACAAACCTTTCATAAAAAAACTTCTTTCTCTGCCTGTTGTAATTCAGCTTAATGCAGGAGAGTTCCTTAACCGCAAAGGTAAAAGGAAATTGCTTAAAATTATAAAACAGCAGGATAAAGTTGTTTTAGGAAGTGACTGTCACAATATGAACACCAGACCGCCTATTTTGGCAAAAGCGAGAGCAGTTTTAGGTAATGAATGTGACAGAACCGTTCTCCAAAAAATTGACGAAACTGGCGAAAACATATTAGGAGGAAATAAAAATGTCTAAAAAACTTACATACATAATAAGTGCAGGACTTTTTGCTGTGCTTTGTGCATTATTATTCCTTGAAAAATTTTATCCTGAAATGGGTTCCGGTTTGTTAGGATGATTTTTGTATGAGTATTAAGAAGTATGACGAATCCCGCAAAAAGGATTTTCACAAGAAGCTTGTTATCTGCGGTGTTATATTCTTGATAGGAATTGCGTTGGGAGTTGGAATGTTCTGTTTTCTAAGCCCTGATGAAGAAAAAGAAACAATCTCTACCATGGACACAATAGACAAGCGTGATATTGTAGAAATCGGCGGTGTTAAGTGTGTGCCTAAGGAGGATGTTGAAACATATCTTTTCTTGGGTGTTGACCAAAGAGGCGAGCTTACTAAGGTAAAAAAGTTCGACGGCACCGGTCAGTGTGATGTTATTCAGCTACTTGTCCTTGACAATACAAACAAAACATACTCAAAACTGGTTATAAACAGGGATACAATGGTGGATATGACCACCTATAACGAAAAGGGACAATCCCTTGGTGAAGTGAATGCACAAATTGCTCTTGCCCATACAAACGGTGATGTTGCTGATTTTGGTAACAAGGTAACCATTGAAACGGTATCAAAACTGCTTTACAATCAGCCTATTGACGGATATGTTTCTCTGAATATGGATTCAATTCCTGCAATAAACAACCTTGCAGGGGGAGTAACCGTTACTATTGAGGATGATTTTTCGGCATCTGATAAAAGCCTTAAAAAAGGGGAAACCGTAAAGCTTTCCGATGAGCAGGCATATCACTATGTACACGACAGACAAAATGTTGCCGACGGTACAAATGTAAACCGTATGAAAAGGCAAACAATGTATTTGTCCAATTTAAAAGATATATTATTGGGCAAATTTAAGGAAAATGGCAGTTTTATAAATCAAGCATATGATTCCCTTGAAAAATATATGAGTACAGATTTAACTCCTCGTATGATGAGCAGAATTGCACTTAACCTTACAAAATATGAAGAGGTTAATGCTCCTGTTCTCACAGGTAAAAACAGTATGGGAGAATTTGGGTTTATTGAGTTTAGGCTTGACCAAAGTAGCCTTGATAAGGCTGTGAGAGAGCTTTTTTATGATGAGGTAAAGTGACTGTGAAGTGTCAGTCTTTTAAATTAGATTGTAGATAAGGTAAATAAGTTAGTTCCAAACGCATATGCGTTTGAAAAGGAGATAGGTATGAGTTTGAAAAAAAATGATTATACTGCTGAAACCGGGTTGACAAACGCAGAAAAGGTAAACAGTTCTTTTTCTGAGCCTTTGTTACAGGAGCAGGACAACAGCGAATCGACAATAGATTTGGTGGATTTGTTTTATGCTTTGTTCCGCAAGCTACACTATATTGTGCTTAGTGTGCTGATAGGAGCTGTGATATTTAACGCATTTTCCTACTTTTTCATTAAGCCCACATATCAGTCAACAGCAAAGATGTATATTGTTTCTGCATCCAAGGATTCTGTAGTAGATTTTTCTGACATTAATGTCGGTACATCCCTTACATCCGATTATGAACAGCTTATTTTAAGTTACCCTGTACTTAGCAAGGTGCTTGTGAACCTTGATTTGGATTGGAGCATAGCAGAGCTTAAGTCTTGCATTACTATTGACAATCCTGATGATACGAGAATTTTGAACATTTCAGCAATAACCACAGATCCAAGGGACTCTATGAGAATTGCTAACGAGGTTATGGATATTTCCATAAAATACTTACCTGACACAATGAGCACAAATGCTCCGAATGTGGCTGAAAGGGCAAGATATAATAAGGTTAAGGTTGCTCCAAACTATGGAAAATATACTTTTCTTGGTGCACTTTTAGGACTTTTACTTAGCGGTACTGTAATCCTTGCAAGGCATCTAATGGACGATACAATTCATACTGCTTATGATATGGAAAGATATTTTGGAATTGAGCCTTTGACTGTTGTTCCTGAAAATCAGCAATTATTTGACGGAGTTGAGCCTGAGAAAAAAACTGTTCTTAAAAGGTGGAGGGCGTAATTTATGAAGAAAATTCAGCTAAATATTCCTACGCTGCCTTATGAGGTAGAGGAAGCAATGAACCGACTCCGTGTAAATGTAAAATTTTGCGGTAAGAATACAAAGAAAATTTTGATTACAAGCAGTGTCCCAAATGAGGGAAAGAGTGTTATAGCTGTTCAGCTTTGGAAGATGATGGCAGAGGCAGGATTTAAAACAGTTTTGCTTGATGTGGATTTGAGAAAATCTGTTTTGAAGGACAGGCATAACTTTAATGATGATAAGGATATTAAGGGTCTTAGCTACTACCTTTCAGGGCTTTCGGAATACGAGGATGTTGTTTACGAAACGAATGTGGAAAACGGATATATTATTCCAAGTATAAATACTTTGGAAAATCCATTATCTCTGTTTGAGGATTCCCGCTTTTCTGAGCTTCTTGATAAGCTTTCAAAGGACTATCGTTATGTTTTAATCGACTCACCACCTCTGTGTTCAGTTTCAGACGGCTCCCTTATTGCTTCTATGTGCGACGGTGCGTTACTTGTTGTCCGTAGTGGACGCACATCAAAGGATTTGGTAAGACAGTCAATGAAACAGCTTGATTATGTTGGATGTAAGCTGTTAGGTACAGTTTTGAACCGTGCCGAAACAACCACAAGAGTATATAGCAAATATTATGGCAAATACTACGGTTCATCAAATAATGATAATAATACAAATAATGGGTAATTACACAGTGCTAAATTTTTAGCGTCTGTGATAATTATAGATACGGATTTTGCTTTTCCGTGGCAGCATTTCTGTACTTAAAATCTTAAAGGAGGAATTATAAATGAGAATGAAAAGACTTTTTGCGGTAATGTTAGCTGCTATTATGATGATGACTTGTGTTTCTGTTGCTTCTGCAGCAAGCAGTCCATCAAAGCCAAGTGCAAACTTTAAGACAGCTTCTGTTGCTATGCCAAGCTTTGTTTACAATGCTAAGACACAGAAGGTTAACGGCAAAGTTACTGTTAAGGTAAAGACAAGCTATGGCTATGTTACTCTTAAAGAAGGCGTTCACTACAAGCTTGTTTATAAGGCCGGAAAGTATGTTGGTTCTTACAAGGTTTCTGTAGTAGGTATCGGTGCATACAAGGGTACATCTGTTAGCAAGACATACAAGATTACAAAGGCTGGCAACAAGGTTACTGTAAAGAACTATAAGACAAGCTATAAGGCTTCTTCTCTTAAGAAAAAGGCTACAACCTTTACACTTAAGATTAAAGGCGTTGGCGTAAGAACTTGTAAGGCTTCTGTACCTTCAAAGCTTAAGAAGTACATCAGCGTAGGTAAAAAGGGTAAGGTTACTCTTAAGAAGGGTGCAAAGAAGGGTACTTACAAGATTGTTGTAAAGTGTGCCGGTACAAACAACTACAAGGCAGGCACAAAGACTATTACAATTAAGGTTAAATAATTTAGTAGTCAAATAAAAATTTGTTGTACAACAAAGAAAACAGACATTCCGACCACGGGGATGTCTGTTTTTTTCTTAATTCCTTTCTTTTTTCACGATGTTATGGTATTATAGAGTATATCAATTTAGGAGAATGTGAAAGCTATGTTTGATAAAATGCAGAAAAACTATATTTCTTCCTTGGGCATTGATGTGGACTTTAACTCCCTCACCCGAGAGGATATACAAAAAATCAAAATTACTGTTAAGGAAAACCTTGACAAAAAGGGTTTTGACCAAAACTACAACCTTACCCCTGAGGGAGTAATGTGCCAAACAATTTTGGAAGTCCTTGAGTAACTGTGTTGCCTACACTTGTCATTCTGAACGCAGTGAAGAATCTGAGAGGAAAGCAGTGGTGCATTAGCCGACACTAAAAGGTTATAGGAAAGTATGATTTCTCTAACAAAGTAAGTGGTAGAGGAAGGGGATTCCTCGACAAGCTCGGAATGACATAGTTGTGCTCGAAATGAAATAGTAGGATATTAGTAATGGCAAATAGTAAAACGGGAGCTGTATTTTTACCAGCTCCCGTTATTTTATATCAGCTTTCTTATTCTTTCCTTGAAATTTTCTATTTTGTCCGAGTATCGGTCAACAATGTATTTGTTAGCTTCTTTTTCCTCAATATCGTCAAGAGGAGTGAGCACAACCTTGTCTGTACCGTACTTTCTTTCAAGTGCTTTTGTAAGAAGATAGTCGCACAGCTGTGGGTTTTTCGGAAGTAGAGGGCCGTGAAGGTAGGTGCCGATTACATTTTTGTACACAACACCCTCATATCCGCTTTTTCCGTTGTTGCCCTTGCCGAAAACCACCTTGCCCAAAGGCTTGTTGTCATTTATATATGTTCTTCCACCGTGATTTTCAAATCCCACAATAGGCATTTCAAACAAATCGCTTTTGATGAAAATATTGTTGATGAGTCTGCCCTTTTCCTGAACGGTGTACATATCAACAATGTCAAGTCCGTCAATTTTTCCCTCATCGGTTTCGTAATACTTACCCAAAAGCTGATAGCCTCCGCATATGGCTATTACAACTCCCATATCCTCAACATAAGCCTTAAATTCAGCCTTGATTTCCTTTAGTCTGTTGCAAACAAGCATTTGCTCTCTGTCGGAGCCTCCGCCAAGGAGAACAATGTCAAGGGCGCAAAAGTCGATTTCGTCATCAATGCTAAAGGTTTTCACCTCTGCATCAATGCCACGCCACCTAAGACGCTGTACAAGGCACTGAATGTTTCCTCTGTCACCGTACAGGTTAAGCAAATCGGGAAAAAGATGCCCAATGGTTATCTTCATTATTTTTCCCCCTCCATTCTTTTGAGAATGTTCCTTGTACTGTAAAGTCCTGTGTAGTTAACAAGAACATACAGGTTGCCTACACCGTCTGCAATTTTATTCCTTATAGCAGTTTCAATATTGCCCTCAAGGTGGGATGGAATGTCAACATACTTTAGCCTTAACCTCATATCCTGACACCTAATTCCGCTGACGGTAATGGACTTTATGCTTTCGTCCTTGAACCGGTCAAAATCTACATCCCAAAGCCAAGAAACATCATTTCCGTCCTGGTCACGGTCGTTGATAAGAATAATTACATCCTTGTCCTTTGGGTCAGCCATAACAGCGTTGATGTTCTGATTAAATCCGGCAGGATTTTTTGCAAGGTTAAGTTCAACATCGGTTCCCTTTATGTTAAAGTGTTCAATTCTTCCGTTTTCCGGGTTAAAGTGGTCAAGCATTGACTGAAAACCCTTCATATCAACACCGGAGTGGCTTGCAACAGCATACACAGCAAGAATGTTGTATATGTTGTAAAAGCCCTTATACCTTGCATTTATGTGGTTGCCCTCAACGGTAAATTCAAGATGGTCGCCGTGGTGAATGTGTGTAGCAGGGTAGTCAATCTCAGGTCTTTTAAAGCCACATTCAGGGCAAGCGTAGTCACCAAGCTGACTGTAATGGTAATAGTTGTAGTGCATTTTTGCACCGCACATAGCACAGAATCTGCCCTCTCTTATTTCGGCATTTTCGTCAGCGTCAAACACCTTTTCGCTTATACCGTAGGTGATGAACTTGTTTCCGCTTTTTATGGCAAGTGAGTGGGAAAGAGGGTCGTCACCGTTGATTACCAAGGTCATATCAGGTGCCATTTTGATAGCATCATCAAGTATTTTTAGGGTTATGTCAATCTCCCCGTAGCGGTCAAGCTGGTCACGGAATATGTTGGTAAGCACCATATAGTCCGGCTTTAGTGTCGGCAAAACTCTCTTTGTAGAAACCTCGTCAATCTCAATACAGGCATAGTCGGCATTTAATGTACAGTCATCATCTGTGGCAAGTACAAATGCAGAAACTACACCGTTTAGCATATTGGAGCCTGTCCTGTTGCAAATCACCTTTTTGCCCTGTGACTGGAGTGTGGTGCAAAGCATATTGTTTGTGGTGGTTTTTCCGTTTGTACCGCACACAATATACACCTTTTCTTTGATTTGGTCGGACAAAATTTTCAGGATATTTGGTTCGATTTTTCTTGCGATTAAGCCTGCCCAAGTTACACCCTGCCTACCCATTTTCAGGCACAGCTTGGCAACAAATTTGGAAAGCTTTATTGCAAATTTTCCTCTTAGCGTCATAGAAACCTCACACTTTACAATGAATATTATTCATAGGCTAATTATACAGTAACTCATTACAAAAAACAAGTTATGAAGTTATGATTCTACTGTGTAAACAAGGTTTTCCCACTTTAGCGAAGTGCCTTCCTCAATATCCGGTGGCAAAAGTGCCATTGCAACCTGCATAAGGTCATTTTCATCAATGTCTGTCCTTTTTAAAAAAGCATAGTCACCGCTGATTTTCTCAACAATATAGTAATATGGTCCCATAGTAAACCTCCTTTATTACATTTTTTACAGTACCCCTAATAATCTCTTTATAGCCAAAATTATTACAATATGCAAAGGGTAGTATATGTGGAAAAGGTATTTGATTTTCAGTTTTCCTCTTTTTCCGCTGTATAAAGCAATGGGAATTACGGAAAGCAGACACCACCACTGTATTGGTGCAAGTGAAATACTTAGGAAAACAAGACCTAAGGTGAACATCAAAAGCTTTAGCAACTTGTTTTCAAATATGTACACCATAACCGGTAGCATAACACCAAAAAATCCGTAGTCAATGTGGAAATCCCATTTAATAAATTCTCCCGGCAGTTCACCGCAGATGATTAAAACAAATATTATTCCCGTTAGGGGAATTACCCAATTATAGTTATTTTGACTGCGTAGTGAGTAGTCAAAAGCATAGATAAGTCCTATTGAAAGGCTAAAAGTAATCAGCACATTCATACGGGTTGAGTCGGACAGCAGAAAAATAAAAATCTGCAAAATAACACCCTCAATGAATATAGTGAGGAGATATTTTAGCCTGTTTTTTGTGTATTTGCACCCTTCGGCAATCATATATGCAAAAATAGGGAAAGCGAGTCTGCCCATAATCCTAAGCAGGGTGCAGTCATTTAGTATATGTATGCCTATGTGGTCAACAGTCATACATATAAGGGCAAACATCTTTAGTGCGTTGCCCGAAATAACCCCTTGACTGATTTTATCTGTTAATTCCTTCATTTCAAGCTCCTTTTCCACAATTATATCATTACAAAGCTGATAATACAATGGACTATAGAAATACCAATTTAAAAATTAAAATTAAGTTCAAATAATTTTTAAGTTTTATTGTATAATATTGTCAAATATATGGTGTGTAAGTTGTGCGTACTGACAAATATATTTTTATTCCTTTCTTGCCTTGTGTTTTTGGCAAAAAAAAGATATAATTATCTTGGATATTGCTATATGTAAAGACATATTTATTTTTCGTGGAGGATTTTTGATGAAAAATAACATTGTGAAAAAAATTATGTCACTGCTTTTGCTTTTTATAATTTTGCTGGGTACAGGAGTTTTGTCTGTATCGGCAGAGGAGCAAACTCAGTACACCATAGATGAACTGAAATTGACGCTAAAGCTACCCTCATCAATGGATGTGGTTACAAGGAATGTTTCCACCAATGATGAGGTGTATAAAAAGCACCAAACAAATATTGATAGCCTTGTTGACTACAACATTTATCTTCAAGCATTTTCACAGGACAACAATCAAGTCTTTACCCTTACAATGAATCAGGACGAAAACAGTAAGGAAGTGAAGAATTACAATACACTCAGCGAAGAACAGCTTGATGAAATTAAAGAAAATTATATTAAGGAAGAAAACTGTAAAAGCTGTTCAATGGACAAGTACAACGATATAATTTACTTTGACTCAATCATCAACACACCAAAGGATGATGAAATCATTTATGTAACCCAAGCAGATACCTTGGTTAACGGAATGTATGTTCACTTTACATTGCAGTCACAGGACGGAGAGATTGATGGGGAGGACAAGGAACTGATGAACTCAATCCTTGACAGCGCCGTATTTGAGCTTGAGGGTGACGGTAAGCTGAACAGTACAATAATGACCTTTATTTGGGTTGTTGTAATTGTGCTTGTGGTTGTTATTGTTGCATTAATCATATTTATGCTCATTAAAAAGAGAAGACGAGAGAATATGCTTAGGGCAATGGACAGTGAGCTGTATGTTGGCGACAGAGAAGAACGCCGTGCACAGCAGGAAACAAGACGAAACCGCAACACCGCAACAGGTGCAGACAGACCTGATGCATTCTTTGACGGAGTTGACGGACTGGAGTCCTCAGAAAACATAGATAAAATTGAGAGGGAACTCATTAGAGAGGCTCACAGAAACGCCGAAGAATACGCCACAAAGGAGATTTACGACAACACAGAGGAATACGGCAAGGAGCATACAAATTACCGTGAATTCCTTGGAGAAAAGGAAAGACGAAATCCCCAAAAACCCGGTAAAAATAAAGACGGAAGAAAGTCGTCAAAGAATAATTCATATAATAACAGAGGAAACTCCTCCAGAAAATTTTAAGGGTGATTAATATTAATAATCTTATCATTGAAAATGTCAGAGTAATATCTCCGGCTGAAAACAAAGACAAAATCACAAATATATATATCCGCAGCGGAAAAATCGCAGAGCCTTTCAAAGCAGAGGAAAGTGACACTGTGATTGACGGCAAAGGTCTTGTGGCTATGCCCGGCCTTGTTGACCTTCATGTGCATCTCAGGGACCCGGGTCAGACAGATAAAGAGGATATTGTTTCAGGTACAAATGCCGCCGCCGCAGGTGGTGTAACAAGCCTGTTGTGTATGCCAAACACAGACCCAACCATTGATAACGCAGGTGTTATCAGCTATATCCTTGACAAGGCTAAAAATTGCAAGTCAAGAGTTTATGTTGCGGCATCAATAACAAAGGGCTTAAAGGGTAAGGAGGCAACCGACCTTTTATCCCTTAGAAAAGCCGGTGCCATAGGTCTTTCCGATGACGGCAGACCTGTCCTTGACCCAAAGATTATGGCAGAGGCAATGAAAAATGCCCCTAAGCTTGGTATGACCGTTGTTGCTCATTGTGAGGATTTATCCCTTGCCGAGGGTGGCAAGATTAATGAGGGCAAAATGTCAGAAAAGTTTGGCATTAAGGGAATACCAAATGATGCCGAAAACAACGGTACCGAAAGGGAAATTATCCTTGCCGAAAAAACCGATTCACCGGTTCACATTTGTCATGTCAGCACAAAAGAATCTGTTGAACTCATTAGAAAAGCAAAGAAAAGGGGAGTGAAGGTGACAGCCGAAACAGCCCCTCATTACTTCACCCTTACAGAGGATGCCTTGGAAAGCAAGAATGCGGATTACAGAATGAATCCTCCACTTAGGACAGAGGAGGACAGAAAGGCGATAATTGAAGGCCTTTTGGACGGAACTATTGACTGCATTGCAACTGACCACGCACCTCATACAGAGAAGGATAAGGCTGACTTTGTAAAAGCGCCAAACGGCTCAATAGGTATGGAAACCAGCCTTGCCGTCACACTTACACAGCTTTATCACAATGGAAAGTTTTCCCTTATGGATATTGCAGGGCTTATGAGTACTGCTCCTGCAAACATTCTGAAAATAAACGCAGGAACAATCAAAACAGGCGCAAATGCCGACATTGCCCTGGTTGATGTAAACAAGGTTTGGACTGTGGACAGAGAAAAACTCCACGGAAAAAGCAAAAACACTCCTTTCCACGGTATGGAAATGAAGGGCAAGGTGGTTATGACTATCCTTGAGGGTAAAATTGTTTTTGATGATACAAAAAGTAATTAATATTTGATAGAACTCAAGGAAACAGACCACAAAGCAAATTTTGTGGTGTATTTCCTTGATGAAATATAATAAATAAGGAGAAGAAAGATGGGTAAGGAGCTAACTTACAAGGAAGAATTTATTAAATTTATGGTAGAGGGAGGAATCCTCCGTTTCGGAGAATTTACACTGAAAAGCGGAAGACTTTCTCCATACTTTATCAATACAGGCAACTACAAAACAGGCTCACAGATTTCCAAGCTTGGGGAATTTTATGCCGAATGTATTATGGATAATGAGATTAAGGGTGACGCAATCTTTGGCCCTGCATACAAGGGTATTCCACTGGCTATTGCAACAGGAATTATCCTCAACAACAAGTTCGGTGTTGATATGAACTACTGCTTTGACAGAAAAGAAGTCAAGGACCACGGTGAGGGCGGTATGATTATCGGCTATCAGTTTGGGGACAACGACACACTGATTTTTGTTGATGATGTTATCACCTCAGGTAAGGCTCTAAGAGAGTCTATGGAAAAGATTAAGGGTATGTGCTCTGCAAAGGTTACTGATATGGTTATTTCCGTTGACAGAATGGAAATCGGCAAGGGCGGTGAAAAGTCTGCCGTTCAGGAGGTAGAGGATGAATTTGGCATTAAGGTTCATTCCGTTGTAACAATGGACGACATTATTTCAGCCATTGAAAAGGGTGTTGTCGAGGGCAAGGAGCATCTTGACGCCATGAAGAAGTACAGAGAAACATACGGAGTATAATAGGAGAATAAAAATGTCATTTGATAGATTGATTGAAAAAATTGTAGAAATGCAAAACCCCACAGTTGCAGGTCTTGACCCAAAGCTTGCATACATTCCCGAAAAAATCAAAGAGGAGTCCTTCAAAAAATACGGCAAAACCCTTGAGGGTGCGGCTGATGCAATTTTGACCTTTAACAAAGGGCTTATTGATGAGCTTTGCGATGTTGTTCCTGCAATCAAGCCACAGTGCGCATACTACGAAATGTACGGTTGGTATGGTGTTCGTGCTTTGGACGAAACAATAAAGTATGCTAAGTCAAAGGGTATGTTTGTTATTACAGACGGTAAGAGAAACGACATCGGCACAACAATGGAGGCATACGCAGTTGCTCACCTTGGAGAAACTGATGTTGACGGAGTTAAGGAGGAGGCTTTCGGCGCAGACGCCCTAACTGTAAACGGTTACTTAGGCACAGACGGAATCAGCCCTTTGCTTGATATTTGCAAGGATAAGGACAAAGGTATATTTGTTCTTGTAAAAACCTCAAACCCATCATCAGGAGAACTGCAAAATCTTGAATTCAGAAGTGACGAAACAGTTTACCTTCATATGGGCAAAATGTGTGAGCATTGGGGCGAAACAACTGTTGGAAAATACGGTTACACCGGTGTAGGTGCTGTTGTGGGCGCTACATATCCCGAAATGCTTACAGAACTTAGAACTGAACTGCCAAAGACATTTTTCCTTGTTCCCGGCTACGGTGCACAGGGTGGCGGTGCAAAGGACTGCCAGGGTGCTTTTGATGAAAAGGGAATCGGCGCCATTGTAAACTCCTCACGAGGTATAATGTGCGCATGGCAAAAAGAAGATGGTCTTGACCCTATGGATTACGCAAAAGCCGCAAGGAGAGAGGCAATCCGTATGAGAGATGACCTGAAATCTGTAATAGGCGAAATGAAACTCGGTTAATATAGTTGACTTTAACCAATTAAAGGAATATAATTTAATATGACCTTTTAACCTTAGGGTTAATATAGATAAATGATAAGGAGATAATAAAAATGTCAAGGGTATATAACTTTTCGGCAGGTCCATCAATGCTGCCTGAGTCAGTATTAAAAAAAGCGGCATCAGAAATGCTGGATTATCAGGGCAGTGGACAGTCCGTAATGGAAATGTCACACAGAAGCAAGGAGTTCGGTGGAATTATCGAGGAATGTGAAGCTCTTATGAGAGAGGTAATGAACATTCCCGACAACTACAAGGTACTGTTCTTACAGGGCGGTTGTTCCTCGCAGTTTGCAATGGTTCCAATGAACCTTATGACAAAGAATGGAAAGGCTGACTATGTTGTTACAGGTCAGTGGGCTAAAAAGGCGGCTAAAGAGGCTGCAAGATACGGAGAAGTCAACATTGTTGCATCATCAGAGGACAAAACCTTCTCATACATTCCAAAGCTTGATAAGTCCACATTCTCAAAGGATGCCGACTACTTCTACATTTGTATGAACAACACAATCTACGGTACAGTTTATCACGAACTGCCCGACACAGGCGATATTCCACTTGTTGCAGATATTTCTTCCTGCATTATGAGTGAGCCTATTGATGTAAGCAAGTTTGGTTGCCTTGTTGCAGGCGCACAGAAGAACCTTGCCCCAGCCGGTCTTACCATTGTAATCATTCGTGAGGATTTGGTTGGCAACGCAATGGACATCACACCTACAATGTTCAACTATCAGACTCATGTTGACGCAGGTTCAATGTTCAACACACCGCCTTGCTACACAATTTATATGGCTAAGCTTGTTCTTGAATGGATTAAGAACGAGGTGGGCGGTCTTGAAAAGATGAAGGAGCTTAACGAGAAAAAGGCAGAACTTCTATACGGTTTCCTTGACAGCTCAAAGCTGTTTAAGGGTACTGTTGTAAAAGAGGACAGAAGCCTTATGAATGTTCCTTTCGTTACAGGCGACAAGGAGCTTGACGCAAAGTTTGTTGCCGAGGCTAAGGACGCAGGCTTTGTAAACATCAAGGGTCACCGTTCAGTCGGCGGTATGAGAGCCTCTATCTACAACGCAATGCCATATGAGGGTGTTGAAAAGCTGGTTGAATTTATGAAGAAGTTTGAAGAGGAAAACGCATAATTTCAAAGGCTATATTGGTATAAAACATATTTGTTAGGAGATTTACTGAAATGTTTAATGTACTTACTTTAAATAAGATTGCCAAGTGTGGCACAGACAGACTGGGTGATAACTACAATGTGTCAGACCAGTGTGACGCACCTGAGGCTGTTCTTGTTCGTTCAGCGTCAATGCACGAAATGGAAATGCCCGAAAGCCTCCTTGCTATTGCAAGAGCAGGTGCAGGTGTAAACAACATTCCTATTAAGGATTGTGCAGAAAAGGGTATTGTAGTTTTCAATTCCCCGGGCGCTAACGCAAATGCTGTTAAGGAGCTTGTTATTGCAGGTCTTTTGATGTCATCAAGAAAGATTGTTAGCGGTATCGAGTGGGCAAAAACCCTAAAGGGCAACGGCGACCAGGTTGGTAAAATGGTAGAAAAGGGCAAGTCAAACTTTGCAGGCCCTGAAATCACAGGCAAAACACTTGGTATTATCGGCCTTGGCGCTATCGGCATCAAGGTTGCCAATGCGGCTTCTGCCCTTGGTATGAGTGTTGTTGGTTGTGACCCTTACCTGAGTGACGCTAACAAAGCAAAGCTTAACGATTGCACTATCGTTGAAACTAACGATGATGTATATAAGGTTGCCGACTATATCACTGTTCATGTTCCACTTAATGACGGAACTCGTGGTATGATTAACAGCGAATCCATTGACAAGATGAAGGACGGCGTAAGGATTCTCAACTACAGCCGTGACGGTCTTGTTGTTTCTGCCGACATTCTTTCTGCCCTCAACAGCGGAAAAATGAGCGCATATGTAACAGACTTTGCAACAGACGACATTCTGGGTGAAGAGGGTGTTATCGCAATGCCTCACCTTGGCGCATCTACACCTGAAAGTGAAGATAACTGTGCTATTATGGCTGCTGACGAGGTTAAGGATTACCTTGAAAACGGTAATATTGTAAATTCAGTTAATTTGCCTTGCGTTTCCAAGGACAAAACAGGCGGTACAAGAGTTTGCGTAATTGCAAAGGCAGATGTTAATGTTGAGGATGTTAAAAAGGCAACAGGCTCCGAAGATGTTGCAGTTGGCACAAGGGGCGACTTCTGCTATATGATTATCGACAACGCAACATCATCACAGGTTGATGTTGAGGGTGTAATCAGAGTAAGAACTCTATAAGAACTATAAAAACTGTATAATTTCCGTTTTCCCCGGGCGAAAATTCATAAACAGGAAACGGTTTTATAAAAAAATAAAAATTTTCATAAAAAAGGGAGGACTCTATGAAAAAATTAATTTCATTGGCAATGGCTGTTGTAATGCTTACTGCTATGGCAACAGTAGCTATCACATCAGCAAGTGCCGAAACAACAGCTACCGTTAACGGTAAAACAGCAAATGTAGGTGACAAGGTTACAGTTACCTATTATGTAAGCTCAGACGCAAAGTGGGAAGACTTCCAGGGTTATGCAACATATGACTACAACGGTCTTCAGCTTGAATCAGCAGATATGCCAAGCACACCACAGGGTCTTATGTACAACACAGACTACAAGGGCTTTTTTTACTACTGCGGTTCATCATTCCAAGATCCATATGACCTTACAACAGAAAAAGTATTCTACACAATGGTATTTACAGTTTTGAAGGCAGGTAACTACGAGGTTCAGAACACTTGGGAAATCATTGACGACACAAATTCTGTTTTGATTGTTGGCGACGGTACTTATGACGAGGCAAGACTTTCCTGTCGCTTTGACACAGTTGTTACTCCAAAGCCAACAACAAAACCGACAACAAAACCGACGACAAAACCGACTACAAAGCCAACAACTACTGCATCAACACCGGCACCATCAACATCAGCAACATGGGATGGTGGTATAGCGGTTAAAGATATCACTATGAACAAGACAGCAACTGTATATACAGGCAGAACTACTACACTAAAGGCAACTATTTCTCCTGATAATGCAACCAACAAGGCTATTCAGTGGTCATCATCAAACAACGGTGTTGCAACAGTTACACAGTCAGGTGTTGTTAAGGGTGTTCGTGCAGGTGTTGCTACAATCACAGCAAAGGCACTTGATGGTTCAGGTGTATCTGCTACCTGTAAGGTAACAGTAAGACAGTCTGTTCAGTCAATCACAATGGCTAAGAAGGCTACTGTATTAACAGGCAAAAAGGTTACACTTAAGGTTAAGGTTTCCCCAACAAATGCTTACAACAAGTCAATGTACTGGAAGTCATCCAACACAAAGATTGCAAAAGTTACACAGACAGGTGTTGTAACAGGCGTTAAGAAGGGTACTGCTACTGTTTCCGCAACAACAAAGGACGGAAGCAAAAAGACAGTTAAGTGTACAGTTACTGTAAATCAGGCTGTAACAAAGATTAAACTGAACAGTACATCTGTTAAGCTTGCAAAGAAGGGTAGCACAGCTAATGTTACTGCTACTGTAGTTCCAAAGACAGCTTACAACAAGAACCTTGCTGTTAAGTCAAGTAGCAAGAAGGTTGTTAAGGTTAACAAGTCAACTGTAGCATCAGGCAAGGCTGTTAAACTTACAGCTGTTAAGAAGGGTTCAGCAAAGGTTACATTCACAGCAAAGGACGGCTCCAAGAAGAGTGCTGTATGTAAGGTAACTGTAAAGAAGTAATTATTAATTTAATTTAAAAATTCGGACTGCTCATTTTGGGCAGTCCATTTTTTTAAGAAAAAATTTTTAAAACATATTGACAAATGTCTATATATAGTTATAATTACATATAGATATTTATGAATGTGAGGTGGCAGAATTGAATATTGACGAAAAGAAAACGGCAACAATTTTTAAGGCTTTTTGTGACGAAAACAGAATAAAAATTTTGGATATGCTCAGCACAGGGGAAAAATGTGCCTGTAGGCTACTTGAAGAAATTGATGTGACTCAACCCACATTATCCCATCATATGAAAATCCTCTGCGACTCGGGAATTGTGGTTGGTCGAAAGGAAGGCAAGTGGACTCACTACTCAATTTCCCAAAAGGGAATTGATGAGGCACAGAAATATCTTGATACACTAAATAATTTATAGTTTATAGTTTGAATAATATTATACGAAAGGGTGAATTTATGGAAATTGCTAAGGCTGTTTGGGATTTTTTTCAGAATGAAATTTTAGGAATGAACTGGTTAAGTCGTTTAATTGGCTATTTGCTAAATGCCTGTGGCTTGGACACATCAGGAAAAATCGGGAGCAGTGTTCAGTTTTTTATTTATGACACTATAAAAATTATTGTACTTCTCTGTGTTTTGATTTTGATTATCTCATATATTCAAAGCTACTTTCCTCCCGAAAGGACAAAGAGGATACTTGGGAGATTTCACGGAATATGGGCGAATATTATTGCCGCCCTATTGGGTACGGTAACTCCCTTTTGCTCCTGTTCATCAATTCCGCTGTTTATTGGGTTTACAAGTGCCGGATTGCCCCTTGGGGTAACATTCTCTTTCCTTATTTCTTCCCCAATGGTTGACCTTGGCAGTCTTGTGTTGCTTATGAGCATTTTCGGGTGGAAGGTTGCAGTTATCTATGTTGTACTTGGACTTGTAATTGCAGTTGCAGGCGGTACACTTATTGAAAAACTCCACCTTGAAAATCAGGTGGAGGAATTTATCCGAAAGGGCAAGTCCCTTGAATTGCCCAGGGAGGAACTACGCTTTAAGGACAGACTAAAGTATTCTTGGGAACAGGTGGTAACAACCGCCAAAAAGGTAATCCCATATATCCTTATAGGTGTCCTAATAGGTGCAATTATCCACAACTGGATACCACAGGAATTTATTGTAAAGCTCCTTGGCGACAACAACCCTTTTGGAGTTATACTTGCAACAGTTGCGGGAGTTCCTATGTATGCAGACATTTTCGGCACAATTCCAATAGCAGAGGCGCTCCTTGCAAAGGGTGCATTTTTGGGTGTTGTGCTGTCCTTTATGATGGGTGTAACCACCCTGTCACTTCCCTCAATGATTATGCTCCGCAAGGCAGTAAAGCCAAAGCTCCTTGGAATATTCATTGCAATTTGTACGGTAGGCATTATCGTTGTTGGCTACTTCTTTAACGCAATACAAAATTTTATTATATAATATTGGAGGTAAATTTTTATGGCTTTGTTTAATTTTAAAAAGAAAGAAAAAGAGGAAAAAACACCTTGTTGCTGTTGCTCCTGTGAGAGCAAGGAAATAACTAAGGACTGTTGTTCAAAAGAACAGGAAATTTCAAGCATTAAGGTTTTGGGAGCAGGGTGCAAGTCCTGTCATCAGCAATACGAAAATGTAAAGGAGGCTGTAAATTCCCTTGGCTTGCCTGTTGAAGTTGAGTACATCACCGATATGGAAAAGGTAATGGAATACGGTGTTATGAGTATGCCGGCCATTGTGGTGAACGAAAATGTTGTATCAATGGGCAAGGTGCTGAAAACCGCCGATGTGGAAAAATTGTTGAAGTAAGGAACATCCCCATCCTGTCATTTTGAGGGAGCAAAGCGACCGAGGAATCTTAAAGAAAAGCAGTAGTGCATTAGCCGACACTAACAGGTTATAGGGAAGTATGATTTCAATAACAAGGCAAGTGATATAGGCAAGGGATTATTCGACAAGTTGGTCATTACAGAGTAGTGACTGGTAATGACAGAACATTGTGAAAATAAAGTAAAACATACAAAAAAAGTGTAGCAGATTTCTCCGCTACACTTTTCTTATATCATCTGTAATCAATCGGAAGTGTTGCAACAGCGTTTAGGCTCAGTGGGGCGATATTTCCGTCAAGGTATTCGTAATATGCCTGACTTGCCACCATAGCCCCGTTGTCACCGCAGTACTTTTTCTCCGGCATAAACAGCTTGTAACCCCTTTTGTTACATTCTTCGGTAAGCCTTTTGCGAAGTAGGGAGTTTGCTGAAACACCTCCTGCAATAACAAGGGTGTTCACCTTGTAGTCCTCTGCGGCTTTTAGAAAGTTTGTAACAAGGCAATCCACAACTGCCCAACGAAAAGATGCACAGATGTCTGCCTTTGAAAATTCAGTTCCCCTTTGCTCTGCGTTGTGAATTGTATTGATAATGGCTGTTTTCAGTCCGCTGAAAGAAAAGTCATATGGTGCACCCTGAACAACAGGACGGGGGAGAGGAAATGAAAAAGGATCTCCTTTTTCAGCCTCGATATCCATTGAAATTCCTCCGGGATAGCTCATACCAAGAGTTCTTGCAGCCTTGTCAAAGGCTTCTCCTGCTGCATCATCCCTTGTTCTGCCGATAATTTTCATCCTTGTATAGCTTTCAGCCAAAACTATATGACTGTGTCCGCCGGAAACAACCAAGCACAAAAATGGTGGCTTTAAGTCCTTGTTTGAAATGTAATTGGATGCAATGTGACTTCTCAGGTGATGTGTAGGTACAAGTGGCTTTTTGGATGCATATGCAAGACCTTTTGCAAAGTTTACACCAACAAGCAATGCACCGATAAGACCCGGTGCGTGGGTTACACCGATAGCATCAATTTCCGAAAGGCTTGTGTTTGCCTCCTCAAGTGCTTTTTTTACCACCTGACTGATACATTCTGCGTGACGGCGTGAGGCAATTTCGGGAACAACACCGCCGTAAAGCTTGTGCTCCTCAACCTGACTTGCAACTACATTTGAAAGTACTGTTCTGCCGTCCTCAACAACAGACGCCGCTGTTTCGTCACAGGAGCTTTCTATTCCTAATATCTTCATTTAATTATCCTTTATAAAAATTTAGTAAGTATCAAACCGTTTTCCCTTGGGGAGCGATAAAAGTCCTTTCGCACTCCCTGTTTTGAAAATCGGAATTTTTCGTACAGCTTAATTGCAGGGGTGTTGCTCTCCCTTACTTCAAGAGAAACAAAAGACAGGTTATTTTCCTTGGCGGTTTCAATAACCTTGCTTAGCAGAGCCTCAGCCACACCCTGACGGCGATAAACCTTTTTAACCGCCAAATTTGCAATATATCCCTCATCCAAAACCATATTAAAGCCTATGTACCCAAGGGAGTTGTTATCATCCTGTGCTACATAAAAGCAAGCCCCAACCTTAGAAAGCTCTGCATACAGACTTTCAAAAGACCAGGGATTACTAAAACATTCGTCTTCAATTTCCTTTACAGAATGAATATTATCCTCATTCATCCTGACTATTTTCATCTTCATTTTCCTTAATATTCTGACGCATCTTTGAGAAATATTTTTCAATACTTCTTTTGATTATATCACGACTTGAACGGTAAATTCCCAATCCAAATCCGTAAGGGTCGGGAACACCGTGGTCGGTGCCGCACAAAACCTCAATTTTGTTGCGTGGAATACCCCTCTCAATAAGTGCCTCGGCATGGTCAAAACTCATTGTGCAAAAGGTGACATAGTCGTCAGGGTTGCAGTCGTCAAAGTTTTTGGATTTATGTCCTTTAATATCAATACCGATTTCTGCACACGCTTTAACTGCGTTTTCGGAAACAGGCAGATCATTTTTTGTGTTAAGTCCGGCACTCTCTGCCACTGCGTCAATACCGTACTCGGTTGCCAATTTGTTAAAAATTCCTTCTGCCATTGGAGAACGACAGGTGTTGCCTGTGCATACAAATAATACTTTTTTCATAATATCCTCTTTCTGAATTAAACAAAAAAGCTTGTAAATATATGCCTACTCACAGTGCTATTGTATCACTTTACTATACAAAATTCAAGAGTAATTGATATTATATGACTGAATTTTGAGTTATTTTTCCTCAAAAAATTAACCCTTTGCTTCAAACCAGTTTTCACCCACAGCGGAGTCTGCAACAAGTGGTACAGACAGTTTTACCGCCTTTTCCATTTCCTCCTGCAATATCATTGCAACAACCATGGTTTCGTGGGCAGGACACTCCACAATAAGCTCATCGTGAACCTGAAGAATCAGCCTTGCCTCAAGATTTTCCTTTGTAAGCCTTTTGTCAACCTTAATCATTGCGATTTTGATAATATCTGCGGCAGTGCCTTGGATTGGGGCATTCCTTGCAACCCTTTCTCCGAATGCCCTTGTCATACCGTTTGAGGCGGTAAGCTCAGGTAGGTATCTTCTTCTGCCAAAGGTGGTTTCCACATATCCTGTTTCCTTTGCCTTTTCCACAACCTCTTTCATATATCGGTCTATACCACTGTAATGTCTTAAATATGAGTCGATGTAATTTTTTGCCTCTTTGTTGCTTACACCAATATCCTTGGCTAAGGAGTATGCGCCTATACCGTAAACTATTCCAAAGTTTACAGCCTTTGCCTTACTTCGCATTTGACTTGTAACATAATCAAGGGGCATATCAAAGACTTGACTTGCGGTGATTGCATGAATGTCCTGATTTTCAATAAAAGCCTTCACCATATTCTCGTCCTTTGATATATCCGCCAATACCCTAAGTTCAATTTGGCTGTAATCGGCATCAACCAGCATCCAGCCGTTTCTTGCGTTAAAGAACTTTCGCATTTCTCTGCCAAGCTCTGTGCGAACAGGGATGTTCTGCAAATTTGGGTCTGTTGAGCTTATTCGCCCTGTCCTTGTTTCTGTTTGGTTAAATGAGGAGTGTATTCTTCCGTCCTCACCGATTACTTTCAGCAGACCTTCGCAGTAGGTGGAGTTTAGCTTGCTAAGTGTTCTGTAATTCAGCACCATTCCCACAACAGGGTGTTCATTCCTAAGTCCCTCAAGTACATCTGCACTTGTGGAGTAACCCGACTTTGTTTTCTTTTTGCAGGGCAGTCCTAAATCCTCAAAAAGTGCCACACCAAGCTGTTTTGGTGAATTTATGTTAAATTCCTTTCCCACAGATTCATAAATTTCCTGTTTCAGCTCATTAATTTGCTTTGTAAGGCTTTCGCCAAAGCTTTTTATGCCCTCCTTGTCAACGGCAAAGCCTATGTTCTCCATTCTTGAAAGAACTCTTGCAAGGGGGATTTCTATATTTGTCAAAAGGTCGCTTTGATTACATTCCTTAATCTTTTCCTGCAAAACCTTGCACAAATCCTCCATTGGCGCAATGTTGCACAGGAGTTCATCCTCCCCTTGATACACATCAACATCATATTCTCCGTTTAGCATAGTTATGTCATACGAGGAAGAGGAGGGACTTAGGAGATATGATGCAAGGGTGATGTCGAAAACAAGGTTTTCAATTTCAAAACCCTTTTTATCAGCATAGGCAAAAAGCTCCTTGGAGCTGTAAACATACTTTTCTGCACTGCTTTTTAGTACGGAATCAATATCTGTAGTTTTGGTGATTTTGTCACCCTCAACAACATACAGATATTTTATGTTCGCTTTGCCACCGTTGTTGCTGTATATATACACCTTGTCCTTTATATCAACTGTATCACTTTCAGTGTAGATATAGTCCCTTTTCTGCACAACAGGGGTTTTGACCTCTGTTTCTTTCAGGTGGAATTTGTCTATCAGGGAAAACAGCTCAAGCCTTGCCATCATTCTTGAAGCACCTTCGGGGTCTGTGCAGTTTACAAGGTAGCTTTCTATGTTGGTGTCAATGGGAATATCCAGCTTGATTTCACCAAGCATACGGCTCATATATGCACTTTCCTTGTTTTCTGCAAGCTTTTTACGCATACCCGGTTTTATGTCAAGACTTTCGATATTTTCATATATACAGTCAAGATTTCCGTATTTTTGAATCAGTTCACCGGCACCCTTTGGCCCAATACCGGGCACACCGGGAATACAGTCTGATGAATCCCCCTGAATAGCCTTTATCTCAATAAGCTGACGAGGTGTTACACCGTAGTCCTCCATAATCTTATCCTTATCGTAGAGTATGGCGTTTGCCTTTCCGCCCTTTGTTGAGGCAAGCCTTACTGTTACCTTGTCGTTTACAAGCTGTAAGGAATCCCTGTCACCTGTGGCAAGTACACATTCATCCCCTTTTTCTGCACAGGAATGGGAGAGTGTTCCTAAAATGTCATCTGCCTCATACCCCTCTTTGCTAACCAGCTTGTAGCCCAAAAGTACAAGCAAATCCTTTAAGGGCTGGAGCTGTTGGTGCAGTTCCTCAGGCATACCCTTCCTGTTCGCTTTGTAACCGTCATATGCCTTGTGGCGGAATGTGGGGGCTTTTAAGTCAAAGGCGATGGCAACCGCATCAGGGGTTACATCCTCCTGTATCTTTAAAAGCATTGTGAGAAAACCGTATATTGCATTTGTGAACTGACCGTCCTTGGTTGTAAGAGGACGAATTCCGTAAAATGCCCTGTTAAGTATTGAGTTACCGTCAACTACTAATAATTTCATAACTAAAACCTTTCAAATTATAAACTTTACTTATCTATTATAATATAAATGCAGAGATTGTGCAACAAAACTATAGTCTATATATTGTGGTTTTTTATATTTTCTTAGTTTCGTGGAACTTGCATAATTCCCAATTAGAATTATTAAAAAGAAAAAAGACAGATGAAGATATATTAACACAATATGTAGTATGTTTACAATTTTGTGATACAATTTGTTGTTATCCCCATAAAACCTAAGTTTTAAATGATTACAAAAAAATTAAAGTGAAAATTGTGGAATATAACAGTTGACTAAGCACAATATATGGGATATACTAATAGGGCACGAAAAAAGAAGAAGAAAATTGAATGAAATATAACTAAGAAATATTATTACAGCGATACAAAAATAGATTGTAAGAATAATTAAAAGAGATTTACACAAAACCTTAGGAGGAAAAAATGATTAAGCAGATTGTTAAGCGAGATGGCAGAAAAGTTCCATTTGAACTGGAAAAGATTACAAACGCAATTTTTAAGGCTGCTCAGGCTATCGGTGGTTCAAACTATAATGAGGCAGAGGAGCTTGCCAAAAAGGTTTGCGACTACATCGAAAATGTTGAGAAGATAGAAACACCAACAGTTGAGCATGTTCAGGACACAGTTGAAAAAATGATGATTGAAAACGGTCACGCAAGAACTGCAAAGGAATTTATCCTTTACAGAGCAGAGCGTACAAAGCACCGTGAAATGAACACTCAGCTGATGAAGATTTATGAGGATTTAACCTTTAAGTCAGCTAAGGATAATGATGTTAAGAGAGAAAATGCAAATATCGATGGCGACACAGCAATGGGTACAATGCTTAAGTACGGCAGTGAGGGTGCAAAGCAGTTTTACAAAATGTACATCCTCAACCCAAAACACGCCAAGGCTCACGAAAATGGAGATATTCACATTCACGACCTTGACTTCCTTACACTTACAACAACCTGTTGCCAGATTGACCTTTTAAGCCTGTTTAAGGGAGGATTTTCCACAGGTCACGGTTATTTAAGAGAACCAAACGACATTGCATCATATTCAGCACTTGCCTGTATTGCTATACAGAGTAACCAAAACGACCAGCACGGCGGTCAGTCTGTGCCTAACTTTGACTACGGTATGGCTCCCGGCGTTAAGAAAACATATCTAAAGCTTTACCGTCAAAACCTTGCAAGGGCTATTGAGCTTTTGGCTGATGTTGAGGATATTGACGAAACAATAAATATAGCCAAGGATATTATGGCAAAGGCAACGGAAGAAAGCGGTGATGAACCGTCACTTATGGCAGGGGAAAAGTATGCAAAGGCAGAGCTTCCTTTGCTTACAGAGAAATTCGGCGAAAAGCTTGCAGGCAAAATCCAAAAGTTTGCAAAGAAACACGCTGAAAAGGAAATTGACCGTTCCACATATCAGGCTATGGAGGCACTTATCCACAACCTTAACACAATGCACTCCCGTGCAGGCGCTCAAATTCCTTTCTCCTCCCTTAACTACGGTACAGACACTTCTCCCGAGGGCAGACTTGTTATCAAGAATATCCTTCTTGCAGAGGACGCAGGTCTTGGCAACGGCGAAACACCTATTTTCCCAATTCACATCTTTAAGGTTAAGGAGGGTGTAAACTACAATCCGGGCGATCCAAACTACGATTTGTTCAAACTTGCAATGAAGGTTTCCGCTAAGAGATTGTTCCCGAATTTCAGCTTTATTGACGCACCCTTTAACAAGCAGTATTACAAAGAGGGACACCCTGAAACAGAGTGTGCATATATGGGTTGCCGTACAAGGGTTATGGGCAATGTTTATGACCCAACAAGGGAGATTACCTACGGCAGAGGAAACCTGTCATTTACCTCAATCAACCTGCCTCGTCTTGCAATTCTTGCAAACAAGAACATTGACTTCTTCTTTGAACAGCTTGACAGAATGATTGACCTTGTTACAGACCAGCTACTTGAAAGATTTGAAATTCAGTGTCAGAAGAGAGTTCTCAACTATCCTTTCCTTATGGGACAGGGCATTTGGATTGACTCCGAAAAGCTGAACCCCAATGACGAGGTTAGGGAAGTTCTCAAGCACGGTACACTCACCTGTGGCTTTATCGGACTTGCAGAGTGCCTGAAGGCTCTCACAGGCAAGCACCACGGTGAAAGTGAAGAAAGTCAGCGACTTGGTCTTGAAATTGTGGGCTATATGCGTAAGAAGATGAACGAGGCGTCAGAAAAGTACGGTCTTAACTTCTCTGTTATCGCAACACCTGCCGAGGGTCTTTCAGGCCGTTTTGTAAGAATTGACAAGGAAAAGTTTGGCATTATTCCTGAGGTTACAGACAGGGATTACTACACAAACTCATTCCATGTTCCTGTTTACTACAACATTTCAGCCTTTGACAAAATCAGAATTGAGGCACCTTATCACAACCTGACAAATGGCGGACATATCAGCTACATAGAGCTTGACGGTGACCCAACAGAGAATCTCGATGCCTTTGAGTCTGTTATCAGATATATGAAGGAGCAGGGCATTGGCTACGGCTCAATCAACCACCCTGTTGACAGGGACCCTGTTTGCGGACACACAGGAATTATCGGTGATGTTTGTCCAAAGTGTGGCAGAAAAGAGGGCGTTTCAGGTCAGGGTTTTGAGAGAATAAGAAGAATCACAGGCTACCTTGTTGGTACTGTTGACCGCTTTAACAACGCCAAGCGTGCAGAGGTTGAGGATAGGGTTAAGCACAACCTTGCCTGTGACTGCTGTGGCGCTGAAGAGGCTGTATAATGAATGAAAACAAAATTCGCCTTGCAGGTATAATAAGGGAATCCATTGTTGACGGCCCGGGAATCAGAATGACCATTTTCACCCAAGGCTGTCCCCACCACTGCAAGGGCTGTCACAATCCCGAAACATGGGACTTTGACAAGGGCTATGACGGAGATATTGAAAAAATATTTGAAACGGCAAAAAAAGACCCCTTACTTCAAGGCTTGACCTTCTCCGGAGGAGAACCCTTTGCACAGGCAAAGGTACTTGCAAAGCTGGGAAGAATGTGCCACCAGTACGGCTACAATGTATTCTGCTATACAGGCTACACCTTTGAACAGCTTGTTGCATCCTTTGACACTCACCCCCAATGGAAAGAGCTTTTAGAACAGGTGGATTACCTTGTGGATGGACCATTTATCCTTGAAGAGAGGAGCCTAATGCTCCACTTCAGAGGAAGTAAAAACCAGCGTTTGCTTGATGTAAAAAAGAGCCTTGAACAGGGAAAGCCTGTTGACGCAGAGGGAATATAGATTTTAATAAGATATAATTTGATATAAAACGGTCTCCCCGTTTTTATATAATAATTCAGCTAGTCAAAGAGCACGGTTTTTCCGTGCTTTTTGACTTTTGTCGAAGTTTTTACAGCGGTTTTATCCCGAAAAATGAAAGTATCTGCAAAATAATTCCGCATATTACAGATGCCGAAATTCCGTAAACAAGTACAGGCCCTGCTATAACAAACATTTTTGCACCCATTCCCAGCACAAGACCCTCGCTTTTAAATTCAATAGCGGGGGAGGCAATGGAGTTTGCAAAGCCTGTTATTGGAATAAGAGTACCTGCTCCACCGTATTTTGCGATGTTGTCATACCAGCCTATAAAGGTGAGGAGAACACCTAAAAACACTAAAGTAACGGAAACAAAGCACCCTGCATCATCCTTGTTAAAGCCAAGGTACTGATAAAGGTTTTGAAACCCCTGACCAATGGTGCAAATACCTCCTCCAAAAAGGAAAGCCAAAACGCAGTCCTTGAAAATAGGACTGTTGTGGCTGTATTTTTTGACTAATTTACTGTATTCTTGTTTAGAAATCATATTATCACCTGATTAAGTTCTAAAAATATACTTTGATATTAGTATTAACCCAAGGCGATTGATATATGAATTTTGTTTTTCCTATTTCCTTTAGTGAAATTTTGTTGTATAATGAAGATGTATAACGCAAAAGAGGAATAGTAAATGTATTATCTTGATAACAGCGCAACCACAGTTGTAAGCGAAAATGTTGCAAAAACTGCATATGATATAATGACAAAGAGCTTTGGTAACCCAAGTTCACTACACAATGTAGGGTATGACGCTTCCCTCATTTTAGAAAATGCAAGAAAGGTTGTAGCCACATCAATAGGAGCAGAGGAAAAGGAGATTTTCTTCACCTCAGGGGGCACAGAGGCAAACAACCTTGCAATTTTTGGGGCGGTTAACGCAAAAAGACGACAGGGTAACAAAATCGTCACAACAGCCATAGAGCATCCCTCTGTTTTGGAGTCGGTTAAGGAGCTGGAAAAACAAGGCTTTCAGGTTATTTACATAAAGCCTGAAAACGGGGAGATAACTCCACAGCAATTTGCCGATGCTATTGACGAAAAAACCATACTTGTTTCCGCAATGACGGTTAACAACGAAACAGGACTTGTAATACCGACGGAAAAAATTCCCGCCATAATAAAGAGGAAGAAATCTCCTGCATTATTCCATACGGATTTTGTACAAGGTTACGGAAAACTAAGCTGTCGAGTTAAAAAAATCGGATGTGATTTGCTCACAGTGTCAGCCCACAAGGTGCACGGGCCAAAGGGTGTGGGAGCCTTGTTTGTGAAAAAAGGCACAAGGATTTTGCCGAGAGCCTTTGGCGGTATGCAGGAGGGCAAGCTTCGTCCCGGAACAGAACCGTTGCCCCTAATCGGTGCATTTGCAAAGGCTGTGGAGGATTTTAATATAGAGGAAAATTATAAGAGAGTTAAAGAATTAAATCAGTATTTGAAAGAAAATTTAGAGGATATTCAGGGAATTGTCACAAACAGCGGTGACTTTCCCTATATAATGAACATATCAACCAACTGTGTTATGAGCCAGACTATGCTTTCATATCTTGCAGATAATTTTGATGTATGTGTAAGCTCAGGCTCTGCCTGTCACAAGGGTGAGCTTAGCCATGTGCTGGGCGCCTACGGATATGACAACAGAAGAATAAACTCTGCACTGAGAATCAGCTTTTGCGAAAGTAACACAAAAGAAGATGTGGATATGTTTGTAAAGGGCTTAAAGTCAGGACTTGAAAGCCTTGTAAAATTTTAGAAGATTGAGAGTAATAATATGAAAGAAATTGTTTTGATAAAGGTTGGAGAAATTGTATTAAAGGGTCTTAACCGCAAGAACTTTGAAAGTATGCTGATAAAGAATATGAAAAATGCTTTGCGTGGCGCTGATAGGTGCAAAATAACCTCGTCACAGTCAACAATTCGTGTTGAGCCACTTGATGAGGATGCAGACATTGACGAGATTTGCGAAAGAATAAGCAAGGTTTTTGGCATTGTGGCTTTCCACAGGGCGGCTGTTGCCGAGAAAAATATGGACAGCATTACAGAGGTTGCATTAAAATACCTTGAGGAAACCCTTGGGGGTGCATCTACATTTAAGGTAGAGGCAAAGCGTAGCGACAAGAAGTTCCCACTAAAATCACCTGAAATCTGTCGTGAGTTAGGCGGTATTATTCTGCAAAATCATAACCACCTTTCCGTTGATGTGCATAACCCTGATGTTCAGGTAACTGTTGAGGTGCGTGACCTTGGAGCATATATTCACGCATCTGTAATAAAGGGAGCAGGCGGTGTTCCTGTTGGCTCCAGCGGAAACGGAACAATCCTTATAAGCGGAGGTATTGATTCTCCTGTTGCCGCTTGGATGATGGCAAAGCGTGGTTTAAGGCTTAACGCTGTTCACTTTGCATCCCCTCCCTACACCTCCCAAAGGGCAGAGGATAAGGTTGTAAGACTGCTGAAAAAGGTTTCTGCCTATGCGGGAAATATCACAATGTACACCGTTCCCTTTACTGAAATTCAGGAGAAAATCAAGAACGACTGCCCTGAGGAGCTTTTCACAATTATAATGCGAAGACTGATGATGCAGATTTCTCAAAGAATCGCCAAGGACACAAACAGCTCCTGCCTTATAACAGGAGAAAGCCTTGGTCAGGTTGCCTCCCAAACAATGCCCGCCATTGTAACAACAGACGAGGCATCGGATATGGTGGTGTTCAGACCTCTTATCGGTATGGATAAGGAGGAAATTATAAGAATTTCCCGAAAAATTGATACATTCGATATTTCTATTGAACCATATGAGGATTGCTGTACAGTGTTTACACCAAAGCACCCAAGGACAAAGCCTGTGCTAAAGTATGTTAAAGAGGCTGAGGAAAAAGCCGGTTTTGATGAAATGATAGAAAGGGCAGTAAGTAACCTTAAGATAACAAACATTACTCCTTAATACCCATTAATTTTGTGGAGATGCAAAATGAAGATACTTTTACTTCTCAATGAAGAAATACAAGTGAATATGCGTACTCCTGTGCTGAAAGAGGCTCAAAATGTTACAAATGGCTTTGATTTTACCTACGAGATAAACCCAAAGTGCCTTAAAAAAGCTGTTAAGGAGCTTTTTGAAAGGGAAGAAACCATTGAGCAGATTGTAACCAAAGGCTTTTGTTCAACGGAAAGAAAGTTTAGGTGCGTTTATGCAGACACCATAGATTTCCTTGAAAAAAGGCTGAATCAGAACAGAGAGGGACTTCCCAAAGAACAGGAGATAGAGAAGAAATCCTTTGAAATTTCAGACAAGGACAAGGAACTGCTGAACAAAAAGGATGTCACAAAGTTAGAGGTGGCATTTGCAAAGTTTAAGCCAAAGGTTAAGTCCCTTGCCTTTGGTATCAAGGCAAGGTGGAAGTACCTTAGGGAAAAAACCTACCATATGAAGAAAATCCCTGTCTATACCACACAGTACGGTTTTGTCTTTAGCAATGACTCCGTTGATTTTCTTGCCTTAGAAAATATCGACAAGGATAGTTTGTGTTCTGCCAATAAAATATTACAGGAGAAAAAATCCTCCTGTGAGCCTTTTATTGTGAGGGAATACGACAGCAAAAGTAAAAGATTTATCAAGGGATACATACCCCTGCTTACCGACGACAGGGGAGAGGTAGTGCGGAAAACTGTACGAAATGTTGCAGTTGTTGTGTTTGTTGTTGCCGGTGTTTACCTGCTTTACAACAGCGTTTATAAGTCTGCGGAAAATACAGCAATCCAGTCGGAAATCCAGTCCATTTATTATGACGGAGATACATCAAAGAATGTAGATGAAGAGGACAAAATTAAAAACTTTAAAAAGCTGAAAAAAATTAACAGCGAAATTGTAGGTTGGATAAATGTTCCCCACACAAAAATAGATTACCCTGTGCTTTACCACAAGGGTGATACTCTGGACAGCCAGTATTACCTTTACAACAATTACGAGAAAAACTACTCGGAATACGGAAGCATTTTCATCGACTTCCGTTGTCAGCAGGGTGAAAAGAGCAAAAATGTTGTTATGCACGGACACCATATGATGGATGGCAGTATGTTCTCCAATTTGCTGAAATACGGAAAGACCTCTATTGATATGGATTTTTACAAGAAGAGTCCAACCATAACCTTTACAACTCCTGATGCAGGGGAGTGCGTTTACAAGATTATTTCTGTATTTAAGACAACAGGTGACAAAAATCATCCCGACTACTTCAACTATATGCAGGGTGACTTTTCAAGCAATGCAGAGTTTATGAACTTTGTATATAATCTAAGGGCAAGGTCACTTGTTAATACAGATGTTGACATTAACGAAAAGGATAAGCTGATTACCCTTTCCACCTGTTCCTACGAGGTGCACGACAATTACAGAACTGTTGTTGTAGCCAGAAAAACCCGTACAGGGGAAAGCGAAAAGGTGAATGTTGCAAATGCCGAAAAGAACAAGCACCCGTTTTTCCCATCCGATTATTACTACCGCTTTGGCGGTACACAGCCAAAGCTGACATCCTTTAAGACAGAGTACAAAAAGGGCAATATAGACTGGTACGACGGCGGTGGAAATCTTAAGGGAAGTCAAAGGCTGACAGGAGGTAAATTTGTAGAGGACAGAACCACCACAACAACCACAGAGTCCTCCTCAACAAAAAACAGTAAAACCTCTACCACCAAAAAAACTAAGCCAAGTACAAAAAAGACCTCCACAACAAAGGCTACAAAGCCGGCACCAAAGTACTACACAGTTAAGTTCCTTAATGCCGGTGGAAAGACCATAAAAACCCAAAAGGTTAAGGAGGGCAGTTCTGCCTCTGCACCGTCAGCACCGCAAAAGACATCAACCTACAATTACAAATATGTATTTGTAAGGTGGGATAAATCCTATAAAAATGTGCATAGCAATTTGACGGTAAAGCCACTTTACAAATCAATTAAGCGTGTGCACCATACAAAGCCGGTTGCTACAAAGCCTAAAACAACAACCCAAAAGGCTACTACTCAAAAGCCTACCCAAACCCACACCACCGTACCTCAAACTACGGAAGAGGTAACAGAGGGTAATATAGAAAACAGGGAGGAATGACAAAATGAAATGTGATGTGATTTTTTACCTTGCAAAAAAGACCGCCCTGTGTCAGAAAAAGTTAGGTGAAATGTTGACAGTCAGAGGATATGAGATTAATACGGTAACAGCGGCAACCTCACCCCAAAGCCTTGGTATGCAGCTTACAGATGACCTAAACTGCGTAAACCTTGTTTTCATAGTGGGTGGACTTAGGGATAATGACATAAGGGGAATTTCAAATGTTTTTTCAAAGGCACTTGCAAATTCCTCCACAGATATTATCCCCAAAAGGTTGAAAAACGAAGTAGGACTTTTTGACGGATATATCCTAAGAAGCGGAAAGCAGACAATCATCTGTATCCCCGACACCCCAAAGGAGATAGAAAGTGTTTTAAACGAGCCTCTTTTAAACTATCTTGACAGGATTTATTTTGGAGATTAACCGTAAATCTTGGATAATTGTCAACAGATAAATAAAAGTTAAAACTAACAACACCACCGGGTGTGTAGTTAAGGTCAAAAAATTAGCCTTTCAAAGTGACAAATGCTTTGAAAGGCTGTTTTTATGGAAAAAAATAAAGATTTTTGCTTCTTTTGCAAAAATCCCTTGACTTTAGTACAAAACTCCTGTATAATGTTTTGGCATAATATTATGAGGTACTATCGCTTTTACCCTCTTTTATGGGTGAATATTACCACAAGTTTTTTTAAATGTCAAGTGGAAATATTTAAGGATGTAGATAGCAAATGGTACTTGCATAGCAAATATATATGGCAAATATACAGAAGGAGTGAACTAAAGTGGTAGATGTCAAACCAGTTAAGCTTGGCAAAAACGAAAGAATGTCTTTTGGCAAGATTGATGAAGTTATCCCAATGCCTCATCTTCTTGATATTCAAAAGAAGTCTTACCAGTGGTTCCTAAATGAAGGACTTAGGGAAGTTTTTAAAGATGTTTCGGGCATAACCGACTACACAGGCAACCTTGTTCTTGATTTTATGGATTACGAGCTGGATGTTGATAAGCCAAACTATTCAGTTATTGAATGTAAAGAAAGAGATGCCACATACTCGGCACCGCTTAGAGTGACTGCAAGACTGCTGAATAAGGAAACAGGGGAGATTAAGGAATCCAATGTGTTTATGGGTAACTTCCCACTAATGACCGACAGCGGTACTTTTGTTATCAACGGTGCAGAGAGAGTTATTGTTTCTCAGCTTGTTAGAAGCCCGGGTGTTTACTACAAAATGGAGCATGACAAAACAGGTAAGGAGCTTTACTCCTCCACAGTCATTCCTAACCGTGGTGCTTGGCTTGAATACGAAAATGACATCAACGATGTTTTCTATGTTCGTATTGACAAGAACAGAAAAATTCCTATCACTGTTTTCATCCGTGCTTTAATCGGTCTTGAGGCTTTGCTTAAGGACAAGGAAGAAAAGGAACTAAACGGTGAAAAGTGGAGCGTTGAGGATGTTGACCTGACCGTAATCGGTAAGGATGGCGAAATCGTTGATATCTTCGACTTGGACGACAGAATCAAGGCAACTATCGAAAAGGATACTACCACCAATGCTGAAGAAGGTCTTTTGGAGGTTTACAAAAAGCTCAGACCATCTGAGCCTCCAACAGTAGAATCAGCAATGACTCATCTTACAAATCTGTTCTTTGACGACAGAAGATATGATATGTCAAGAGTGGGCAGATATAAATACAACAAAAAGCTGGGTATTTCTCAGCGTCTTTTAGGACAGACTCTTGCTTCTCCTATTGCAAACCCAAGAACAGGAGAGGTTATGGCACTTGCAGATGAGGTTGTTACAAGAGAAAAGGCTATGGAAATTGAGGATGCAGGCGTAGCCCTTGCATTTGTCAAGAGAGATGACGGAACTCCTGTAAGAATTATCTCAAACGGTATGGTTGACATTAGTAAGTATGTTGACTTTGACGCCGACACAGAGTGCGGTCTTAACGAAAAGGTAAGAGCTACTGTACTGTTCCCGATTTTAGATGAATGTGAAAGTGAGGAGGAGCTTAAGGAAATTCTTGCAGAAAGCAAGTCCGAGCTTATTCCAAACTACATTACCATTGACGATATATTTGCTACAATTAACTATATGAACACCCTTGCACAGGGCATTGGTGTAACTGATGATATTGACCACCTTGGCAACAGAAGAATTCGCTGTGTAGGCGAGCTCCTTCAAAATCAGTTCAGAATCGGCTTTAGCCGTCTTGAAAGAGTTATCAGAGAGAGAATGACACTCCAGGCACAGGACCCTGAGGCACTTTCTCCTAACACACTTATAAATATCAGACCTGTAACAGCTGCTATCAAGGAATTCTTCGGTAGTTCTCCGCTGTCACAGTTTATGGACCAGAACAACCCTCTTGCAGAGCTTACTCACAAGAGAAGACTTTCTGCCCTTGGTCCCGGCGGTCTTTCAAGAGATCGTGCAGGATTTGAGGTTCGAGATGTTCACTACACACACTACGGTCGTATGTGTCCTATCGAAACTCCTGAAGGACCTAACATCGGACTTATCTCATACCTTGCAACCTTTGCCAAGATTAACGAGTATGGCTTTATTGAAGCTCCATACAGAAAGATTGACAAGGCAACCGGTACAGTTACAGACGAAGTTGTCTATATGACAGCTGATGTTGAGGACGAATATACCGTTGCACAGGCTAACGAGCCTTTGGACGAAAACGGACGCTTTATCAACAAAAAGGTTGTCGGCAGATGCAAGGAAGAATTTGTTGAACTTCCACCTGAACAGTTTGACTTTATGGATATTTCTCCAAAGATGGTTGTTTCTGTTGCTACATCCCTTATTCCGTTCCTTGAAAACGACGACGCAAACCGAGCTTTGATGGGTGCTAACATGCAGCGTCAGGCTGTTCCGCTCCTTGTTACCGAGTCACCAATCGTTGGTACCGGTATGGAGTACAAGGCAGGCGTTGACTCAGGAGTTTGTGTTCTTGCCGAGGAGGACGGTGTTGTTCTCAGTGTTTCAGCAGACAACATCTGTGTTCAGTACGACAGCGGAAGAATTCAGACCTTTGACATTATCAAGTTCCTTCGTTCCAACCAGAGTACCTGTATCAACCAGATTCCTGTTGTTGACAGAGGTCAAAGAGTTAAGAAGGGCGAGGTTCTTGCAGACGGCCCTGCAACTGATAACGGTGAGCTTGCCCTTGGTAAGAACGCCCTTATCGGCTTTATGACTTGGGAAGGTTATAACTACGAGGATGCTGTTCTCATCAACGAAAAAATTGTTCGTGATGATGTTTACACATCTATTCATATAGAAGAACACGAAACAGAAGCCCGTGACACCAAGCTGGGTGCCGAGGAAATCACCCGTGATATTCCAAATGTGGGCGAGGATATGCTCAAGGATTTGGACGAAAACGGTATTATCCACATCGGCGCCGAGGTTCGCTCCGGAGATATTCTTGTAGGTAAGGTAACTCCAAAGGGTGAAACAGAGCTTACAGCAGAGGAAAGACTCCTTCGTGCTATTTTTGGCGAAAAGGCAAGAGAGGTAAGAGATACATCCCTGAGAGTACCTCACGGTGAATGTGGTATCGTTGTTGATGTTAAGGTATTTACCCGTGAAGACAGCGCATCTGAATTACAGCCCGGCGTAAACAAGGTTGTTCGTGTTTACCTTGCACAGAAGAGAAAAATCTCTGTTGGTGACAAGATGGCAGGTCGTCACGGTAACAAGGGTGTTGTTTCAAGAATTCTTCCACAGGAGGATATGCCATTCCTTCCTGACGGTACACCTCTTGACATCGTTCTTAACCCTCTTGGCGTTCCATCCCGTATGAACATCGGTCAGGTACTTGAAGTTCACCTTGGCTACGCTGCTAAGGCTCTGGGCTGGAAGATTATGACTCCTGTATTTGACGGCGCTCACGAGCAGGATATTTTCCAGTGCTTAAAGGACGCAGGATACAGCGAGGACGGTAAGACATGGCTTGTTGACGGTAGAACAGGTGAAAGATTTGACAACCCTGTTACCGTTGGATATATGTACTACTTAAAGCTCCATCACCTTGTTGATGATAAGATTCACGCCCGTTCCACAGGTCCATACTCACTTGTTACGCAACAGCCTTTGGGCGGTAAAGCTCAGTTCGGCGGACAGCGTTTCGGTGAAATGGAAGTTTGGGCACTTGAGGCTTACGGTGCAGCTTATACACTTCAGGAAATCCTCACCGTTAAGTCCGATGATGTTGTTGGACGAGTTAAGACCTACGAGTCAATCGTTAAAGGTCAGAACATCCCGACTCCGGGTATTCCTGAATCCTTTAAGGTGCTTATCAAGGAGCTTGAGTCACTTGCTCTTGATGTTAAGGTTCTTGACGAAAATCAAAACGAAATCGACCTTAAGCAGGAGTTTGATGACGACGATATTCCTGTTGCAGACAACAGCGAAACCCTTGAAGAGGACGAGGTTATGACCACTATGGAAGGCTTTGTTCTTGATGAGGATTCCGAAGAGGGCAATATGTTTGACGAAAGTTCAATCGTAGAAGACGCTAACGAAATGTTAGATTTTGACGACTACGGTTCAGATGAATTTTAAGAAGGAGGCAATTTATAATGGAAAACAATGTATTTGATTCAATTAAAATAGGTCTTGCCTCCCCTGACCGTATCAGAGAATGGTCATACGGTGAAGTAAAGAAACCTGAAACAATAAATTACAGAACACTTAAGCCGGAGAGAGACGGTCTTTTCTGTGAAAGAATTTTCGGACCTACAAAGGACTGGGAATGTCACTGCGGAAAGTACAAGAAAATTCGTTTTAAGGGCAAGGTTTGTGACAGATGCGGCGTTGAGGTTACAAGATCCAAGGTTCGTCGTGAAAGAATGGGTCACATTGAACTTGCAGCCCCTGTTTCTCACATTTGGTACTTTAAGGGTATTCCTTCAAGAATTTCCCTTATGCTTGATATTTCTCCAAAATCCTTGGAGCAGGTTCTCTATTTTGCATCCTATATTGTAATTGATCCGGGCGACGCAAGAGAAATCACAAAGATGCAGATTCTCTCTGAAACCGAGTACAGAGATTTGTACGAAAAGTACGAGGACGACTTCAAAGCAGGTATGGGTGCCGAGGCAATCAAGGAATTACTTTCCGAGATTGATTTGGATCAGCTTTCTGCCCAGATAAACGAAGATCTTGAGGGCGCATCAGGTCAGAAGAGAATCAGACTTCTAAAGAGGTTGGAGGTTGTTGAATCCTTCCGTCAGTCAGGCAACAGACCTGAATGGATGATTCTTGATGTTGTTCCTGTTATTCCCCCTGACATCAGACCAATGGTACAGCTTGACGGTGGTCGTTTTGCAACATCAGACCTTAACGACCTTTACAGACGAGTTATTAACAGAAACAACCGTCTTGCAAGACTTCTTGAGCTTGAAGCTCCTGACATCATTATCAGAAATGAAAAGAGAATGCTCCAGGAGGCTGTTGACTCACTTATTGACAACGGCAGAAAGGGCAGACCTGTTACAGGTCCTAACAACCGTGCACTTAAGTCACTTTCCGATATGCTTAAGGGTAAGCAGGGAAGATTCCGTCAGAACCTTCTTGGTAAGCGTGTTGACTACTCCGGTCGTTCAGTTATCGTTGTCGGTCCTGAGCTTAAAATGTACCAGTGCGGTCTTCCAAAGGAAATGGCTCTTGAGCTGTTTAAACCATTTGTTATGAAACGCCTTGTTGAAACAAAGGCAGTTGTAAATATTAAAGCCGCAAGAAAGGCTGTTGAAAGAGCAAAGCCTGAGGTTTGGGACGCACTTGAGGTTGTTATCAAGGGTCACCCTGTTCTCCTTAACCGTGCACCTACACTTCACAGACTTGGTATTCAGGCATTTGAGCCTGTCCTTGTTGAGGGTAGAGCACTTAAGCTTCATCCTCTTGTATGTACAGCCTACAACGCCGACTTTGACGGCGACCAGATGGCTGTTCATGTTCCTCTTTCAGCAGAGGCACAGGCAGAGGCAAGGTTCCTTATGCTTGCAGCAGGTAACCTGTTAAAGCCTTCCGACGGACGCCCTGTTTGTGTTCCTACACAGGATATGATTCTCGGCTCCTACTACCTTACACTTGATAAGGACGGAGAAAAGGGCGAAGGCAAGGTATTCCGTGATGTAAACGAGGCTATGATGGCTTATCAGACAGGTGTTCTCACACTTCACTCAAAGATTAAGGTGAGAATGTCTAAGGAAATCAACGGAGTAACCGAACACGGTATCATTGATACAACCGTGGGTAAAATTATATTTAACAATCCTATTCCACAGGATTTGGGCTTTGTTGACAGAAGTGTTGACGAAAATAAATTCAAGCTTGAAATTGACTTCTTGGTGGGCAAAAAGCAGTTGGGTCAGATTATTGACGCCTGCATCAGAGTTCACGGTACAGATGTAACCGCAAGAGTTCTTGACGATATTAAGTCACAGGGCTACAAATATTCCACAAGAGGCGCTATTACAGTTGCTGTTTGTGATGCAAAAATCCCACCTGAAAAGGGCGAAATCATTGCAAATGCCGAGGCACAGATTGATGAAATCCGCAACGAATACCTAATGGGCTTCCGTTCTGATGATGAGCGTTATCAGGATGTTCTCAAGGTATGGGAAAAGGCAACAGATGATGTTACAGCAAAACTTCAGGGCAACCTTGACAAGTTCAACCCAATCTATATGATGGCTGACTCCGGTGCCCGTGGTAGTATGTCACAGATTCGTCAGCTTGCCGGTATGCGTGGACTTATTGCCAACACATCAGGTAAAACTATCGAAATCCCAATCAGAGCTAACTACCGTGAGGGTCTGAACATTATGGAATACTTTATTTCCTCCCGTGGTGCTCGTAAGGGTCTTGCAGATACAGCTCTGCGTACTGCCGACTCAGGTTACCTTACAAGAAGACTTGTTGATGTTTCTCAGGATGTTATCATTCGCGAGGACGACTGCGGAACTGACGAAGGTCTTGAAATCTTTGATATTAAGGCAGGTAACAATGTTATTGAAGGTCTTAAGGAAAGACTTATCGGCAGATACCTTGTTCACGACTTCTGTGACGGGGACGGCAATGTTCTTGTTTCCAAGGACAAGATGATGGGCGAGGATGACGCTGACATCATTATCAACGCAGGTGTTGAAAAGATTGAAATCAGAAGTATCCTTGGCTGTCACGCAAAGCACGGTGTTTGTAAGAAGTGCTACGGCTCTAACCTTGCAAACGGTCAGCCTGTTACTGTTGGTGAGGCTGTTGGTATTATCGCAGCTCAGTCTATCGGTGAACCGGGTACTCAGCTTACAATGAGAACCTTCCATACCGGTGGTGTTGCATCTGCCGAAGATATTACACAGGGTCTTCCAAGAGTTGAAGAGCTGTTCGAGGCTCGTAAGCCAAAGTCACTTGCAATCATTTCCGAGATTGACGGTGAGGTTAGATTTGAGGAAATCAAAAATAACCGTCACGCAGTTATCTATAATAAGGAAACAGGTGAAGAAAGACAGTACCTCATTCCTTTCGGATTCCGAGTTAAGGTTGAAGAGGGTCAGGTTATCAAAGCCGGTGACAAGATTACAGACGGTGCAGTTAACCCTGCCGATATACTTGAAATTCTGGGACCAAAGGCAGTTCAGGACTACCTTATCTCTGAAGTACAGTCAACTTACCGCTTACAGGGTGTTGACATCAACGATAAGCACATTGAGGTTATCGTTCGTCAGATGATGAAGAAGGTTAAGGTTGAGGACGCAGGTTCTACAAGCTTCTTAGCCGGTCAGAACTATGACCGCAACGAGGTTATCTACGAGAATAAGAAGATTCAACAGAGAATCGACAACGGTGAAGAGGGTCTTAAGAAGGCTACCTACACACAGCTTCTCCTTGGTATTACCAAGGCAGCCCTTGCAACAGATTCCTTCCTTTCTGCAGCATCATTCCAGGAAACAACAAGAGTTCTTACAGACGCTGCAATCAAGGGTAAGGTTGACCCACTTGTTGGTCTTAAGGAAAATGTTATCATCGGTAAGCTTATTCCTGCCGGTACAGGTATGCACAAGTACAACGGTGTTGAGCTGGAGGAAAACTACATTCAGCCACAGTCAACACAGCAGTTTGATTAAAATACCAAATACAAATAAAAAATCCGTTGGATTATTCCGGCGGATTTTTTTGCCTATGGGCAAAAAATCTGACTGCACCATCTGTGCAAATGATTTATTCAGTTTTTCCTTAAATATACTCCAAATTATAGATATAGAAAATTTGAACAAAAAACATAGTTGTGTTTTAGATAATATACCTTAAAAAATGTAATATTATATAAATAAAAAGATAAATATTAGTAATATTCATTATATATTTATTGTTTGAAAAATAGTATAATATTAGTTAAAATAAGATAATTAGATATAGAACGACAAAATGAGGTAGTAACATTTTTCTATGTATCTTATTAATGTGTGGAATCATCCCACTATAGAGCCTTAGGAGGGTAAAAAATGAAAAAATTAGTATCAGTATTATTAGTTATTATTACGATGCTAACGGTGGTTGCCATTTCTCCTGTTTCTTCATCGGCATATGAAAAAGGAGCAAGGCTTGTTGTCTGGACACCTTCTGCATCAGTAAAAAAAGTAAAAACACTCTGCAATACCTTTGCAAAGAAGAATAATGTGAAGATAACAGTTCGTTCTATGGAAGTGAATGATTCTGCATCAATTCTTCTGAATGATCCTATGGCAAGTGCAGATGTTCTTATGTACACATCTGACCGGACTAATCATCTTGTAAGAGCAAGGTGTGTTGTCCCCCTTAGTTCTTCATATGTAAAAGCAGTGAAAAAGAATAATACTTCCGATTCTGTAAAATCGGTGACAGTGGGCAAAAAGGTCTATGGCTTTCCCACACTGACCAATACATATTATCTCGTATATAATAAGAAGTACATCACAGAAAAACAGGCTAATAATCTTGAGAGCATTCTTGAGGTTTGCAAAAAAAAGAATAAGAATTTTGTTATGGATCTTTCTAACGGTTATTATGCCTCATCAGTCCTTTTTGCCGGTGGCTTAAGACCTAATGGATTAAAGGGTGCTTATTTTGATAAACAGAAGTTCAATAAATATAGTAAATCAACAGTAAGCAACACCTTGAAAGCCTTTTCTGGTTTAGTTAATAAGTATAAGAAGAATTTTAAAGATTTATCGGCAGAAAACGTAAGCTTAGGTTTTATGAAGGGAACAGCTATTGCCGGCATTGATGGATGTTGGAATGCACAAATTAATAAATCTGTTCTTGGTAAGAATTTTGGTGTAGCTAAACTCCCTGCAATTAAAGTCGGCAGTAAGAACAAAAGACTTATGTCATTTTGCGGATACAAAATGTATGGGGTAAATGCAGCAACTGAATATCCAAAGGCTTCACAGGCACTTGCTTACTATCTTTCTTCTGAAAGCGGACAAAAAACTTTGCTAAATTGTATGCAAGATGGTCCAACTAACAAGAAATTAAGCAAGGCAAAATCGATTATAAAAAAGCCGGAAATGAAGGCAATTATTCAGCAGGCAAAGTGTTCTGTAATACAAAAAGATATTTTAGCTTCGTATTGGGATCCTGTAGCCACACTGGGACATAAACTATACACCTGTAATCCCAAAACGACGAATTTTACTAAATTGTTAGAACAAACAATAAAAAGTATTAATGAATAGAATAGTGATACAACAGAGAACTATCCCACTGCGGTAACGGCTGTGTGGATAGTTTTTTATAGTGTCAAAATATCCTTAGGTAAGATAAATTGAAAAATCGGAGAATTCCGTGAGTTTTCCGTAAAAAGATGAAAATAATTGTTGACAAAGTTGTAACAGTTGTGATAGAATTGAAAAAGCGTGGAATGGGATAATTGCGTCCGTTTGGACAACCTTTCCTGCTTTCCCACAAGGGAATATCGGTAAAACCGAAATAACTAAAGAAGGAGGAAAATAATGCCAACATTTAACCAGCTTGTTCGCAAGGGTAGAGAAGTTACTGAAAAGAAGGCAAAGGCACCTGCTCTCTTAAAGGGTTGGAACTCACAGAAGAGAGTTGCTACAAACAATGCTTCCCCACAGAAGAGAGGCGTATGTACCAAAGTGTCAACTGCTACACCTAAGAAGCCTAACTCAGCTCTGAGAAAGATTGCCAGAGTAAGACTTTCTAACGGTATTGAAGTTAGTTCCTATATCCCCGGCGTAGGTCACAATCTTCAGGAGCACTCAGTTGTTCTTATTCGTGGTGGCCGTGTAAAGGACCTTCCTGGTGTTCGTTACCATATCGTTCGTGGCACACTTGATGCTCAGGGCGTTGCTAACAGAAATCAGGCTCGTTCAAAGTATGGCGCAAAGCGTCCAAAAGCAGGTAAATAAGGAATTGACAAATAACCCATAAAAAGTTTATTAGTTACTGCATATGCAGAGCTTTATATATATTATAGATAGTATAGAGTCTCTGTTGGCAGTACGGGAGTTTGTCGCTTTCGAGTACCTATGATATCTCAAATATTGTGAAGGAGGGAAGTAAAGTGCCAAGAAGAGGCTCAATCGCAAAACGTGATGTTTTGCCAGACCCAATGTATAATTCAAAGTTAGTTACCCGTCTAATCAACAACATTATGCTTGACGGTAAGAAGGGTGTTGCACAGAAGATTGTTTACGGTGCATTTGACATCATTCAGGAAAAGACAGGTAAAGATCCACTGGAAACCTTTGAAGCCGCTATGGAAAATGTTATGCCGGTTCTCGAAGTTAAGGCTCGCCGTGTAGGTGGTGCTACTTATCAGGTTCCAATGGAAGTTAGACCGGAGAGAAGACAGACACTCGGTCTTCGCTGGATCACAGCATATTCCAGAAATCGTTCCGAAAGAACAATGAAGGAAAGACTTGCCGGTGAAATCCTCGATGCCATCAACAGCACAGGCGGTGCATTTAAGAAGCGTGAAGATACTCACAAGATGGCAGAAGCTAACAAGGCTTTCGCACATTACAGATGGTAATGTAAAAGTCGCTTAGCAAAAATATTAAATAAAGGAGGATAATTATGGCTAGACAGGTCTCACTTGAAATGACAAGAAATATCGGTATCATGGCTCACATTGACGCCGGTAAAACTACTACTACTGAAAGAATTCTGTACTATACAGGTATTAACCATAAGATTGGTGAAACTCATGATGGCGCTGCTACCATGGACTGGATGGTTCAGGAGCAGGAGCGTGGCGTAACAATCACATCTGCTGCTACAACATGCTACTGGAAGAAACATCGTATCAACATCATCGACACACCCGGTCACGTTGACTTTACAGCTGAGGTTGAGCGTTCACTTCGTGTTCTCGACGGTTCAGTTACAGTTCTCTGTGCTAAGGGTGGCGTTGAGCCACAGTCTGAAACAGTTTGGAGACAGGCTGATAACTATAAGGTTCCAAGAATGGCTTATGTCAACAAGATGGACATTATGGGTGCAGACTTCTACAGAGTTGTTGAAATGATGAAGGAAAGACTCAGCTGTAACGCAGTTCCAATTCAGCTTCCTATCGGCTCTGAGGACGAGTTTAAGGGAATCATCGACCTTGTTACAATGAAGGCAGAGGTTTACTATGACGACCTCGGCGAAGATGTAAGAGAGGAAGAAATTCCTGAGGATATGAAGGAGCTTGCTGAAAAGTATCACGAACAGCTCATTGACGCTGTTGCCGAGCAGGACGACGCTCTTATGGAAAAATATTTCGAGGGCGAAGAGCTTACAGTAGAGGAAATCAAAGCTACTATTCGTAAGGCAACCATCGCTAACGATATGGTTCCTGTTACTTGCGGTACTTCTTACCGTAACAAGGGTGTTCAGCTCTTGCTTGACGCCATTGTTGACTATATGCCTGCACCGGTTGACATCCCTGCTATCAAGGGTATCAACCCAGACACAGAGGAAGAGGACGAAAGACATTCTTCTGACGATGAGCCATTTGCAGCTCTTGCATTTAAGATTGCAACTGACCCATATGTTGGTAAGCTCTGCTTCTTCAGAGTTTATTCCGGCGTAGTTAACGCAGGTCAAACAGTTTACAATGCTTCTAAGGATAAGAACGAAAGACTTGGTCGTATCCTTCAGATGCACGCAAACAACAGAAAAGATATAGACACAGTTTATTCCGGTGATATTGCCGCTGCTGTTGGTCTTAAGAACACAACAACAGGTGATACACTTTGTGACGAAAAGCACCCAATCATCCTTGAGTCTATGGAATTCCCAGAGCCTGTTATCAGGGTTGCTATTGAACCTAAGACAAAAGCAGGTCAGGAAAAGATGGGTATTGCTCTTGCAAAGCTTGCAGAAGAGGACCCAACATTCAAGGCTTACACAGATGACGAAACCGGTCAGACAATCATTGCCGGTATGGGTGAGCTTCACCTTGAAATTATCGTTGACAGACTTCTCCGTGAATTTAAGGTAGAGGCTAACATCGGTGCTCCACAGGTTGCTTACAAAGAAACAATCCGCAAGGATGCCGATGTTGATATGAAATATGCTCGTCAGTCCGGTGGTAAAGGTCAGTACGGTCATGTTAAGATTCGTGTTTCACCAAACCCGGGCAAGGGCTACGAGTTTGTTAACTCCATTGTGGGTGGTGCTATTCCTAAGGAATACATCCCTGCTGTTGACCAAGGTATCCAGGGCGCAATGCTCTCCGGTGTACTTGCCAACTACAATGTTGTTGACTGTAAGGTTGAACTTTACGATGGTTCTTACCACGAAGTTGACTCATCCGAAATGGCATTTAAGATTGCCGGTTCTATGGCATTCAAGGAA
>JALFTC010000004.1 GCA_022779485.1 Ruminococcus sp.
ATATTTTCGGCAAAATCTACTACAATGGTTCAAGCTTTATGAATCCATATGATTTCACTGAAAAGACTGCCCTTATGACAGCAACATTCCGTATTGTAAAAGAAGGCGGACAGTATTATTCATCAGGAAATGTAGATGTACTAACAGGCGTTGACGGCACAAAATATGCAACTGACGGCAAGATGGAAACACCATTTACTTGGATTGAGTCAACCGACGGTGCTGAAGTTACCTATCCAACCACATTACCAACAACCACAATAGAAACCTCAACAGTAGCAGATACTACTGTATCAGAAACCACAATAACTCCTACAACTGCAACAGAGCCATCAGAACCATTACTCGGCGAAACAACATTTAACGGTAAAAAGGTCAAGGTTGGCGATTTGGTAACAGTTACATACTATATCCAAACAGATAAGATGTGCGAAGATTTCCAGGTTTATATGGAATACGGCACAAATTCAGTTCATAATGACGGTATCGAGCTTGTTTCCTTTACTCCGGGTGAGACCAAGGGCGCTATGTACAACACAGATATTTTCGGCAAAATCTACTACAATGGTTCAAGCTTTATGAATCCATATGATTTCACTGAAAAGACTGCCCTTATGACAGCAACATTCCGTATTGTAAAAGAAGGCGGACAGTATTATTCATCAGGAAATGTAGATGTATTAACAGGTGTTGACGGAACAAAATATGCAACTGACGGCAAGATGGAAACACCATTTACTTGGATAGAGTCAACCGACGGTGCTGAAGTTACCTATCCAACCACATTACCAACAACCACAATAGAAACCTCAACAGTAGCAGATACTACTGTATCAGAAACCACAACAGTTCCGGTAACCGAAACAACAACAGTAACAGAAACCACAACAATTCCGGTAACCGAAACAACAACAGTAACAGAAACTACAACAGTTCCGGTAACCGAAACAACAACTGTTACAGAAACAACAACCGTTACAGAAACAACAACCACAACAGAGCCTGTAACAGAAGTTACTACAACTGAAACAGAACCAACAACTACAACAGTTACAGTACCTCTAACAACTAAACCGGATAAAGTTTTAGTTAGCAGAATTACACTAAACACCAAATCACAGACAATATATACAGGAAAAACATTTAGGCTAAAGTCTACTGTTTCTCCTGCAAAGGCAACCAACAAGGGTGTTCAGTATATTTCATCAAACAAGAAGGTAGCAACTGTTACATCAACAGGCTATGTAAAGGGTATCAGACCGGGTACTGCCTACATCACAGTTAAGGCTAAGGATGGCAGCGGTAAGTATGCTAAGTGCAAGATAACAGTAAAACAGCAAAAGGCAACTTCTGTTAAGCTTAGCTCAAAGAAGGTTAAAATCTATGAAAAGGGTGGAAAGATTAAGGTTAAAGCAACACTTACCCCATCAAATGTTTACAACAAGAATATAAATATTAAGTCAAACAATACCAAGATTGTAAAGGTTATCACATCAAGTATTGTTTCAGGCAAGTATGCAACTCTGAAAGCCGTTAAGAAAGGCTCAACAACTGTTAAGTTTACAGCAGCAGACGGCTCCAAGAAGTACGCAATCTGTAAGGTAACAGCAAAGAAGTAATTTTATAGTTTAACCTTGTAAACCTCCGATTTTTTCGGGGGTTTACTTATGTAAAAGTCATTTTTTTCGCAGTAATTTTTATTGGTAAAAAATAATTTACAAAATAAAGTTGATTTATACCCGCAAATATTGTATAGTAGTAAGCAGTATATTAGAGAGGAACAGTAAAATGGATTATAATAACGATAATAACCTAAACGAAGAAAATACAACACAGGAAAACACCGGTGTTGACGAAAACGGCAACTATGTGTCACAGTTTGGTGATATTACCAACACAAACGATGAATTTTCAGATTTTACACCTGAAATTGAAAATGTAGGGGAGGAGAAAAAGAAGTTTTTCCTTTTCAAGTACATACACCCCAGCATTTTCATTGCAATTTGCGTATTCCTTGCAGCACTCATAGCATTCGGAGTTTATTACATCTTTGGCTCAAAGACCCTCACAGGCACTTGGGTGTACAAGGTAGAAGACACATCTTCAACCGCAACAGCAGACGAGGCTCAGACCTATGAGTACTACTACATCTTTGAAAGTCCCGACAGCAACGGTAAGGGCGAATACAAAGTGTGCTTTGAGGGCGAAATGAACGGTGGCGAGTACACAGTTGCCACAAAGGATAACAAAAAGGTACTCAAACTTGGTACATCTGAACTTTATTATGAAGTAGAGGGCGTAAAGCTTTTCGGCAACGCAACACTAAAGCTCACACAACCGGCACAAACAGACAAGTCAACAGGTCAAACAGTTGAAGAGCAGACAATCGAAATGAAACAGAGCAAAAACCCCGATTATGAAAATCAGTCAATGGAAGATTTCAAGCTTGACGATGCTCTTGTAGGCGATTGGGATACAGATTTCAAGGTGCCATACTACTATGGAATGTATCAGCTTGACTGCACAATCTCCTTTACCGATAACGGTATCCTGAAAGTCAATACCAAGAGTGACGATTTAGGACTTAACTCCACCTACTTCTATGCAATTTCAGCCGAAAAGGGCAAAATGACAATCAAAAATGTTGCCTCTGACGATAAATCACAGATAGAATACACCCTCAAGGACGGAGTGCTGACCTTCAACGATAAGAAGGGCGAAACAATCTTCAACGCAAATGTATTAGGCTCAGCCCAGTTCTATAAGCACGGCGAAAAGCCAAAGAGCCTTGAAACAACCACAAAAGCAACAGAGAAAACAACCGAAAAGGCTACAGAAAAGGCAACCTCAACAACAAAGTAAGGTAAAAATCAAAAAATCTCATAGTAAAGCATAACGGGTAGTCCCAAAAGGATTACCCGATTACATTCTACATAGTTTTGTGTAGTTTTATTACATCAATATGCACAAACAACACCCTAATAAATTAGTATATATTAACAAAATATTAATATTTATTATTTTTTTGTTGCAAAAGCTTGATGAAAATGATATATTATAATTGTGTAATGAATATTTGCGTTTGCAATTAAATATATTTTATAAGATTTATACTTATAGTAGTTATAATTTTCATTTATCCCATATGTTGTATTTTGAATAATGACTTAACTTCTAATCGAGGAGAATTGAAATGGATATGAAAAAGATTTATGTGACTCCCGAAATTGAATATGATGATTTTTCCTTAAATGATGTTATTTGTGCAAATCTGTACGAGACTCCGGAGTTTTATGCAATAGGCTCAAACGGCAACAATGCCGGTTCAAGTGGTGCCGAAGGCGGTATGGGCGGTGCTACCGGTGGAGGTACCGGCGGTTTCGATTGGTAAATTCAATTACTATGAAAGACTTTCCAATATGGAAGGTCTTTTTTTATACCTGTCATTCCCGGGTAGCAAAAAGTATCCACTATATCCCATTTTGCCTTTAGATTAAATTATCCAATATAAATACATCATCACTATTCACTATTACCTAATACCTAACAAAAGGCTCCCTCGGATGAGGTATTCCCTTGCTAAGGGAAATGCCCAAACGGGGCAAAGGGTTTGCCGTTTTCGCCGGAAAAGCTGTCGGCTCTGCCGACTGGGGGAGCGAAAAAGTGTCCTCTATATCCCATTTTGCCTTTAGATGAAATTATCCAATATAAATACATCATCACTATTCACTATTACCTAATACCTATCAAAGCCTCCCTCGGATGAGGTATTCCCTTTCAGCGAAATGTTAGTAAAACAAAGGCACCCTCGGATGAGGGGGCTGTCACGCTTTGCGTGACTGGGGGAGTGAAAAAGTAGTCAATACAGCTTTCTTTGTCTTTAGATGTCAAAGTATACAAAGGCTCCCTCGTATGAGGGAGCTGTCGCCAAAGGCGACTGAGGGAGCGAAAAAGTGTCCTCTATATCTCATTTTGCCTTTAGATGAAATTATCCAATATAAATACATCATCACTATTCACTATTACCTAATACCTAACAAAAGCTCCCCTCCTGTCATTCCGCATTCCTAATTCCGAATTGCCATTATCTCCCAGTCATTCCGAACCACTCCCCCTGTCATTCCGAGGGAGCAAAGCATCTCTCCTCTTGTCATTCCGAGCGTAGCGAGGAATCTAAAAGGAAAGCAGTAGTGCCAAAACCGACACTGTCAGGTTATAGGAAAGTATAATTCCCCTAACAAAGCAAGTGGTAAAGGCAGGGGATTCCTCGGCGAGCTCGGAATGACATATTAGTGGATCAAAATAAAAAATCTACCCCTATCATTCCGAATTCCGAATTGCCATTACCCCCTGTTATTTGTCAATATACACATCTAAAACCACAACATTTTGTGCAAGTTTACAAATAAAATAAAAGTAATAATAACTATTGAAATTTTCTTGTCAAAATGTTAAAATGATACTAATTAAATGTGGGTTACTATGCCCTTTTGTGTGCTACAACCGTTGTAGGTCAGGCAACGAGGCATTCAAATTCAGCATAATTTCCTGCAAATCCTAATACAAGAAAATTGTAATGGAGGTAATATTTATGAAAATGAAAATCAAGCAAACCCTCCGCAGTATGTGGGCATTAGTTCTCGCAGTTCTTATGCTCTTGTCCACATTCTCAGCTGTGGCGGTTACGCTTAATACTGAAAGTACAGGTGCACAAACTGATGTTGAGTCTGTAGGAGCATATGTGAGTGTATATTTTGACAATTCTTCTGCAAACTGGACACAGGCATATGTTTATTATTGGACTGGTACTACACAAGAATATAACAATCAGAAACAATACAGTTCAAATAGTGGATTGGTATTTGCAAATGGAAGTGGAAAGGTAACCAGAGTGCCGGCTACTTTGTCTGGTTCATATTATACAGCAGAAGTTCCTTCCACTGCTGAATATATTGCCTTTACTAATGACACACAAGATGTATCTAATTGGGGTGGTTTAGGTGGTAGAAGTGGTTATATCTATGCTTGTTCTTTTGATGAAACAAATTTTATTACATATAATCACAAATTTGATTCTTCAAAAACATTGTTTACACCTGTTACAACCGTATTAACCTATAATACTAATATGAGTTACTACAACGGTACTTGGTCAGAATATTCAGGCGGTAGTGGCACTACTTCTTACTACGTAACATATGGTGTAGATTCAAGCACTTCTGCTTATGGTTCATTAACTTGTGCAAAGTCTGATGGTAATACAGTTAATTCAGATTCTTCTGTTGATAGCGGAACACCAGTAACATTCACAGCAACACCAAGTGAAGGTTATGCAGTAGAGGGCTGGTATAGTGATAGTTCTTGCAATAATAATAATAAGATTACTGAAGCAGGAACAAATACAGAATACACAACTATAATTACTCAAAATACAGAAGTATATGTAAAGTTTAAATCGTCAACCATTACTCCTATTACTGATACAAACCTGATAAATATCCTTAATAGAACAAAAACACAAGCATATTTTGGTTATCCTAGTGATTGGAATACTACAACAGTATATGTTAATAATGGAACTAACAATGTTGATTCTGGAGAAAAACAGGGTACTTTTAAGGTTTCAGACGTTAATTATGCTTATTCCGGTTTGACCTTAGCTTCTAATACAAATTTGAAGAATTATCGTATTTCTAACAAATCTGCAGAAGGGACAGGAAATGATTATTGGACAGGTTGTCCTATTAGTGGTACAGATTTGAATCTTGTTGGCGGTGCATTTTACTATATTACAGGCTCTAGTGTAAATAGTGCTGTAATCGTTTCCCCACACACAGCACAGACTTCTATAAATGCTACAAGCTTTGCAGCTGGCACAACTGACAAGTTATCTGTAACAACTAAGGCTACTGAAACAACTTCTTCAACAGGTAATGCCTTAAAGTATCAGTATTATTTAAAGAGTGGTTCTGACTACATAAGACTTGGTTCTACTGATATTGATGCGTCAATATCGGATACAGTTACCGATTTTGATATTTCAAATTTGCCTGCCGGTAATTATGAAGTAATTACTCTTCTTTGTGACGGTAATATTTACTATGTAAGTGATACTACAACTGCCGATACATTCACAGTAGTCAGTGGTTATAATGTTACAACCGGTGTAAAGGTTTCAGCAGATGGCACAAACTATACTGATTACGACACACAGGAAGTCCCAACAGGCGGTGGCTCTGCATTAACTACTACAGAATTAACAGCAAAGAACATTTCCGGCTACAAATTTGTTGGTTGGGAAGTATCTCCGGACAATGCTACTCAGATTGTAGGTGAAAGTTCAACTGTTACATATAATCCAACTGAAGATGTAACTGTATATGCAAAGTATAAAAAACTTTATACCATTACAATAAACCAACCTGCTAACGGTACAATTACTATCTCCCCGGATAAAACAACCGATGTAGTTGCAGGTACAGAAGTTACATTTACCGCTTCACCAAATAACGGTGATTACAAGTTTGATAATTGGACGGGTTCTTTTACAGATACAACTGCTACTGTTACTAAAACTGTAACTTCAAATTTGACAGTATCTGCACAATTTTCCGATAAAACCTACACAATGACCGGTGCGGTAGCAAATAATACCCCATCAAACGCCACAGTTACACCTGACAAAACACCTGCCAAGAAAGGCGATACTGTAACATTTACTGCAAAAGATATTGCTGGATATGAGGTGGAGTCTTGGAATGTTGATGGAGCTGCATCAAAAACTGTATCAGGTGATAAAAAATCAGTAATAGTTACAGTAGGAACTTCTGATGTAACAGCAACAGCAACATATAAGGCTAAGACATATACTGCATCATTCGGTACTTTGGAGCATGGTACTGCCAATATCAATGGCGGAACAGACGGTGAATCCGCCACTGTTGCTTTTGGAAGTGAAGTAACAATTAATATTAAACCAAATGATGGCTATCAGGTTGGAACAGTGACTGTTACCAGCGAAAATGTTAACGGACCGATTAATGTTACAGGTACCGACAATACTCGTAAATTCGCTATGCCGGCAGGAGATGTTACAATCAATATAACATTCACAGAAAAGCCGACAACAAAGAGGATTTATGTTGATGTTTCTAATGCCACATCCGCATTCACTAATGTTGCTATTTATTATTGGGACAAAGCTGATAAAGGTAAAGCCGAACAGATGAAACCAACTGAAAAGCCAAATGTTTATTACTTTGATGTACCTTTAGAAAACTTGAAAGGTTTTCTATTCAAGAAGGGCATAGGAACAGGTTCAACTGATTGGGGTACAAAGACTGGCGATTTATCAATACAAAATGACGGTAGTGACCTTTATACGTTAAGTGCTTATAGTGGCTCTGGTGATTATACCGGCACATGGTCTGTATATGATTCAAAATTTACGATCACCTTGCCGTCAGCAGAGCACTATAATGTAAACCTTAAAATTAATGGTGTATCTGTTGCAGACGCTACGCCAAAGGCGAATGCCGGTGATGTTATCACCTTTACAATCACAACAAAGCGTGATTTTGATATTCTCAAAACCGTAACTATTAAAGATAGTTCAGGTGATGTTACACATAATAAAGCAAATGGCGTTTACACCTTTACAATGCCTTCTTCCAATGTAACAATTGGTGCAACTCACGATACACTCAGCTCAAGTTACAGTCTTGTTGGAGATTTTGGCAATTATCTGTTGTTGAAAAAAGATGTATCAACTACATCAAAATATGTATATGCTACTGTCAATTTAGGTGCTGGTTCACATCACTTTAAAGTACTGGGACCAAATAGTGCTTGGTATGGAAATGATGGAACAATGAACAGTGCTAGTTGCACAGATTGGCTTTTTGAGACTAGTAAACAAAAAGATTGTTACATTGATACCACTGCTGCCGGTGATTACACCTTTATTCTGAACACAAATACAATGCGACTTTCCGTAATCTACCCTGATGTAAACTACTATATTTATGGTAGTTTTCGTAAGGATGGTACAGAATATGGGTGGGATTCAGAAAATAGTAGAGCAAATTTGAAATTTGCATATGATTCTGCAACCGGAAATTACAAGTTGGAAACCGGTGAAACTGTAAAAACATTATCAGGTTCATATTACTTCTGGGTGTCTAACGGCAGTAAACATTACCAACCTTCTACAAAAAACACGAGTTTTCATACATTTACCGGTGAAACTGATGCTCAAAAGATGAATCTTAATTTAGTCAACGATAAGGTTGATGATAATAATTTAAAATTCAATGACACTAATTCCACCAGTACATATACTGTCACCCTTTGGTTTGACCCTGTTGAAAGAAGGATTTGGTACACTACTGCTCCTGATACTAGCCATGCAGTATATGCAAAGAACGGAACTCTTAAAACAACTTATGCATACGGTAAAACAGAAGTAACAGGCTCAACAAGTACAAAGGCTTCATCCGCAATTGATACAAATACAGAAAAAGGTACAAAGTACTTTGCAAAAACCGGTGATGTGCTTACAATCACAAATACCCTTAATGATACTTATTACAATCAAGGTTACTCTGTTCGTGCATTTGTTATTACATCAAAGACGAAGTCTGTAACAGTATCGGTGAACACAAGCGAAAAAATTGCAACAGCAACCTACATTATGCCTGACTACGATATAGAGATTACACCAATCTACAAAAACAGTAACTTTACATATTACCCTGTTTACCTATATCCAAACGGCGTAAATAAAAACTGGGGCCAGGAAATCGCTGTTTATTCCTACTATTATAAGAATAAGACTCATGCTGATTCGACCGATAAATATATGAACAGCCAGTACCCCGGTGAGCCAATGATGTTCGACGGTGAAAAGTATGTTACATATGTTCCAAAAGAATATATGGAATATGATGACACTAACAAAAAATGGACAGCACCAGAGGGTTATGCAATTTCAGGTGTTACATTTAACAATAACCAAATGGATAGTGTTCATAATGACTACTTTTTGGAGGAAGGTCAAAAAGTAAATAAACAGACATATGACTTTGATGACTTTGTAAAGATTGTAAACAACGGATACGATACAGCTTCATTTATAGTGCAACAAAAGACCGGTACTACTTCAAACAAAGCTACGCTTTTGGGTACAGGAAATGTTACAATAACTACACCTCCAAAATCATATGAGAATAATGTTAGTACACTTATATCAGATTTCTCCGACACCGGTAAAAATGGCTGGGAAAGATTAACTGACCTTTCCGGCAAGGATGTTAGTATCCTTGGTTATCAGTGCGGTGCAGCTGACGGTTCCGGTTCATTAAACACTGAAAATATGTTGAGAATTGTTTCAGTTGGTGATTTGAATCATGAGAAACTGGACGAAAATAATAAAAGTTTTGGAGACGCTGTCGGTCAATGGTCGGTAGTATGGTATGTATATGACAAAGACGGAAAACTTATTACAGCCGCCCACCCATCACAGTTTGTTCCAAAAATTAATGAGAAAACAGGTGTAGCACTTGCTCTCGATGAACAGTCAGAAGCATATAAAGCTGTTTATAATTATTCCGGACAGGAAAATTGCGCATTTACTGCAGCTTATATCACATACGAATCAGAAATTAATTCACGAATTGACGGTCGTTGGCTCTATCAGACTTCTATTCAAACAGTAGATGTCAACGCAAAGGTTGTTTATAAGAACGCAGAAGGCAATTTCGTTGAAGACGCAAACGGTACAGTTGCAACTGCTACTCTTGATGATACCGATCTCCCATCGAAGTCTGTTTATATCGGTACCGAGGTTCAGTATAATGCAGGTTCTCCTAAGGGTGAATATAAGTTTGTTGGTTGGTCAACAACACCAAATGCTGTAGCTGAAAATATAATCTCCTCTGACGCTACTTATAAGCAATCTGTAAACAAGGATACTACCCTGTATGCTGTTTATGTTCCACTTGAAGCCGGTGAATATAACATCACTCACAACATTTACAAGGGTGCAGGAGCCGGTAACGGTACAGGTAACCTTTCAATCATTGCAACTGTAACTCATAAGGATGGTACAACTACTAACATTTCAGGTTCAACTCTTGTTAGTGTTACCATTAATGAAACAGATAAACTCACAGTAAAATTGTCAACTGTTTGTACATTTGGTAGTACATTTATTGCTTATTACAAGGATGATACAAAAATAGATGAAACCGATAAGGGTAATACTTCATCTACCTATACTTTGAATTATACTTATCAGGATATTATAGATGCTGCTAATTCTTCAAACAGCCTTGATTTCTATTCTGATTTACAGAGAAACAGTATTGTAGTAAACTTTAAGTATTACGACAGAAGTGTTGTAAATAATACTCCTGCCGATATGAACAGTTCTCCTTCTACTATTACATTTGATAAGGCTATCCCTGACAGCTGTTATGATAATGACAATGGTAAAATTAAACTTAACTATTCTAAGTTAATTGATTACGCAGCAGATAAAACTGTAAACCCATCTAATATTGTAGATTCCTACTATTACTGGTCATCACAGGAAAAAGCTGTTACAGGTATTCAGACTAAGAAGAATTATCATAATAATGGCGAGGTATACCCTGCAACCCCATATCATACAGACCAGTACGGCAATGTGAACAAGTCTGGAACAGATGCCGACAAGTGGGTAACATATCAGAAAGCTGATAATACTTACATAGCCGAAGGTGCTCTTGGCGAAGCTTCTGATGTTAAGAAAATCACAGTATGGTATTTCAACACACCAAAGAAATACTCTTGTACAATGCACTTTGCAAATACTGCTGGAAATCTTAAACAGATAGGTGAAACAGGTAAGTACTACGGAAATGACACAGAGTCCAAAAATAATCTGTACTATAATGTAAGACTTGGTACTGCAAATTCAAAGAATGACGGTAACGCTATTCCGAATTATCTTAAAAATTATGGTGTTAAAGAGGCTTTTGTTGGAACAATAGCCAAAACCGCAGAAACTATTGGTGACAAACAGTTCCTATATTGGGCATACGATGCAGAGGGTAAGAACATAGCTTCTACTAACAGATACTATGAGTACAGAATTACATCTTCAATGACTCTCTATGCAATTTATGGAACTGAAGAGATAACTCAGCCGGGACTTACTGTTAAGGCAAATGTTCCTGATGTTTATGATGAGGGCGGTGTGTCCTATACCCGTCTTAACACAACATTCAACCCATATAATTGCCCTGATAATGACACAAATATCTCTGATATCGGTGTAATTTATATGAGAGCATCTAAATCTGCCGAAAAGAAGATTGAGGGACTTTCAGCCGATGACTTCTTATTATTAAGGAATCAGATTGCCACCGCCGTAAAAGATGCCCAAACAACCGGCTTGGTTAAGGGTTCGGTTACAGTTGATTTAACTACAAAAAAATACAACGGATTTAAATATACTATTAAACAGAGTCCTTCTGCGGCATATGATGTTAAGTTAACTTCTAAGAATAGAGTAATGTTTACCGATTCCTTCCAAACATCTTCACTTGCCAATTATACTTACTATGTATTCGGTGTAATGGTGTATAATAATTATCCTCAGGATGGCGGTACAACTGCTACTACGCCAACCGCTATCTGCAGTGATAACTATGCTAAATATACCTTCAACGCATCAGGTGTTTGTGAAGATACTTTTGATGTAGAAGATGATAAGACTACTACTACCACATCATAATTAAACTATTTGTTATTATGCTTACACATAACACCTCGGTGTTATGTGTAAGTTATATAGGAGATTTTATGAATAAAAATAGAAGAATTCTTTCGTTGTTATCAGTAATTTCTATTATTCTCACATTCTCAATTATTTCTGTCAGTGCGTCAGTTACTACTATTGACGACTTCACAGTTAACATTAATGTATCTAAACAGAATTTGTCTATTGATGAATACAACGGAAACGGCGGAGATATTGTAATTCCTGATAAATTGTCGGGATATTATGTTGACAGCATCAGCTCCAGAGCTTTTTTGAATTGTGAAAATATCACTTCAATTACATTTCCAAGATACTTGTATTCAATAGGTAGTTATGCTTTTAGTGGTTGTACAGGCATTGATTCAATTACAATTAATTATGCTACAAATATTATTGAAAAATATGCTTTTCATAACTGTTCATCACTTACTACCGCTACAATTAATGGTAATATGACCGCTATTTCAGATTACACTTTCTATAATTGCCAAGCCTTAACTGATGTTGTTTTGCCTTCTACTATGAGGGTTATTTATGCCGGTGCATTTAGGGGTTGTACTTCATTGAAGAATATTAATATCCCTAATAATGTTAACACCATTGGTGATTATGCATTTTATAATACCGGGTTGGAAAGTATTATCTTAGGTAAGAATGTTACAAATATTGGTGAAAACGCTTTTGGAAATTGCTCTGAAAATCTTGTGATTTCAGGTTATACCGGAAGTGTTGCCGAAGTTTATTGTGCAGAAAATAATATTAATTTTTATCCTCTTGATTTAAAGTACGGTGATGTAAATAATGACGGTAAAGTTAATGTTAAGGATGCAACATTTTTACAGAAGAGCATTATTAATTTTGAGGGTTTTGAGATTGCTGACGGCACCAGAGCCTTCTATGCTGCTGATGTAAACGGTGATAATAAACTTGATATTACCGACTGCACTACAATAATGAAATACGCTGTTCGTGCAATAAAAAAATTTCCTGTCGAACAATAATTATTGCCCTCCTTTGGAGGGCATTTTTACTGCTTGATTTATTGGTCTTTTTCTCGTATAATAGTAATGATAATGGGGAGGGATGGACTTTGTTATGTAAATTTGCAGAATTTTATGTGAAGTGCAACCCAAAATTCCCATACACAGCTGATATGATAGAGAAATTCAGGTGCGACGATGATGTTGACCCCTCAAAAATTATTTCTATCGGCGAAAATGTAACGCTGGAGGATTGCGAAAATTACCACATAAAGTATCCCAATGTTCCTGTTGACGAGGCGGAGCATATCTATCTTGCTGACGAGCTTTTCAAGAAAATTCTGCCCTATAAAAGCATTATGATACATTCCTCCGCAGTTAAGTATAAGGGAAAATGCTACCTATTTTCCGCCCCATCGGGTACAGGCAAGTCAACACACACCCGCATTTGGGAAAAGATTTATGGTGATGATGTAAAAATAATCAATGACGACAAGCCTATTATCAGACTTATGGGGGAGGAGCTTATCGCCTACGGTTCTCCCTTTGCAGGTGGCACTCACAAATTTTGTGACGACTTTGCACCCCTTACCGCCATTGTTTTTATTACACGAGCTGAAAAAAATTCCATACGGAAACTCACAAATAAAGAGGCTTTGCCGTTGATTTTTCAAGAAACTGTACGCAAGGTGTCAAAGGAGAGAATGCACCTTGTTCTTGATATGCTTGATGTTATCTTGAAAAATGTAGATTTATATGAGCTTTGTTGCAATATGGAGGACGACTCCGCAAAAATTGCCCACGATACCATAGTAAAGGACTGATATAGAATGAAAGTTAAAGAGGATTTCCTACTAAGAGAGGTTGCAGGTTGCTATGTAGTTGTTCCTGTTGGCAAAGCTACTGTTGATTTCAACGGTATGCTTAACCTTAACGACACAGGAGCTTTCCTTTGGGAGCATCTTCAGCAGGATACTACAAAGGAAGAACTGCTAAAATCAATGATGGAAACCTACGAGGTAACAGAGGAATTGGCGTCTAAGGATATTGACAATTTTATAAAGAAGCTTGAGGACGCTGGTGTCCTTGAATAAACAGCTCCCAATAAGTGAATTAGTACCACTGTTTCAGGAAATTCTTGATTCCGGCAGTAATGTGAATTTCACCACAAAAGGCACATCAATGCTACCAATGCTTGGTGACGGAGTTGACACAGTTGTCCTCACCAAGCCTAACGGAAAACTTAAAAAGTACGATTTACCATTGTTTTTCTTAAGGGGTAGCAACAGCTATATTCTTCACCGTGTAATCAAGGTGAAGAAAGACGGTACATATGTGATGTGCGGTGACAACAGAGATATTTGCGAAATCAATGTTACTGACCGGGACATTGTTGCTGTTGTAACAGCTTTTAGTCATAAGGGTAAAAAATATTCTGTTAAGGATTTCAGATATAAATTATATTGCCGTTTTTGGGTAGGTAAGAAGAAATTAAAGTGGAAATATTGTTCTTTAAAAGAAAAATTATATCCATATTACAGGAAGTTTTTTAAAAATGAGTAGAAAAGAGTACATTAAAAAACTTAATACAACTGCACTTCGCTGGATTCTCAAAAAAAGCAAATCCCAGTTTTTGAGCATTATTTTCTTTGTAATTCTCTATACCGCCCTTGCAGTTTTGGGGATTTATGTTGCTGTGTGCAGTAAGTATGTGGTAAATGCCGCCACAGGTCACGACCCTGCTTACGCTGACAACAGAATGGAGGGTGTGCTGTATTACGGAATTATTTTTGCCTTGATAATCGTTGGAGAAATTATAATCAGCATTACTCAAAGAATATTTGTCTTTAGAATAAGTGCAAAGCTGGAAATTTCCTACAAAACAGAGCTTTTCAGGGAGATTATTCAAAAGGAATTTGCCGACATAACTAAGTACCATTCCGGTGAGCTTTTAAACAGGCTGACAAGTGATATATCAACAATAACGGGGGCAATAGTCACCATTATTCCAAGCCTAACCTTTATGATTGTTAAGCTTGTTGGTGTTTTTGTCGTGTTAATTCAAATCAGCGTTCCCTTTACAATGATTTTCCTTTTTGCCGGCGGAATTTCTATGTTTGTAGCCTCTCTTTACAAGAACAAGATGAAGTCGCTTCACAAAAAGGCACAGGAAACTGACGGTAAGGTTCGTAGTTTTTTGCAGGAAATTATGGCAAGCCTGCTTGTAATCAAGTCCTTTGAGGCGGAGGAAAAGGTTGCCGACAATGCTGTTGACTTGCAAAATGACAACTATATTATTAAGAGAAAGCGAAATACAATTTCTGTAATCAGTTCATCTGCCTTTTCATTTGTATTTATGATTGGATATGCTTTTGCCCTGATTTGGGGTGCATATAACATTGTGCTGGGTAACATTACATACGGTGTGCTTACAGAGGTTGTTTCACTAATCACCCAAATTCAAGGTCCGATTTCGGGGCTTACAGGACTTTTCCCAACATATTTTGCCGCCACAGCTTCGGCAGAACGAATAATGGAGATTGAAAATCTTCCTAATGAAAAGAAGATTAACGGTAATGTTGATGTAAAAAAGACCTACAATAGCCTTAAAACCATTGATTTTGAAAACATCACCTTTAGCTATGACAGAGATGTTATCCTTGAAAATACATCACTTTCCATCAACAAAGGTGATTTTGTTGCGATTATGGGTATAACCGGCATTGGCAAAAGTACCCTTATGAAACTGCTTATGTCAGTTTTCCGTATAGAAGGCGGTTCAATATATATGACTCTCCTTAACGGCGAAAAAATGTATGTTGACAAAAACCTCCGCCGAATGTTTGCTTATGTTCCCCAGGGCAACTTCCTGTTGTCGGGAACTATTAGAGAAAATCTCACTTTTGTTGCACAAGATGCGACTGATGAAGATATTTACCGCTGTTTAGACCTTGCCTGTGCAGACTTTCTAAAGGATTTGCCAAAGGGACTTGAAACCAGACTGGGTGAAAGGGGAGTAGGACTCTCCGAGGGTCAAATTCAGCGACTTGCCATTGCAAGGGCGTTGCTCACAGGGGCACCTATCCTTCTTTTGGACGAATGTACATCTGCCCTTGATGAAGAAACAGAGAAAAAGCTCCTTACAAATTTGAAAAGGCTGAAAAATAAAACCTGTATCATCATCACCCACAAAAAGGCTGCTTTGTCCATATGTAACAAAGAGGTAATTATTGAGGATAAAAAGATTGTTGTAAAGGAAACTTGATTTGAAACAGGAATTTACACAGCAGGAGAAAAGAGAATACAATTTTATACTCAAAATCCTTTCAAAGCTTTTTGAAAGCTCAACCTGTGATATTTCCGATTTTGAAATAAATTTCAGTGAAATTTTCAAGATTACCGCTTTACACGGCATAGCCAATATGGTATCCTATGCTTTGGAGTCTTTAGACCTTAATGTGCCAAAAAACGATTTTGACAGCTTTGTTAAGTACAGAAAATTTATGCTGATGAAGGACGCATCTCAATTTGCGGCAACTCAAAGGCTGATTGACGCCTTTGAAAAACAGGGGATAGACAACCTCCTTGTCAAAGGTCAATTCATTAAGGACGCCTACAAACAGCCTGACTTTCGTGTGATGAATGATGTTGATATTCATATCAGAAAGTCGGATATAACGAGGATAAAAAGCCTTGTTCTGTCAATGGATTATCAGGTGCTTGAAGAAACTGAGGATTTGCTTGTGGTAGTCCAACAGCCTTTTGTTCAAATTGAGCTTCACGGTGACAACGGAGAATTTCGTGATACCAAAATGGGGGATAACCTTTTTGATGTTGCAAGGCTGAAAGAAGGCAAATCCCACACCTATGAGTTTTCCGTAAACGACCATTTTGTCTATATAATAGAGCATTATGCAAAGCATTTCCGTGACCTTGGAGGAATGGGAATAAGGATGATTACTGATGTTTATAATCTTCATAAGCATTTGTATAATTCTCTTGACGAAAAATATATTGAAGAAAAGCTGAAATCCTCAGGTACTTTCAAGTTTTACAAAATGCTCCTTTCAAAATGCAAACAGTACTTTGAAAGCGGGGACACTGACATAAACTTTGATGATGTAGATGTTTTTATTATGTCAAGCCTGTTATTCGGCAGGGAGGAAGTGCTTTATTACAACAAGCAACTTGATTATCAGCGAAAATACCTGAATAATTCCGAAAAAGAAAATTATATTATTAGGCGAATTTTTCCGCCGAGAAAAAGGCTCATTGAAGAATATCCGTCACTAAAGAAAACAGGTGTAATATTACCGTTTATTTGGGTACATCGAAACATAAAATTACTTTTTGGAAAAGATAAAGAGAACTATAAAAGAAATTTGAAAAATTACAAAAAATACAGCGATAATACCCAGCTTGAATACCTTTTGGATGTTATGAAAAAGGCTGGATTTTAATAGATTAGAGGTAATAAAATGATTACAATGTTAAAAAGTAAGCTACACAGGGCAGTGGTTACAGAGGCTGATGTAAACTATGTTGGTAGTATTACCATTGACAAGGAGCTTATGGACAAGGCTGACATTTTGGAGTACGAAAAGGTCAGCGTTGTAGATGTTGAAAACGGTCAAAGGTTTGATACATATGTGATAGCAGGGGAAGAGGGTAGCAGAATAATCTGCGTCAACGGTGCCGCTGCAAGACTTGTGTCAGTCGGCGACCATATAATTATTATGGCTTACAGACTTATTGATGAGGAAAAGGCAAAAGACCACAAGCCATCTGTTGTCTTTTTGGACAGCAGTAACAATCCTTGTGAGGCAAAGGAATGTAAGCGAATAGCGGGTAATTAAAGGTAATTATAACAATTACTTTTAAATAAAAATTACAAAGGGGTAAGACAATGAAAAAACAAATTACTAACGAAGCAATCTATGACGCCCGTAAGCTTGGCGGCGGCAAAATGGTTGTGTTGGGAATTCAGCATATGTTCGCTATGTTTGGCGCAACAGTTGTTGTTCCTCTCATCACAGGACTTTCAATTTCCGCAACCTTGCTGTTTGCAGGTCTTGGAACACTGTTGTTCCACTTGCTCACAAAGGGTAAAGTACCTGCATTCTTAGGTTCATCCTTTGCTTTCCTTGCAGGTTATGCAGCAATAGCACCTAACGGTGAGGCTGACAAGCTGCCATATGCTTGTATCGGTGTTGCCTGTGCAACAATCCTTTACTTCATTCTTTCTGCTCTCTTCAAGTGCTTTGGCGCTCACAGAGTAATGAAGTTCTTCCCACCAATCGTTACAGGTCCAATCATTATTGCAATCGGTTTAACACTTGCACCTTCTGCCATAAACAACTGTTCTGCATCAGGTGACAATGCCGGTCTTTCTTGGTTAGTAGCTATAACTGCTATCGTAATTATCATTATTTGTAACATTTTCGGTAAGGGTATGATTAAGATTATCCCAATCATCTGTGGTGTTATCGGCTCTTACATTCTTGCTGTTTGCCTTGGTCTTGTTGACTTTACTGCTGTTAAAGAGGCAGCTTGGGTTGGTCTTCCTGTACAGTATGATAATACTGTATTCAGCGTGTTCACAAACGGACATACAGACTGGGGTCTTATCACAACAGCAATCATCACAATCGTACCTATTGCACTTGCAACAATGGTTGAGCATATCGGTGATGTTTCTGCTATTTCCTCAACAATCGGCAAAAACTGTATAGCTGACCCCGGACTTCACAGAACACTTTTAGGTGACGGTGCCGCAACACTCCTTGCTTCTCTCTTCGGTGCTCCTGCAAACACAACATATGGCGAAAATACAGGCGTACTTAACCTTACAAAGGTGTTTGATTCAAGAGTTATCAGAATTGCAGCATATTTTGCAATCCTTTTCTCATTCTCACCAAAGTTTGCAGCAGTAGTTTCTTCTGTTCCTTCAGCAACAGTTGGCGGTGTTTCACTTGTTCTCTACGGTATGATTTCATCTGTCGGTGTTAGAAACATTGTTGAAAACAAAATCGACTTCACAAGTATGAGAAATGTTCTTATTATGGCTCTTATCCTTGTTCTCTCAATCGGAATTGCATACTCAACAGCAGGTGCAATCGCATTTACAATCGGCGAAGTAACAATTTCACTTTCCGGTCTTGCAGTAGGTTCTCTAGTTGGTATTATCCTAAATGCTATCATCCCGGGTAATGACTATAAGTTCCAAACTGATGAAGACTTAGGTGCTAACGAAATTCAAAAAGATACAAGAGAAATGTAACTTTAGTATTACAATATAAACTCAATACTAATCTATTAAAAAACCTCCCTTAATGGGAGGTTTTTTGTTTGTGTAAATCAATGTAAATATTACTCACTAGTGTTAAATTTTATGACAAATATTTTTATAAGCTATTGACCAAAATAATAAACATTGCTACAATTATATATAGAAATTAACAAGGAAGTGTTTCCTATGAGTTAATAATAAGTAAATATACATATATTTGTTATAAATTATTTATTAAAACAAAAATACTATTTAACGAAAGAAAATTATATTTATGCAAATTATAACAAACAACAAGGAAAAAATTAAACTAAATCGTCTACCTATTTATGATAAGGCAGATATGATAAAAGTTTACGAAGCAAGATACAAAAAGAAACCTGCAAATGATAACGAATTGTTAGATGGTTTAAATTCATGTGATTTTATTTTGGAGTTGATTTTATGAAAAAATTAATTAGCTTATTTTTAGTATTTATGTTATTGGTTACTGTTATCCCATTTAATGCATTAGCTGATACTGATAGTGCAGGCATAACAGTTGGTTATGACTTAGGTAAGAATTTTCAAATTACTTATGATAAAACTTCAAAGACATTAACAGTTCAAGGTAAAGGATGTTTTGGCAAGTTAGGTTTTTCAGAATTTGACTATTATTATGGTAATCCAATGTGTTGGGATTGGAAAGAGGATTGCTTTCCACCATTATTTCAAGTAGAAAATATTGTAATAGGTGAAGGAATAACTGCTATTGGTGACTATATGTTTATTAATTTCTATAAAGCAAAAAAAATTACTTTACCTAAAAGCCTGAAAAGAATCGGCAAAGCCTCATTTTTGAATTGTTTAAGTTTGCAAAAAATCATTGGTGGACAGAATGTTACCCAAATTGACGGTGGAGCTTTTTTAAGTTGTTCAGATATTAAGAATATTTCTTTCCCAAATCTTGTGAAAATTGATAATTCAAGGGTTCATGTATTTTCCACTTTTGATGAAATAGACATGGTTGAGGGTTATTATTGGAAATTAGACAAAAGCTTTAGTGTAGGACCATTTGTGCATTGTAGAAATCTTGAAAGTATTTATATTCCAAAGGTAAAAAAACTTGCTGACAGAACATTCTTTGATTGTCCAAAGCTAAAGACAATTAACAAGAATAATAATTTGAATAATATTACAGATATGGGTGTATCTGTGTTTTATAATTGCAAAAGTCTAAAGAATATTTCTTTGCCAAAAATAAAGGCAGTAAAAAGCAGTGCATTGATAAAAAAAGGTGATAGTGGTGGAATTATACTTCCTAGTGGTGACTTGCATTGCGAAGGGGCTTTTGAAAATTGTTCATCATTAGAAAAAATTAATATTCCAAATGTAGAAGGCATTGGTAATAACTCATTTTACAATTGCAAAAACTTAAAAAAAATAAATAAGAATAACAGCCTTTCTAAACTGACTTATCTGGGTTCAGGTGTATTTGCAAAATGTGAAAAGTTAGAGAAGATTTCTTTGCCAAAGGTAAAGCAACTAAAAATGACAAAGTATAAAGCAAGTGATTTACAGTTCTATAATAAACAACCAACTGAATTTTACTATGATGGTATTGGTGAATTGCGTTCCTGTGACAGAGTTTATGGTACATTTGAAGGTTGTACAAGGTTAAAGAGCATTTCAGCTCCTAATGTTAAAACTGTAGGAGCAAGAACATTTTATAGTTGTAAAAGTTTAAAGAAAATTTCTTTACCAAAGGTAACTACTATAGGTTCATCTGCATTCTTTAATTGTATTAATTTAACATCAGTTAATATGCCAAAGTTGCGTAATCTGCAAACAAAAAAATGGACACAATTTAAACTTCTAAATGAAGGAACAGAATATATTCCTAAAAAGGTTAAGAGAAAGTATTATTATCGTGGTACATTTGAAAAGTGTGTTAAGCTAAAGAAAATAACATCATCTTCTTTAGCTAATGTTGGAAAGTATGATTTTAAAGATTGTACAAGACTAGAGAGTATTGCTCTAGGCAAAAATCTAAAATCAATAGGAGATAGTGCATTTAATAACAACAGAAAGTTAAAGTCAGTAAGCATAAAATCAACAAAGTTGAGTAAAGTAGGAAAATCAGCATTTTCTAAAATTTATTCAAAAGCAAAGTTTACTGTGCCAAAGAGTAAACTAAAGAAATACAAAAAGCTAATTAAAAGTAATGGAAAAGCTCCAAAAAATGTAAAATTCATAGCTAAATAAACATAGCCTCCTATAGTTATACTGTAGGAGGCTTTATGTTGCAGAAAAATAGGGCAGAAAGTAAAATTTCTGCCCTAATAATTATTCTTCAGTTTTTTCTTCTGATTTTAATTTTTCGTTCATTCTATATGAGAGAGTCATTAAGCTATCTGTCATATGAACATTCTCAACAACAGTATCACTGTATTTTCTGGCAATATCAAAGTGAGAGAAATTCCAAAAAGCCTTGATTCCGTTGCTATATAACTTGTCAATAATTCCGGCAACGCTGTTTTTTGGAACACACAGTACAGCAATGGAAATGTTGTTGTCGGCAATGAACTTTTCCATATCATTTTCGGGGTAAATCCTTATCCCCTTAATTTCCTGTCCAACAAGAAGTGGGTTTGTTTCAAATATACCCTTAACACAAAAACCTTTCTCAACGAAATTAATGTGTAGGGCAATAGCCTTGCCAAGGTTACCGGCACCAAGAATAATAGCGTTGTTCACCTTGTTAAGACCTAAAATTTTTTCCATTTCACCCTTTAAAAAGGATATACTGTACCCATATCCCTGCTGACCAAAACCGCCAAAGCAGTTAAAATCCTGTCTGATTTGGCTGGCAGTCACATTCATAAGCTCCGCAAGCCTACTTGAGCTTATTCTTTTTTCTCCACTATCAGCTAATTCACTTATGAATCTGTAATATCGTGGAAGTCGCCTGATAACAGACATAGAAATTTTATCATGCTTCGGCACTTATTATGCCACCTTTCAAATTATAGGATTGCCTTTAGTCTTTCGTTAACTGCAAGGAGGAATTCCTCTGTGTTAACCTTCTTCTTGTTTTCAAGAGTAGATAGTAGGTAAAGGTCACCTGTCATTACACCCTCTTCAATAGTTGTGATTGTAGCCTTCTCCAGCTTATCGGCAAAGTCGCAAAGATCACTAATGCCGTCAAGCTCGCCTCTTTTTTTGAGAGCGCCTGTCCAAGCAAAGAGAGTAGCAACGCTGTTTGTTGATGTTTCTTCACCCTTAAGGTGCTTGTAGTAGTGACGCTGAACAGTACCGTGAGCAGCCTCATATTCGTAAATTCCGTCAGGGGAAACAAGGACTGAAGTCATCATAGCAAGTGAGCCGAAGGCTGTTGCTATCATATCACTCATAACATCACCGTCATAGTTCTTACAAGCCCAGATGTAACCACCCTCAGAACGAACAACTCTTGCAACAGCGTCGTCGATAAGTGTGTAGAAGTACTCAATACCTGCCTCTTCAAACTTTTCTTTGTACTCGTTGTCAAAGATTTCCTGGAAAATATCCTTAAATGTATGGTCGTACTTCTTACTGATTGTGTCCTTTGTAGCAAACCAAATGTCTTGCTTTAGGTCAAGTGCATAGTTAAAGCAAGCACGGGCAAATGAGCCGATGGAGCTGTCAAGGTTGTGCATACCCTGAATAACACCGTCACCCTTAAAGTCGTGGATAAGTGACTTTTCTGTTGTACCGTCTGCATTTGTTACAAGGAGTTCAGCCTTTGAACCGCCCTTGACAACCATCTCTGTGTTTTTGTAAACATCACCGTATGCGTGTCTTGCAATAGTGATTGGCTTTTTCCAAGTTGGAATGTAAGGTGTGATGCCCTTAACAATAATAGGAGAACGGAAAACAGTACCGTCAAGAATTGCTCTGATTGTACCGTTAGGTGACTTCCACATCTCTTTAAGGTCATATTCAGTCATTCTTGCAGCGTTTGGTGTGATAGTTGCACACTTAACAGCAACGCCGTACTTTTTTGTTGCCTCTGCTGAATCAATAGTAACCTGGTCGTTAGTTGCATTTCTGTTTTCAAGACCAAGGTCATAGTACTTTGACTTTAAATCAACATAAGGAGTGATAAGGATATCCTTAATCATCTTCCAAATGATTCTTGTCATTTCATCTCCGTCCATCTCTACAAGAGGTGTGGTCATAGGAATTTTTGCCATAATAATTCTCCTTCTTTTTTATAATTTACAGTTGTTTATGTTAATGATTAAGTGTAATCAGCTGTTTTCCTTTGTGTAGTTAAGCAGACCGCCGGCAATGATAATTGCCTTTGTCCTGTCTGTAAGCTCACACTTAGCCATAATTTCTTCCCCTGTTGTCTTGTTTACAACCTTGATGTCACCGCCATTTGCAACGATTTCCTTAACATCAGGAAGTACAATTTCGTCACACAGAGAAATCTTGTCATAGTCATTCTCGTTACAGAATTCAAGAGGAAGAATACCTGCGTTGATAAGGTTTGCTCTGTGAATTCTTGCAAAGGATTTTACAAGAACAGCCTTAACTCCAAGGTAAAGGGGTGCAAGTGCTGCGTGTTCTCTTGAAGAACCCTGACCGTAGTTTGCTCCGCCTACAATGATGGATGAGCCAAGGGATTTTGCCCTTGCAGGGAATTCAGGGTCGCAAACAGTAAAGCAGTGCTGTGAAATTGCAGGAATGTTTGAACGAAGTGGAAGTATCTTTGCACCGGCAGGCATAATGTGGTCTGTGGTGATGTTGTCCTCAACCTTTAATGCACATGTTGCGTTGATTGTATCCTCAAGTGGAGTTGTTTCAGGGAAAGGCTTGATGTTTGGTCCTCTCAATACCTCAATATTGTCCATTTCTTCAACGGTTGCAGGAGCAATAACCATATTGTCGTTGATAAGGAACTTCTCAGGCATTTCAACCTCATAGCCCTCGCCAAGAGTAGTTGGGTCTGTAAATACACCTGTAAGTGCAGAAGCCGCTGCAGTTTCAGGAGATACAAGGTAAATCTGTCCATCCTTTGTTCCTGAACGACCAAGGAAGTTTCTGTTGAATGTTCTAAGGGAAATACCCTTTGAGTTAGGTGACTGTCCCATACCGATACAAGGACCGCAAGCGGATTCCAAAATTCTTGCACCGGCAGCAATAAGGTCGCCAAGTGCGCCGTTAAGTGCCAGCATATTAAATACCTGCTTTGAACCCGGTGCAATAGCAAGTGAAACATTTTCGGCAACAGTCTTGCCCTTTAAGATGTGAGCAACTGTCATCAAATCTCTGTAAGAAGAGTTTGTACAGGAGCCAATACAAATTTGGTCAACCTTTTGACCTGCAAGGCTTTCAATAGTCTTGATGTTGTCAGGGGAATGTGGACAGGCAGCCATTGGCTTTAGTGTAGAAAGGTCAATGTCGATAACCTCGTCATAAACAGCGTCCTCGTCCGGTGAAAGCTCAATCCAATCCTCCTCACGACCCTGTGCCTTAAGGAATTCCCTTGTAAGCTCATCAGATGGGAAGATAGAGGTTGTAGCGCCAAGCTCAGCACCCATATTTGTAATTGTTGCTCTTTCGGGGACAGAAAGTGTCTTAACACCCTCACCGCCGTATTCAACAATTTTTCCAACACCGCCCTTAACGGACATAATTCTTAAAACTTCAAGAATAATATCCTTAGCGGCTACCCAAGGGTTAAGCTTGCCTGTAAGGTTTACTCTAACCATCTTAGGCATTGTAATGTAGTATGCACCGCCTCCCATGGCAACAGCAACATCAAGTCCGCCGGCACCCATAGCCAGCATACCGATACCGCCGCCTGTAGGTGTGTGGGAGTCGGAGCCGATTAAGGTTTTGCCCGGCTTACCAAATCTTTCAAGGTGAACCTGATGGCAAATTCCGTTACCCGGTTTGCTAAAGTAAATACCGTGCTTTTTACAAACAGACTGAATAAATCTGTGGTCGTCAGCATTTTCAAAGCCTGTCTGAAGTGTGTTGTGGTCAATGTAAGCAACAGATTTCTCTGTTTTAACACGAGGTACTCCCATAGCCTCGAATTCAAGGTAGGCCATAGTACCTGTTGCGTCCTGTGTCAAGGTTTGGTCAATTCTAAGACCGATGTCTGTACCCTTGACCATTTCACCGTCAACAATGTGTTCTTTAATGATTTTTTCTGCCAGTGTGTAACCCATAGTGATTTCTCCTTTTTAGTTTTCTTGTAATCTCTTTCTTCAGAAAAATTCTGCTAACAAGATAAAATACTCTATTATTATACAATATTTTTCCCCTTTAATCAATGTTAAATTTATAACAATTTAATTATTAGTGCCCAAATATAGAATAACATTCAGAAATTTTTTCTACAAAATAACAGTAATTTCTATTTTAATTGTATTTACATACTTGTTGTGATATAATCAATAACTGTGCAAAAATATAAATTATTAGTATTAAACATAAAGGAAATGATTGAATGGCTACAAGAGAAAATCTAAGAAATATCGCAATTATCGCCCATGTTGACCACGGAAAAACCACCTTGGTTGACGAGCTGTTAAAGCAAAGCGGAACATTCCGAAGCAACGAGGTTGTGGAAGAGCGTGTTATGGACAGCAACGATATTGAAAGGGAAAGAGGAATTACAATTCTTTCCAAGACAACATCAGTTGTTTACGGTGACACAAAGATTAATATAGTTGACACACCGGGTCACGCAGACTTTGGCGGTGAGGTTGAGCGTATCCTCCAAATGGTTGACGGTGTTTTACTTGTTGTTGACGCATTCGAGGGCTGTATGCCTCAGACAAGATTTGTTCTTAAAAAGGCTTTGGCACTTAAGAAAAAGCCACTTGTTGTTCTAAATAAAATCGACAGAGAGGGTGCTCGTCCCGAGGAAGTTGTGGACGAAGTGCTTGATTTGTTCATCGAGCTTGGTGCAGACGACGACCAGCTTGAATTTCCTGTTGTTTACTGCTCTGCAAAGGCAGGCTATGCATCCCTTGATTATAACGAAAAGGGCACTGATATGATACCTCTGTTCAAGAGTATTGTGGAGGAAATTCCTGCTCCCCAGGGTGACCCGGACGCAGGTCTGCAAATTCTTATCTCCAACATAGATTATGACGATTATGTTGGCAGAATAGGTGTGGGCAGAGTTGAAAGAGGTACTGTCAAGTCAGGTCAGGGCGCTGTTCTCTGCGGTATTGACGGTAGCCGAAAGAATGTTAAAATCCAAAAGCTGTATGAGTACGAGGGTCTTAACAGGGTAGAAACAGAGGAAGCAACCTACGGCGACCTTATCTGCATCAGCGGTGTTGGTTCAATCAATATCGGCGAAACACTTTGCTCCTACGAATGCGTAGAGCCACTGCCTTTTGTCAAGATTGACGAGCCTACCGTATCAATGAACTTTATTGTAAACAATTCACCCTTTGCAGGACGAGAGGGTAAGTTTGTAACATCAAGAAATCTCCGTGACAGACTCTTTAAGGAAATCGAAACAAATGTTGCCCTAAAGGTAGAGGAAACAGATTCAGCCGATACCTTCAAGGTGTCAGGCAGAGGGGAACTTCACCTTTCTATCCTTATCGAAACTATGAGAAGACAGGGCTATGAATTTCAGGTTTCCCGTCCACAGGTTATTACAAAGGAAATTGACGGTGTTTTATGTGAGCCTGTTGAGGTTCTTATGATAGAAGTTCCTGACGAATATGTTGGTCCGGTAATGGAAAAGTTAGGCTCAAGAAAGGCTGAACTTGTAAATATGGACACCAACGGCAGCGGTACAACACACATTGAGTTCCGTATTCCGTCAAGAGGACTTATGGGTTACAGACCTGAATTTTTAACAGATACAAACGGCAACGGAATTATGAACCATGTGTTTGATGCATATGAGCCTTGGAAGGGAGAAATCATCACAAGACATCAGGGCTCCCTTATCGCTTGGGAAACAGGTGACGCAGTAGCATACGGTCTGAATGCCGCACAGGAGAGAGGACGACTCTTCATAGGCGCAGGTGTTCCTGTGTATGAGGGTATGATTGTTGGCGCATCTCCAAAGGCAGAGGACTTAACTGTTAATGTCTGCAAGAAAAAGCATATGACAAATACAAGAGCGTCAGGCTCCGACGACGCACTAAAGCTTACACCACCGTCAATTATGTCACTTGAACAGTGTCTTGAATTTATCGGTGACGACGAGCTTGTTGAGGTAACTCCCGAAAATATCCGTATGAGAAAGACAATTCTTTCCCGTGAACAGAGAATGAAAAACCAAAGCCGTAAAAAATAATGAACTATGTTATTCTTGATTTAGAGTGGAATGCCTCATTCAGCAAAAGGGACAAGCGTTATTACAACGAAATAATCGAATACGGTGCAGTGAAAACTGACGAAAATCTTAACATAATCGATACCTTTTCAATGCTGATAAAACCACAAATCGGCAAAAAGCTGAACTCCCGAATAAAGGAGCTTACCCACATAACAAACGAGGAGCTGGAAACCTCCCACAACAGTTTTCAAACTGTTTCTGCCTTCTTTGAAGAATTTTTGGGTGATGCTGTTTTGCTCACTTGGGGTACAAGCGACATTCACGCCCTAATGGAAAATTACGGCTACTACAATAAGGACAACCGTCCCTCATTCCTTAAGTACTATTGCGACTTACAGCTGTACTGCGAATTTGCCCTTGATAAGCACGACAAGGGCAAACAGATGGGACTTTCCACCTGTGCAGAGCTTTTAAATATTGACAGCGGAGAGCTAACATTACACCGAGCATTAACAGATGCAGAGCTTAGTCTGCTGTGCTTTAAAAAGCTGTACGACAAGGAAAAAATAGGGAAGTACATCAGGAAGTGTGACGATGAGTTTTATCGCAAAATCACCTTTAGAACCTGCTATATAACCGACATAAACAATCCCCTTATTGACAAATCAGAAATGAACTTTGACTGCCCGAAATGTAATCATAAGGCAAAAAGAAAAACAAAGTGGACAGTAAAAAACCGCTCATTCCGTGCAAACTTCCTCTGCGAAAACTGTGGACACGAGTTTATGGGCAGAATTGTTTATAAACTTAGGTACGAGGGACTAAAGATAAACAAAAGAGCAATACCAATCCCTCCACCAAAGGAAAACACAGAAGAAAATACCACAGCAAATAATATAGATTAGTAACTACCCAAGAAAGCCCACAGCTTTCTTGGGTGTTTTAGTTTTGAGATTTTAGTTAAAACCGCTGTCATTCCGAGGGAGTGAAACTTCTTCTCCCTGTCATTCCGAGCGTAGCGAGGAATCTGAAAGAAAAGCAGTAGTGCATTAATCGATACCAATAGGTAATACGAAATAATTTTCCATTTTCAATTTTCAAATTTCCATTTTCCTAAAAAACCACCCCCAAATTCCCCTATATTCATCATATTTTCAACACTACCCTTGACAAAACCTCATTAAAATAGTAAATTAAAAGGGTACAATTTATTGGGAGGTATTACAATGAAAAAACTATTAGCATTTGCTATCACAGTAGTTTTAATCGCAACTTGCCTTGTAGGCTGTGGCGGTTCAGACTCAAAGGATGATAACAAACTTGAAACAGTAACAGAGGGTAAATTAACAATGGCAACAAATGCCGAATTCCCACCATATGAATTTTATGAGGGCGAAAAGGTTGTTGGTATTGACGCAGAGGTTGCAGAGAAGATTGCAGAAAAGCTTGGTCTTGAGCTTGAAATCGCTGATGTTTCCTTTGACTCAATCATTCCCGGTGTTCAAAGCGGTAAGTACGATATGGGTATGGCAGGTATGACTGTTACAGACGAAAGAAAGAGAAGTGTTAATTTCTCCGATTCCTACGCAACAGGTATCCAGTCAGTTATCGTTAAGGAAGATTCCCCTATTAAGTCTATCGACGATTTGGACGGCAAGAAGATTGGCGTACAGACAGCAACAACAGGCGACATCTACGCATCCGACGATTACGGCGAAGATAATGTAAAGAGATTTGAAAACGGTGCAGCAGCAGTTGCAGCTCTTACAGCTAACAAGGTTGACTGCGTAATTATTGATAACGAGCCTGCAAAGGCATATGTTGAGGCTAACAAGGGTCTGAAGATTCTTGACACAGAGTATGCAGTTGAGGACTATGCAATCTGCTTCTCTAAGGACAGCGAGGAGCTTCAAAAGAAGGTAAACGATGCCCTTAATGAGCTTAAGAAAGATGGTTCAATTCAGAAGATAGTTGATAAGTACATCAACGCAGATTAATTATTTATACTAAGGCAATGTGGCTGTTGCAAAAAATTAATTTGCGACAGCCTTTACTTTGTGTTAAGGGGTTCACTTTATGTGGGATGCTATTTGTAATTGGTTTGCAGATTTAGGCGACCAACTTTATTTTGTTTTTATTGAAAAAGACAGATACCAGCAAATGATCACAGGTCTTAAGAATACTCTGCTTATAACAGCAGGTGCATTGATTGTTGGTGTTGTTATCGGTGTTGTAGTAGCCTCAATTCGTTCTTCCTATGACAAGAACAAGGAGTCTATGAAGCTGCGCAAGGGTGCCGGTTACTATGTCCTCACAGTTCTAAATGCAATTTGTAAGGTTTACCTAACCGTTATCCGTGGTACACCTGTTGTAGTTCAGCTGATGATTTCATACTTCATCATCTTTGTTTCGGCAAAGGACGGTGTTCCCGTTGGTATTTTTGCATTCGGTATCAATTCAGGCGCATATGTTGCAGAAATATTCCGTGGCGGAATTATGGCAGTTGACAACGGACAGTTTGAGGCAGGTAGAAGTCTTGGCTTTAACTATCTTCAAACAATGCGTCACATTGTTGTGCCACAGATGTTCAAGGCTGTTTTGCCAACCTTGTGTAACGAATTTATCACCCTGCTGAAAGAAACCTCTGTTGTAGGTTATGTTGGTGTTATCGACCTTACAAAGGCAGGTAATGTCATTGCAGGCAGAACATATTCCTACTTTATTCCGCTTTTAACAGTAGCGGCAGTTTACCTTGTAATGGTAATGATTCTTTCATTCTTTGTAGGTAAGCTTGAAAGGAGGTTAAGAAAAAATGAGCGATAATGTATTAATAAAGGTTAACGACCTGAAAAAGCATTACAACGGCGGTGAGGTTAAAGCCCTTGACGGTGTAAGCTGTAATATAAACAGCGGAGAGGTTGTAGTTATCATCGGGCCTTCCGGCAGTGGCAAGTCAACTCTTTTACGCTCACTAAATCTCCTTGAAATCCCAACCTCAGGCACAATTTTACTTGATGATGTGGATATTACTAACCCAAAGGTAAACATCAATGTTCACCGTCAGAAGATGGGTATGGTGTTCCAGCACTTCAATCTTTTCCCCAATATGACAGTGCTTAAAAATATGACAATCGCCCCAATGAAACTCCTTAAAAAGTCCAAGGAAGAGGCTACAAAAACAGCAATGAATTTGCTGGAAAGAGTAGGACTTGCCGACAGGGCTGACGCCTATCCCGACCAGCTTTCCGGCGGACAAAAGCAGAGGGTAGCAATCGTAAGAGCCTTGTGTATGGAGCCGGAGGTAATGCTTTTTGACGAGCCAACCTCAGCCCTTGACCCCGAAATGGTAGGAGAAGTTCTTGATGTTATGAAAGAGCTTGCAAAAGAGGGTATGACAATGGTTGTTGTTACCCACGAAATGGGCTTTGCCCGTGAGGTTGCCGACAGAGTAATCTTTATGAGCGAAGGCACCATAGTAGAAGAGGGAACACCAGAAGAAATTTTCACTTCCCCTAAAGAGGACAGAACAAAAGAATTTTTAAGATGTGTTCTCTAATCACCTAATATTAAATTGAGTTCACCCAAGCATTCCGTACGATATGCTTGGGTGTTTTTTTACCCTATTTAATTCTAATTCAGAAAAATAACTGTATAAAAGACCCATAAAAAGTACTTGTAATAAATAATTAGAACAAATGTTCTAAAAACTATTGCCTAATCTGTGAACATTCGCTACAATAATAATTGCTAAACAGGTTTAGCCCCAAATACCATTGTGAATTATTATGATTAAGATTAAGTTTAGGAAGTGAATGTATGAATTATAAGTTATGGGCAGAAGAATATTTAAAGGACGCACAAAACATTAAAAGTGCAATAGATAAAGAGAAAGAAAACCTCAAAAAGGCTAAAAAATTTGATGAAACTCAGGAGATTAACAGGCGAATACAGATTTTGCGGTCTATGTATTACGAATGTAAGCTGACAGCGTCACTGCTATCGGGAAAGGAATGTGAACAGGTTGCGTAATTTTGTTAATATGAACGAATATATTGACAATATGGTTTCCTATAAGCTGTACAACCAGTCCGGCATCTCCAATTCTAATGATGTTAATATGGCTAAGGATTTGCTATTAAACGCAATAGATACAGTTCTTACCGAAAAGCAAAAGAAGTATGTCAAAATGCACTACTTTATGGACAAGCCAATGAATCAAATAGCAAAGGAGCTTGGAGTCAACCCCTCAACAGTAACAAGGACAATCCAGTCGGCAAAAAAACGACTGTCAATCCTAAGTTTTTTCCTGAAATAACACAAAAAGGACTATCCTGAAAGGGATAGTCCTTTGAAATGTTATTGTAAAAAAGCCTCCACCAGACGGGGGAGGGGGACCGCTTGCGGTGGAAGGAGGGAAAAATTGTCCTCTTTATCTCACTTTGTCTTTAGATTTTATTGTATAGGTCAGTAATTAAAACCCAAATATTCTAAATCTCAAAATCTTCTTTCCTGAATTTCTGCATTTCAGGGGAGCTTTCGGGGATTCTCAAGGTAGGGTTGTACTTAAATTTTCTGCACTTACCATTTTTAATACTCTTTTTAACCGTACAGATATATCCGCTTTGAGCATTGGCAGAATTACTGCAATATTCGCACTTTACTTCAATATTGTTTCCAAATAATTTCATAATATCACCTGTGCCTATTATAGACTTTATTTTATCCACTTGCAAGTATAAAAAGAATATTGTACAATAATTTTGGTGATATATATGAAAATAAACAGCAAAACAATGACCATAAATGAAAATAAAGGTGTACCATTCCTCACATATAACAGGCTTTCACAGATTGACTTTATCCGTCACGCCTTTTCAACAAAGCACGGTGGTGTGTCAACAGATGAATGGACATCAATGAATTTCGCATTTTCTCGTGGCGATAAGCCGGAAAATGTTATTGAAAACTACAAGATTTTTTCCGATGCAGTAGGCTTTGACTACAATTCCCTTGTTACATCAAGTCAAGACCACAACACCTATGTAAGGGCGGTTACTAAAAATGAGTGTGGCATTGGCATATGGAGGGAAAAGGATATGCTGTCCGTTGATGCCCTCATTACAAACGAGCCAAATGTAACCCTTGTTACCCACTATGCCGACTGTACACCACTGTTTTTTGTAGATACAGTAGGCAAAGCAATAGGACTTGCTCACGCAGGCTGGAGGGGAACAGTTGGCAGAATCGGGGAAGAGGTCATTAAAAAAATGACTTCCCTATACGGCACTCACCCAAAGGATGTTGTGGTGGCAATAGGTCCGGCAATTTCAAAGTGCTGTTACGAGGTGGACAGGGACTGTGCAGAAAATTTCTACAACCTAAAAGACCTTGACAACAGCAAATTCATTTTCCCAAAAAATGAGGTTAAATATATGATAGATTTGCTTGAAACAAACAGGCAAATCGTAATAAAAGCAGGAGTAAAGAAAGAAAATATTGTCCTAAGCGACCTTTGCACAAAATGCAACTCCGATTTACTGTGGAGTCACCGTGCAACAAATGGTCACAGAGGAACAATGTGTGCCTTTATGTGTATTGAAAAGTAGCTATGAGAGAATTAACAGTAGAAAAAAATGACGCAGGTCAAAGGTTAGATAAATTTCTTCTAAAGAAATTTAAAACAATGCCAAAGTCAATGGCTTATATGTATATCAGAAAAAAATGTATAAAAATAAACGGCAAAAAGGCGTCACCTCAGGATTTTCTGTCCCTTGGTGATGTGCTGACCTTTTATATCAAGGATGAATTTTTTGAGGATGCTAAGGAAGAAAACTACGAATTCCTAAAAGCACCAAAAACCCTTGACATATTGTACGAGGACGAAAACATTATCCTCATTGACAAAAAGCCGGGACTTATTGTACATCAGGACAAAAGCTATCACTTTGACTGCCTTGTTCACAGGGTACAGCACTATCTTTATGACAAAGGAGAATATGACCCCAAAAACGAAAATTCCTTTGCACCTGCCCTTGTAAACAGAATAGACAGAAACACAGGGGGAATTGTAATTGGTGCAAAAAATGCAAAGGCTCTCCGTATCCTTAACCAAAAATTAAAAGATAGAGAACTCCACAAATACTACCTCTGCCTTGTGATAAACAAGCCAAAGGAAGAAAGAGGACTTCTTTCAGACTACCTTATCAAGGACGAAAAAACAAATAAAGTAAAGGTGCTGAAAAAGGAAGTAAAGGGCAGTAAAAAAATCCTCACAAAATATACCGTACTCCAAAGCAAAAACGGACTTACCCTTTGCAGTGTTGATTTGCTCACAGGCAGAACTCACCAAATCAGAGCCCATATGGCGTCAATAGGATGTCCCATATTAGGTGACAATAAATACGGCGACAAAAAGCTGAACGAAAAGTACAGCCTTAACAGACAATGCCTTTACAGTCACAGCATAACCTTTGACTTTACAACCGATGCAGAGGAACTTAACTACCTTAACGGAAAAACCTTTACCGCACAAAACATATGGTTTATGAAATATCTTAAGTAATTTAAAGTAACCATTTTCACCTGATTGTATAGACTATACTGAGGGGTGGTTAAATGAGGTGTTGGAGATTACAGAGGAAGATTTATATATCCTTTGCACTTGGTTTGCTGATTGCCTCAATCTTTCCCAATTGGTTAATAACAGATTGTTGTGCAGTTATAATAATCCTTTTATCATTAACAGTTTGTCGGAGGTAATATGAAAGTAGTTTTGATTGAAAACCCAAGGTTTATTGGCACAGTACTTCGTAAAATTTACGGTATTAAAAAAGAAAAGCCACAGCAAACATAATATCGTTGTGATTATTCACAAACCGAACATATCAAAGGTATGCATAATGTACAAATTATGCGTACCTTTACTTTTTTTTATAAAAAATCATACATTTTTTGAATTTTTCTGTTATAATGGTATTGTATAATTTCTAAGGAGGTAATTTTTATGAAACGCAAGGGATTTATTTCCTCAATTCTTATCATTGCACTTTTAACCTCTATGTTTGCTTGTATGTTCACAGTTCACGCTGTTACAGGCAATGCAGGGGAAACTGTGTATATAAGAACAACTAACGGCACACCTACCTGTTATATGTGGTTAGATGCATCCGGTTCAACTTCTCAGAATGGAGCATGGCCAGGCGTTAAAATGACACAGGTAGAAACAAACATTTATGCATTCGCATTGGACAAGTCCTACGACAAGGTTATTTTTATTGATAACGGCGGTAAAACAGGTGACCTTGATTATCAGGGCGACGGTATGCTTTATGACAAAGCAACAAAGAAGTGGGAACAGTACAAACTAAGCACAAACCCACCTGTAGTTTCCTTTAGCAAAAAGGATGGAGCATCTTTCTCATCTGACACAGTAGATGTTAAGGTAAACCCGGGCAGTGCAACATCTGCTACATACAAAATTGACAACGGTTCTGCTGTTCCTTTTACAGGCGAAACAGTTGTAACTCTTGGTAACGGTGTAGCAGTTGGTTCAACAACAACACTTTATGTATCTGCAACCAACGAGTACGGTACAACCGAAAAGTCAATCACACTTTTAAAGAAAGAACCACAGAATATAGGCGGCGGTGACGGCTCAACAAGTCCTTCCTGTGGCGGTCGTTACAGCACAAACCCTGACGGCAAGGTTGGTGTAAGAAAGACAATCTCTATTGACGGTGACAAGTCTGACTGGAGCACTGATATGCTTATCGCACAGGGCACAGCAAACGACGACCCTCGTGTATATCGTGACAACTCAATGTACGAGATTCCTATTGACGACTATGCAATGTATGCAGCATGGGACAACGATAATCTCTACATTATGTACGAGATGTGTAATGTTCAGGACATAGTTGCTCCTAACGACGACTATCCGCTTTCACAGGGTACACTGTTCAAAACTCAGAACTGCCCTGTATTCCTCTACCTCTACACAGGCAAGGGAACAATCACAGACGGTACAACAGTTGACGGCAGTACTCTCTGGGGCTCAGGCATAACATTCGACACATATGTTGACACAGTTGTTGCTTTCTCAACAAACGGCTCTAACGGTCCTTTCATCTACACAGCAGACGACGATGGAAAGCTTGACGCTGACAACATTGTTAATAAGAACACAGGCATAAGCCTTGACTTTGGCAACGCAAAGGGACTTTCCGGCGAGCTTTGGGGTATCGATGGCGGTTACGGTCAGTACCACAACCGTGTTCTCGGTGATATGTTTGACTCTTCATCAGATTGGGTTGACTTCTATGCAAAGGGCCACGACAGCAAGATGGACTTCTTCTACGAGATGTCTATTCCTCTTGAAAGCCTCAACCTGTCAGCTTCCGATATCGAAAACACAGGTATCGGCGTTATGAAGGTTTCTACATTCGGTACATCAGGTATGGACTGCTTACCTTATGACCCATCAATGAACGACAATGCTGACCAGGCTTCAACCACTACTCAGGAGTTTAACTCACACGAAAAGGAAGACGATGACCACATCACAGTTCCATTTGCTCGTGTAGGTAAGCTTTTGTCAAACGACCCACAGCCTACAACAACTCAGACTCAACCTACAACAACATCAACACAGCCAACTACTACTTCTACAACAGAGCCTACTACAACATCAACACAGCCAACATCATCACAGCCTACATACCAAATGGGCGATGTAAACGGTGACGGTGGTCTTGATGTTGCAGACGCAACAATTTTGCAGAAGTTTATCAATTTCTTACCTGTTACAATCCACGAAGAGGTTGCAGATGTAAACGGTGACACACGAATTGATGTTCGTGACTCAACAGCAATTCAGAAAAAGGTTGCAGGTTATAATGCATTTTAACTGACAACAGAATGAATTATCAATAATCATCAGGCGGACAGTTTTTCTGTCCGCCGTTTTTTTATCTCTTCCTGTTATCAATCATTTTCTCGCCTTATATAATTTTGATGATATATAGTAGTCATAATTTCCCCGCAGCCTTAATATCATTAATATATAAAGATTTTCTAAACACAAAACTATGTTTTTAACATCAGAAGGAGAGTAATTATGGAACTTGAAAATAACATTAAAATTTCAGGCAGAGATACCCTAATGAGTCAGGCAATAGAGGAGCCTGTTGACATTGATGTCACACTTCCCGACTATTGCCCTGATATAGAAAAAATACTAAAATGCACCCTTGTACCTCAAATTTTCTCACGGAATATTTCAGGGGGAGTTCTTGAAATTGAGGGAGCCTCAACCGTTAAGGTGATGTATGTTGACAGCGTTCGTAAAACTCTGCGTACAAGCCAACAGGTTGTGCAGTTCAGCCGTGCAATTAATATTAAGGATTTTCCGGAGAATCACTATCTTGATACAGTTACCACGGCTGAATACATAAACTGCAGGGCACTTTCCCCAAGGCGACTTGTAATCAAGGGTGCTTTTAGTATCAAAATCGAAATCACAGGAAAAAGTACATCAATGATACCCTCATCCCGGTCCTTTCCCGACTTTCAGAAGAGGTGCTGTACAAAGCACTATATGGATGTTACAGCGGTAACAGAAGAGGCATTTAATGTGAACGAGGCTATCAGCGTGGAGAATAAGCCTCCTGTTGAGTCAATCATAAAATCCATTGTGAAAGTTTCCGTAAATGAGCACAAGTCAATGGACGACAAAATCATAATCAAGGGTGAGGTGAATTTGCGACTTCTCTACCTTTCAGACCTTGACAGCGGAAAGACAGAGTGCCTTGACTATATGCTACCTTTTAACCAAATTGTTTCCTGCGTTGGGGCAGGGGATAACACGGTGAACAATGTTTTCTGCTCACTTTTGTCCTATGATGTCAAGGCAACCCATGAAAATGATGAGAAAAGCATTCTCCTTGAGGCTCGAATAAACGCATCTATTGTCTGCTACAAGGAGAGGGAACAGCAGTTTGTAACAGACGCATTTTCAAGGGATTATGTGTGTGATATAAAGAACAAAAGTATTCAGCTTGTCACTTCAGTAAGGGAAATAAAACGCAACTTCATAAGAAAAATGGAGGTTTCCTCCAACGACAAGGAATTTGCAAAGGTGCTTGACGCTTACAACGAAAATTCATCAGTTTCATCAAAGGAAGATGCCGGACTAATCACCTTTACAGGAAAAGCCGGACTTTGCGTGCTTGCCTGTGACAAAGAGGGTATGCCCTTCTACATTGAAAGAACAATGGACTTCACCGACAAAACAGACGAGGCATTCGGCACAATAAAAACCGCATGTTCTAATATTAATTCGGTAAGCTACCGCATAAAAGACGAACACACCATTGAACTTAGGGTAGAAATAAGCATTAGTGCCTTTGTGACAAATACGGAGAACAACAATTTTGTTGAGGATGTCATGGTATATGAGGACAAAAAAATAGAGAAAAACCCATCAGCCCTAACGCTGTACTTTGCCGACAAGGGCGAATGTGTGTGGGATATAGCAAAAAGATATTTCACCGACCCCGAGTATATAAGCGAGGACAACGAAATAGAGGGCGAATACCTTGAAAACAGAGATATGCTCATAATAAGAAGATAATTTCTAAAGGGTGGTTTTGCCACCCTTTAATATTTACTATTCATATTTATAATAAAAGCATATTTTGTGAGGTTTCATCATATATTTTATTAAAAACATATGGAGGAATGAAAATGGCAGAGAGAAGCATATATCGTGACATTTCACAGAGAACAAATGGAGATATTTACATAGGAGTTGTAGGACCGGTCAGAACAGGCAAAAGCACCTTTATAAAAAAGTTTATGGACACCATTGTCCTGCCCAATATAGAGGAAGAAAACCTGCGTATCAGGGCAAATGACGAACTTCCCCAGTCCTCAGGGGGAAGAACAATAATGACCACCGAACCGAAGTTTATTCCCGAAGAGGCAATGGAAATTTCCCTCCCCGATAATGCCCACCTAAAGGTGAGAATGATTGACTGTGTAGGCTATGTGGTGGATGAGGCTATGGGTTATATGGAGGAGGACACTCCTCGAATGGTAAAAACTCCTTGGTCACAGGAGGAAATCCCCTTTGACAAAGCCGCCGAAATCGGCACAAAAAAGGTAATCACCGACCACAGCACCATAGGACTGGTTGTCACCACAGACGGTACAATAAGCGATATTTCCAGAAATTCATACGAAGATGCGGAGGAAAGGGTAATATCGGAGCTAAAGGCGATAAACAAGCCCTTTGTTGTACTCCTAAATTCCGTTGACCCCCAAAGGCGAGAAACTGTAATGCTCAGCGAGGAGCTTTCTTCAAAATACCAAGTGCCTGTTATGCCTGTAAATTGCCTTGAAATGGAAGAAAACGAAATCAAAAGGGTACTTGCCCAGGTGCTTTTTGAGTTCCCAATAAGGGAAATCAACATTGATATGCCAAAGTGGGTTGTAAATCTTTCAAAGGAACATTGGCTTAAAAGCGATATTTTTAACAGCATAAAGGACAATGCCAGAACAATCGAAAAGCTACGACAGGTTCAGGACACCTGTTCGGGTATAAGAAAGTGCAATTATGTAGAAAAAAGCGAGATAAAAGAGCTTGACCTTGGCAAGGGTGTTGCAGATATTTTACTTCAAATTGAAAACAGTTGTTTTTACAAGGTTATGTCAGAGAAAACAGGCACAGAAATAAAGGACGAGGAAGCTTTAATGGAAAGCATCAGTATGCTGTCCGAAAAGCAAAAGGAGTTTGACAAAATCGCCGCCGCCTATAAGGATGTGGAGGAAAAGGGTTACGGCATAGTTATGCCCACCCTTGATGAATTAACACTGGATGAACCGCAAATAATAAAGCAGAGCGGTAAGTACGGAATCCGCCTGAAAGCCTCAGCGCCATCAATTCATATGATGAAAATTCACACCCAGGCAGAGGTAACGCCAATAGTGGGCAGTGAACAGCAGAGCAGAGAGCTTGTGTCTTATCTCCTTAAAGAATTTGAAGAAGACCCGTCTAAAATCTGGGAGAGCAACATCTTCGGAAAATCAGTCCACGAGCTTGTAAACGAGGGTTTGCACAATAAACTGTACAGAATGCCTGAGGATGCCCGTAAAAAGGTAGGGGAAACCATAGAAAAAATCATCAATGACGGCTGCAACGGATTAATCTGTATTATACTCTAATACTAATACCTAATAAAAGCAGACAATCTTTGCGGTCTAATTTCCAGAGTACTGCGTTGTCGTCCTTGCAAGGCGTCAGCCTTGTCCTCTGAAAATTATCCTCGCAAAGATAAGTCTACTTTCTATCAGGTATTAGTATAAAACCTAATTAACAAATTACAACATAACTTTCCCGAAAAATTGTATATTTTCGCAAAAAAATAAAAAACACCCCCATATTTATTGATAAAATACATATCTCATTGTATAATAGTTAACATATGAAACTATAAATATGGGGGATTTTTATGGATATTAGTACTATCGTCGCAGCAAGCCTCAGTTTAGGTGAAAAGTTCAGTATTTCTATCACCACTTTGCTGACAGGCTTTGTTGTTGTTTTCGCTGTATTAATTCTGCTTATCGTTATAATTTCTATTTACGGTAAGATTTGTTATTCAGCACAAAACGCATCAAAAAAGAAAAAAGAAAAGATTGAACAGAGCCAAAAGCAGGAAACTCCTGCACCCGCAAAGACTGCACCGGCTCCTTCATCAGTATCCGGAATTTCCGACGAAATCGTAGCTGTAATTGCCGCAGCCGTTGACAGCACATACGGTGTTGGCAATGCTAAAATCAAAAGCATCAAAAAGTCACCTTCCGTTGGCAGACCTGTATGGGGTCAGGCAGGTGTTCTTGACAATACAAGACCATTTTAGTCGGAAAGGAAGTATAAACTATGGAAATTATTAACGGATTTTTAGACGGTATAGTGGGCTTGTACCAGTCATCCGGTTTTGTTAAATTATCTTGGGAAAACTATGTTATGGTTGGAGTTTCGTTTATTCTCCTCTATTTGGCTATCGCCAAGGAGTATGAACCACTTATCCTTTTACCACTTGCCTTTGGTATGTTGCTTGTAAACCTATATCCATCAATTATGGGCGCTCCAAACACAGAGTTTATCCTTATGGATGAGTTTAAAAAGACCCATGATGTGGAGTCGCAGTCGGTTCAGTACGCAACAACAGTCCTTAACGGACAAACCTACTACAATGTTCCAACCTACGGCGGACTTCTCTATTACCTCTATCAGGGTGTTAAGATGGGTATTTATCCTCCACTTATCTTCCTTGGTATCGGTGCTATGACAGACTTCGGTCCTCTTATCGCCAATCCAAAGTCATTTATCCTTGGTGCTGCTGCACAGATTGGTATTTTTATCACATTCTTCGGAGCTATCTTCCTTGGCTTTACAAAGGCTCAGGCCGGTTCAATCGGTATCATCGGTGGTGCCGACGGACCGACAGCTATCTTTGTAACAAGTAAATTGGCACCTGACCTTTTGGGACCAATCGCCGTTGCCGCCTATTCCTATATGGCACTTGTTCCAATCATTCAGCCACCAATTATGAAGGCTTTAACAAGCAAAAAGGAAAGAGCTATCAAGATGGAACAGCTTCGTCCTGTTTCAAAGCTGGAAAAGATTATTTTCCCTGTAATCGTAATTGTTCTTGTTGCTCTCCTTCTTCCTGACGCAGCTCCCCTTGTAGGTATGCTTATGCTTGGTAACCTTATGAAGGAATCAGGAGTTGTAGACAGAATTGCAAAGACTGCTCAAAACGAGCTTATGAATATCGTTACAATCTTCTTGGGTGTTACAGTTGGTGCAACAGCAACAGGTACAGTATTCCTCCAGCTCAATACTCTCAAGATTATTGCTCTTGGTCTTCTCGCTTTCTGTATCGGTACAGCCTGTGGTGTTCTCTTTGGTAAGCTTATGTGCATTCTCACTAAGGGCAAGGTTAACCCACTTATCGGTTCAGCAGGTGTTTCCGCTGTTCCAATGGCTGCCCGTGTATCACAAAAGGTTGGTCAGCAGGAAAATCCTTCAAACTTCCTTTTGATGCATGCTATGGGTCCAAATGTTGCAGGTGTTATCGGTTCTGCCGTTGCAGCCGGTGTACTCCTCAGCGTAATCCCTCACTAATCAATAATTTTTAAAATTCGGCTGTCGCTAACGCTTATGTTTTGCGACAGCCTTTTCACTGTTTTACCTCCTTATTTTCAATAATTTACATTTCCTCTATTGATTTAAAATAAAAATTGTACTATTTTGTACTTTAATTCCTGTATAGAATAATAGTAGGGGAATATTTTGATAAACTTACAGTGATACACTTTACTTTTATACAAGTTATAATTATTCTTGGAGGGAATAAAATTGTTTTATAAAGAATTTTCAGTTTCATTTTTCCTGAAACTATTTTTAAAACATATAAAATTCATAATCACCCTTACAGTAATTGGAACAATACTGTTCCTTGCCTATGCCAACTTCTTCATAACTCCTGTCTATTCAGCAAGTGCAATGATTATGGTGCAGAACTATACATCACAGGATGCAGCGAATGAGGCGGCGGAAGAAGCTGCACAGAACGGAATTGTTGACGATGAAAGTCAGCAACAGGATATTGTGGATTATGAAAACAATAGGTTTAAATCAGGTTCAACAAAGGTTTATGCCAGTGACATAGCCGCATCAACCACACTTGCAGAGTACTGTATTATTCTCTTTAAGAATAATGTTGAAATTCAGAATATGCTCAACGGTTGCAGTATGGAAATTACACAGGAGGCGGAAAGCAACTTCCTTTGGGTTACTATGTATTCCTCAAACCCTCAAACTGCCGCCGACACCTGTAACTCTGTTGTAAACAGAATTGCAGGAACAAAAACCGAGTCAGGACTTTTTGATGAAATTTTCTCCGCCGGTGGTGTGTCAGCGGTAAAATTTGCCTCTGTTCCAACAGCAAGTACAGAGCCTAACCTGAAGAATTACGCTTTGTACGGTGCAGCAGCAGGTTTAGTTTTATCTTTCATTTGTTCCTTTATAATGGAAATCATTGATACAACAGTTAAAAATGACGACGACTTGTTTAAGATGTACAAGATTCCTGTGTTCGGTGAAATATTAGATTTTGATCAAAAGGGGGAGCGTGGCCATGAACATAAAAAAGCCTATACTAAGCAAAAAGGATAAAAAAGGGACTTATTCCTCATATTCCTCTAAAACAAGTTACTCAAACAGTAGTGACCCATCAGGCAAGTTTGCCATAATTGAAGGCTTCAAGATTGCCCGTACAAACATACAATTCTCCCTTTCAGCCTCAAACGAAAATTGCTTTGCAGTAACCTCTTGGAGTAAGGGTGAGGGAAAAAGTACCGCAACATCAAATATTGCAATATCCTTTGCAAAAATGGAAAAAAAGGTAATTCTCCTTGACTGCGACCTTCGTCGTCCAAACATTCACAACCTGTTAAAAATAGACAATGCCATAGGACTAACCTCTGTTTTGTGTAACGAAAATTCCTTTGATAAGGTTGTCCAAAAGGATGTTTTACCTAATCTCGATGTGCTTACAGTTGGTACAATTCCTCCAAACCCATCAGAGCTTATCGCATCTGACAATTTTTCAAAGCTAATAAAAACCCTGAAAGAGGAGTATGACTATGTAATAATGGACACAGCTCCAATCGGAATAGTAACCGACGCACTTCTCGTCAAGGATTTAGTAGCAGGCTACCTTGTAATAGTGAGAGAGGGTGTAACAACCCACGGCGATATTCAAAATTTCATCAGCAGTTGCAAAACAGCCGGTGCAAAGGTAATGGGTTTCCTCAAGGTAGGTTGCAACCCCGGTAACGGAAAAGCCGGAAAATACAGAAAGTACAACAGAAAGTACGGCTCCTACGACTATTACAGATATTATTAATCATACAACACCCCGCAAATTGCGGGGTTTCCTTTATAAAAAGCCCTGTATTTTTATTAATTTTGCAGAATATATTTAACAATATTGCAAGATATAAATTAATACTTGCATTTTTTCTCTTAAAGTATTAGAATAGTAAAGGTGTAATTATAAAATTTTGAAGGAGAACGGATATGAAATATTCAGATATGACAAAATCCCAACTTTTGGAAGAAAAGAAATATCTCGAACAAAAGTACAACGATTACAAGGCAATGAACCTCAGCCTTGATATGTCAAGAGGTAAGCCGGGCAGTGACCAGCTTGACTTGTCTGTTAAGATGCTTGACATTGTAAATTCAGGTCACAGCTGTCAAACAGCATCAGGACTTGACTGTCGTAACTACGGACTCCTTGACGGACTTCCATCAATCAAGGTGATTTTCTCACAAATGCTCCAGGTTCAGCCGGAGATGATTATGGTTGGCGGTAACTCCTCACTAAATATGATGTTCGACACAATTTCAACATTTATGGTGAAATCTCCTGTTGAGGGTGAAAAGCCTTGGCTTGAGGTTAAGAACAGAAAATTCCTCTGTCCATCTCCCGGATATGACAGACATTTTGGTATCACAGAGTATTTTGGCTTTGAAATGATTACCATTCCTATGACAAACGAAGGCCCCGATATGGATATGGTTGAGGAGCTTGTTGCAAATGACGACTCAATCAAGGGCATTTGGTGCGTTCCAAAGTACAGCAACCCACAGGGCATTACTTACAGTGACGAAACTGTTAAGAGATTTGCATCCTTAAAGCCAAAGGCAAAGGACTTTAGAATTTTCTGGGATGACGCATACTGTATCCACGATATTACAGATACTCCCGACAATCTTTTAAGCATTATGGGCGAATGTGAAAAGACAGGCAATGTGGATTTGCCAATCCTTTTCTGTTCAACCTCAAAAATCACATTCCCCGGTAGCGGTGTAGCCGCAATGGCTGCCTCTGCCAACAATATGAAGATGCTTAAGAATAAATATAAGTATCAGACAATCGGCTACGACAAAATCAATATGCTCCGCCATGTTCACTTCTTCGGCGACTTTGACGGTGTAAAGGAACATATGAAAAAGCACAAAGCAATCCTTAAGCCAAAGTTTGACGAGGTACTGAAACAGCTTAATAAGCATGTAAAGGAAACAGGCGTTGCCTCTTGGAACGAGCCTAACGGCGGTTACTTTGTTACAGTTGATGTAATGGAGGGCACAGCAAAGAGAGTTGTTTCACTTTGCAAAGAGGCAGGAGTAATCCTAACTGACGCCGGTGCAACATATCCTTACGGAAATGACCCTAAGGACAGCAACATCAGAATTGCTCCGTCATTCCCGCCAAAGTACGAGCTTACAAATGCAATGGACATCTTCTGCGTTGCAACAAAGCTTGCAGCAGTAGATAAACTTCTCGAAAATATGTAATAAATTTTTAATAGGTTACAGAATTTTTACTTACTTTTATATGATTGCACAATAATTATACCTGTATTTTGTATTATTTTACAAAAAAACATTATTAATTTATTAAATATTTGATGAATCCATTGACTTTTTTATCTAAAAAAAGTATAATTTACTCTGTTATGTTCTGGTTTAGAATATGGCAGAGTAATTTTCTGTCGTACATATCACAGAATAAAAAATTTTTGGAGGAAAAGGCATGAAAAGAATTCCAAAGCCTGTATTCTTCATTGTCGCAATCCTGCTTTTACTGTTTTCTTACACAGCAATTTTCGGTGTATCCTACTACACAGGTGATGTTAAGCACACAGTAATTAAGGGAATTAACGACATCAGATGGGGAATAGACATCCAGGGCGGCGTTGAGGCAACATTTGTTCCAGCCGAAGATGTGGATGCCACAGATGAACAGCTTGAATCAGCAAAATCAATTATTGAAACTCGTATGATTTCAAGCGGTATTACAGATTACGAACTTTACACAGATAGCGGTACTGACAGCATTATCGTTCGTTTCCCTTGGAAAGAGGGTCAAAAGGACACAGATGCAGGTAAGGCTATTGAAGAAATCAGCTCAACAGCAAAGCTGACTTTCCGTCCCGGCAATTCATACACAGAAACAAAGATGAATTCAAAGGGCGAGGCTGTTTGTGTTGGTCCTAAGGACGACACAGCAACAGTTCTTATGGACGGTTCAGCGGTTAAGTCTGCTTCTGCAGCTCCTGACCCTGAAAACGCAGAGCAGTTTGTTGTTAACCTTAAGCTAAATGCTGATGGTACAAAAACCTTTGCCGACATTACCAAAAAGTATGTCAATCAGGTTGTATCAATTTGGATGGATGACGAAATGTTGTCTGCTCCTACAATCGACGAAGAAATCACAGGCGGTGAAGCTCAGATTTCCGGTAACTTTGATGCAGAGTCAGCAGCAACACTTGCTAACCAAATCAATGGCGGTGCACTTCCATTCTCACTTAAAACAGAGTCATACGGCGAAATTTCTCCAACACTTGGTGAGAATTCCCTTATAGCTATGGCTATTGCAGGTGTTATTGCACTTACAATTATTTCTCTGTTTATGATTGTTATGTACAGACTCCCCGGTGTTGTTGCAGTTATTGCACTTCTCGGTCAGGTTGGTTTGTCTATTGCGGCAATTTCAAGATACTTCACAGTGTTCAACTCCTTTACAATGACCCTGCCCGGTATTGCAGGTATCATTCTTTCAATCGGTATGGGTGTTGACGCAAATGTTATCACAGCCGAAAGAATTAAGGAAGAATTTAAGTCAGGTAAAACACTTGACGGTGCTATTGATAGAGGTACAAAGAACTCACTGTCTGCTATCATTGACGGTAATATGACAGTTGTTATTGTTTCTATTATCCTTCTCCTTGTATTCGGTAGCACAAACATTCTTTCATTTATCTTTGGTGCTTCTACCACAGGTACAATCTACGCCTTTGGTTATACTCTCCTTATGGGTGTTATTTCCAACTTTATTATGGGCGTATTCCTCTCAAGAGTTATGCTCAAGAGCCTGTGCGGAATCAAGTGCGTAAGAAAGAGATGGCTGTTTGGAGGTGCAAAGAATAATGAATAATAGGTTACTTCGTTTTACTAAATTCAGCAAGGTTTTCTTTGGTATCTCCCTTAGCATCATCTTTATCGGTATTATCTTCAACTTCATCTTCGGAACACAGCTTGACATTCAGTTCAGAGGCGGTTCTTACATAAGATATTCCTATGTTGGTGATGTTGACCAAAATGATTTAACTGACTTAATTCAGGATAATACAAAGGAGAATATCACTGTTTCTTACAGTACAGATATGCTCTCCAATACAGAAAATAAGCAGGCATACACAGCTCGTGTTGAATTTGCAGGTAATAAGGCAATTACAACAGAACAGCAACAAAGTCTTACAAAGGCTTTGCAAAAGGCATATCCTGACGCAAGCTTTAAGGTTCAGGAGTCCTCTGCAATCCAAAGTACAATGGGCTTTAAGTTCCTTATGAAGTGTCTTGCAGCGGTTGCCATTGCTTGTCTGCTGATGGTACTCTATGTAACAATCCGTTTCCGTCGTATCGGTGGTTTGTCAGCCGGTGTTATGGCTCTTGTTGCATTGTTCCACGATGTTGCAATGATTTACTTTATGTATGTAATCTTCCAGATGCCAATCGACTCAAACTTCATTGCAGTTGTTCTTATGATTCTCGGTTACTCACTTAACGATACAATCGTTATCTACGACCGTGTTCGTGAAGAAAGACGCAGGCTCGGTGCAAAGGAAGAAATCGGCTATGTGTTCGATTTAAGTGCAACAAAGGTTATGAAGAGAACAATTTGTACTTCTATCACAACACTTATTGCAATAGGTACAGTTCTTGTTGTTTCATTGGTATTTAACATTGATTCTGTTACAAGCTTTGCTCTTCCAATGATGATTGGTGTAGTTTCCGGTTGTTACAGTTCTATATGTATTGCCGGTCCTCTTTGGGTTATTTGGCAAAGACACAAAAAGAAAGTCGGCAAGAAATAATCATATATTTTCTTGTTCTTGGCTTTATGAAATTCAAATTCTCAAGGGCGGTTTATCCGCCCTTATTTTTTAATGATGATAGGTGATGTTATGAAAAGGCTTTTGTCCCTTTTATTTATTGTAACTATAATCTTCTCCACCACAGCCTGTGGCAAAACAGAAGACAGTGACAAGCTATCCGTTGTGGCAACAATTTTCCCTTACTATGACTTTGCAAACAAAATCTCAAACGGACTTGCAGAAGTAAAAATGCTCATTTCTCCCGGAAGTGACATTCATTCCTATGAGCCAACTCCCTCGGATATTTCTGCGGTGGAAAACTGCGATTTGTTCATCTATAACGGAGGAGAAAGCGACGCTTGGGTTGACTCAATGCTTAATTCCTTAGGAGAAAATAAACCTAATACTCTAAGAATGATGGACTTTGTCACACCTCTTACAGAGGTTGATGCCGACCACAAAGAGGGTGAAGGGTTTGACGAGCATATCTGGTTAAGTCCCACAAACGCACAAAATCTTTTGGGTATTATCGGAACAGAGATGGGCGAGCTTGATGTTAAAAACCAGTCAACCTACAAAAGCAATTACACCTCATATATGAACGAAATTTCCGCAGTAAGCAGTACAATTCAGTCTGCCGTAGATTCAGCGGATAGCAAAAAGATAATTGTAGGGGACAGATTCCCTATGCTTTATTTCACTAACAGGTACGGCATAGAATGGGAATGTGCTTTCCCCGGTTGCAGTTCAGAAACAGAACCAAGCCTTTCCCGTATGTCAGCCCTCAAGAAAACTATCAAAGATGAAAAGGTAAAATCCATTATCAAGCTGGATATGTCCGGCAACAATGTTGCAGATACCCTTGCAGACGAAACCGGTGCAAAGGTTGTAACATTCTATCCCTGCGAAACCATTTCAAATGAAGATTTTGGCAGGGGAGAAACCTATGCAACACTTATGACTAGGAATATGACAGCCATCAAGGAGGCACTTTCCCGATGAAACTCATTGATGTTAACAGCGTTACAATGGGTTATGAGGGTGTGCCTGTAATCACAGACCTTTCTTTCAGTATTTCAAAGGGGGACTACCTTTGCATAGTTGGTGAAAACGGAAGCGGTAAAACCACCTTGATGAAGGGGATTTTAGGACTGAATTCTCCCTTAAAGGGAGAGATTGTCTATAACGAAATTGACAAAAACCAAATCGGCTATCTACCACAAAAGAAGAACATTCAAAAGGATTTCCCTGCCTCTGTAATGGAGGTTGTCCTTTCGGGATGCGTCAACCGCAAAGGTCATATTTTCCACAATAATGCAGATAAGGAATTAGCGATTAAAAACCTAAGTATGGTAAAAATGGAGAATATGAAGAAACGCTCCTTTAGTCAGCTTTCGGGAGGACAACAGCAAAGAGTCCTTTTGGCAAGGGCACTCTGTGCAACAGAAAAGTTGATTCTCCTTGACGAGCCTGTAACAGGTCTTGACCCCCTTGCAACTGTTGATATGTACAACCTGATTAAGGAGATTAACAAGCTTGGAATAACTGTAATTATGGTTACCCACGACATCAACAGCGCTGTTCGTCAGGCAAGTCATATACTCCACATTTCATCAAACTCAAACTTTTTCGGAACAGCCCACCAGTATATCCACAGCGATATTGGCAAGGATTTTCTACTTACGGAATGTCCATGTGATGTGTGTGCCCATTCCCACAAAAAGGAGGGAGAATGATGTTTGATTTGTTTTCAAATTTCATCACAAGGGCAGTGACTGTTGGCGCACTTGTTTCCCTTTGTGCCGCATTACTGGGTGCAATCCTTGTGCTAAAGCGTTATTCTATGATAGGTGACGGACTAAGCCATGTAGGCTTTGGAGCCATAGCCGTTGGTGCGGCGGCAAACCTTACTCCAATTTATTTCGCCTTGCCAATGGTGGTTATATCCGCTTTTGTGCTACTGAAAATGTCCTCCAACAGCAAAATGAGTGGTGACTCCGCAATAGCCATAATCAGCTCATCATCCCTTGCAATAGGTATCACTGTTTGCTCGGTAACAGGTATGAACTCCGACCTGAACAGCTATCTTTTCGGCTCAATCTTAGCCACAAGTAAGTCGGATGCTGTCTTTGCAATAATTTTGTCTGTCATCATAATAGGATGCTTTTTCCTGTTCTATAACAAAATTTTTGCTGTCACCTTTGACGAGGACTTTTCAAAGGCGACAGGCGTCAGAACAAATGCATACAATATGCTGATTGCAGTTTTAACCGCATTAACAATAGTAATCGGTATGAGAATTATGGGAACACTGCTTATTTCAGCATTGATAATTTTCCCATCCCTTACCTCAATGCGTATTTTCAGGAGTTTTCGTTCCGTAATAATCAGCTCGGTAGTAGTTTCGCTATTTTGCTTTTTTACAGGAATGATGATTTCCTTTTCCTTTGACACCCCAACAGGCGCAACGGTAGTCCTTGTAAACCTTGCATTATTCATAGTATTTTGGGTTGTTTCAAAGGTGCTTAAAAGATAAAATATAAAATAAAATTTTCTAAAAAATATTGTCACCGTAAGGCAGTTCATTTGTGTATAGCACAATGAACTGTCTTTTTATTTTGTCAATGTCCGACAAAAAGTCATTTTTGCTTTCCTCACTTGAAAGGTCTGAAAGCTCTGCAATATTCATACTAAGCTCGTCAAGTACAGAGTGTTCAAGTAGGTAGTTCAGCTTTTTCTCCTTTTCATTCCATTTGTTTTCAAGTTCCTTACCAAGTCTTTTTGCCCTATTGTAGTCCTCCTGTTCAACAGCAGTTCTCGCCTCGTCAATAGTCTTTATAAAGGTGTTGTAGCTGTTTCTCACCGCAATAAACTCTGTAAAACTAATGCCCAGTGCAATAATCACAAGCACAAGTGCATACCAAAGTCTTTTCACATCAGTCCCTCCTTATTATGTTGTACTCTTTATCCCTGTTTGCCGTCATAATAAACACTTCGTCAATGGTAATGTCATTTTCCCTTAGTACGCTGTCAACCCATTCCTTAGTCAAACTGCAAAGCTCCAGTGAATTTGACAGATAGCGAGAATCGTTTATCACAACAGCCTCAATGCCTTTGTCGGGGATTTTTATGCCCAAGTCCTCCGCCGATGGTGTCCTCTTGTCAGGCTTTTCCAGTACACTGACATCACCATTAGTTTCAACAATGCAGTACTGCACATCCTCTAAGGAGAAAATACCCTGTTGCCTTAGCTGAACGCACAAATCCTCTGTTGTCATTCTAAGCCTTCTCATTTGGTCTTGGAGAATTTTTCCGTCCTTAATCACCATTTCAGGAGAACCGCATACAATTTTCCGAAAATTCCCGCTTTTAAGCATAATAACCGAAAACAGTATCTCCAAAGAAATCAGTATCAGTATTGGCACAATTCCCGAAAGCAAAGGCTGACCTGTGTTCTGCATAGGAATAACTGCAATGTCGGAGATTAACAGAGTTATAACAAGCTCGCTTGTCTGCATCTCCGAAAGCTGTCTTTTGCCCATAATCCTAAGGGCAAGGAGAATAAAAATGTAAAGAATTACTGTCCTAATAATTGAAATTAACATAAAATCACCATTAATATCATTTCTCCCAAAACCAATATCATACATCAATGTATAATTTATCTTTTTTTCAAAACTATAATAATGGTGATAAAATGTATAATGATTTGAACGAAAATATAGAATACTTAAAAAATCTCACTGACAAATCAGCAGATTTTACTGTGCGAAATATGGTTCTCCGTGACGGAACAGCTGTTGCTATCATTACAATAGAGGGAATGGTGAACAAGGACGGACTTGCACTTTCCGTAACAAATCCCCTTGTAAGCATTGTCATACCTGATGGTGTGAACAAGTACGAGTTTATCCGTGACAGAGTGCTTACTTCAAGCGAAATTGTAGAGATAGACACCTTCAATCAGTTGATAGAATTTTCAATGTCAGGCTTTGCAGTTGTTGCCGTTGACGGTTACAGCAAAATGCTTGTTGTGGGAATACAGGGATTTTCTTTCAGAAGTGTTTCCGAGCCGTCCTCAGAGATGGTGTTCAGAGGCAGTCGTGAGGGCTTTACAGAGCCGTTAAGAATAAATATGACACTTATCCGCAGAAGGATAAAAAGTCCTGACCTTGTGTTCAAAACTATGACTACGGGTGACTTGTCAAACACACAAATATGCCTTTGCTACCTGAAGTCAGCGGTATCAAAGAAAATTCTTGACGAGCTGATACGCAGACTAAAGAACATTCGCCTTGACACCATACTTGCGTCAGGCTACCTTGTTTCTTACCTTGGTGACAACAACCACAACACCTTAATTTCCACAGTAGGTGTAACAGAACGCCCCGACACACTTTGCGGAAAAATCACAGAGGGGAGAATAGGCGTCCTTGTTGACGGAACACCCTCTGCAATAGTAGTGCCACATCTGTTTATTGAGAATTTCCAAAGCTTTGACGACTACTCAAACCGACCTTATTTTTCCACCTTTATACGAATATTAAAGTACATTTCATTCCTGTTTGCTCTTTATCTGCCCGGACTATTTGTAGCAATAACAAATTTTCAGCCGGAGTATATTCCAAGGGGACTATTAAACCATATAGTTTCATCCCTTGAAACAACACCCTTTCCACTTGTATTAGAGGTACTGCTTGTAACATTTATGTACGAGGTTATGCGTGAGGCAGGACTTCGACTTCCAAAGCCCCTTGGTCACGCTGTGGGAATTGTGGGCGCACTTGTAATCGGGGAAACAGGTGTATCGGCAGGTCTTATCTGTGCAACAACCTTGATAATAGTAGCCTTTTCAGCAATATGCTCCTATGTTATCCCCGAGCTTTACGGGGCAATTACCGTATTAAGATTTATTTTCATCATTGTTGGCGGAGTATTCGGCTTTTTTGGAATAGTCCTTGCGTCCCTTGTTGTCACGGTGTCGATTGCATCCCTTAGGAGCTTTGGAGTACCGTTCCTTTCACCAATAGCGCCAATTTCAAAGGGTGTTATTTCAGACAATTTTATAAGGGCAGACTGGCACAGACTTTCAAAGAATAAAATAAAAGTTCAAAATATGGAGGGGGCAGAGGATGATTTTAAACAATAAAATAAGCGGAATTCAGTTTTCTGTGCTACTATCACTATCAACCCTTGCTTATGTCACAATGGAACAGAAAACTGTATCCTGCCTTTCAATGATAATTTCAATAGTTGTAGCATTTTTACTTCTCATACCAACATTCTTTATTTCTTCAAAAGAAAATTTAGAAATTCCCCCTGTATTTCAAGTGGTAATAGGGATTTTTGTAACAGTAATGTCGGTGTATATCCTCAACAGTTTTTCCGACTTTTTTGTAAAGAATATCAACCCAAACAGTCCACGGTATATAATCTCCGCACTTCTCCTTTTGGCTACCTTGTATCCTGCAACAAAGGGAATAGAGGCAATTTCCCGAAGCGGAATAATTGCAGGTGCATTTGCCCTTTTTGCAATAATAGTAATAGTTGCTTTTATTCCTTACAATGATATGGCAAATTTTTCCGATAACGAAAGGTCTGCACAGCTTTATGAAATAACAGATTTAATTATAATGTTCTCACCAATTTCTCTGTCATTTTTCTTCTTTAGAAATTTCAACACAGGCAAAGTGAAAACAGTTGCCTTACCATTCATTATTATTTCACTTATCACTTCGGTAGTAATGTGCTTTGTAAAGCTACTGAATGTGTCAGAGTACAGACACCCCTTTTACACACTTTCACAGGTTTCCTTTAAGGTGATACCAATGGGCTTTTCAGGACTTTTTATAGCACTTTCCATAATCTGTGTATTCTTTGCACTTCTGTACTATACCCTTATTGTAAAAAGCATGGCAAAAACTAATACAAGGCTGATGTCCACAACATTTTTGCTTGTTGTGTATTGCCTTTCTGTGATAACCTCGTATGTTAAGGAGATAGGGGATATTTTGCTTAACAGGTATTTTCTTCTTGTGCTGTTCCTAATAGTAACCCTAATTGTGCCAATAGCGGTAAAGATAAAGGAGAATTCTAATGATTAAAAAGCTACTTTCTCTTTTACTTGTGGTTTTTGTTATGCTGTCAGCCGCAGGTTGCCAAAGCTACGAAATCAGCAAAAAACTTGTAAGTGATGTAATAGTGCTGACTAAGGAGGATATTTTCCTAATTTCAGACAGCTTTGCAAAGGAACCAAAGGTGTATTCAGTTTCCCATAAAAGCTTTGATAAATCCATAGAAGAATTAAAACAAAAGTACGACCAAAACCCCTTTTTATCCCACAGCAAGGATATAATAATTTCTGCGGAAATAACAGTTAAAGAGCTTTCTTCCTATATCGGCGAACTAAAATCCTACTACCAAATTCCCCCTGATATTAAAATTTCCCTTGCAGAAAGCCCTGTAATAGATTTGATAAAAAAGGGAGAAGTGACCTCCGACAGTTTAAATGTAATTATAAAAAACAGCAATCTGTGTGACGAAAGAATTTGTAACTACAACGAATCACTAATCGGCAAGGTATTTCCCCTTCTTTATGAGGATGACGGAGAAATATTTATCAAAAGAATCACCATTTAGCCAATGTAACAGTGACTAAAAACTATTCATTAGTGTAATATGTACAAAAATACTCCATAATTTTTTACGATAATATCTTTATAATTCTGTATCAGCATTTAAAAATCAGCCTATTTATAGTATAATAAAATCTGTATAATTATAATATAAAGCACCTGTGTACTATGGGGTGTTTTCAAATGATATAATTTAGGAAAGGATTTTACTATGGCAACTGATTTTAAAGTGTCGCTTGACAAGATTATTAAAGAACTATCTCTTGAAACTATCTATATGCCTGTGGATGCAGACACCGTATATGTAACATCTGCCGACATTGACCGACCGGGCTTGGAGCTTATCGGTTATCTTGACTTTTTCGATAAAAACAGAATAATGATTTTGGGATATACAGAGTACAGCTTTTTGGGCAAATTCGGTGCGGAGCAACAGCACCATGTGCTAAATGCTATTTTCAGTATGGGCCCTCCGGCTGTTATAATCACAAGGAATATGCTCCCCACAAATGCGTTGCTTATTGCCGCCGAGGAATGCGGTGTTCCTGTGCTGAAAACCTCAGAAACCACCAGTGAGCTTTCCGCAAACCTTATTTCATATCTCAGCAACGAACTTGCCCCACGAATTACCCGTCACGGTGTTCTTGTGGAGGTTTACGGTGAGGGTTGTCTTATCACAGGTGACAGCGGTGTTGGTAAAAGTGAAACAGCCATTGAGCTTGTTAAGCGTGGACACCGTCTTGTGGCTGACGACGCTGTTGAAATCCGTCGTACATCAAAGAAAACCCTTGTGGGAACATCCCCCGAAAATATCCGTCACTTTATCGAGCTTAGAGGTATCGGCATAATCAACGCAAGGCGTATCTTCGGTATGGGTGCTATCAAGCAAAGTGAAAAAATTGATATGGTTATCAATATGGAAATTTGGGACCCTAACCGTGCATATGATAGAATGGGACTTGACAGCGAGTACACCGAAATTTTAGGCGTAAATGTTCCCGTAACAACAATTCCCGTCCGCCCCGGTCGTAACCTTTCAATGATTATCGAGGTTGCCGCTATGAACAACCGTCAGAAGAAGATGGGCTATAATGCCGCAATGGAGCTTTTGGAAAACTTGGGTATGAGCGTTCAGGAAGAGGATGTTCAAAAAATCAAGGTAGATACCGGTTTGGGAGATTAATGTTTTGGAGAAGAATATGGAGAAATTTTTTGGTTTTCTAAAGGATAACCACATAGATTACATTTGCGATGAACCTATGAAGAACCACACCACCTTTAAGGTTGGGGGTAACGCACAGGTTTTTGTAACAGTGAGCAGCAGAGAAGAACTTTCTTCCCTGATGAAATATATCAGTAAGGAAAATTTACCTTATTTCGTATTGGGAAAGGGCAGTAATTTACTTGTTTCCGACAGCGGAATAAAAGGTGCTGTAATCACCCTTGACGGTGAATTTTCAGAGATAAGAATTGAGGACAATAACTGCATTTTCGCAGGTGCCGGAGCGTCCCTTATGAAGCTTTGCAGAATTGCACAGGAAAACAGCCTTTCAGGACTTGAATTTGCCTACGGTATTCCCGGCTCTGTTGGCGGCGCTGTGTTTATGAATGCCGGTGCCTACGGCGGAGAGATGAAGGATTGCATTGTTTCTGCCGACTACATCACCCCACAAGGGGAATTTGGCACCTTTACAAAAGATGAGCTTAACCTTGGTTACAGAACTTCTGTTTTTAAGGATAAGAATTATATCATCACATCTTGTACCCTTAGCCTAAAAGAGGATAACAAGGATATTATCAAGGAAAAAATGGATGAACTCCTGGGCAGAAGAAAGTCAAAACAGCCACTTGAATACCCTTCGGCAGGAAGTACCTTCAAAAGACCTAAGGGCGCTTTTGCCGGCACACTTATTGAGTCCTGCGGTTTAAAGGGCTTTACCATAGGCGGTGCCTGTGTATCCGAAAAACACGCAGGCTTTATAGTCAACAAAGGCGGTGCAACCTTTGAGGATATTGACGCACTAATCAAGGAAGTACAGAAAAAGGTTAAGGATGAAACAGGATATTTCCTTGAAACCGAGGTGATTAGAATATAATGGAGCTTTTAATCATTTCAGGAATGTCAGGAGCAGGCAAGTCAACAGCCCTAAGAGCAGTTGAAGATATTGGTTACTACTGTGTTGACAATATGCCACCAATGCTACTTGGAAAATTCTACGATTTGTGTCAGCAGTCAAACGACAAAAGGATGAAAAAGTGTGCTGTGGTAATAGACATAAGAAGTACCTCTGCACTTACAAACCTTTACGAGGATATTCAGAAAAATTCTTCCCACGGAAGAAAGTTTAAGATACTTTTCCTTGACGCAAAGGTGGAAACCCTTATAACAAGGTTTAAAGAAACAAGAAGAACTCATCCTTTGGCTGATATTGTTGAGGACCGTTCTGTTGAAAAAGCAGTAAATAGAGAAAAGGTTCTCCTTGACCTTGTAAAATCCCATGCCGACTATATTGTTGACACAACCTATATGTCACTGAAACAGCTTAGAGAAAGGGTAATAGGACTGTTTTCAACAAATCCCTCGGGAAGTATGAAGGTGTCCGTTATGTCCTTTGGCTTTAAGTACGGAATACCCCTCGAGGCCGATGTGGTGTTTGACGCAAGATGCCTAATAAATCCGTATTATATACCTGAACTAAAAAATTTAACAGGTCTTGACAAGTCTGTACGGGAGTATGTGATGAAAGAGGAAACAAGTCAAATGTTCCTTGAAAAAATCCTAAGTATGCTTGATTTTTCACTTCCTCTCTATCAAAAAGAGGGAAAAAGTGAGCTTGTAATCGCTGTTGGCTGTACAGGGGGAAAGCACCGCTCAGTAACCCTTGCCCGAAAAATTCATTCACATCTTCACGAAGAGGGTTATCCTGTAATTATTTCACACAGAGATATTAATAAACAGTAAGGAAGATTACTATGTCCTTTTCCTTTGATACAAAAAAGGAGCTTTGCCTTTTACCGCTTTCGGACAAAAGCCAAATGCACTCTTTGTGCTACGGAATTCTCCTTTTTTCAAAGAAATTTACATATAAAGAAATTGTTTTCACCACCGAAAACAAATTCGTGGGAGATAAGCTTGAGGAAATTCTCACACTGCTTTACACCCCTGTTTTGGAGAAATCGGCAGGACTAAGGGTGAGAAATTCTCAAAACCGGCTCATAACTATGAGGGTACTTTACGAAAGTGACTCAAACCGTATTTTTGAAAGCTTTGGTTACTCCAAGGATGAAGTTTCCCTTAGAATAAACAGGGCGAATATTACAAATGAGGGTCAACTTTCAGCCTTTTTAAGGGGGGTTTTCCTTTCCTGCGGAAGTGTTACAAACCCGGAAAAGGGCTATCATATTGAATTTAAAGTGCCTTACCGCAACCTTGCCAACGATTTGCTCACACTTCTTTGTGAAGTGGAAAATTGTTCCCTAAGACCAAAGTCGGTAATGCGACAGGGCAAGTTTATAGTGTATATCAAGGACTCGGAGCAAATTGCAGATTTTCTCACATACATCGGAGCATTCACAAGCTCCATGTCGGTGATGAATACAAAGGTGGAAAAACAGGTTCGGAACAATACAGTACGAAAGATTAATTCCGAACTTCACAACATAAACAAAACAGCCGAGGCATCCGCAAGGCAAATCACAGCAATCAAAAAGCTGATGAAAAGCAAAACCTACAATTCGCTTTCGCCGGAGCTTAAGGAAATTGCAGTTTTAAGGCTTGAAAACCCCGAAATGTCACTTAGAGATTTAGGGGGCTTAACAAAGGATAACATCAGCCGTAGCGGTGTAAATCACAGACTAAAAAAGCTGATGTCACTAATTGAAGACGAGGTGCAGTAATGGATAAAGATATTTCAAAAGATATGACAATAGAAGAATTAAACAAAAAACTCAGGGAGCTACTTTCTCTCCTTGAGGATAAATCAATCCCACTAAATAAGGCAATGGAAATCTACAAGGAGTCAGCAATAACCTTGGATTTATGCTACAAAGCCTTGGACAAAGCACAGGGAGAGATAAGCGATATTAATGAACAGATTGAAAAAATCCGTCAGTCCCGTGGTGAATTATGATGAACTATATAGAAATGATTGAAAATGAACTTTGGAGCTACCTGCCCACAGATGAAATAACAGAAGAAAGCACCGAAAAGTGCCTTCTCCACTCAATGAGGTATTCCCTTGAGGCAGGAGGTAAGCGTGTCCGTCCAACCTTAGTTTTGCTTTTTGCAAGGCTTTTAGGTGCAGAGGAAGAAAAGGCTTTACCCTTTGCCTGTGCAATAGAGATGATACATACATACAGCCTTATTCACGACGATTTGCCCTGTATGGACGACGACGATTTACGCCGTGGCAAGCCGTCAAACCACAAGGTTTTTGGTGAAGATACAGCTCTTCTTGCAGGGGATGCACTGTTAACACTTGCATTTTCCACCGCCCTTTCCGAAAAGGCAGTTTCCCTTGTAGGTGCGGAAAAGGCGCTTAAATGCACAAGAATACTTGCCGACCTTTCAGGTGCAAAGGGAATGGTAGGCGGCCAAGTTATCGACCTTCAGTCAGAGGGAAAGAAAGTCCCTGCCGAAACCGTAAAACAGATGTACCTGAAAAAGACAGGAGCATTAATCAAAGCATCCTGTATGATGGGAGCAGTTGTAGGCAGTAATTGTGACAGGGATATTCGCCTTGCAGAACAG
>JALFTC010000016.1 GCA_022779485.1 Ruminococcus sp.
TCTCTTTCTGATAGTGTAAAATGTGTATATGACTTCATGGTAACCTCCGTGTTGTGTTTGTGTGGTAACTTACATTTTACACTTTGGTTGCTGTGAAGTCTATATTTATTTTTGGTGTTGCACTTGATATTATAATCTGCCCAGCCCCCTCATCCGAGGGAGCCTTTGTTTCACTAACATTTCCCTTAACAAGGGAATACCTCATCCGATGGAACCTTTGTTAAATCTAATTTAAGGTGGTTATTATGTCAAAGAAAAATAATAGATTTGAGATTTCGGAAAAGGAAGGAAGTTCACTTAAAGACGCTGGTTTGGTTCAAATTATTGTCGACAAGCAAACCGGGGTTAATTATTTGTGGGTGAAATCAGGATATGCAGGTGGATTGACCCCATTACTTGATGAAGAGGGTAAACCGATTATTACAAAGTAAAATAATATTTTAAGGTACAACTATCGGTTTGTAGTGCTAAATACAAATTAAAAAGTATAAATTAAACCCCTAACTGACTTTTGGTCGGTTAGGGGTAAAATTTTTGTTATTCACATAGTGTAATTTGATTTATTTCTTCCTATTAACTGTAACGCTCTTAACAGCGCTGTTGTAGGCTACCTTATTTACTGTTGCAGTACCGTAAACTCTGAAATATGTTTTGCCCTTTGGAACTGATGTCTTATAGGATGTTCCTGTTGTTTTCTTAACTGTTTTCCAAGCTTTGCCAACCTTTTTCTGTACAACATAAGTTTTGGCGCCGTTTGACTTTGTCCATTTAATAGTTGCCTTTTTGCCCTTAACGCTTGCAGATGCCTTTGCAATGCTTGCAGGGTTAATTTTGAAAGTCTTTGTAACTGAACCTATTGTCTGACCTTTGCCTGTCACTGTCATTGTGGCTGTGCCAACCTTTGTGTTGTTCTTGTATGACAATATGTAGCTTGCAGGGTCGTAACCTGCCTTAACTGTCAGACCGCTCTGTCTTACAGCCTTGCCTGTGTAAGTCTTGTTCTTAACACCTTCAACACTTGCTGTGTATTTGTTAAGGCAAAGTCCGTATGCGTCAAATTCAAAACCGTTTACATCATAAAAATTCACGCTGAGATATGCGTTTTTGTCATTATTGGTGTATGTTATGTTAAACTGTTTCTTGCTGTCAAGTGTAACAGGATTTCCGCAAACTCTTGTTGTAATACCGCCGGTAAAGCCATAGTTTGTAGTGTGAGCTTTAATGGATTGACACTCATCAATAGTGTTAAGCTTATATGTTACTGTACGGTTAGCATTAGTCTTAACATATTTGAGAGTACCGAATTTTGTAGCCTTGCTCATTTTACCAAGGAAGAGGTAGAATGTATCTTCTTTATCATAATTTGTGGAAGTCTTGATAAAGTAAGTACCCTTAGCAACCTTTGCAAAGAATGCTCTGTCGTTATTTTCGGAAGTCTGCACATCTAATTTATTTGTGCATAGAACATCTCTGTAAATTTCAAAAGATGCATCGTGTTTCCAAGAATAATCAGCCAGCTTGCCATATGCATAAGAAATTAATATATATGCGTCGTCACTTACGGTGAATGAGTAGGTCTTGCTCCAGTCGTTTGCTGTTGTAGTAGCCTGTAATGTTGCTTTACCAAGGTTAACATCCTGTGTAAATGCCGATGTTGTCTTGTAGGTTGGTATAGCAGTAATATTTTCTGTTGTTGTTTCGGCAAATGCTGTTGATGTACCTGCCACAGCCATACAGCTGATAGCAATAACAAGTGCCAAAATAATTGATAATGTCTTTTTCATAATTGTTTTACCTCCTGTGTATTAGGGAAACACTGAATAAATCACAATTAAAATTTATTTACACATCTTGTTTGCATATTTTCCGCCAGTTTGCCCAAAAAATCCTCACAATGCGTCAGCATTCCTGCGGTTTTTTGAACAAACTGACGAAAAATCTGACGGCACAATATGTGCAAATGATTTAATCAGTGTTTCCTTAGCACTTTATAATTATATTACTTATAAACAAAAATTCCTATTGACTAAATGTGAAATATTTTTTTTAAATACTCCTTTATGTTGTTGAATATATACAACTAAAAAAGTGTTAAGGGCGTTTCCTTTTGGAACGCCCTTATACTAATTACTAATTAAAAATGTGTTATTTTCTTTGCAATATACTTTTGAATCATTGTTGCGTCTCTGACACTAATTTCTCCGTCTTTATTAACATCGCAGTTTTTCTGCACAATGCTGACAGGTGATCCGACACAATACTTTTGCACAGCTGTTACATCCCTAACATCAATTTTCTTGTCACCGTTTGTATCACCCAACATACTAATATCCATAGGGCTTGTTGAAGTGGTTGGAGTTGTAGTTGTTGGAGTTGTTGTAGTTGTTGTTGCAGGTGGAGTATATGCTTCCCAGTTGCCGCTTCTGTAAATCTGGTTTGTTCCCGGAATTTGCTGGTCGCGTGTCTGATTTCCGCCCTGATTGCTGAATATGCACTTATCGTTTTCCTTAGGGAATGTGGCTGTCCATATGTCACCGTCATACTTTGTCATGGCAACACCCGGCCAGGTAACCTCACCGGAGTTTGTGGAGCCTACCCAGTAGTAAACATAAGGTGTAGAGAAATTTGTACTGCTGTTGTCAAAGTAGATTGTTGTGTAATCAGCAGGGTCATAAGGCTTTTGTGTTGTGGTAGGAATAGTCTGACCGTTGTATGGCTCCCACTTGTTACCGTAGGAGAAAATCATACTTTTACCGTTAATTTCAAGGCCTGGTGCAGAGTCAGCGGGGTATCTGTTTGGAGAACTTTTACCGGCATTGAAAATAACTCTTCCTTCCTCAAGACCTTCAGGCACTTCCATCAAATAGAAACCGGTTTTTAAGTCATATTCCATAGCCTCGCCCGGCCAAGCGCTGTTTTCAAGTGTATTTGAACCGCTTTCGTCATAGATGTAGGCATTTACCTTGTTCCACTGATACTGGCTGTTGTCAAAGTAAATTCTTGTAACGGCTGCCGGGTCCTTCTTCTTGTAGGTGTAGGACTTGTTGGATGTTTCCTCGTCATTTGAGGCTGTGATTGTAACCGTGAATTCTGCGCCAAGCTCAATATCCTCACCAACTGTAAATGTGTCGCCGTCTACAACTCTGAACGGTGTTCCGCCGTTTACGGAAACCATTGCAAAGTCTGCACCACGAAGAGAAACAGTAAGCACCTGACTGTCGTAGAAGGAGTACTTGCCCTTTAAGCTCATATTAATGGTGGAAATAGGTCCTTCAATGAGGATTGTTCCGTTTGCACCTGAGTTGAACACAGCCTTGCCGCCCTCAACAGTAGTTGTTGTTCCGTCATAGAAGTTAGTAACGGTGCTTCCGTCAGACCAAACAGAGGAAACATTAACTGCAATATCTGTGTTCTTTGGAGCGCCGATTGTGGCGATAATGTTGTCGGCAACAGTGCCGTCGTCGTAGCTTCTTGAGAAAGTGTAGCCTGTTGATCCGTTGTATGCAGTAATCTGCTGATGGTCACCTGCACCCACAGCAACGTGTCTGTTACGGAATTGACCAACCTTTTGCCAGTGAGCAAGCTCCTCTTTGTCAATAGAATCCCAGTTCATATCACTTCTAAGAGAGTGACCGCTGCCGCCGTGACCGTCAAAGGACATTCCCGGTACAGTCTTACGGTTTGTTTCGTCACCGTAGAAAATCTGTATTCCGCCGGGAAGTAGCAGGAAAGCTGAACCTTGATAAATCATATCGTCACATCTTGCAAGGGCAGAGTCGTGGGAAGAAATGTATGTGAGAACATTAAAGTCATCCCTTGAGTTGATGGTTGATGCGTAGTTTTGGTATTTTCCGTTGATGGCACTTGCGCCTGGAAGACAAGTTCCTGATGAATCAAAGTTAATCATTGAGTCAAAGCCACCCTCTGAATAGTAGCCGTCATATCCAACCTTGTGGTCCCAATGTTCACCTGTCATCCAGAAGTCCTCGTCCCAGTCAGCACCGGGCTTGCCGGGATTGTTACTTCTCCAGGTTTTCAGCGCATTAACGCAGGAATCTTTTAGTTTTTTCCAAGAGGATTTTTCAACATGCTTTGCAGTGTCGCATCTGAAACCGTCAACACCGTACTGTGAAACCCACTCTGAAAGCCACTTTACAATATAGTTGGAAACTGTGTCGGAACTGCCGTACTTTGCAACTTTTTCGTTATATGTACCCTCTCTGGTCCATTTTGTCTCAAGGATTGGTGGGATTGATACACTCTTTGTAGCTTCTGTTCTAAAGTCGGGAAGACCTGCAAGTGACATTTGCAGGTCACCGCCACTGCCCTCACTATAGCCTGGAAGACCTGAACGAACCCAGTCGGGACCCCACCATTTGCCCCAGTCCTCTTCTGATGTCTTAAAGTCAATGTGGTCGTTAAGAGCGGAAACACTGTCCAGCTTGTACTTAAAGTCTAATGCACCCGGTAGAAGTGTACCATAGCCAAACTCCTCCATATCAGCAATTGTGTTGTAGCCGGAGTGATTCATAACAATATCCATAACAATTCTGATACCGTGCTTGTGGGCGGTGTCAACAAGTGTTTGGAATTCTTCCTTAGTACCAAAGTTTGCGTCTGCCTCGGTGTAGTCAAGGACATAGTAACCGTGATATGAGTAGTGTGCAAAGCCAACGCCTGAATCAACATAGCCGTGAATCTGCTCGTATGGGGCAGAAAGCCAAATTGCATTTACCCCCAGGTCGTCAAAGTAACCTGCTTCAATTTCCTGGGTAATACCTGCAAAGTCGCCTCCGTGGAATGTACCGGGGGCTGTGTCCCAACCTGCAAGAGGATTTCCGTTTGCATCTGTTGCACGGCCGTAGGAGTGGTCGTTGCTTGTGTTACCGTTCTTGAAACGGTCTGTAAGTAGAAAATATACAGTAGAATTGTCCCAAGAAAAGTCGTCTGCACTTGTGATTTTTGAAACTCCTGTGGAGTTTTGGTCAGCATTTGCCTTTGTGCTTTCCCTGTTAACAGTTACCGCATTTGCAGTAAAGCAGACAGAAACAACAGAAAGCAGTAGTGAAAGACAAAGTATAACCGAGATAGTTTGCTTTTTCATAATTTCTTTCCTTTCTAAAAAATCCTAAATCAGTAAATTGGGCAATAAAGATAATCCTTTAGCCCTAATTACTCCGTATATCATTTTAACAAAATATGGGTAAATAAATCTATTCTCTTTTTATACAATAAATAGTGTAAAAAACTGTGTACTAATACAAAATGTATGAACAGTTTGTTAAATATAAAAAAGGAAGTTGCCGAAAGACAACTTCCTTAAATTAACAACTAAATTTATAAATTCTTATCCAATCAAACCACTGCCGAACAGCGGAGCGAAAACAAGGCTTACAATGGTCATAAGCTTGATAAGAATGTTGATTGACGGACCTGATGTGTCCTTGAATGGGTCGCCCACAGTGTCGCCAACAACTGCGGCTTTGTGGCTTGGTGAGCCTTTACCGCCGTGGTGACCGCCCTCAATGTACTTCTTTGCGTTATCCCAAGCACCGCCTGAGTTACTCATAAAGATTGCAAGCAGAACACCTGTTGTAAGTGAGCCGGCAAGCATACCACCAAGTGCCTCTGCACCCAAAAGCACACCAACAATAACAGGGGAGATAACAGCCAAAACTCCGGGCAGTATCATCTGGTGGAGTGATGCTGTTGTGGAAATAGCAACGCAATTCTTGTAGTCAGGCTTACTCTTACCCTCTAATATGCCGGGGATAGTCTTAAACTGACGTCTAACCTCTTCAATCATCTTCTGAGCCGCCTTGCTTACGCTGTCCATTGTAAGGGAAGAGAATAGGAAAGGCAACATTCCGCCGATAAGCAGACCGATAACAACCTTGTAGTCCATAATGTTGATAGCCGTAACCCCAACCTTTTGAGCAAAGGTGAAGAACAGTGCAAGTGCTGTAAGAGCAGCAGAGCCAATGGCAAAGCCTTTTCCGATTGCAGCAGTGGTGTTACCCACAGCGTCAAGGGAGTCTGTAATCTCTCTGACCTCTTCAGGAAGTTCGCTCATTTCTGCAATACCGCCGGCGTTGTCGGCGATTGGACCGTATGCGTCAACAGCAACTGTAATTCCTGTTGTGGACAGCATACCAACAGCAGCTAAAGCAATTCCGTAGATACCGGAGGTTCCTGCTTCTCCTGTTCCGTTAGTTACAAAATAGGCAACAAAGATGCCGATGCCTATAAGGATTATTGGGATAAGTGTACTTTGCATACCAACGGCAATACCGCTGATGATTGTTGTTGCAGAGCCTGTTTCACTCTGCTTCGCAATTTTCTTTACAAATGGGTATTTTTCCGAGGTGTACATCTCTGTAATTGTGCCGATAATCAGTCCTACAATAAGACCTGCAATTATTGCAATGGCAAATCTGAATGAGCCAAGCATAAAGTAGCTTAATAGCACAGAAGAAATAATAACAAGTGCAGATGCTACATAGGAGCCTGTGTTAAGTGCCTTTTGAGGATTTTTTCCGTCCTTGCCACGGACAAAGAATGTTCCGATGATGGAAGAAATAAGTCCGATAGCGGAAAGCACACAGGGGAAAACAGCATATTTCCAAGATGCACTGCCACTGAAAGCAATAACTCCCAGTGAAATAGCAGAGATAAGTGAACCGGCATAGCTTTCGAAAAGGTCAGCACCCATACCGGCAACATCGCCAACATTGTCGCCAACATTGTCTGCTATTGTAGCAGGGTTTCGTGGGTCGTCCTCAGGTATTCCTGCCTCAACCTTACCAACAAGGTCAGCACCAACATCAGCGGCTTTGGTGTAAATACCGCCGCCAACACGGGCAAACAGGGCAATAGAGGACGCACCAAGTGAAAAACCAAACAAAATATTGTCGTCACCTGTTAATGCGTAAATCAGGCAAACACCCAAAAGTCCAAGACCGCTTACGCACATACCCATAACTGCACCACCGCTGAATGCAACGGATAAAGCACCGTTCAGTCCTTTTTTCCTTGCGGCATTAGCGGTTCTTACATTGGCTTTTGTAGCCACACTCATACCGCAGTAGCCTGCAACGGTGGACAAAACAGCACCGCACAGGAATGCAAGGGCAGTTTTCCAGTTAAGTGTATCGTTGCCTGTTACAATACCAACAGCTGTTATTACAGCAAATATAACGGCGACAAATACAATAAGGATTTTGTATTCTGAGAATAAAAAAGCCTTTGCGCCTTCGTTGATAGATGAGGCGATTTCTTTCATTCTTTCTGTTCCGGAATCTTTTTTGCTGATTCTAAGTGCCAAAATAACGGCATAAATCAAAGCAATCACACCGCCGACGGCGGCTAAATATGTGATGATTGTACCGGTGTTCATAAGTATTCCTCCTTAACTTAGTTTACAAAAAGTTAATAAATAGCTTTATATCATTGTAACATAAACACTATGTATTATCAAGGGTAAAATAAAAAAATTGTATAATTTATCTATATTTGTTCATTTATTGAGATTTTAAAAAATTGTAAATTTAATATTTTTTTCTTTTATAGTATTCCCAAATCTATAATAATGTTATATAATCAAGGTGTATTAAAAACTGTTTTACCGATTGTTTTAGCGGTAAAATCACGGAGGTAAAATATGAGCAAAAAATTATTGTCTGTTTTTATGGCTCTCATTATGCTTTTTTCAGTAATTTCCACCCTGCCGGTAGGTGCTGAAGAGGTTGAAAGTGAAGAAACCTCTGCATTGTCCACACAGGGCGTTGTAGGTGACGCTGACAAAAGCGGTGAGGTTAATGTTAAGGACGCAACACTTATCCAAAAGATGATAAACGACCCCAAGGTGAGCGTTGATACAGATTTGTCCGATGTAAATGAAGACAGCGAGGTTAACGTAAAGGACGCAACTGCTATACAAAAGTATATCAACAAAACTGTGCGAAATTTCCCTAAAGCTGTTGATAACGACTGGAGAACATCCTCAATAGGCTACGAGATTTTTGTCCGTTCTTTCTACGACAGCGACGGTGACGGCTGCGGTGACTTTAACGGAATTACCAAAAAGATTGATTACCTAAAGTCCCTTAATGTGGGTGTTGTATGGCTCACTCCAATAAATCCAAGTGATTCATACCACGGATACGATGTAAAAGATTATAAGGCTGTTAACGAGGATTTTGGTACTATGGAGGACTTTAACAAAATGCTTAATGCCTTCCACGAAAACGGTATTAAGGTTATTCTTGACCTTGTTGTTAACCATACCTCAAATCAGCACCAGTGGTTTAAGGATTCAAGATACAATAGAAATGACTACCGTGACTTCTATGTTTGGAGCAGTAGTGCCCCATCAGTAACCGAAAAAAGCTACTGGACATATGATGCCGTTGCAATGATGAGATATTACTCCTGCTTTAACGGCAATATGCCTGACCTAAACTACAACAACCCAAAGGTTTGGGATGCTATTGATGATGTTGCCGACTTTTGGCTTGACAAGGGTGTTGACGGATTCAGACTTGACGCCGCAATGCACATTGACGACTGTATCACATCAAGCGGTGACCACGACGACAGCAAGGAAAATTCTATAACACATAAGTGGTGGCAGCATTTTGAAAGCCATGTAAAGGAGAAAAATCCTGACGCTTTCTGCGTTGGCGAGGTATGGCCTGAGGTTTCTATGCAGACAAATCAGGCAAAGTTCTTTGCTGACCTTGATTCTGACTTTGACTTCTTCTATATGGCTGAAATGAAGTCAATGGCAAAGGGTACAAAGAAGGTGCTGGGCAGATTTATACCGGGATATATGAGCCAAATTTATGACTTTGCAGATAAGACTCCCGATGTTTCAAAGGTTACAATAAATTCAACAATGCTGGACAACCACGATGTTAACCGTATGGCTTATGCTTTCTATACCGACTCAAAAACACAAGAAACAGCAACAGAAAGACTAAAGCTTGTTGCAAGTATTCAAATGACATCAGCCGGTATGCCTTGGATTTACTACGGTGACGAAATCGGACAAAGCGGTGGCGGTACATCAGGTTCTGCCGACCCTAACCGCCGTGAGCCTATGGACTGGTACACTGCAAGAACAGGAACAGGTGCAACAAGAATGAACAGCATCCGTTCTTGGAATTCTTCCGAAAAGTTTACAAAAGCCGGTGACGGTATTTCTGTTGAGGAGCAGGATGGAGTAGATGGAAGTCTGCTGGAGCATTACAGAAAGCTGACTGAAATCCGCAACAAGTACAAGATTTTCTACACAGGGGAATACAATACTTCAATTTTTGTTGGTGACTTGGTAGCCTATACTGTAACAGATGAGTGCCGAGATTACTCTATGTTTGTACTCCACAACAACAAGACAAAAGACCTTACACTAACAGCACAGTGCGACTTTACCGACGAACTGACAGGCAAAACCTACAAAAAGGGCGACACCTACACACTAAAAGCCCTGACATCCCTAATTGCAAAGTACACCGACACAGTACCTGTTGCAGAATATTTTGTCGAATATTAAAAAAAGAGCAATCCACAGCGGATTGCTCTTTTTTGCACTTTTTAGCCAATTAACCCTCTAAATACTCCGTAACAGTTTTGTCAAGGGAGTCAACATTCTTTGCGGGTGCACAAAGAGGAACAGTTTTGCCCTTTCTAACAAAGAGAGGTACTTCGTCAAGGGCAACATCAACATAGTGAATACCCTGTGACAATTTTTCCTTATGTGTAACCTTGTTTCCCGAAAGCTTGTAGAATGTCATTTCTTCAGGGAGATAAACAGTTCTGCCCGACTTGTTCTGCTCATAAATCGGGGCAATCATAATTTCTTCACCAAGTAAAAGTTGGTCGTCACATTCCTTTGACAGCTTGTCCTTGTACTCAAATCCCAAGGGCTTGAACATCAATTCGTTGTTGTCACAGCACTTTTTCGCAAGGTCATAAAGATATGGAATAAGTCTGTAACGCACCTGAATAACCCTTTTAAATTCATCACTGTCAGAAAATGCAAATGCCTCTTGATCTCTTGTTCCAATGGCAGAGTGATTTCTAAACAGAGGAGTAAATACAGAAAGCTGCATCCACCTGATTACAAGCTCTCTGCTTGCATTTCCGTTAAAACCACCGCAGTCTGCACCTGTGTAGATAAAACCGCACATATTAAGGGATGGCAACATTCTAAGGTTTAGCAGAATGTGGCTCCACCAAGAGGTGTTGTCACCTGTCCAAATTCCGCCGTAACGGTGTGAGCCAATGTAGGACGCTCTCGAGAACAGCAGAGAATCCTTCGGCAGACTTTCACTTACGCCCCTCATCATCATATATCCGTAAAGGTTGTGGACATCATAGTGGCTTACCTTGCCGTCAAGGTGGTGCATATTTTTGTAATCCTCGTTGTTGTTGGAAAGATTGGAGAACTGATCCCTGTAACTAAAGAAATCCCAGCAGTTCAAATCCTCACCGTTGTACTTTTTAACATAGTCAACAGCCTTTTTAAACCTTTCCATAGAGAAAAATAGGGCAGGCTCATTCATATCAATCCAAAATCCCTCAATGCCCTTTTCGGTGAGGGTGAGGAACTTGTCACCAAACCATTTTCTTGATTCAGGTTTCAGGTAATCTGGGAAACAGCAAATTCCCGGCCATACAGCCGCCTTAAAGTCGTCACCGTTTCTGTCCTTACAGAAGTGGTTATTCTCTACACCCTCGTCATAAACATCATAACCATCTTCACACTTTACACCTGCGTCAATAATTGGGATAAGTCTGATTCCCTTTTTCTTAAGAGTAGCAACATACTCCTTAAAGTCAGGGAAAGCCTCCTCGTTGACGGTAAAGTCCTTAAAGTTGTCCATATAGTCAATGTCAAGGTAAACTGTGTCAAGTGGAATGTCAGCATCTTCGTAACCCTTAACAATTCGGTCAATCTGCTCCTTGTTTGGGTAACTCCATCTGCTCTGCTGATAGCCGAATGCCCACATAGGCGGTAGGTAGCTTTTGCCGATTAAATCCCTAAATTCCTTAACAATTTCCATTTCGCTTTCGCCGGAAATCTCGTAAATATCAGCGTCAGTACCTGTGATTACAATGGAAATTTCATCCTCCTTGGAAAAACCCATATCCCAATGAATTTCTCCGGGAAAGTCAATGAAAATTCCGAAATTGTCCTTACCGCTAAGTACAAAGAAATTGTGTGCACCGTACAGTGCCTCTTTATCTTCTGTATGGCAAGGGTCGTCAGAGCAGAAACTGCGGTACTTTCTGCCACGCTTGTTAATTCCACCCAATTGTTCCCCCAGTCCGTAAATTATGTCGTCAGGGGAAAGGGGAAAGGTAAGTTCAATAGTATTTTCTTTTACAGAAATATATTCTCTGATAGAATTTTCAGCTTTAACCTCTTTTACAGTTGCGTCTGTAACAAAAGGTGTGCCTATTGTGTATTTTTTAATGCTCAAATTAATTCCTCCTAAAGTGGTTATAGGAACAGATTATTTTAAAAAATTCATTTTGTCAAGGGCTTTGGCTATAATTTCTCCGTGGTCAAAGGCAATTCCGTTATTTTCCACCGTTTTAAACATTGAGTAGTCACCTGTGACACCCTTTTTAATATTCTTTTCAAGAATAATATTAAATTCATCCTCGTCACTTTTCAGCAATAACTCAACTGTGTTTTCACCGCTTTTTATGGTGATGTCAAACCAATGTACATCCCTTGCGTCATCTCCTGCCTTTGGGAAGATTTTCTCCCTGTCAACAAGGGCGAAAAATGCGTCAGTCATTGTCCAACTCCTTGGGTCACGGCTTGGCTCTGAAAATACTCCCAGCTCTTCAAGTGGAATGTCACTTAGGTTAGTTTCTTCAAAAAGCTCTCTTTCGGCACTTTCATAAACGGTTTCCTTGCTTTCGGTAAATCCCCCGGGCAATGCCCAGTAGTCAAGGTAGGGGTGACCGCCCCTTTTTATAAGAAGTACGCTGATTTTATTTTCTTTTACAGAAAATAATGCAATATCAACAGTGACTGAGGGTCTTGGGTAATCCTTTGGGGAATAAGCTGACAAAAATTCCTCTAAGGTTCTGCCTTTGTCGTCCTTTAATCTTCTCATAGTATTCCTCCATAATCAAAAGGCTGCTACATCAGTAACAGCCTCTTTTTCATTATTATATGTAAGAAATTAGAAATCAACCTCTGTGTCGTAATAACAGCACTTGAGAAGTTTTTCCATTTCCTCCTGGCTTGGCTGACGAGGGTTAGAGCCTGTGCAAGCGTCGCCGATAGCATTCTTTGCAATTTCAGGTAGTCTTTCAAGGAATACATCCTCAGGAACAAAGCCCTGCTCTGTTGGGTAGGAGTCAGCGCCGTAGTTCTTGATACAATGAGGAATGTTAAGGTCGTCATTCATACCTCTCAGGTAATCAATGAGGAGCTGAATCTTCTCTTCAACAGAATCTCCGCCTAACTTCATAAAGTCAGCAATGTCAGCATATCTCTTTGCGGCTGTTTCATTCTTTGCGTTAAATGCAATAACCTTTGGCAGGTACATTGCGTTAGCAGCACCGTGAATGATGTGTGCGCCAAAGTCAGCAAAAGCAGCACCGGTCTTGTGAGCCATTGAGTGAACAATACCAAGCAAAGCATTGGAGAATGCCATACCTGCAAGGCACTGTGCGTTGTGCATACTTGCTCTCTTGTCCATATCGCCGTTGTATGACTTAACAAGGTCACTTTGAATCATCTTAATTGCGTGAAGTGCAAGTGGGTCTGTGTAGTCGCAGTTAGCTGTGGAAACATAAGCCTCAACAGCGTGTGTCATTGCGTCCATACCTGTGTGAGCAACAAGCTTTTTAGGCATTGTTTCTGCCAAATCAGGGTCAACGATAGCCACATCAGGAGTGATTTCAAAGTCAGCGATTGGGTACTTGATGCCCTTTGAATAGTCTGTGATGATAGAGAAAGCAGTAACCTCAGTAGCTGTACCTGATGTTGAAGAAATAGCACAGAACTTTGCCTTTTGTCTTAGGTGAGGAATACCGAATACCTTGCACATTTCTTCAAATGTGATGTCAGGATATTCATACTTAATCCACATAGCCTTTGCAGCGTCAATAGGTGAACCGCCGCCCATAGCAATAATCCAGTCAGGCTCAAAGTCAAGCATAGCCTGAGCGCCCTTCATAACTGTTTCAACAGATGGGTCAGGCTCAATGCCTTCAAACAGCTTAACCTCCATACCTGCTTCTTCAAGGTAAGAAACTGCTCTGTCCAAAAAGCCGAATCTCTTCATACTACCACCGCCAACGCAGATGATAGCCTTTTTACCTTCAAAATCCTTTAGTGCCTCAAGAGAACCCTTGCCATGGTACAGGTCTCTTGGTAGTGTAAATCTTGCCATTGTAATTACCTCCAAACAATTTAAAATATAATGACATAAATTTTTCTATTATGTACAAACACATTTTTAATAATTGTAACAATTCACAATTATCTATGTATATTATAAACCGATTTATATAAAATGTAAAGGGGTGAAAGGGTAAAATTATGGTTAAATATTTTGTGTATTTTGCTTTTTTATAGATGTTTACTTGATTTGTGAGGTGTGATACAATAATTAAAAGAGGTGAAAATAAATGGATGTTTCAAAGGTCAGCAAAGATATACTGAATTGTATTGATATTTTTTATGATATGGAAGAAGAAATTTTAGAATTAGAGCCAAATCAAATGACCTCTAAAAACTTGAAGAAAATCAGAAAAATAAAAAAGATTATCTGTAAATATATATTGGATTCCCATGATTTAGCAGAAAATTATTATCAGATTAAGGAATATATCGACAAAGACTCCGACAATGTGGTATTTGCTGAATTTATGAAAGCCTGTCATAATCAGGTGCTGATGTTTGACATTGAAAAGAAAAATCGTTTTGAAGAAACTTCAGACGGTCTTGAGAAAGAAGTGAAAAATCTCCTTTGGGATATGATTAAGGGTGAAATTCTCTGGGATAATATTAAAAGAGTAGGGGAGAATATTCAGATTGTAACTGACCTGTATGAAACATACATTTATACATTAACACTCCTAAATGCTGATGATTCTTTCAGTGATGATGTTAAATTTGACAGTATTGAGTCACTCACACTTTCAAAGGAAAATGACAAATACATATTATCAGGTCAACTTATAGAATACGAAGAAGATACTTCTAAACCGTTTTCCATTAATTTTACCAACGCCGAATTAGATGTAAAAATATTCAGAGCAGATATTCAGCCCTTTGGTGATTCCCCTTGGAGTTATCTTAGTAATGTTGCAAGTGAAATTGTAAGCAAATGTAATGTATCAAAAAATCTGCTAAACGAAAGTGAAAAAGATAATTTACCTTTGATTATGGAAATTTCAAAATTATCCGAATATGGTTGGAGCTATGACCTTGAAGAATACAAGTCAAAGGATTTTCCCAAGCTTAAATCCATAATTGCAAAGTATGAATTTAGGGAATTGACAACCCTTGTAGAGGAACTGGAGAATAATTTTTCTAATTCTAAAAAAGAAAGGGTGCTGAAAAAACTTCTTGATAAGCTTAACTGCAAGGAATACGAGATTATTTGGAGGGATATTTACAAGATTATTTCAGAAACACAAAAGGATTATCCGTCACAGGCGAGTGTCTTAGTACAGTCAAGTGTGCCCGAGGAAACAAGGGCAAAAATTCAAAGCCTTATGGAAAATCACGGATATAAGGGGGAATACCCCGACTTTGTGAAACAGGGTTCTGTCAAAGGTTCTCCCTTTGTAAATTCTTACGGTGATGGTTATTTTGTCAATAAAAAGAAAAACGCTGTATTTCACATTCATTGTACCGAAAGTTTCCACGAGGAAGGTTTGGCTGTTGAATTTTTGTGCGGTACAGAAATGCTTGACAAATATGAAACAATGGGGGATATATATTCCTGTTTATTCAATTCAGAAGGAAATACATTTTTTACTACTGTAAATTACGAAAGCGATTATGTTGACGAGTCCGGAGAAGCTCAATCCCAAAACTTAGAAACAAGGGTGCAAATTGCAGTGAAAAAAGCCGAACTGAAAAAACTCAGCAAAGAGGAAAGAAAAGAAATTGGTAATAATTTCAGTCCGGGTACTGTTTTGGCTATTCTCTTATTTTCTGTTGTCATTGGTGGCTTGTTATCTGCCGTTATTATAGCAGTATTTATGCTGATAGGTGTGTTAATTGGTTTGATTGTCAGTTTGATTTTTTCACAGCCTGATATTGTTCCGTCTATGTTTACAGAAATACCTTGGTTCAAAATCTTTGTGTTTGGATGGTTGATTATAGGAATATTCAGTATGTTTTTTAGCAGAAAATAATATGATAAAATGAAAGAACGGCACCGATATGGTGCCGTTTCGATTTTTCATAAAAAATTATCTACTTTCTATCAGGTATTAGTATTAAACCTCTGCAATAACCTCAACCTCAACAAGTACATCCTTTGGCAACTGCTTTGCGGCTACGCAGGAACGAGCCGGTTTTGACTGGAAGTATTCTCCGTAAACTGCGTTAAATGCTCCGAAGTCCTCCATATTTTTCAGGAAACAAACTGTCTTTACTGCGTTGTCAATGGAAGTTCCGGCGGCTTTCAGCACCTCTGTAAGGTTTTTGCAAACCTGATGTGTCTGCTCTTCTATTGTTGTAGCCTCAACATTTCCTGTTTCGGGGTTAATGGCAATCTGACCTGATGTGAATACAAGGTTTCCTGTAACAACAGCCTGTGAATATGGTCCGATAGCGTCCGGTGCTGATTTTGTGTAAACTTTTTTGCTCATTTTCAAAAACTCCTTTTCATTCTGTATTGTTCAATTTATATTTTATACCAGCTTAAAGCCCTGTTCCTTTAGTGCATCCTCAATCATTTTGATGTGGTCAAAGTTCCTTGTTTCAAGTACAAGTCTTAGGTAACAACCGTTGATGTCGGCAGTTTCACTTGCTCTTTCGTGATGAACAGAAATAACATTACCGCCACATTTTGCAATAATTCTTGAAACCTGTTCAAGCTGTCCCGGCTTGTCCATAAGCTCAATGCAAAGACCGGCGCTTCTGCCTGTGTTCATAAGACCTCTCTTAATCACCCTTGATAGGATTGTAACATCAATATTACCGCCTGAAACAACGCAGACAACCTTTTTGCCCTTAACAGGAAGTTTATTAAACATTACCGCCGCTACAGAAACTGCACCTGCACCCTCGGCAATCATCTTCTGCTGTTCAATAAGTGCCAAAATTGCAGAGGAAATTTCGTCCTCACTTACAGTTACGATTTCGTCAACATAGTCCCTTACAAGCTGGAATGTGTTTTCGCCGGGCTCCTTAACCTTGATACCGTCAGCTATGGTGTTAACTCTGTCAAGAGAAACAATCTTGCCCTGCTTTATGGACTCAAACATACTTGGCGCACCCTCTGCCTGTACACCGTAAACCTTAATCTTTGGATTCAGCTTTTTACAGGCAAATGCAACACCGCTGATTAGTCCGCCACCGCCGATTGGAACAACAACAGCGTCAACATCGGACATTTCCTCCATAATTTCCAGACCGATTGTACCCTGACCTGCAATTACATTAATATCGTCAAAGGGGTGAACAAATGTGTAGTTGCACTTGTCACGAAGTTCAATAGCCTTGTTGTAAGCGTCATCGTAAACACCGGGAACCATACAGACCTCTGCACCATAGTTCTTGGTAGCCTCAACCTTGGAAATCGGCGCACCGTCAGGCAGACAGATAAGTGACTTGATGCCGTACTTTGTGGCGGCAAGTGCCACGCCCTGTGCGTGATTGCCGGCAGAACAGGCAATAACACCGTGGGACTTTTCTTCATCACTTAACTGTGAAATCATATATCCCGAACCTCTCAGCTTAAAAGAACCTGTAAGCTGTAAGCACTCAGGCTTAAGATACACATTACAATCCTTGTTGATTTTTGGAGCCGCCACCAGCTTAGTTTCTCTCACAACATCCCTGAGAACATGGGATGCGTGATAGATTTTGTCAAGTGTTAACATACTATTTACCTCTATTCTCAAAAAAATAAAAAGCCTTCGTCTCACAAAGAGACGAAGACCAAAATCTCCGTGGTACCACTCTTCTTATTGTCAAAGACAATCACTTGTACGCACACTAACATATGCTGTCCTTTAACGCAGAACATACGGACTCTCTTACTTATTTTATTTCAGATGTCAGCTCAAGGGTGATTTTCCGCATCAATCCTTATTGCCTTGCACCAAACGGCAACTCTCTGAAAGGACTTGTGTACAGACTGTCCCTGTCATTGCTCTTAAGTACTTATTTTATTCTCAAATGTTCCTTTTGTCAACACTTTGCAGAAAAAATTTTCCTATAAGAAAGCCTCCACCAGAGGGGGGAGGGGGACCGCTTGCGGTGGAAGGAGGGAAAAATTTTCCTCTTTTGCTCGTTTTGTCTTTATAGGATAGTATGGTTATATGTTCTGACTCATATTATGAAACTAAAGACATACCGAGATGTATTGACTACTTTTTCGCTCCCTCAGTCGGCAGAGCCGACAGCTCCCTCATCCGATGGAGCCTTTGTTTAGTTCATAATTTCATATGACCCATTAGTGTTGATATAATTCCAACTGCTTATCTTTAAAATTCCTCTTGCGGTTTCCTCAACTTAACAACACTTAGTCACCCTCAAAAGTATATTTCAGGAAGTCGGGGAAGATAGCCCTCCAAAAATGCTCGTTGTGGCAAGCCTCTTTGTATTCCTTTAGAATAACCTTGTCCTTTGGATAGTTGATTTTTTCAAGGTAGGTGGGCATCCTCTTTGCATATTCCATAAGGCTTGTTTCAAGGCTGTCGCCGTCACCGTTGTAGATGTAAACAAGTGGCTCGTTGCCTTCAAATTTCAAACCCTTAAGATAATCGTTCCACACATCATCACCGTAAAGCATAAATGCAGGTGACAAAGCCCCTATGGAAGAAATTTTGTCTGGATGCTCCATACCAATGTAAAAAGCCTCAATTCCGCCTGATGAGCTACCGCAAACGCTTGTATGCTCTCTGTCGGTGTAAACATTGTAGTTTTTATTTATGTAGGGCATAACTGTGTTAATCACAAAGTCGCAGTACTCCTTGCCTGTACCGTTTTCAAATTCATCGTGGGTCATATGGTCTCCCTTTTGAACCTTGCCAAGGTTAGGTGTAAGCTCGCTGTCACGGTTTCCGTCACCGTCGTCAATTCCCACAATAATGCACTTGTTACTGCTGTTTGCCATCATAGACATAGCACTTTCAGCCACATTCCAGCAACCGTAGGTGGTGGCGAATTTGTCAAAAAGGTTTTGACCGTCACACATATACATTACGGAATATTTTGTTTCTTTGTCATTTTTGTCGTATCCGTCAGGCACCCAAATGAATATTTTTTTATTTGCATCCTTGTTGTATTTTAGTGATACAGTAGTGTAATCAATAGCCTTTTCTTCCTCGTCATACACAAATGGAATACCAATGTTTCCCTGTGAACTGCCCGCTGTTAAGTGATAACCGTTCACATAGTCGTTAAAGGCAAGCTCCATTGATTTGTCTGTATCATCACCTGTAAAAATAACTCGGTCATATTTTTCTGTGTCGCCACTGCAACAGTAGGTGTTGTAGTCGTCACCCTTTTTTAACAGTTTGAGATTAACAGTTTCCTTTTCCTCACTTTCTGTGCTGAAAAATGTTGCTGTTATTTTGTCGGAGTAACCCTCTCTTATGTAGATTTTATGTCCTGTTCCGTAGTTTTCCGTCACCTTTTTGTCACCATCCTTTTTATTGTCACTTCCACAGCCAAACAAAGCTGTGATTATTGATAACAGTAAAATACAGGCTAATATTTTTTTCATAAATAGACCTCCTGACTTTCTTATTTCTATTGTAACAAATACTTTTTGCATTAGCAAGAAAATAGTTGCAATAGTTTGTATTATGTTGTATAATCTTCATTGGCAAAAGCCAGTCAGTTCGAAACCATCCTGACGATAAACAAAACTACGGATTATAGCAATGATTAATTCTATTGTAATGGGTGCCGTAGTGCACCCTTTTTTCTTTGCTGTTTCCGTCAATGTAAAGGAGTATTTATGGAACGATACAGCGTAATTAACGACAAAAACCCACGGGAAATTGTCCTGTTAAGGGGAAGCGGTTGCAAGTGGCGAAGATGCACCTTTTGCGACTATCACCTTGATTTTTGCAAGGATGAGGAAGAAAATTTCAGGCTGAACTGTAATGTACTTTCTAAAGTTAAAGGGATTTACAAAAGGCTTGAAGTGATTAATTCCGGCAGTTTTTGTGACTTGGACGAAAAGACAATGGACAAAATTCTTGACACTTGTAAGGATAGGGGAATTAATGCCTTGCACTTTGAATGTCACTACCTTCACAAAGATGAAGTTCCTGCTATTAAGGAAAGGTTTAGTAAAGATAACATCACAGTAAAAATAAAAAGCGGAGTAGAAACCTTTGATATTCCCTACCGTGAAGAAGTGATGAAAAAAGGTTTTGACAGTGCATCACCTAAGGATATTTCAAAATATGCCGATGAAGTGTGTCTGCTTTTCGGACTAAAGGGTCAAACAGAAAAGAGTATGACAACTGACTTAGAAACAGGCTTAAAGTACTTTGAAAGAGTTTGCGTCAACATAATGAACGAAAACACAACTCCTGTTAAGCCTGACAAAGAGGTCATAGAGATTTTTTCAAAAAATATTGCCCCAAAATATATTGACAACAACAGAGTTGATATTTTAATGAATAACACCGACTTTGGCGTTGGGGCAGAAAATGAGGAGGAGAATTACTTTGATTAACGAGCTTTTACTTTTAGGTTCACTTGTAGTTATTTTTTCGTCAGCACTGATTGCTTACTATATTTTCGGCAAGGCAGGACTTTATGCCGTCACCGCAATAGCCACCATTACGGCAAATATTGAGTGTTTAATACTTGTCAATGCCTTTGGTATGGAGCAAACACTTGGCAATGTATTCTTCGCAGTAACATTCCTTGCAACAGATATTTTAAGCGAAAACGAGGGCAAAAAAGAGGCAAACAAGGCTGTGGGAATAGGAATTTTCGCCTCAGTATTCTTTATGCTGATTTCCCAAAGCTGGATGCTGTATACACCGTCAAATTCCGACTGGGTTATGCCGTCAATACAGGGAGTATTCTCAAATACACCCAGAATGATGATTTCATCCCTTGTTGTGTACGCAATTTCCCAGCTTGTAGATGTACAGCTTTACCACGCATGGTGGAAATTAACGGAAAAGCGTTTTGGAGATAAAAAGAGATTTCTGTGGCTGAGAAATAATGGTTCAACACTAATTTCTCAAATACTGAACACAGCCCTTTTCACATTGTTTGCATTCTTTGGAACATACGATATTCCTACACTTTTCAGCATTATGCTGTCAAGCTACATAATTTTCGTAGTAACCAGCCTGTGCGACACCCCCGCAATATACCTCTCCCGAATAATCAAGGCAAAAAGGGATAAGAGATTAGGGAAAATGTGATTATTTTTGAATACTAAAACAAAAACAGGAGCGAAAAAATGCTCCTGTTTTTTAGTGTGAATTACAGTTCGAATTTTAGGTTATATCGTGGTTTATGTAGTACAGTGTGTGACTTTCTGTGTCGTAAAGGTACAGTGTGTACTGTCGGTAAACTGTACGGGACTTTCTCTGTCCGATATTGTCGTTGTTTAGGTCGCTGTCAACAATACAGAAGTAGTCGCCCTCTGTTACTATGTCAGGCTTAATATCATATTCATCCTGAAATGTGCTGATGCTTGCCCATTTCTGAAAATCTTCAAAAATTCCTGAAATATCTTCCTTATTTTCAGCAGTTACCTTTTCGTAGTCCTGAGACTTAGCAAACTTCTTTTCTGCACCTTTCTCATAAATATATTTGCTGAAATTTTCTTTGTCATTTTCGTTGTTGTCACTGTAAACTTGGCTGTCCTTGTAGCCTTTGATAATCTGTTCAGGCTCTTTTTCCTCGGAACAGCCTGTTACAGCAATCAACGGTGTTACGGTAATGAGCAATAATGCAATTATCCTTTTAATTTTCATAATGTTTCCTCCTGTTTCAAATATTTAAACCACAAATTTAGTAGAAAGTTTTATGTATCCTAAAATCCAAGTATATAATAACATATAATAACACCTTTAGGCAATATAAAATTTTATAACTTTTTTTAAATTTATTACAAATAGTTACCGAAAATTTAAAATAAAGTGTTGCATTCATGTGGTTAAATCGTATAAAATAAGGTAGATTGTTTTTTGGAGGTGCCCTAATGAAAACAAATTGGATTAACGAGGCTATTTTCTACCACATCTATCCCTTAGGATTTTTTGGATGTGAAATGGAAAATAAAGGCGGAGATAATGCCTCCCATGACATTCTTAAAATAATAGACTATATCCCTCACCTTAAAAAGCTTGGCATAACTGCCCTTTATATAGGACCAATCTTCCAAAGTGCAACTCACGGCTACGACACAACCGACTACACCTTGGTGGATTCCCGACTTGGTACAAATGAGGATTTTACTTTAGTTGCAAAAAATCTCCACGAGGCAGACATCAAAATTGTACTTGACGGTGTGTTCAACCATGTTGGCAGAAGATTTTGGGCTTTTGAAGAGGTACGCAAGCACCGTGAAGGCTCACCCTATTGCGAATGGTTCAGCGGACTTAGATTTGATATGAACAACAGCTACAATGACGGTTTCCACTACGACAGCTGGGAGGGTTACGAGCTGCTTGTTAAGCTTAATATGCAAAATCCCGATGTAAGAAATCATCTGCTAAAGGCAGTTGAAGAGTGGATTGATGCTTGGGATATTGACGGAATCAGGCTCGATGCCGCAGACTGCATAGATTTGCAGTTCTTCCGTGAGCTTAAGGAAACAACAACCAAGAAGAAACCGGACTTTTGGCTTATGGGCGAAATCACCAAGGGCGAATACACACGCTGGTTACAGCCTGATTTGCTTGACTCCGTTACAAACTATGCCCTGTTTAACGGAATTTGCAACAGCCTTAACAGCAAAAATCTTTGCGACATAGGCTTTAATGTAAACAGAGAGTTTAACAGGGAATGGGGTCTTTATAAGGATAAACTGCTTTACAATTTTGTGGATAACCACGATGTAAACAGAGTTGCATCCCTTATAAAAGATGAAAAGGATTTGTTTAATGTATATTCAATCCTTTACACCTTGCCCGGAGTTCCATCTATCTACTACGGAAGTGAATGGGGAATTAAGGGTAACAAAAAGGACGGAGGAGATATTGCACTTCGTCCTGCGGTTGATGTTGACAATATTCCTATTGAAAATCAAGACCTTGTTGACCATATCGGAGAGCTTGCAAAAATTCGCAGTAACAGCAATCCATTAAAATACGGCGACTATGAGCAGGTTATGATTGAATGTCTGCACTGGGCTTTTGCAAGAAATTGCGAAGACGGTACAGCAGTAGTTTTTGTTAACACAGACGACGAACCGTATCATTTCTCTGTAAACTACAAGGGAAAGCAGTATGATGTGGATGTTGACCCAAGGTCAACTGTTGTTGTTTAATTTGCAAGGCACAAAGCGAGGTTCAAAGTATGTATAAATCAATAAAAATTGCCCATACCACAAGGGAAGAGAGAATTGAAATAGTGAAAAATTCTCTCTCCTTTGGGGAGGAAAGCTGTGAGGGTTCAGTAGGGTTTGATGTAATGTCTATGTATCAGCCCTACATAGACGGTGAAAAGGAGATTTCACAGATTAATATGGAATTTCACAGCGGTATGGTGAAGTAGAGGTAACAATGGATAAATTGTCGGAAAAAATAATTGATTTTATAAAAGGAATACTGCCCGACCTATTTGTTGTTGCAGTTATCCTTGTTGCAGGTTATTTCCTAACAAAAGCCTTAGCAAAGATTATCAAGAAAATACTGGACAGATCAAAGATGGACTATTCCTTGGAAAAGTTTATCATAAATACTGTTAAGATTGTCTGCTACATACTTATTGTGCTGACAGCACTTTCTCAACTGGGCATTTCCACAACAGGACTTGTAGCATTTTTCTCAGCCTCAGCTGCCGCCATTGTTTTGGCACTAAAGGACAGCTTTTCAAACATTGCCTGCGGAATTATTCTGCTGTTTTCAAGACCCTTCGTTACAGGAGATGAAATCGAGATGGGTGAGGACAGATGTACAGTTCTTCAGGTTGATTTAATGCACACCAAGGTACTAACCTACGACAACAGATGCATTATGATTCCCAACAGCGTTATTTCTTCAAAAGAGGTAGTTAACTTTACAGCGGAGCCATACAGAAGAGTGGATATTAAAGTTCCCGTATCATACAATGCAGATGTTGAAACAGTAAAAAAGGTCATTAAGGATGCAGTATCCAAAAACGAAAAGGTACTGAATACTCCGGAACCTCCATTTGTAAGGATAGATAACTTTGGCGAAAGCTCATTGGACTTTATAGTAAAGGTTTGGGCAAAAACCGAAGATTACTGGGATGTTTATTACGATATGTACGAGGATATAAAGAAAGCCCTTGACAGTAACAATATCTCAATACCTTACAATCAGCTTGATGTTCATATGGTTGAAAAAAGGTAAAATATGGTTAATAAAAGGTAAAATATACCCTTGTAAACATTTTAAAAATGTGTTATTATATATTTGTATTAGGGAGTACCAATAACTGTGAATATTCTTAAAAAGAAGAATATTTTTACAGCGGTATAGGGGTTTATCGTAATTTTTGATAAATCTCAATGCCCACCGCAATACTCTTTGTCAGCGGTGCAGTGCATTTTTGATACCCTAAATGCAATGAGGTGCTTATGCAATACAGAAACTTCGGAAATACAGGGGAGAGAGTTTCTGCCCTGGGATTTGGAACAATGCGACTTCCTGTGTATCCAAATTCTAATACCATTGATGAAGAATATTCAAAACAACTGATAAGATATGCCATAGATAACGGTGTAAACTATATCGACACAGCATATTCCTATAATGACGGAGTTGCCGAAAGAGTAACAGGAGACGCTCTGCTGGAGGGTTACCGTGACAAGGTTTATCTTGCAACTAAAGCTCCCGTATGGCTGTATGAAAATGAAAGCGACTTTGACAAATACCTTAACATTCAACTTGACAGACTTCATACCGACCATATTGATTTTTATCTTCTTCATTCCCTTGACGCAAACCATTGGGATAACAAGGTTATAAAGTACAATGTGCTGAACAGCCTTTTGAGGGCGAAAAAGCAGGGCAAGGTAAAGTACATAGGCTTTTCCTTTAATGATGATTTTGATATGTTCAAGTGGATTTGCGACTATTGGAACGAGTGGGATTTTTGCCAAATTCACATTAATTACATAGACGAAGAATATCAGGCAGGACTAAAGGGGCTTGAATATGCCAAAGCAAAGGGAATGGGCGTAAACATAATGGAGCCACTACGCAACGGTTATCTTGCAAATGTCCCTCCGATGACAAGGGTTGTGTTTGACGAAATTTGTGCAGAGCCTGTTGAAATTGCAATGCAGTACCTGTGGGACAAAGAGGGCGTAAGCTGTGTATTGTCCGATATGGGAAGTTATGACAACATCAATCAAAACTTGTCTTATGCCAAGGTTTCTTCAATCGGAATGCTTAGCGGTAAGCGTGTTGTGGCTATCAAAAAGGCTCAGCAGACATTTCTGGCACTTAGAAAAATAGACTGCAACAGCTGTTACAAGTGCAACAGATGTCCCCAGCATGTTGCAATTCCAAGGAACTTTGACGCTATTAACAAGCTGTATATCCACAGCGACCCCGAGGTTGCCAAGGATTACTACCGTGGCAGTGTAGCCTTAATCGGCGGTGAAGCAACAGCCTGTATTGACTGCAAATGGTGTGAGTCAGTTTGCCCACAGCATATAGAAATCAGCAGTTGGATGAAAAAATTGCCTCAGCTTTTAAGCTGAGGCTTTGTAATATTTTTAATTTATTGGGGGTTATTTTGTGAAAAAGATATTTTCTTTGATTTTAATCATTATTTTTGCACTTAGTACCATTACTGTACAGGGTGTTTCGGGAGCAGAAACCTATGACATAACTGTTTCTGACGGAACCGAAGAATCCTTGCAGTCAGCACTTTACAGAGCGAAAGATGTAGCAACTGCCAAGGATCCATATGTAATCCATGTTACAAAGAGTATGTCCATTTCAAGAGGATTAAGTGTGTATTCAAACACAAAGATTGTTTCCGATAAGGGAGTGGTATATACAAGGGTTATGCCAAAAGATACCAAAAAGGTTATGCTCAGATTCGGTGACCTTGGTAGTTATTCCTCAGGCTATTACTACAAAAACATCACAATCCAAGGCGGTGTATGGAACGGAAACGGCACAAAAAAAGATAAAGGTTTTTGCATTTTCAAACTTGCCCACGCACAAAATGTTAAACTCATCGGCTGCACTTTCCAAAAGGATGTTGAAGGTCATATGGTAGAGGTTGGAGCAGTTAATAATATGGTTGTTAAGAAATGTACCTTCAAAGACCACATTTCCCTTGATGCATCCTATGAACACGAAGAAGCACTCCAGCTTGATGTAAATCTTAAAAAGACAACAGAAATGGGCAACTTTGACAAGTATCAGAACAAAAACATAACTGTAACAGGCTGTAAATTCAACAATGTTGGTCGTGGAGTTGGCTCACACAACAGCGTTGAGGGTTTGTATTTTACAAATATGCACATAGATAACAACACCTTTACAAATCTGAAAAGCTATGCTGTGTCCTGTGTAAATTATAGGAATTCCACCATTAAGGATAATGATATGTTATCCTGTGGCGGAGGTATTCTGTTTATGAATATTAAAAATAACTATAAATCCTGCACCAACTCCTATGTTATGAAAAATTGGAAATTAAAGCTTAACACAAAGAAGGATAATACTGTTATTTCCGGAAACACAATTAAGCAAATTGTAACTAAAGAGGACGCTAAAAGTATAATCCTGTTCGGTGACCAAGTTCCCGCCAATTACAAGGACAGATACATCAAGGGCGACCACTGTATTAACGGCGTCACATTATACGACAATACAATTTATACACCAAAGTACACTGCAATTCTTTTGAATGACGCAAAAAATTGTAAGGTCAATAATAATAAGGTTTATTATACCGGTAAGGGAAACACCTGTTACGGAATTTTCTTGCAGGATAAGTGCAACGGCACATCTGTTACAAATAACAAGATTGATAAGTGCTTTGACGGAATTGCGATAACAGACTCAAATTCTCTGAAAGTAAATTCCAATACTATTACTTCAAGCAAAAGAAACGGTATCTACTGCAAGGGAACAAAAGGAAGTGTTCTCAAGAAAAATAAAATTAGTAATTCAACTTCACAGGGTATGTATTTTACAAAAGCAAAGGCAACTGTTACCGGATGTAAAATAAATAATGTTTTGACACATCACGGTATTAATACAAACAGCAAGGATTGCGACCTTAAGATTACCGGTTGTACAATAAAGAATTGTATGCAATACGGAATAGCGATATCACAGGGAAAAGCCACAATCAAAAATTGCAAATTCAGCGGAAATAAAAGCGGTAATATTTACAAAGGATAATTAAATCATAAATAACACAAAATAAAAAGGGGAAGTGCAGAAACCTATCGTCACGATAGAGTAACGCACTTCCTCTTATTATTTTGGTGCAGTGATACCCACCATAAACTATGTCATTTTGAGGGAGGAATATGAAAGGAAAGCAGTAGTGCCTAAACCGACACTAATAGGTTATATGAAAGTATGATTTCTATAACAAAATGAGTGGTAGAGATGGGGGATTCCTCGACAAGCTTGGAATGACAGTTTTGTGGCTGGGAATAACATATACTTTTTCACTATTACCTCATACCTAAAAAAAGGGAGTTGTATTCACAACTCCCTAATTTAGTACAATATTTAATTAACAGGATTTATCCCTTAACAGCACCTGCAACAACACCCTCAATGATATACTTCTGACAAGCAAAGTAGAAGATAACAATTGGTACAATAGAAAGAACAATAAGAGCCATAATGGCACTTGTGTCTGTGTGTCCGTAGCTACCGTTTAGGTACTGAATATGTATTGGGATAGTCTTGTATTTACCCTTGTCAAGGATGAGGTAGGGCAGGAGGTAGTCATTCCAAATCCACATTGTTTCAAGAATACCAACTGAAATAAAGGTTGGTTTCATAATTGGGAGAACAACGCTGAAGAATGTTCTGATAGGACCTGCACCGTCAACATCGGCAGCCTCTTCAATTTCAACAGGAATACTCTTGACAAAGCCTGTGAACATAAACACCGCCAAGCCTGCGCCAAAACCAAGGTAGATAATCAAAATACCCCAAGGAGTTGTCAGGTTAAGTGTGTCGGCTGTCTTTGAAAGTGTGAACATAACCATCTGGAAAGGTACAACCATTGAGAAAATGCAGAAATAGTAAATGATTTTGCAAACAAGGCTGTTTGACCTTGACAGATACCATGCACACATTGATGTACAGAAGAGTATTAGGAAAACACCGCCGACTGTAATGAACAAGCTGCACAGAATGGTCTTGTAGAATGGGAAGTTGCCGTAGAACATACCTGTGATGTAGCTTTTAAAGCCGTAGAAGGTATCAGCATTTGGCAGGGCAAAAAGCTCCGTGCTGATGCCGGCATTTGTCTTAAAGGAGTTCATCACAACAACAACGATTGGCATTACATAGAATATTGAAACAACCGTGAACAAAACTGTGAGGATTTTCATACCCAAAGTTTGCTTCTTTTTAGGTGCCTTTTCCTTTGTTTTAGCCTGTACTTTTGCCATTATTGCTGCACCTCCCTCTTTCTTGTAATTGCAAGCTGTGCAAGGGCAATTACAACAACAATAACGAAGAAGATAACTGCCTCGGCTTGACCAACACCGCGGGAATTTGCATTGGAATAGAAGGTGTTGTAGATATTAAGCGCCATCATTTCCGTCTGATAAATCATTGTTCCGCTTTCGGAAACCACACCCGGCGCACCGCCTGTGAGGGCAAGATTCTGGTCGAATAGTTTGAATGAGTTTGTAAGTGTAAGGAATGTACAAATGGTGATAGAAGGCATCATCATTGGTATTGTAACATTCTTTAGTAACTGCTTTTTATTTGCACCGTCAATTTTTGCAGCCTCATACAAATCGCTGGGTACACTTTGGAAACCGGCTATGTAAATAATCATCATATATCCGGCTTGTTGCCAACACATCAGTATTACCAGTCCCCAAAAACCAAAGGTTGAGTTAAGGGCAAGGTTTGTGCCGTAGTGCTTTAGTACACCGTTGAAAATCTGTTGCCAGATAAAACCAAGGATAATACCGCCAATGAGGTTAGGCATAAAGAATACAGTTCTGAAAACATTAGAACCTCTTATGCCAAGTGTCAGAGCATAAGCAACAAAGAAAGCTATAAGGTTAATAAGCACAACTGATACCACAACAAACAGTGCGGTAAACCAGAACGAACGGAGAAAGCCCTCGTTTTCAAAAGCCTTAACATAGTTGTCAAGTCCTATAAACTTTGCGTTGCTTGTTGTTCTGAATTTACAAAAGGAAAGATATACACCGCTGAAAAAGGGATATATAAAACCAATTATAAAGGCTGCAAATGTTGGAAGTACAAATATAAGTGAATAAATTTTTCTTTTGGGTTTTCTAAACATAACATTTGCCTTTCATATTTTGAAAAAGGGGGAGCGTTGTCGCTCCCCCTGTCCGACAGATTAATACATAAGCGGTTAATTTAATTAGCCGTTAGCCTTTGCGTACTCAGTTTTCCAACCGTCAACGAAAGCCTTAACAACATCGTCCCACTTACCTGTGCCGGCTGCATACTGTGTAAGAGCTGTACCTACACCGTTTTTCCAGTCTTCACTTGGCATTGTTGTGAAGTTCCAGGATACAGGTTCCTTACCTGCTGCTGTGTATTCTGTGTCAGCCTTAACGAATACATTTGTTGCTTCCTTAGCATTCTTGAAAGGAATTACAAATCCCATATCGTCAGCCATAGCCTTTGTACCCTTGTCAGAGGATACGCACCACTTCATAAAGTCAAGAGTTGCCTTCTGGTCAGCTTCACTTGAGTTCTTGTTAACTACCCAGTAGTTTTCAGAGCCTGTGCAAAGTCCCTGATTCTCTTCGCCCTCAGCACCAATGTAAATTGGGAGCATACCAAGGTCATCGTCCTTCATACCGTTTTCTGTAAGGATACCGTATTCCCAAGAACCGTTCTGGAAGAATACTGCTTCGCCCTTAAAGAATTCTGTTTCAGCGTCTGCACCTGTCTTGCTTGCAAGGTCAGTTGGCTTACAGGTAGAGTCTGTGATGTAGAGGTCAAAGATTTGCTTGTAGTTGTCAAGGAATGTACCCTTGATTGCGTCAGTAGATGTGATGTTGTCTGCCTTGTACTCATAGTAGATTGGGAGGTTGGCAAGGTGAGTCTTGAATCTCCAGTCAGAAGAACCGTCCATACCTGTTGATGCGAAAGCACCCTTAACGCCGAGAGCCTTAGCATTCTTCTGAATTTCGTCAGCAACAGTCTTTAGTTTATCAAAGCTGTTGAGGTCTTCAATCTTCTTAACTGATGAGAAGTCAGAGTCAAAATACTTCTGAAGTAATGTCTTGTTGTAGATGATACCGTAGGATTCGATAACATAAGCAATACCCTTAACAGTACTCCTGTTAATGATGTTGCACTATGTACCCATTATGTCAGTTACTTATGACCTTAAAATCAAGGATGTTTACAAAAATTCCTTTCTACTTGTTTTCGGAAAAATAGTTCGGAATATTATTGCACTGATTTCTGTTGCAATTCCTGCTTTTGCAATTTTCTTTGGTGTAATGTTTACAGATGGGGTATGGTTCTATATAACAGGAATTTTGGCAATTCTCATTATTCCACTACTGTACAGCTACATTTCAATCAGCATTGTTGCAAAGGGACTTCAGGACACAGTTGGTTCATTTACGGTAGACCCCAAAAAGCCACAGCCTGTGGTCATTGAGGAATACGAAAAGGAAGTTGCAAATAAGTCCGAAAGCGACTATGTTTTTATTAACGGTAAAATGGTTAAAAGGGATAAATAAAAAATGAGTAAATAAAAAGATGGGACATTTTTCGTCCCATCTTTTTTAATAATCTATATTGTTTAATATTGTTTAAGAAACTCTTTTCAGTACATTCGCCCTGTTCAAAGCCTTTACTATAAATACAATTATAAAGCCCTGTACAATAGACCAAGGAATTAGCAGGGATGCCCTGAACATAAACAGCTGAAAATAGGTAAGGCCGTAGAACATATAGATAAAGTATGTGTTAATAGCCAAACCGCCGAAAATTGTTGCACATACCTGGCAAATACCGGCTCTTACAAAACCGATTTTCTCGTTGTACAGGATAATTCCCATAATCAAACCTTCAACCATATAACCGGCTGTGATGCCCGGTGTAAAGCTTGCCCCCGGCGGTGCAAATACATAGGAAAGTACATCACCTAAACCTGCAACTACCATTGAACAAAGTGGTCCGAAGTAGTAGGCGATTATAGCCATAGGCAGGAATCTAAAGCCTATCTTAACATAAGGGTTAAAGGCAAGTACAAAGTTGCCGAACATACCCAAAATAACCCTAAGAGCAAGCAGCATTGCAATAATTGCAATGGACTGAACCTTGCCAAGCTCCTTTGCCGAAGAAGCAAATTTCCCCGGTATTTTCTTAAAAAAATTCACAAAACTATCCATTATTTAACCTCCTTATTTTAGGTTACAGGCGTTAAATAATACCGATTTTATCACTTGTAAGAAAAAATCAGTAAAAAAGACGGGAGCCCAAAAAGCTCCCGTCGATAGTTTAACTCTGTAACAGCGGGATGCGAAACTGTAACCGCAGGTAAGGAAACACCGAACAAATCACAAAAAAATTAATTAATTCAGTATTTACCAAGCCTTTCGTTTCTCCGGCAACTCCCCGTCCGAAGAACACTTTACGCTCCAGTTTCTACTCTGTGAACAAATTTATTATATCACTTTGCAGGATATTGTCAACAAAAATCTCAATTTATATGATTCCTGCAAAAATCAAGAGAACAAGTATAAGCGTTGCAACAATAAATGCAGAAACAATAATGAGAATAATTGTGTTTGTCTTGAAGTTTTCGTTGTCAGCACTTTCTCTCCTTGGTACAAGTCCCGATTTTCTAAGTGCTGTAACAACACCCTTGTAAAGGAGAAGAATCAAAGCAGAGTTTAAAGCACCCTTAATTGCGTTAAACGGAATTAGTAAAGGAAGGAACAAATCGAGAACAGCCTCTCTTGGCATACCAAAGAAAATCGGCGTCATAATGTAGTTCCAAAGTAGCATTACAGCAATCAGGCACAGCGAGCCTGCAACAAGACCGATAATAGCCCTTGAAAGGGTTTTCTTCTTGTAATAAACAACAGATGCAACGCCGATAAATACACCGGACGCAAGGAAATTCATAAGAAAACCGATAATACCTGTGGTGCTGATTGTCACCATTTCAACAAAGCATACCACAACAGCCATAGCAAGACCTGCAATAGGGCCAAAGATAAATCCGCCGATTGTAAGGATAACATCCTTTGGCTCGTAGGTGAGAAATCCACCAATATCAGGGATTCTGATGAGAATGTCTGACGCAATGGCGATTGCTGTGAGCATAGCCATTGAGCACAATGACTTAATACGCTCGGATGATGTTTTTGCCATAATAATATGACCTCCGTAAAATAAATATTACAGCTTAGTCGTCACAAAAAAATCCCCACAGTAATCTGTGGGGAATAAAAGAGCGTAGTAAACACCTAAAAGGCGTATAATCATATGTATATGAAATATGCGTATCCTCTTTCATCCGGACTATACCGTCGGTATTGGAATTTCACCAATTCAACCCAAAAAGGCTCGTGGACTTTACCACCGGTGGGGAATTTCACCCCGCCCCGAAGACAACTATTCTGTTAATAAAATTATATCATTTTATCAAATTTTGTCAAGTCGTTTTTTATGATATGTAATATGCTCTTAGTATAATATGTATTATTTCTTAGGTTGTTAAAAATTTCTTTAATTCTATAATTTTTCTTTTCCATTCCTTTGTAACCCTGTAACTGTCCCTGATTTTTGAACAGGTCATTACAAAGGTTTCCTTGTCATAATAATTCTCTTTTAGAAAATTAAATACCTTTTCACTATCAAAACTAAAGAGTTCAGCAGTCAGCCAAGCCTTTGCCATTTTCACATAGTAATGTTCATTGTCAATATTTTTCAGCCTGTGTAGAATTTCATCAAAATACTTTTCGTCACCCTTGTACTGAAACATTGTGATAATTCCGTACCTAATAGCCCAAGGATTGCTTGAATTAAGGTATTTTTCTATATAAGAAAAATATTTTTCCTTATACTTTTTAAAATCTCTGCTTTTACCACTGCAGGAGTCGCAAACAGCCCAGTTGTTTATCCTGGGCACAAAGCTGTCATAAAGACTGCAAAAGTCCTCATAACTACTTGTTTTTATGTTGCCCAGAACTATTCCGTAAAGCAAAGCCTCCTCATAGTAATTGTCCTTGGGGAAGAGGAGAAAGCTCCGAGGATTTCCCTTTGCAATATATTTTCCAAGCTCCCTTAAAAAGGGCATCCTTATTCCGATAAAGTAGTCCTTTTCCTTGGTGGGAACAAGCTTGCTGTGAAAATCTCTGTATTTTAAATCAGCATTATTCTTCAAAAAAAGAATAATGCTGTCATAGTCATTTTCAGTCCAATTATCTAATATAAACTGTTCCATTATAATTTTTATACTTTCCATTCAAAAACCGTCTTAAAGGGTGTGTTAAGGTCAGCCGCAAATGCTCTGTGCATATCGTCAAAGTTCTTAACGGGTGCGTCCTCGTAAATAATAGAGGACAGTCGTCTGCGGAACCTTTGAGCCTGCATAAGAGCAATGGCTGATTCAAAGTCAGCTCGTCCGCTTCGTGAACAACCCACCATTGTGAAACCCTTTTCAAGCAAAAGTCTTGTGTTGATTGCAACCTTGTTTTCCGAAACACCCATCAGCATCAAAGTACCCTGTGGACTTGTATGCTCAATCATATCGTTAATTGCGTCCAAAGCACCCTCTCCGCCAACACACTCAATAGCGTGGTCAAACTGTAAATCCTTTGGGATGTTGTAGGTCAAAAAAGTTCTTGTAACAAAAGAAAATCTGCTCAACTTCCTTTGGTTTTTGCCGATAACATAAATCTTTGTCTTTGGCATTTTTGTGCGGAGAACATTGGCTATTACATAGGACAATGCACCGTCGCCCCAAATTCCGATTGCGTCCCTCTTTTTGTGTGCCAGTTTGTTAAGCCTTGAATAGGCGTGACAGGCAACAGAAACAAATTCGGTAATTGCCGCAGTTTGCAAAGGAATATTCTCAAAGGGAATTACTCTGTCCGGCTCAATGTCAACAAATTCCCTCATAAATCCGTCTGCACCTGAGCTTAAAAATTTGCTGTCCCTGCGGTAATTTTCGTAAATCAAAGGCTTTTCGTCTTCGAGGATAACACCGTTTTCGTCACGGGCAGGCTGGTTTGGTATCATAACCACCTGTTGACCCGGCTGAAAATGCCCGGTCTTATCCATAATGACCTCGCCACAGCACTCGTGAATAAGCGCCATTGGCAGTTTTTCACGCATAACATTGATGTCACGGTTGCCCTGATAATACCTTTGGTCTGCGTGGCATATAGACATATAACGAGGTCTTACTATTACCTTTTTGTTAATCTCAATATCCTCAAATTTCACCGAGAAAAATTGGGGAGAGGTGAGTTGGTAAATGTAGTTAATCACTTGTCATTTTCCTCCAGCTCAACAATCTTGCCGCCGACGATTACTTGAGCAATATTATAGTCGCTGATAGTTGTAATTTTAATATTTGAGGAGTTGCCCCTAACCAGCTTAACAGGAGCACCCTTCATTACGCAAATTTTACAGGCATCTGTCAAAATATTCTTTTCAGATGGCTTTAACTGCTTGTAAAGTGACTTTAACAAGCCAATTTTAAAGGTCTGTGGTGTTTGACCCTGATACATCATAGCCCTGTCGGGAATATTGTCAATCTGCTCCGCATCCTTTGACATAACAATAGTGTCCACAGCCGGAATTACAGTGTCACAGGCTCCGTAGGTTATTGCGTTTTCAATATTTTCATTGAGAATTCTAAGTGTAACAAATGGTCTTACAGCATCGTGAGTTACAATGATATTGTCCTCGTCCTCACCAAAATTCTTTTCAATATCGTTAATAATATTGAATATTGTGTCATTTCTGTTCTTACCGCCCTGAACAAGTATGATTTTGTCGTCTATATCCAAGTCGTACTTTTCAAGAAGGTCGGACATATAGCCAAGCCAAGCAGGATTGACGCCAATATAGATTACATCAATTTTTGAACACATTAACATTTTTTCAAGTGTATGAATAATGATAGGCTTGTTATCTAAGGGCAGAAACTGCTTTGGCATATTGCTGATATGCATTCTTGTTCCGCTTCCCCCTGCAAGTATTGCACCGAATACCATAATAATACCTCGCTTAAATAAAAATCAGATGTGTTAATAATGAGTATTATAACACATCTGAATAATTTTTTCAATTATTTATGCAGGATTTGTTCAGATCAAGGAAAACCAGGTCGTGATGTGGCACTCTTTTTTCCTCGGGAGGTAACTCCATATAGTCGCCAAAGGCAATTTTAAGATACTTGTCGTAACCCACGGGAATAGGGAACAGCTCCCCCTCAAATGGCTTAAACACTGCACTTTCAAAGCATTCCTTTGGGTATTTGTTCATCATATAGTGAGGACCTGCACAAAGCTCCGTTATGTAGGTGCATTCCTCAATAGGGTATCTTGTCATTCTCTTTTCGCAGTGCTTCCAAATCTTTGTGCGTAGTTTTCTGCTTCTTACTATACCAAGAAGTATTTTGCTGAAAAAGGCAACTGCACCGCCGTGCTTTTCGGGAACAACCTCACTCATAAACAGGGAGTACAAAAGGCAGTTAAATAGTTGCATATACCTTTTGAATTTGCCGTCAGGACATCCGTCAAGTGGCATAATATCCATCACAAGGCCGTGTGGAACATCAATATGCTCCTGATTTTCCTTGACGCAGGTGTACTTTGTGTCAACAAATGTTGCAAAAATGTTCCCTGTAAAGGTTGTGCCGATGTCGGTTTTAAGAAGTCTGAAACGACCCTCGTTTCCAACCTGCTTTGGCCATTCCTTCAGGAGTATTTCATAGTCGTTTCGTGGCATAAATACATCTATATCGTCATCCCAAGGGATGAAACCCTCATCCCTTAATGTGCCGATACAGCATCCTCCGCAAAAGTAAAACATCAAGTCGTTCTTTTGGCAAAATTCCTTAAATACCCTTAGTGACTCCAGTTCCTTTAACTGAAGTTCTCTTATCTGTTCATTAGTAAGCTTAATTGGTTGTGACATTTTGTTTACCTACCCATCACTTTTTAGTGTTATTAATAACAGCCTTCTTAACAAGGTCAATCTGCTGTTGTGCCTTAGTTCCCAGGCTCTTTTTCCAAAACGGAAGTTTAAAAAGTCCCACTATCGTACCAATTCCGTAAACTATGTGGAGTAGGGGAAACAGCAGAGGAAGAAGAATAAACTGTGGCTGAACTTTTCTTACAATAAAGCAGGTTGCTGTGTTTACAAGGTCAAACATTCCGTAAAGTCCCAGCAGTAAAAGTAAAAATATATTTATTCCAAACAGGGCAAATATAGAACTTCCCAAAAGTGCCAGCACAAACAAAAAGGGAACAAAGTGAAAATAGCTTAAACATTCTTTGCAAACTCCAAGCGTCAGACCAATCCACTTTCCGTTGCCGTACTTTTGCCTTATCATATCCCTTAAATTATTCCTTGTCATTTGATATGAGATAATGTCGGGACAACAGCAAAGCTTGTATCCTGCTTTTCTGATGCGATAGTGCATCTCGTTGTCCTCTGTTCTGCCAAGGTCCTCGTTAAAACCTCCAACATTTGCAAAAACCTCACGCCTGTATGCCGCATGGAACATACTGTCGATATATTCCTTTTTTACAGGCTGTCGTCTGTATGATGCTATTGATGAGCCAAAGAGGGATTCCTCAGCCGCCAAAAGTGTCAGTTTCCAGGGTGAAACACCGGCAACTATGTTTGGTCGTCCTCCACCTGTGATGTCCTCGCCTTCCTTTATGTGAGAAACATTCCTTGAAACAAACTGACGGGGAATACTTGCGTGGGCGTCAACCCTGATTATTATATCGCCTGTGGCAACCTTTAAAGCCTCATTCCAGCCTGAAGCCTGACTTTTCCTTGGGTTTTCTACAATTTTAACATCCATAAAGCCGTAGTCGGAGTTCTTAAAGTCCTCCATCATTTCCCTTGTGTTGTCAGTTGACATTGCGTCCACAAGCACAACCTCAATTTTGCTGTGAGGATAATCTTGGTTGGAAATATCTCGAAAAAGTCCGTTCAGTACAGCACTTTCGTTAAGTGCAATCATACATATTGATACTGTCATTGTTCTATCCCTTTCAGTTATGACCCCTATTTTATGTAAAGACTTGTAATCCACTTACCGTTGTTCATCAGCGAAACGCAGATGTAAGGAACAACAAAAATAATGGGAACAATAAAAAAGCACAGCAGAATAAGTGGGGAAAAGGTGATGAGAAGAAACCTTGTGCTTTTCCTCTTGTTCTTTTCATTGAGAAAATCTCTGCCAAGTTTTAGTATATCATCGGTTTCAATACTTTCGTCCTCAAAGTAAACAGACAGAGTGACTGTGTACTTTGTACAGTACAAAAAGGACTCAATCAATCCAAAAACCCCAAACAAAATTGAACCGTAAAACAAAACTATATTACCTGTCATTTTGTAACTCAAAGCCAAAAATACAGGAAAAATTGCAATAAGCAGAATATGACCGATTATTCTTACAATTATATTAAGATTAATGCTCATACACTTTCCAAACCTGCCACCGCTGTAAAAGTAAAGAATGTCACCTAAACCGGTGTTTTCTTCCTTACTGATTTTGTAGCACATTCTAAGAAATCCCGTAGCAAGGGGAGAGGCAAACACAAGGACAGGAAGATACAGGGAATCCAGTGCAATCCCCAATATCCTTACGATATTTTCAGGACAATCCAAAAGTCCTGCTGTTAAGATGATTGCCCCAAACAGCATATACAAAACTATTGCAGGCAAAATCATAATAAACAGTCCTGCTATTATGTTTCCCCAGTTGTTTTTACCAAGGTAGTACAGTGCCTGACTTTTTATTGTCTGCGCAACATTTACACTGCTTGCAGTAAAGTTACTTTCCTCATTAACAGTCATAATTACCTCAATGATTATTCAAAATTTCCTGTAAACATTCTGTACATTGCCTCAAGGCAAATTTCTGCGTGTTTCATAAACTTTTCTTCGTCAAGGCTTTCGTTGGCGTTGTGCATATTGCTGTAATCGTCCTTAAACAAAGGTCCAAATGCAACACCCTTGTTGTCAAGCATCCTTGCATAAGTTCCGCCACCTGTGGAATAAAGGTCAGGCTCTTCACCCATAACCTCCTTGTATGAGGCGCTTAAAAGGGAGATAATCGGTGCGTCCTCGTCAATATTCAGCGGTTTTAGGTGGCTCAAAACCTTTACATTCAGGTTTTCGTTTTTGGCACGCTTTTTAATTCGGTAAAGAATTGCGTTTCCGTCCATTGTAACAGGATAACGCACATCTATTGTGGCTGTTGCGTAGGTGTCGCCAATGTGTATTGTGCCCACATTAACAGTAAGTTCACCGGAAACGCTGTCACGCATTTTAATTCCCAAGGAATTTCCGTTATTTTCAAGACCGATACAGGAGTTAAGGAAGGAGCAAATTGAACCCAGCTGTTCATAGTTAAAGTTTGATGCCAAAAGCTCCACCAAAGCCATTGCAGCATTTACACCCTTTTTCGGCTCACAGGCGTGACTTGCTTTACCGTGAGAGATAATCATAAGTCCGTCTATGGTGTAGTGGAATTCAAACCTGTTTTCCATAGCGTCTGCAAATCTAACAAGCTGATGGTCGTCATTTTCACTGCAATCCACCATAGCATAGGCGGTGTCGGGAACAATATTAACAGCCTTACCTGCGTGAAATTCGTTTAGTGTAGTACCTGTGTGGGTGTCTGCATAAATTTCAATTTGTAAAATACCCTTTTCACTTCGGCAAATACCGTATTCGCTGTCGGGAGTAAAGCTGTAGGAGGGCATTTTTTCATTTGAAAAATAAACATCCATATCCTTCATACCCTTTTCTTCATCTGTTCCGAAGATAGCCCTAAGGGTGTTTTTGCCTGTTACTCCGGCCTCTTTTAATGCTCTTAGGCAGTAAAGGGCAACAAGGGCAGACCCCTTGTCGTCTGCAACCCCTCTTCCATAGAGCCTTCCGTCCTTCCTTGTAAGCTCAAACGGAATGGTATCCCAGTTGTTGCCCGCAGGAACAACATCAAGGTGAGTCAGCACTCCGCAAAGGTCACCGCCTTCACCAAGCTGTGCGTGGCCTGCAATATTCTCTATATTTTTAGTTTCAAGTCCAAACTCCTCTGCCTTTTCAAGCATAAAGTTCAGTGCCTTTTCACATTCATCCTGGTGTTCCCCCGAAATTGACTGAAAGGATATAAGTGTGTTTAAATCCTTTAGCATTTCATCTTTATATTTAAGTATGTTTTTACCAAATGACATTATACTTCCTCCTGTCTTTTCTTTTTTCTAATCTTAATATTCTTATTTCTATTCTTTATTATATAACAAATTACAAGATAAGCAACAAAAAATACCAATGAAATAAAAGTTACCGCTGTTCCCACAGCAAGTCCCGGTGTTTTGTACCTAAAGGTGACTTCGCTTTTGTGGTGACCCTTAACCTTAACCGCCATAAAGCTAATGTTAACCTTTTCGATATCAACCTCTTCACCGTCAACATAGGCACTCCAGCCGTCCTCGTATGGAACGGAGAAAAACAGCAGATTATCCTCGCCCTGATTATCAATAGTTGCAGTAAAACCGTTGTTCACATACTTAAAGTCACTGCAACAATTATTTTTTCTGCTTTTGCAGTCCTCGTAGTATGCGTCTGTGGTATATACAAATTCAGAGGAAATTCCGGAGTACTCATCCTCTGTGTCTTTGTTGTTCAAAAGGTCAAATTCACCCTCGATGTAGTTTGTAATGTAGCTGTATTTTTTTATTTGCTTTTGGCTAAGCACCATAGCCTTTAGCAGTGCCTCATCCTTGTATTCAGTGGGAATTTTATCATATTCCTCTTTGCAAATAAAGGAGTCATACATAAATCCCATGGGAATGTAATACTTGTTTTCGTAAATATTCACACCGTTTCCGGTGTCGTAATAATCCCAACCGGGCATTTTTGGTTTTCCATCTTGGTAGAAGTTTTCATCGTCAGTGGGGTCGTCAAACAGGTATTTTACAGAAAGCAGGGACCTGATTGGGTAAATCTCTGTGGTCGGTCGTGACGCAACATCACGGGCTTCCTCAAAGGTTGGGTAAAAGTCCATTATTGACCCCGGCACAATGCTGTGAAAAGCCTGAATATTAGGTATCTGCCAGTACATTCCAAGGTTGTCAACACAGCTGTAAAAGTCACTTCTGACTTCCTTAATATCATCAATATTAAGATTTTCACCCTTGTTAAGTGCATAGTCCTGAATAAACTCACGACTGCTACCACCCTGCAAAATTCCAATGTATATTATAAAGTTTCCATATACAATTATAACAAGTGACAGCGCTATGCTTATAGCCTTGATAAACTTTTTCCTGTTGTGCATAAAAGCCTTGATGATAAATGCAAAAACACAAATGCCTACAAGGGAAATAGCACCGTATATCCAAAATCTTTCGGGATAATTTTCCAAACCAAAGCTCTGCTTTGGCTCTCCACCATCCTTGGAATATTCCTTGTAGGGCATAAAACCGATTAACACAAGGATAACAGCGGTAATACCTGCGGAAAGCCTTGTAGCCTTCAGCCAATCCACCTTTGCGTTTTCCAGTGCAATTAGTGTTGCAAGCACCATAACAAGCTCTATCATATAGAACCACCGTGCATAGTAGTTCATATTTAGTCCTTGGAACAAAGCGTTAAATATCGGCACAAGTGCTACAACAAATAGTAGCGGTATCAGCTTTTTAAGCCAATGCTTGCCCCTTGTCTGTAAAAATCCAATTACACCTGTCATTCCAACAAGTGGCAACCAAGCCGCTATACTTGCCCATTCCGACTTGCTTTCAGGTGTAAAGTTAGGTCTTGCCGCCACATCGGGGGGAAAGAAGAAGGACTCAATAATATGAACATACCTTTGGTTAACATCATACAAAACAGCATTCCAGCCCTCAGGCCAAGTGTCAAGACGGTTGTTCTGTATTACCGACAAAATTGATGGCAACAGAATAACAAAGGTCATTAAAAATCCAACAATAACCTCAAATGCAAGGAGTGAAAGCTCCTTAAACTTAATTTTAGGATAGGTTTTTGTTGTAACTCTTATCACCCAGTAGATTATAACAAAAACTACCTGTCCAACAAAGAAGTAGTAGTTCAGCACACAGGCGCTAAACACAGCCAAAGCCACAATGCCTTTCCTCTTGTTGTACATATATTCGTCAATGGCGTAAAGGAGAAGAGGGAAAATTAAAATAGCCTCGTGAAAATGGTTGAAAAACACATTGTAAAGGCTAAAGCCTGAAAAAGCGTACAAAAGTCCCCCTAAAACCGCAAAACCCTTGTGACTTACATATCTTTTAAGGTAAATATAGGCAAATAGGGACGCAAAGGCAAATTTAAGTATTAGCAGTGGAGCCATTAAGTAGGGAACAAAGCTTGACGGGAACAGCATAGTAATCCAAAAGAAAGGACTTCCCATAAGGTAAAAGCTGTAACTTCCGATAATGTTTGCACCAAGGTCGGTGGTGTTGCTCCACATAGTATCTCCGTTTAAAATGGAGTCGTGCATCATCTGATAAAAAGGAACCTGCTGTGCGTTAAAGTCGCCGTAAAATAAGAACAATCCCTCATTATAAATCATAGACGGAACAAAAAATAGTAACGCAAGACCGATTCCCAACAAAAAAGAAAGCAACCCGTAGTTGTATTTATTTTTTCTAAAAGACAATCTAAGGTTCATAATTATCCAAAATTCTCCCATAAAAATCTAAAACCCATTTACTACTTTTAAAAAATAGGTTATAATACAACAACAGTATAACACATTTTTTGTTATTTTGCATTATAATTTTGTATTTTTTTGGAGATGGATAAAAAATGAGCAACAGTCATTTCTTTGCAATGGTAAACAGAATGAAGTACATAAACCGCTGGGGACTGATGAACAATACAAATAATGAGAACATCAGCGAACATTCACTTCAGGTTGCAATGTTCACCCATTGCCTTATTTTGATGCATAATGAAATGTTTGAAGATAATCTGAATGCCGAAAGAGGCGCTATGCTTGGTATGTATCACGATGCAAGCGAAATCATCACAGGGGATTTGCCCACTCCTGTAAAATACTTTAATAAGGAGATCAAGGAGGCATACAAAAAGGTGGAGGAAATAGCCGAAAACCGCCTATTGTCTATGCTCCCTGATAATCTCCAAAAGTATTACGAGAATATTCTTCACTATTCCGAAGAGGAAGAAGAGCTTTGGAAATATGTAAAAGCAGGGGATAAGCTCTCCGCCATAACAAAGTGTATTGACGAGATAAAGGTGGGCAACACAGAATTTACTGACGCCTACAAAACCCTTGTTAAAGCGGTTGAGGATATGAAAATGCCTGTTGTTGACAAGTTTATGGAGGAATTTATCCCGTCCTTTAATCTCTCTCTTGATAAACTTGAGTAAATGATAAAATTGAGTAAAAGGTTACAAAATGTTTAAAAAAATATAAATTTGACGAATAGTTCTTTAAAAGAATTATTATTGCGTATATTATATAGTATAATACAATGTAATATATTGCGGTACTATATATAGGAAAGGAGCATTATAGTGGCAAGTTATCATGGTAAGCGTGGAGAAAATGCAACTAAGGCTCAAAAACAATCAAATAATTCAAAAAATAATAATGACTTTGTAGATATTTCGTCAAGTTCCTCTGTGAAGAATGTCTATAATAGGAAGAACAACATAATAAGGATAGTTTCCATTATTATGGCTGTTATTTTCACAATAGCAGGCGGTGCACTTTGCTATGCATCTTCTGTAATGTCATCCTTAGGCGGAGCAGATGCTGACGAAAGTAACAAAAAAGAATACAAGGTTGACAAGGACAAGGGTCAGGGTGTTGTAACCGACTCAAAGCTTCTTGAGAATAAGGATGTCCTCAATGTTCTGCTGTTCGGTCAGGACAAAAAGGAAAGCAAAACCGACTCCGGTCGTTCCGACTCAATGATTCTTGTTTCCATTGATGTTAAGAACAAACAGCTAAAGCTGACTTCTTTCCTAAGAGATACCTATGTTTACATTCCGTCAGGTGATGATTACGAAGGCTGGAACAAGCTGAACGCATCCTATTCCTTTGGCGGAGCAAAACTGGCTGTAAAAACCATTGAAAGTAACTTCGGCGTCAAGATTGACCGTTACGGAATAGTTGATTTCAGCGGATTTAAAGAGGTTGTTGACGGTCTTGGTGGAGTTAAAATTCCAATCACAGGCTCCGAGGCAAGATATATCAATGCACAAATCGACTACAACAATCAAAAATGTAAGCATATTGCCGACAAGTATTGCGAGTCAATTTATAAAACCGACTCCAAGGGCAACCCGGTGTATGACAGCAACGGAAATCAGGTAGAAAAGACCAAAAAGGTCAAGCTCAACGGTCAGCAGGCACTTTGGTATGCCCGTAACCGTGGCAGTGACGAAATCAGCACAACCGAGGTTTTCTCCGGTGACGACTGGGACAGAACGGAACGCCAGAGAAAGCTTATCAACGCTGTTGTAGATGAATTTAAGGACGCATCATTTGTTGACCTTGTGTCTGTTGTAAACAAAATCGGACCAATGGTTCAGACAAACTTTAAGGAGAACGAAATCACTTCTCTTATGACCAGCGCCCTTTCAATTCTCAAATATCCTATCTATCAGTTCCATATTCCTATCGGTGAGGCATCTGACCCTAATAAACTTTGGACCTATGATAGATTTGACCACTGCGGTTCAGTTGTAAGAATTACCGACTGGGACAAAACAAGGGAACAGCTTGCAGACTATGTATTTAACAAGGCTAAGAAAAAGTATCTTTCCAAAAAAGCAGGATAAAAAATATGCGGACGGTTTTCGTCCGCATTTAATTTAGAAATTATAGGAGTATAAAACTATGGCGAGAGTACCCAACAAAACAGAAAATAAGCTCAGGATAGCCTGTTGTGCACTGTACATAGCACAGGTGTTTTTCCTGACGGAAACCTATTCATATGTAGTAGATAAAGCCACAAACAAAGCGGCGGGAATGAGCTGTTTTTCACTTATTTACAAAAGTATTGATGTAGGCTCCTTTGACCTTGCAATATATGGAATTATTATGGCTATTATTCCTATTGCCGGATTTTTTGTGTTTTGCTTTGATAAGAGCAGAAATATCAAAAATGTCTACGGTGTTCTCACATCGGTTATAGCAGTATTTTTGATTCTTTCAACAATAGGCGGATATATGGGCTTCGGCGCAATGATTACCATTGTTCTGTATCTCCCCATAGTTTTTCTGTCAGTACTGGGAATGTTCGCAAGAAACCTAATTCCACAGGAGCAGGGCAAGAGGTAAATTCAGCATACTACTGTCATTTCGAGCTTGTCGAGGAATCTGAAAGGAAAGCAGTAGTGCCTTAATCGACACTAATATGTTATATGAAATTAATGGCTTAACAAAGGCTCCATCGGATGAGGGAGCTGTCGGCTCTGCCGACTGAGGGAGCGAAAAAGTAGTCAATATATCTCGGTAGGTCTTTAGATGTCAAAGTATGAGTCAGAATATATAACCCAACTTTCCGATAAAGACAAAATGAGTAAATGAGGAAAGTTTTTCCCTCCTTCCACCGCAAGCGGTCCCCCTCCCCCCTCTGGTGGAGGCTATCTGTAATCTAAAATGCCTACTCCTCTCGTACTTCCCTTAAGTTGACGACATTGATCGGATTAGGGAGCTGTCGGTTCTGACGACTGGGGGAGTGAAAAAGTAGTCAATACATCCCACTTTCAAGGCTTAAGTCAGAACATTAAACCATACTATCATCACAAATAAAAAGGGCGGTAACAAATCTTGTCATTTGTCACCGCCTGATTTTTTTAAAATCACCACTTTTTCAGCTCATTACCCTTTACCAAAAATGCCTCTTTAGAAATTTCCGCAAGGGGAGAGTCGCTGTAACTGTCGCTGTAAAACTTTTCAATCTCACCGTTTGGGAACATCCGGTAAAATCTTCTCACCTTTTCTTTTCCGTGGCAGTTTATTCCGTCATAAAGTCCTGTATTCTTGTCAACCTTAGATGCCATAAGGTACTTAATTCCCAGTTCCTTGCAAATCGGCTTTAGCAAAAATTCAGGAGATGCAGAAATTATCACATCATCAGCTTTTTGCTGTTTGTAGTACCAATCCTTAATGTTCTTTTTGTGAAATTTCCAAAAGTCTGTAATGTCATTTTCAACATCAACATAGTGCAAAAATCTGTACATTTTCTCCTTAAATTCAGTTTTTTCGCCCTTTTTACAAATATAAAACTTAGTAAAAGCCTTTATGAGAGAGGGAAATGTTTTTACTATCTCCTTATGCCTTTTCAGGCAAAACAGGTAAAAATCCCTTGTGGAATCACCGTCATATATGGTTTTGTCAAAATCGTAGCAGTTCATAAATACCTCGAAATCAATGGTTTTTCTATCATTATATATGTAAATTATATGTAAATCAACATAATACCAAAATATTTTGCCCCTTTTTGTCTTATCGGTTTTCATTGGAAAATATAACTATTGTAAGATGTCAAATCTTGTGATATAATAAAATAGATTAATTATATGTGTGAGGTGAGCAATTTGTTTGGTTATGTCACAATTTTCAAGGACGAATTGCTCGTCAGAGAGTTTAACCAGTACAAGGCTGTGTATTGCGGTCTTTGCAAATCACTTGGCAAGGAATACGGAGTGCTTTCAAGGGCAATACTTTCCTACGACTGTACATTTTATGCACTTTTCCTCTTGGCGCTAAAGGGCGATTGCCCCGGCTATGAGAAAAAGATGTGCAGATGCAATCCACTAAAAAAATGTACCTATATCAAAGAGGGAAAAGAGACCTTGTCAAAGGCAAGTGCATTGTCGGTTTCCAGTGTGTATTTTAAAATAATTGACAATATAGAGGACTCAAAGGGGATAAAAAGGTTAATTTTCCGACTTGTAAAGCCTATTGTTAAAAGGTGGAGTAAAAAGGCAAAGGAAAAATATCCCTACATCTACAAGGCTGTTGAGGATATGTCCCTTGCTCAGTCAAGGGCAGAAAGTAACCCTGATTGTCACTTGGATATGTGGGCAGAGCCAACAGCAAATATGCTGAAAACTATTTTGTCGGCAGAGGGCAGAAATGACAGCGAAAAGCTTGTACTTGGTAATCTTGGCTATCACCTTGGCAGATGGATATACCTGATGGATGCCGTTGACGACTATGAAGACGACCTGAAAAACGGCAACTTCAATCCCTTTAAAAACTACAAAGGGGATGATATTAAGGACTATTTTAATCAAGTGCTTAATCAGTCCCTTGCAGAAACATATAATTCATGGAATCTTGTTGATGTCAGCCTTTACGGTGGCATTATAGATAATATATTACTAAAAGGCCTTGGAGAAAAGCAAAAGGCAGTTTTATTTTCGGAGGAAAAGAGAAATGGTAAGTAATCCTTATGAAGTTTTGGGTGTTCCTGAAAATGCAACAGACGAACAGATAAAGTCTGCATACAGAGCACTTGCAAAGAAGTATCACCCCGACAACTATGCTGATTCCCCTCTAAAGGATGTAGCAGACGAAAAAATGAAAGAAATCAACGAAGCATACGATATGATTCTTGAGATGAGGAAAAACGGTAATACAGGCTCCGCCTACTCAAATAACGCATATTCCGGTACAGGTTCATCCTCTAACCCTGTTTTCCAAAGGGTTCGTTCCTATATTATGGCAAACAATATTGCCGAGGCTGAACGCATACTGGACTCTATGGCAGAAAGTCAAAAGACTGCCGAGTGGTATTTCTTAAAGGGTATGTGTGCATCAAGAAAGGGCTGGAGTGAACAGGCATTTCAGTTTATTCAAAGAGCAGTGCAGATGGACCCCTCAAACCCCGAATACAATGCAGCCTACAACAATATGATGCGTAACCGTCAGTACGGTGCAGGGGCAGGGTACAACCAACCAAATCAGCAGTATGGATGCAGTTGTTGTGATGTTTGCGCCGGTTTTATGTGCGCAGATATGTGCTGTAACTGTTGCGGTCACGGTTGCTGATGAAAAGGGGTAATGCAATAAAGGTTGCTGTTGGTGGACTTTTCTCCGCAATGGCACTGGTTTTGATGATGCTGACAGGAGTTTTTCCCTTTGGAACATACGCTTTTCCTGTTATTGCGGGTATGATGCTGATTGTAATCTATCTTGAATTTGGTTTCAGATGGTCTATGCTTGTTTACGGTGTAATTTCCATAATGTCCATACTCTTCGTTGCGGACAAAGAGGCGGCACTTTTCTTCCTATTACTATTTGGATATTACCCTGTTGTAAAAAGCTTTATCGAAAGGATAAAAAGCAAAATTTTCCAATACATAATTAAGTTTGCAGTTTTCAACGCATCTGCTGTATCTGTGTATTTTCTAATGCTTTTTGTTTTCGGTTTGCCCTCTGACTCCTTTGAACTTTTTGGGGTGAACATTCCTCTTGTATTCTTAATTGCAGGTAATTTTGTCTTTTTAATTTATGACTTTGCAATTAATGTGGTTGTGGCTCAATACTTACAAAAGTACAGGAAAATATTTTTCAAGTAACTTTTTAACACGGTGATTCCTATGAATAAAAAAGTATCAATCATACGGTTATTTTCCCTGATAATGACCATAACAATTCTGCTGTCATCAGTACTTGTTAACCTTGATTATCTCTCTGTCTCGGCGGCTGAGCTTACAGAAACTGAACCAACCTCCGCAACTTCTTCAGTTTCTTCAACATCAGCATCCTTTAGCAACAAATACAATGTGACAGCAAACAGAAATTTCAATATGCGAAAGGGTGCAGGCTCTTCCTATGATGTTGTTCAAACAGTGAAAAAAGGTACAGTTCTTTACATAACACAAAACAGTAAGGGATACTGGGTAAAGGCTAAGGACAGCAAGGGTAAAGAGGGATATGTACCTACAAAATGTATAAATAAAGGGTCAGGCTCATCAATTATAATGAGGAGTACCACCCTTGACAATGTAAATTTAAGGAGCGGAGCCGGTACATCATATTCTGTTCTTACTACCATTCCGAAAGGTACAAGGGTTAGTGCTGTGGACAACAGCAACCTTAATTGGTTTAAGGTGTCATACAGCGGAAAAACAGGCTATATCTCAAATTCATATGCCTATATGATGTTCTCAATCCCATCTGCTGTGTCAACTCCTACCAAGCCAACCAACCCTACAATTTCTGCAACAGCACCTTTAAGTTTAAAATATTCTTCCGTAAGAATGTACAAGGACTGTTATTTTCAAATTCCTGCAACCAATACAACTAAGGAAACCATTAAGTGGTCATCTTCAAATACAAATGTTGCGTCAATCACATCAGAAGGTATAATTTACGGTAAGGCGACAGGAACAACAACTATTAAAGCTAAAATCAGCAAAAAGACTGTTTCCTGTACACTAAAGGTTGTGAATATGCCGGGTAAGGTAAATATTTCCAACAAAACCTATACCGCAAACAGGGCAAAGACAATTTACCTAACATCCTCCACATCAGGTGTAAAGTGGTCAAGCTCGGACACAAGCGTTGCAACAGTAAAGGACGGTCTTGTCCTTTGCAAAAAGGCAGGTAAGGCTGTAATATATGCCAAAACCTCGTCAGGCTGGGCAACCTGTCTTGTAACAGTAAAGGGCAGAGAGGCTGTGCGTTTTACATACGCAAACCCAAATTCAGCACCAAAGAACAGCAAGGTTACATTCGTTGCAATTACGGATAAATTGCGAACAGGTGTTAAATTTGTAATCACCACAGGAAACACAAAATATACTGTTGTTGCATCCTCAAAAACCGCCAAAGGCGATACATATGTTTGGAAAGGCAGTAAAAAACTAACAATTTCAGGCAAATATTCAGTTGTTGCATATTCCCAGTATAACGGTAAGTGGTCAAAGAGTAACGGCAGTTACGGCAAGGCGTTTGTAACCAAGGTTGACAGCAACACAACAACCTCCTGTGAGGAACGACACGCAAGTAACGATATTATTAACTTTATTTCAAATTACGAGGGCTTTCTGTCAAATGCAATCTACGATCCACTGACAAACTTTCCTTGTCTGACCGTTGGTTATGGCAGAGTTATTTATGCAGGAGAAACCTTCTACAACGGTATGACTAAAGACGAGGCTATGGCTTATCTTGTTGAGTCTGTGGAAACTGACGGTTATGTTTCCAAGACAAACAGATTTCTCCTTGACAACAAAATCAAGTTTAATCAGCAACAGTTTGACGCCATTGTAAGCCTTGTTTATAACTGCGGAACAGGTATTTTAACCAACGACAGCGACATCAAGAATTTGTTTTTCAATACCCACCCCTCATCGGGAACAAACCTGACAAAGGGCAAGGTAAATGTGAAATGTGCCTTGCGAAAGGGTGCAGGTTCATCCTATGATGTGGTTAAAAATTTAAGCAAAAATGCAAGTGTCACCTTGCTTTCAGCTAAACTTTACAATAAATCATGGTACAAGGTAAAGGATTCCAAAGGTAAAGAGGGATACATTTCCTACAAGGTACTAACTGTAACATCCTTTAGTACAGCAGGTACAAGGGATTTAAGTAACACAATAAAGCAGGATTTTGTTGAAAATATATTCTGTTATCATCACGCAGGCGGAGTGTGCTACTATGGACTTCTCTACCGCAGAATAGATGAATGTGAGATTTTCTATCACGGAGATTATGTTCGTGACGGAGAAAAGAATAAAAATAATTTTGACTATAATTGTGTATGGCACAATCCATCCTTTGGATGTTGATGTTAAAGGAAACACTGAATAAATCCCGCTAAAAGCTATTTAATCAGTGTTTCATTAAAGGAGAGAAGAGAAATTGGAGAAAAAAGTAGGTTTTATCGGTGCAGGCAATATGGCAACAGCAATAATAAACGGTCTTTTAAAGAACAATGTTGCCCCTGCAAACAAAATTAATGTGTTTGACATTAGCAAAAAACAGCTTGAATTAATGGCTGAAAAGGGAATAAACACCTTTGCAAATAGTAATGATGTGGTCAAAAACAGCGATATTATTTTCCTTGCAGTAAAGCCTCAAAACTATGAGGAGGTGCTTTTGGGAATAAAGGATGATGTGGATAACAGTAAAATCTTTGTTTCTATAGCCGCCGGAATCTCAATATCCTATGTTCAAACCACTCTTAACTGCCACTGCAAGGTGGTTAGGGTTATGCCCAATACACCTTTACTGCTGGGCAAGGGTGCAACAGCCCTGTGTCCGTCACAAAACACCACACAGGAAGATTTTGAAATAGTCAAGGATATGTTCGCCCTTAACGGAACTGTTGAGGTTTTCGGCGAGGAGCATATGAACGAGATTATTGCAGTAAACGGCAGCAGTCCTGCCTACATTTACCTCTTTGCAAAGGCAATGGCAGACTACGCACAGGAATGTGGCATTCCATACGAAAATGCCCTTAACCTTGTTGTGGCAACCCTTGAGGGCAGTGCCGCAATGCTTAGGGACAGCGGGGACAGCCCCGATACATTAATCAAAAAGGTTTCTTCCCCCGGAGGAACTACAATAGCGGCTCTCGACACTCTTGAAGAATACAAATTCTATGAGGGTATAAAGTCGGCAATGGCATCCTGCACACGCAGGGCAGAGGAGCTTGGAAAGTAATTATATTCATATTTTCCTGTTACCTATCATATTATCTCTTATAAGGACAACCTTGTGGAGGTAAATATGAAAGGAATAGTTTTAAAAGTCAGGTCACCAAAGAGTTTTTACAGCAGAAGAAAGGATATTTCCTACTTTTTCAAAAGGTACGGACTGTTCACAATGTTTCTGCTTTCAATTCTAATCGGCTTTGCTGTGGGAATTTACGCAGGAACACATAACAATGAAAGTTTTAGGCAGTCCTTTGACTTTTTGTTTCCAACGGACTTCGACACAAGAAAAGCACTGGATTTTATCGGTCTTTTCAGCAGTAATTTTGCACCAATGTTCCTGTTTTTCATCACTGTGTTTTTTCTTGCGTTTTGTCCTTGGGGCAACGCAGTAACACCCCTTATTACAGGCTTCAGAGGCTTTGGTGCAGGACTAACACTAACACAGCTTTGCTTTCAATACGGAGGCAGAGGCTTTGCATTCTTTATGTTGGCAGTTGTACCGGGTTTTTTCATCCTGTCAGCCTCAATCGCTTTTCAAGGGGAACAGAGCTTTTTATTCTCTTCCCAGGTATTTAAGGTGATAATAAAAAGGCAGAACAATGTGCTGAACATAAGAGAATTTGTTATGCGGTCGGGTACATATCTTTTTATGGCTATGCTGTCAGCAGTAGTAGATACAGTGCTGTTTTTAGCCCTTTACCCCGGCTTTAACATATAGCATCAAGTATTAATCAGATAAGGAATTTTTATGGCAACGGAAAGAAAAAAGTTTACATTTGAAAATTTAGTTTCAATCTATTTCAGAAAGTTTTACAAAATAATTTTTACAAATCTCCTTTTTGCAGTACCTACTGTGGCTGTTGGAGTTATTTTGTATTTTCTCACAAAACCTTTAGGTGAAATTCTCTCCTTGGTAATTTCAATGCTTACAGTTGTAATTTGCTATCCTCTTTATGCAGGAGTAACCCTTGTTACAAGGAATTTAGGCAGAGGCGAAGATGTAAAGGTTTTGGAATGTTTTTTAGGCGGAATTGCAGATAACTACAAAAAGTTCTTAGTCCACAGCATAATTTTATACTTCATTTTAACAATAGGTATTTTTTCCTTCACATTTTACAGCCGAATGGCTGTGGCTTTGGGGGGAATTATGTATGTGTTGCTGATTACAATGATACTAATTGCCCTGTGGCTTATGTTTATGTTTTACTATGTTCCGCTAATGACCGTCACCTTTGACCTGTCACTAAAGAATATCTACAAAAACAGCGCACTAATGGCGTTAGGCGAACTAAAGGTGAATTTTGTAACCCTGTTTTCGGTACTGATTTTCACAGCGATATGTGCCACACCCCTTATCTTTAGTGCAGGAAACGCAGTTGCAGTTATCGTCATAACAGCAGTAATGCTAATTGCAGTTTACCCTGCGTCATATTCCCTCATTACCGGATTTTTCATACAGGACACAATGATGATGATGGTTACAGGCAGGGGAGATGAAGTACACGATATTAAGAGTACAGAGGAAAAACTTGCCAAGCTACGCAACGAAACAAAGGACGACCTTGAAAATATCGATATTGAAAAGGTAAAAAACAGCCGTGAGGAGTACATTTTCCACAACGGTAAGATGATAAAAAGAACTACAATACTTGAAATGTTAAAGGACAAGGAAGAAGAAAAGGAGAATAACAATGAGTGACAACAGAAAACCCCCTTATGATGACGACAAAACCAGAGTTTTCAATCTTAACGACAAAGACCTAAATGATGACGAAAGGGATTTTTTCAGCGACGACCCTATTGAGGATATAAACACATTTGTAACTCAAAAGATTGATTTAAGGAGTAACTCCGCCTATAATGACGATTTCGATATGAATTCCCGCTCTCAAAAGCAGGGAGTTACATCATACAACGACGATTTTGACAATTTTAATGAAACACCTGAAGAGGATGACAGAAATACGAACAGAAGACCTGTTAATCATAAAAAACCACCTAAAAAAAGTAAAAAGCCGGTTGTAATAGGTGTTGTCTGTGTAGCTGTTGCCATTATCATTGTTGTAGTAATTCTTTTGGCAAAGGGCTGTTCAAACAGCAATTCACCTGTTGATACATCTACAACAACAGAGTCTACATCAGAAACAGCAGTATCAACTTCACAGGAAACCACATATGAGGAGGATACTACCTACGAAGAAACAACCGCAGAGGAAACCACTCAGACTACAGAGGAAACAACCGAGGAAACTACAATTCCTCCAACAACAGAAAAGCCCACAATAGCGAATCTGTTTGACGCATCCTTTGCACCTTACAAATGTATAACTCCTGATGGTGAGGTTGTGTCCGACGACTTCAATTCAGTATTAGGCGGGGATGCATCTGTATCCTTTACAAGTGACGGTTCATACACCCTTGCTGTGGGAAGTGTTGCAAATTCCTCAGGCTCATATTCAGTTGACGGAAACTACTTAGGTATGGACGGATATTCCGGAACAGTAAACTTCGACGACGCCGGTAACCCTGTTGCAGTTATTATCGAGGTTAACGGCTATCAGGTTTACTTCAATTAATTGAAACGAATTAAATAGTATAAAAAAACAAACGAGCAGTCCCCAAAAAAGAGAACTGCTCGTTTATGCATTTGTTTTAATTATCGAATGGATTAAATTATTGCAGTAGAAAATAATTATTGACATCATATATGACACCATATATAATAGTATCAGGAGGTTTGGAATGTCAAAATGGGATAAACTATTAATGCGTATATGTAATTTATCAAAAGACCTTCGTTTTGATGAATTACGCAAGGTTCTTGAAAGCTATGGGTATGTAATTAGTGCTCCAAGAAGTGGAAGTAGCCACTATACATTCCGAAAAAAGGGGCATAATCCTATTACTATTCCTAAGCACGAACCTATTAAAAAAGTCTATGTTGAAATGGTAAGGCAAATTGTTCTAAGTGAGGTGAATAATGATGAAGAATATAAATGATTATTTGAAAATGCAGTATCCTATGGAAATTGTAGAGGATAAGGACGAAGGTGGATTTGTCGTTACTTTTCCCGATTTACCGGGTTGCATAACCTGTGGAGAAACAATAGAAAGTGCCTTGGCAAACGCACAGGATGCGAAAAGGGTATGGATTGAAACTGCCATTGAGGATGGTGTAAAAATTAACGAACCAAACAACTTGGAGGACTATTCAGGTCAATTCAAATTAAGAATGCCCCGCAGTTTACACAAATCACTTGCAGAACATTCCAAAAAGGAAGGCATCAGTATGAACCAGTACTGTGTATATTTGCTTTCCAAAAATGATGCCTTGTTTTCAAATAAAAGTTGATAAGAATTTTAACCTAACCCCCAATGCAGTATCTAAAACTGCATTGGGGGTTATTTTTCGATAAACCATCTGTTTTCTTCAAGGTAGAGGTATCTTGTGTGGTTTAAAATTTGGCAGGTGTATCTCACTCCGGCACCACCGCTTTTCAGGGAACTTGCAAAGCGAATGTCGGTTATTTTGTCTATCTCAAATTTTCTGCCGTCCTCCCAGTTGATTATCAAGGGGAGTAGACTTCCGTCTTGGTCAAATTTTGCGGTTACACTAACATATTCCTTCATATAAACCTCCACTAAAAAAATCCAACAGGGTGTATAATATGGTCGTCCTTTGGGTTAAGCAAGGATAACTTTTTGTCCTTTATCAGGAAAGCCGGTCTTACAACATAATTTCCAAACCTGTTTTTCAGGGAATCAAGTGTTTTGTCAAGATTTTCCTCCCGTATATCCCTGTCGCAGTCCTGAAAAAATGAGAGCTGACAAGGTGCGTTGTCGGCTACAAGTTTGCTCACCGATACCCCAAGGGAGCGAATAGGCTTTTTAAAATTGTAATTTTTCCTGAACAGTTCCAAAGCTTTGTTACGAATATCCCTTGTGTGGTTGCTAAAGATGTTTAACTGCCCCTGTCTTGTAAAGGAAAAAAGCTGATTATCCCTTACAGTGATAGTCACCACCCCTGCCTTAAAGCCAAGCTCCCTCATTCGCCTTGCAACGCTGTCGGAAAGTATCTGTACAATCATCTTAACATCAGAATAATCCTTCAAGTCCCTTGGCGTGGTGGTGGAGTTGCCTATTGATTTAACATCAGGGTGCTTGTCAAACTGTGCAACAGGTGAGGAGTCCATACCGTTTGCAAAGGTGTGCAAAATTTCTCCCCATTTTCCCAGGTTACTCTTTAGTATTTCAGGACTTGTCAAAGCGATGTCACCTATGGTGTAAATACCCATTGTGTGGAGTTTTTTCTCAGTTGCCTTTCCCACATACAAAAGGTCACCGCAGGGGAGAGGCCACACCTTATTTTTGAAACCGTCCTCACCGTCAAAGTCAATTTTTGTAATTGCGTCAGGCTTTTTGTAGTCGCTTCCCAGCTTTGCAAATATTTTGTTAAAGCTGACTCCGATGCTGACGGTTATTCCAAGCTCCTCTTTAACCCTTGCGTTTATCTCTTTGGCTATCTCGTAACCGTTTTGTCCGTTGCCGGTAACATCAAGCCAAGCCTCGTCAAGACCAAAGGATTCAACCCTGTCGGTATATTCTGCATATATTCCCTTTGCAAGCTTTGAAAACCGCATATATTGGTCAAAATGAGGCTCAATAACCACAAGCTCGGGACATTTATTCTTAGCCTGCCAAATTGATTCCCCTGTCTTTACAAAAAATTTCTTTGCCTCTTCGTTTTTTGCAAGGATTATACCGTGTCTGTTTTCGGCATCTCCGGCAACTGCCAAAGGCTTTCCCCTTAATTCAGGGTGTAGCAAAGACTCTACACTTGCGTAAAATCCGTTGCAGTCGCTGTGTAATATAGTCCTCACAAAATCACTCCCTATTTATCGTAAAGAAATCATAGAACATTTGTTTGTAAACACATTATAGAACATTTGTTCCTTAAAGTCAATACCATAAATGGGACAGTGAAATTTTTATATAAAAAATAAGCTGTGACAAATTCAAGCAATTTGCCACAGCCGTTGGGTTAAATATTTAGTTTAAATATATTCAGTTTAAACTGCAATCAGATACCAAGCTGTTTTTTAACATCCTCAGCCATTTTGTCGGCAATTTCAATGGACTCCTGCTCTGTTTTGCCGATAGAAGTGATGTACAGCTTAATCTTTGGCTCGGTACCGCTTGGTCTTACAATAACAGCGTCACCGCCAAGGCAGAAGTGAAGTACATTTGACTTTGGCAGGTCAATAGGAGTAATCTTACCTGTTTCAACATCCTTTTCTTCGCTCTCAAGGTAATCATAAACAGTCTTTACATCGTGACCGTTAATTGTCTTAAGAGGATTTTCACGAAGGTTGCTCATAATTTCCTGCATCTTCTTCATTCCGCTGGCACCGTCAAATTCAAAGGAAAGAGTAGTGTTTCTGTAGTAACCGTATTCCTTGTAAATCTCGTCAATTACATTTGCAAGAGTCTTGCCCTGCTTTCTGTAATATGCGGCCATTTCGCAAATAAGCATAGATGCAACAACAGCGTCCTTATCCCTTACATAAGTACCGGAAAGATAACCGTAGCTTTCCTCAAAACCAAAGACAAATCTTTCCTTTTCGTTCTTTTCTTCAAGCTTAAGGATAACTTCACCGATATACTTAAAGCCTGTGAGAACCTTTTTAAGCTCACAGTTATACTTTTCGCAGATTTTATCAATGAGTAGGGAAGTAACAATAGTCCTAACAACGATAGGATTTTCAGGGAGAGTACCCTTTTCTTTTCTAACGCTAAGGAGGTAGTTTGTCAGCATAATGCCAGTTTCGTTACCTGTTATGAGTCTGTATGTTCCGTTTTCGGGAACAGCAATACCAACTCTGTCAGCGTCAGGGTCAGTTGCAAGAAGTAGGTCAGGCTTAACCTTTTCGCACATATCAAGACCAAGCTGTAATGCTTCCTTGATTTCAGGGTTAGGATACGGACAGGTTGTGAAGTTTCCGTCAGGATATTCCTGTTCGGGAACAATGGTAACATCCTTAATACCGATTTCGTCAAGAACTCTCCTTACAAGCTTGTTGCCTGTTCCGTTAAGAGGAGTGTAAAGAACCTTAAGACCGGAGTCAGCACAAAGTCCCTCGTTGACCTGCTGTTCCTTTACATTGGCAATGTATCTGTCATATAATTCGTCGCCCACATACTCAACAAGACCGCTGTTTAAAGCCTCGTCAAGATCCATTGTCTTAACATCTTCAAAAATATCAAGCTTTTGAATTTCGTCATAAACAAGACCGGCAGCCTTGTCGGTCATCTGACATCCGTCAGAGCCGTAAGCCTTGTAGCCGTTGTACTTAGCAGGGTTGTGAGAAGCAGTAATCATAATACCTGCCTGACACTTTAACTCTCTAACGAGGAATGAAAGTACAGGTGTTGGCTGAAGCTCGCTTGTAATGTAAGCCTTAATGCCGTTTGCAGCCAGAACCTTTGCAGCCTCATTCATAAACAGGTCAGCCTTAATTCTGCTGTCGTGGCTAATTGCAACAGCACCACCGCCATAGGTGTTTTTAACATAGTTTGCAAGACCTTGTGTTGCCTGACGAACAACATAGATGTTCATTCTGTTTGTACCGGCACCGATAATACCTCTTAGTCCTGCTGTGCCAAATTCCAAATTTTTATAAAACTTTTCGTAAATTTCTTCTTCGTTGCCTTTAATTGATTTTAGTTCCTCAATAAGGTCTTTATCTTCGGTGGCTTTTTCGCACCATACATTATATATAGTATTAATGTCCATTTCATAATCTCCTTTTGAGTGCCTTTTTCCCGCAGGAATATATTCCCACAAACAAGAATATACCATAAAACATGGGCATTATCAATGATTTTTTAATTTTTTATGAAATTCCTATAAAATTATTAGATAATATGGGATTAAATATAATAAACATATTTATCGCATATTTATTCTATATTTCTTTAACAAAATAATTGCCTCCGTTATCCTGTGGGGAAAAGTGTTGCTTTATGGAATTTGAAAAATTTTATATCCCGATTTTTAGTTTTTTACCGGCTTTTATCCACTAATCCGATTTTTAGATGAATTTTGAGTAAAATTTTGGGATGATTATAGTTTATGTATAAATTTTTATATAAAAGTTAAAATTATTTGTTGACATTGTTGTGGATTTAATATAAAATATAGTCAGTATAGTGTATACTGTGTTTATCTGTTTATTACAGCAAAATGTACGGAAAAATATGTAGTTTTTGTTTGGGGATTAATTGAAACTACAAATTAAAAATATGGAGGTATATTTATGAAACGAATAATATCCTTAGTGTTAGCATTATTAATGCTTTCTACTATGTCAACCGTGGCGGTAGCCTCGGCGGATAGTGTGGAAGCATCACCGAGTATCGTCAACGGCAAATTTTTCAGCGTAGGCGACAAACTAAGAGTGACCTATTATGCAAGTTCAGATTCCGATTGGGTGAATTTTCAGGGTTTTGTGACATATGACAAAATGGGACTCATGCTTGAAGACTTTAGTATGCCTAACACAAATACAGGTGTTATGTATAACACAGAGATACCGGGAACTATTTATTACTCAGGTTCTTCCATTAGTAATCCATACGATTTCACAACAGAAAAAGTTTTCTTTACAGCATCCTTTACGGTAACCGGTAACGGTGAGTATAATATAGAAAACAACTGGGAAATAATAAGTGACACAAATTATGATGCTATTGTTGATGATTGTGTTATTGTTGATGAAAGCAGATTGTCCTGCCGATTAGAAGTAGTCCCTACTTTGACTCAGGAATCTACTACTGAAGTAACAACAGAGTATACTACAACAACAATTAGAAGAGATACAGTACCGGAAACAACAGAGCCTCCAAAAGATACAATACCGTCAGAAATAACAGAAACTAAGAACAATACATTATCCCCAACAACTGCAACAGGAACAAAAGCAACTGTAACAGAGGAAACAAAGCCTGACAGCGAAACAACATTTAACGGACTGCCTGTTAATGTAGGCGACAAGGTGACTGTTAACTATTATGTAAACTCTGACGAAAAGTGGGAAGACTTCCAGGGTTATGTAACATATGACAGCGCGGGTGTTAAACTTGACAAATTCACTATGCCGAATACACAAACAGGTGTTATGTACAAAACAGCAAATCTCGGATATATACGCTACAACGGTACTTCATACGCCGATCCGTATGATTTTACAACCGAAAAGGTTTTCCTCTCAGCAGAATTTACAGTTCTCAAAGAGGGCAACTACAATGTTGAAAATATATGGCAGAGAATAGATGATATCAATTCCAAAATTATTGTACTCGAAAGTAGTGGTATATACGACAATAACAGAATCACTTGCCGATATGAAACATTAGTTAATTCAGAGGGTACTGTTCCGGAAGAAACCACAAACAATACAGTAGCCCCAACAACTACAACAGAGCCTTCAGAACCATTACTCGGCGAAACAACATTTAACGGTAAAAAGGTCAAGGTTGGCGATTTGGTAACAGTTACATACTATATCCAAACAGAAAAAATGTGCGAAGATTTCCAGGTTTATATGGAATACGGCACAAATTCAGTTCATAATGACGGTATCGAGCTTGTTTCCTTTACTCCGGGTGAGACCAAGGGTGTTATGTACAACACAGATATTTTCGGCAAAATCTACTACAATGGTTCAAGTTTTATGAATCCATATGATTTCACTGAAAAGACTGCCCTTATGACAGCAACATTCCGTATCGTAAAAGAGGGCGGACAGTATTATTCATCAGGAAATGTAGATGTACTAACAGGTATTGACGGAACAAAATATGCAACTGACGGCAAGATGGAAACACCATTCACTTGGATAGAGTCAACCGACGGTGCTGAAGTTACCTATCCAACCACATTACCAACAACCACAATAGAAACCTCAACAGTAGCAGATACTACTGTATCAGAAACCACAATAGCTCCTACAACTGCAACAGAGCCATCAGAACCATTACTCGGCGAAACAACATTTAACGGCAAAAAGGTCAAGGTTGGCGACTTGGTAACAGTTACATACTATATCCAAACAGATAAGATGTGCGAAGATTTCCAGGTTTATATGGAATACGGTACAACCTCTGTTAATTATGACGGTATTGAGCTTGTTTCATTCACACCGGGACAGACAAAGGGTGCTATGTACAACACAGATATTTTCGGCAAAATCTACTACAATGGTTCAAGCTTTATGAATCCATATGATTTCACTGAAAAGACTGCCCTTATGACAGCAACATTCCGTATTGTAAAAGA
>JALFTC010000002.1 GCA_022779485.1 Ruminococcus sp.
TATGTTCACCATAGAATTATCCTTACCCCTCTCACATAAAAGGTTACATTTTCGTACATATGTATGGTTTTTTAAGGTGATACAAGTAATCGAAAAAAACACTTGACACAATTCAGTATATTTCAAGTGAATTAACCGTAACTGTTATTGATTACAACACAAGCAAAGTAGCATAACCAAATAAAACACCACCCCACAGCGGTAAAATGCCAATATGGGGTGGTTTTGTTTTGCTTATATCCACAGCGGTACAGTATATCAAGGTTATAATACCGCTGTTTGTTCTATATTTGCCCTGTATGGGGTTTTTTAAGGTTGTGTCGTGTGTTATAGTTTGAATGGTAAAATTGAAAATAGGGCAATTTAGAGGGGTATGTGTAGGGGTGTCCCGCTTTGCTACTTCCTTTTTAGGGTAGCCGAAACAGCCGAATATATCTTTTCTTATCCTCTTTCAAGTGCTGTTTGTGTAGGTAGTGTATGTAGTGGAAGTAAATTCTATATATTATAGTAATCATTAAAAAAAATTATACATTCTTATTTATATATATTTTTATTTTCTCTCTATAAGGATATGATTTACATACACTACATACACTAAAGTACAGATAATACAGTATTTATGGGTGTTTAGGGTGTGTATGTAAAGCCGAAAAATACATACACTTTACATACACTACATACACGCTTTTTGCCAACATTTACTAATTAATCTGTTTTCTTGAATTTATACATCTGTTCAACTTCGCTGATGTTAATAGGTAAAAGGTACTGCATCACGCTATTCGTTCGCTTTTTCTCAATTTCCTTGTGGCTTTTCTGTAATTTTGTCAGTACCTTACCTATGTCCTTGGCTTTGCTGTTACCTATATTTGCCTTTCTGATGTAGGTTGATATGTCGCTTGGGGAATAGTAATCCCACAATTCAACGGACTTGTTAAAGTCCAGTAGGGAAAGTACTTCCTGTTCAAAGGGAAGTTCCGAGCGGAAACTTTCGTTCTTCATATTGAGGGTTTGTAACTCAATATCATTAAGCCTAAAGGAATTTTTGTCCTGTTGGTAAAGGTTTTCAATATACCCCCACATACTGAAAATGTCCTCTTTAGTCAGTTTGTGAAGTTCTGTTTTGTCTATGTAGTCAATGGGAATAACCCAGTACCGCCGATTGCCTGTTTCGTCTTTCAAAAACCTTTCTTCATTTACAGTACCGCAAAAAGAGGTTGTTCTCGGTGTTTCTGTGGCTGTTGTGGCATAGGGCAACCTTATGTTGTCAACCGACTGAGTAATAAAGGCTTTCAGTTCTGCCTGTTCTTTCTTTAGTGTGCTGTCCAGTTCTCCCAACTCACATATCCAACTTCCGGTTGCGTTTATAATGCTGTCCTTGTTCCTAACATCAATGGACGCACCCTCTGTGAACCAGTCCCGATTACCTGCCAACTTCCTAAAGAAAGATGTTTTGCCCTTTGCCTGTGAGCCTTGAAGAACAAGAACACCCTCGGCTTGTACCGGATTTTGTAGTGTGTTGTGTGCAAGTGCAACGGTCTGAATAAGCCACTTTTTAAAGAATGTTTTGTGTAGTTCTTCCTTTAGGTTGAGAATGTCACATAACCGCTGTAAATTCTCTTCATTATCATTCCTGTACTGTTTCAGCATATCAAGAATAGGGTTGTAGCGGTTTTTGTCCGCTATGCTGTTAAGGTAGGAAGTAATGATTTTTGTACCCTGTGAAAGTCCTGTGACCTCATTTTCTTTGCAAATGTCAAACAGTACAATGGGAAGAGTATTCAGCCAGTTTTCCCTTGAATATTCTGAAAGCAATTCCCCATACATATCGTTTATTTCTACCTTATGTGTGGCTAAATTCAGCCTTACATCAACATTATTTTCAATCAAAATTGTTTCGATTACCTGTTCTGATACTTTTTCGCCATAATAAGAATGGTTTTGCTTTGCCTGTCTGAAATAAAGTTCCCTGTTTTCCTTTTCCTGTTCCTTGATTTTCTCTTTCCACTTTTTCAGTTCACCTTTGAAAATCCTGTTGAATTCGGTTTTCTTCTTCTGCTCACTAGCAAGAGGGAGAAATTCATAATTTGCTAAATCGTTAATGTGGCTTTCGTTGTCCAAAGAAAAAAGGAAGTTAAAAACCTCTTTGTCAATAGGATTTTCCTTTGCTGTTATGTAGGTGTCCAAAAGGTCAAGCATTTTTGTTTCGTATTGTGAAAAATATCCCTTATAGTCCCCTAACAGTTGCCGTGCTTTTTCTTCTCCTATTTCAGCAAAATAATAATCTATTTCCTTTGTTTCTTCCGTATCTTCCTTTTGGCTGTTTGGCGGTGTGTGAAGTTCTTTATCTTCTTCCATTATTTCACCCCCTATCTCAATGCCCTAATACCGTTTACAGTATTTACAGCGGTATTCTTCCCCTTGAATTTCTCCGCTGTGGGGTTTTCCAAATACTCCAGTAAAGTATCAAGGTTAATAAGATACTTCTTTCCTGCCTTAACTCTGGGGATAACTCCGGTAATGGCAAGTTGGCGAATATGATATTCTGTTACCGCTGTGTGGGGGTCTAATTCTTTTAGTTCGCTGATACACTCTTTGAGTGTTCTCATTCTTGGAATTTTATTTATAGTTTCCATTTATTTATCCTTTCTGTGAATATTTGTAATTTGAAGTGTTCTTCACTTATACCCCGAAAACAGGTGAAAATTGCATATAAAAATGCAATTCCCATAAAATAATTAACACTTTGTTCATAAATAATTGTTTACAGCCTCACAGAAAATGTTATAATACTTGCAAAGCTGTATTTTTTATTGAGTTGTTCAGCTTTAGCCGTCTTGGGTACTCCACTACCTAAGGCGGTTTTTCTTATGCAGATACAACAGCGGTATTCCTACCACTTGCAATATCTTCAATGATAGAAAGAATACGCTCTTTTTCCGCTGTGGGGAGTTCTTTTCGGAGTTTGCGTGTCATAGTAGGTTCGCTGATGTTCAAAACCTCTGCGACTTCCCAAAGTCTTACACCCTGTTCTTTAGCCTTTTTTCGCACTTCGTTGTTAGATAACATTTTTTATTTCCTTTCTTTATTTTTTTGTATTGACAAATCATCATCAAGTAGCTATTATATAAATATGATGACGATTGACACAATTAAATTATAGTTGTGACATTTGTATTTGTAAAGTGTTTTGTCACATTTTTTGCTAAACTTGTGACAATCGGAATAATTTAACAAAAGGTGATAATGATGTGTGACGAAAATATAACAGTAATCAGATTTAGGGAATTGGTGAACAAAGAAAAATCAAGAGAAAGTATTGCAAAGAAAATGACTGAACAAGGTTTGAATTGCAATACTTCAACAATTACAAAGCACTATAACGGTGATAGAACAATAAGCACAGAGTATGTTATTAAGTACGCAAAATACTTTGGTGTTTCGACAGATTATCTCCTTGGGCTTTCTGATGTGGCAAGTACAGACATAGAAATCAAGGCTATTTGTGAATACACAGGACTAACAGAAGAGGCATTAAAAAATATCACTTATGAGGATTTTATAGTAGAATTTACAAACGATTTATTTACTAACAATAATATGCACTATTTTATTGTTTTGGGACATGAAATCGATAAATACCTGCTTTCTTGTGCAAAAGAAATTGGTGATTATAGAGAAATAATTTGTAATAAATCATATAAGCAAATGAGCTTTAAGGATATTGCTAATTTATATTCAAATACAATAACAGATGTCAAAAGCGATTATATTGCTTTCAAGTTACAAAAACATTTCAATGATTTTGTTTCCCACATAAAGAAAAATCATTTCCCATTAAGTGAGGAACAAGAAAGAGAATATAAGGAGTGTTTGAATGAATTTAGACACTATTATGATGAAGTATTTAAGGAAAAACTTAAAGAAAAAATAGAGGAAATCGAGGAGAAAATAGACAATGGCAACAGTTGAAAAGCGTGGGAACTCATACAGAATAACGGTTTCCAACGGCTACGGTGTTGACGGCAAACAGAAGAAGTATTACAAAACCTATAAGCCCACACCGAATATGACACAAAGACAAATTGAAAAGGAACTCACAAGGGTTAAAGTCCTCTTTGAAGAAGAAGTTAAGAGTGGCAAATACACAGAGCGAATTGTAAAATTTCAAGTATTGGCAGAAGAATGGTTTACCAATGAAGAAAAATATGGAAGTCTTAAACCTCGTTCCTTACAGCGGTTAAGGGGCTGTTCTCAAAGGGTTTACGAGGCAATAGGACACTTGTATATACACAAAATCACTACAAGGACTATTCAACAATTCATTTACAATCTTGCAGAGAACGGAATAAATAAAAGAACAGGTGGGGGACTTTCCACCAAAAGCCAAAAACACCACCTTAACTTGATTTCAAATGTGTTTAAGTACGCTATAAAATGCGGTATAGTCACAGATAACCCTTGCAGAAATGTTGAAGTTGTAAATATGCCAAAGGAAGAAAGAAAAATGTTTACAATAGAAGAGGCTCAACGGTTTTTAAATGCCCTTATGACAAAAGCCCCACCAAAATATAAGATGTTCTTCCTGTTGGCTGTATATGGCGGTTTCCGCAAAGGTGAGATACTGGGCTTTGAATGGAAAGATATTGACTTCAACAATGATGTAATCACAGTAAACAGAATATCCCTTTATTATGACGGCAAAATGAATGTAGGCACACCTAAAAGCGAAAAGTCCAAAAGGTGTGTTACAATGTCAAATAATATAATGGTGGAACTAAAAAGATATAAATCATATCAAGCACAGGAGATTTTAAAAGTAGGTGACAAGTGGCAAAGCACCGATAGACTGTTCACCACCTGGAACGGTGAGCCAATGAACGGAAACACACCTCTTACCTGGTTGCATAGGTTTTGCAAAGAAAACAATCTTCCCCAGGTGAATGTACACAGCCTAAGGCATTTATATGCCTCAATACTGATTTCCAACGGTACAGATGTACGCACAACAGCCGACCTATTAGGACACGAGCAAACTTCAACCACACTTGATATATATGCACAGTCTTTCGCAAAGCAAAGAGCAAAGGCAAATCTTGCGGTTGCAAATAGTTTCAACCTAATAAACAGTACGGAAAAAATGGCATAAAAATAGGCTTATTCAAAGCAATAAGCCCCAAATAAGCCCCAAAACTGAATATTCAAAAAAAGAAAAACCTTAAAAACCGCTTACCTAAGCCATTTTTAAGGTTAATTTCTTGGTGCGAGTGACGGGACTTGAACCCGTACGTCGAAGACACACGCCCCTCAAACGTGCCTGTCTGCCTATTCCAGCACACTCGCTTATTATTTTTTGCTGTTTCGTTTTCAGCAAGACTGATTATATCATTACTTTTTACGATTGTCAATATAAAATTTAACTTTTTTTGAAAAAATCTCTTTAATAATTTATTAGCCTGTGTTATAATTTCCTTATATTTTGATGTATGGGAGGATTTTGATGAATTCCATTAGTAGAGAAGAAATCGCAAATGGTGTGTTTTTTAATACAATCAAGGATAGCCGTTTTAAAACAACAAAGTTAAGCGTTACCTTTGCATTGCCCCTTACAAAGGAATTTGCTTCTGTGAATGCTTTGCTTAGCGGTGTGCTTACCCGCTCAACCTCGGCTTATCCCGATTTTACATTGCTTTCAAAAAAACTTTCCGACCTTTACGGTGCAACACTTGGGGGATATGTGCGTAAAAGCGGTGATAAGCAGATAGTCATTTTCTCAATCAGCGGTCTTGACGACAAATATGCCTTTAAGGGGGATAACATTACACTTGATATGTCAAATCTCCTATGTGATGTTATTTTTAAACCAAAGCTTAACGGAAAAAACTTTTACGAAGAAGAAATTTTGCAGGAAAAGCGCCAGTTAAAGGATTTAATAGATTCAGAGTTTAACGACAAAAGGGTGTATTCCCTTAACAAAGCAATTTCAATTATGTGCAAGGACGAGCCATACGGACTTTCCCGACTTGGCACAAAGTCTGACCTTGACAAAGTAACAGGTGAAGATTTGTATAGTGCTTGGGTAAATCTTTTGCAAAAGGCAACTGTTGAAATTTTCTTTTCAGGGGAAAATGGGGGAGAAGTTGCAAAGAGTACCCTTAAAAACTTCTTCTCGTCTTACGAAAGATTCCCTGTTAATACTGAAAACACCATAATTTCCAATGTTCAAAGTGTTAAGGAAGAAAAGGAAGTTATGGAGCTTTCACAAAGCAAAATGATTATGGGATTTCGCTCAGGAGTTGCTTCCCCTTATAACGACACAATGGCAATGCGACTTGCTGTTGCTATTTTGGGTGGAACTGCCCACAGCAAGCTGTTTAATAATGTGCGTGAAAAACTCAGCCTTTGCTACTATTGCAGTGCAAGGTTCGACAAAACAAAGGGCATTATGACCATTGAAAGCGGTGTTGAAAAGGAAAATATTGAGAAGGCTCAAAAGGCTATCCTTAAGGAGCTTGACGATATAGCCAAGGGTAACATTACGGATTTTGAAATTGAGTCTACAAAGCTTTCAATGTGCAATGACTTTGTGGCTGTGGGGGATAATGAGTTTGGTATGGAAGTGTGGTATCTAAGTCAAGTGCTGTGCGGTGAGTTTGAGTCAATAGAGGACGCTTGTAAAAAGGTTCAGGCTGTTACCAAGGAAGAAATTATGGAGATGGCGTCAAAGCTAAAGCTTGATACCGTCTATGTACTGGAGAGTAAGTAATGAGTATTAAGGAAGTAAAGTCGCCACTTGTTGGGGACAAGTATTTTAAGGTTAAGCATAAAAGCGGACTTAACATATATGTTTACGAAAAGCCGGGTTACAACACAACCTACGCTATTTTTGGCACCAAGTACGGTTCAATAAACACCTGCTTTAGTGCCAATAACGGGGAAAAAATCACAGTTCCCGACGGTATTGCCCACTATTTGGAGCATAAGCTCTTTGAAAGCGAGGACGGTGACGCATTTACAAAGTACGCAAAGACAGGTGCAAACGCAAATGCATTCACAAGCTTTGACAAAACCTGTTACCTTTTCTCTGCGTCACAGAATTTTAAAGAGAGCTTAGAAATTCTTCTTGACTTTGTGCAGTCACCTTATTTTACGGATGAAACAGTAGCCAAGGAGCAGGGGATTATTGGTCAGGAAATCAAGATGTATGACGATTCTCCCGACTGGAAGGTTATGTTCAATTTATTTGAATGCCTGTATCACAATCACCCTGTTAAGATTGACATTGCCGGTACTGTGGAAAGTATTGCAAAAATCACACCACAAAAGCTTTACGACTGCTACAACACCTTCTATAATCTCAACAATATGGCACTTTGCGTCTGCGGTAATGCCAAACTCCAAGAGGTTTTGGAGGTTTGCGACAGAATGTTAAAGCCTTGTGAGGATGTGAAAATCACAAATTACTTTGAAGATGAGCCTTACGAAATTGTAAAGGATTTTGCAGAGCAGAATTTGCCTGTTGCTGTTCCAATGTTTAATATCGGATTTAAAAATAAAGGTGATAAAATTTCCACATCTAAGGATATGGCAAGCCTTGATGTGCTGCTTGCAATGCTCTTTAGCTCAACAAGTAAAATATACAGAGAACTTCAGGAAAAGGAGCTTATCAACCAAACCTTTAATTACGAAATCTTTGAGGGTGAGGGATATTCTTCTGTTCTGTTAGGGGGCGAAAGCCGTAATCCTGAACAGGTTTATTATTCTGTAAAAGAATATATCAAGGACTTGAAAGAAAACGGACTTTCCAAAGAGGACTTTTTAATCAGCAAAAAGGCTGTTTACGGTGACGCTGTTTCTTCACTTAATTCTGTAAGCGCCATTGCAAATAACCTTATGGACTCCCACTTTAATAACAGAGAGATGTTCTCTTATGTTGAGTGTATTTATAACCTTGAATTTGAGGATATAGAGAAAAAATTTGACGAGGTGCTGGACTACAACAATTCTGCACTTTCCGTAGTAAGGTAGGAGATAGAAATATGAATGTATCTTTCCCCGAACTTGGGTTTGATTTTGACATAGACAGAGTAGCCTTTTCAATAGGAAATACCTCTGTATATTGGTACGGTATCATCATAGCCGGCGGGCTGTTATTAGCCTGTGCTTATGCCTTTATCAGGGCAGATTATTTTGGAATAAATAAAAATAAACTTCTCAATACGGTTATTGTGGGAGTTGTCTGTGCCATTGTGGGTGCAAGGCTCTACTATGTTATCTTTAGTTGGGATAAATACAAGGACAACCTTGTGGAGATTTTCTACATTAACAAGGGCGGTCTTGCCATATACGGCGGTTTGATTGGAGCTATTTTAGGCGGTGCAGTCGCCTGTAAAATTCAAAAGCAAGAATTTCTGCCAACTCTGGATATTGCCTCAATCGGCTTTTTGATTGGACAGGGAATAGGCAGATGGGGCAACTTTTTTAATCAAGAGGCTTTTGGTACAGAAACCGACTTGCCTTGGAGAATGGTCAGCGAAAATACAGGGAATGTAGGTGTTCACCCCTGTTTCCTCTACGAATCCCTGTGGTGTCTTTTAGGCGTTTTGGTACTTCATTTTATCAGCAAAAAGTGGTACAATTTCAAGGGACAGATTTTTCTTTGCTATATGGTATGGTACGGCTTTGAAAGAATGATTGTAGAGGGACTGAGGACAGACAGCCTCTATATGACTTTCTCAATTTTCGGCTACACACCAAGGGTAAGTCAGGTTTTGTCCGCTTGTATTTTCTTGACAGGAATTATTCTGTTAATAGTATTTAGGAATAAGAGGAATGTGAAAAATGGCATTAATAATTGACGGAAAAAAGGTTTCGGCAGAGGTAAAGGAGCAGGTTCGTTTAGAAACCTTGGAGCTTGCAAAAAAGGGAATAAAGCCGGGTCTTGCAGTAATAATTGTAGGTGACGACCCTGCATCAAGAGTATATGTAAACAACAAGAAAAAGGCGTGTGAGGCTGTTGGTTTTCTTTCAAGGGAATATGCACTCCCTGCAACAACTACACAGGAGGAGCTACTTTCACTTGTTGAAGAGCTTAACAATGATAAGGAAATCAACGGAATTCTTTGTCAGTTACCTTTGCCAAAGGGACTTGACGAAAAGGCTGTAATTGAGGCGATTTCTCCTCTTAAGGATGTTGACGCATTTCACGCAATAAATGTTGGCAAAATTATGATAGGTGACTATGACTTTTTGCCTTGTACTCCGGCAGGGGTAATGGAAATGCTCCACAGCTACAAAATCCCTGTTGAGGGAAAAAATTGCGTTGTAATCGGCAGAAGTAACATTGTTGGCAAGCCAATGGCTATGCTTTTATTACACGAAAACGGAACAGTAACCGTTACACACAGCAGAACAAAAAATCTTGCCGATGTGACAAGGGAAGCAGACATACTTGTTGCCGCCATAGGCAAGCCGAAGTTTGTCACAGCGGATATGGTGAAGGAGGGTGCTGTTGTAATTGATGTTGGTATGGACAGAGATGAAAACGGCAAGCTTTGCGGAGATGTTGACTTTGAAAATGTAAAGGACAAATGCTCGGCAATAACACCTGTTCCCGGCGGTGTCGGTCCAATGACAATAGCTGTTCTTATGAAAAATACCCTGAAAGCCTGTAAAATTCAAAATAATTGTTGACAATTTACGACCTTTGTGATATAGTATAAAAACCGCATGTTGTGGGTTTTAAGTGATTAATTCCGCCTGACAACAGCGAGTCTAAAATAAAGGAATGGTACTTACTATGTACGCTATTATCAAAACAGGCGGTAAGCAGTACAAGGTAACAGAGGGCGAAGAACTCTTTATCGAAAAGCTTGCTGCAGAAGAAAACGAAACAGTTGAAATCCCTGTTATTGCCGTTGGCAACGACAACGGTGAGTTGGATTTCACATCTGACAAGACTGTAACAGCTAAGGTTCTCAAGAACGGCAAGGGCAAGAAGATTACAGTTTTCACTTACAAGCCTAAGAAGGGCGAGAAGAGAAAGATGGGTCACAGACAGCCATATACAAAGGTTGCAATCGAAAAGATTAACTAATGACGAAAGTTGTTTTCTTTACTCATAACGGTATGATAACAGGCTTTTCTGTTGACGGTCACACAGGCTATTCCAATGAGGGTAGCGACATTGTGTGTGCCTCTGTCAGCTCGGCGGTTTATATGACTGCAAACACCATTACCGATGTTCTTTTTCTGAAAGCCGGTGTGGAAGTCGAGGATGGTCACCTGTATCTTACAGTGGATGAGAAAGATGTAAAGGAAGCCCAAGTTATTTTAAAGGGTTTCAAGCTCCATATGGACGAACTTGCTGAACAGTATGGAGATTATATTAAAGTAATAATTTCGGAGGTATAATATGCTTAAGATTAACATTCAGTTATTTGCCCATAAAAAAGGTATGGGTTCTACAAAGAACGGCAGAGATAGCGAATCCAAGCGTCTTGGTGTTAAGAGAGCAGACGGCCAGTTTGTACTTGCCGGCAATGTTCTTGTAAAGCAGAGAGGCACACACATTCACCCGGGTGAAAATGTTGGCAGAGGTTCTGACGACACATTGTTTGCAAAGATTGACGGTGTTGTTCGTTTTGAGAGAGTAGGCAAGGACAGAAAGCGTGCTTGCGTATATCCTGTTGAACAGTAATACTTAGTATTGGCTTTGGGCGGTTTATCCGCCCTTTTCTGTTATTTATTAGTAATAGTATAGGAGAATGATTATGGCTGATAATATTAATGAGGGCGAAAAGAAGATTATGAACAATAATCCCAAGGTTGCAAGTGTTAATATGATTCACGATATTGTTGGTGACGGCGGTGACGGTCTTGCCTTTAAGGTAACTGTTGCAGTGCTTACATTTTTAATGACAGTTATCGGTGTTGCCCTGATTGCAAATGGCAGGGTAGTATCAGGAATTATTGTGCTGTTCATAGGTGCAGTATTGGCTTTTACAACCATTGGACTTAAGTACAAAAGAAAAAAATACAGAGTTGACAAAAAGATAGTAGAAGATATTGAACCATTATTCAAGGATTAAGGAATTTTTATATGTTTGTTGATGTAGCTAAAATTAAAATAAAAGCCGGTGACGGTGGTGACGGTGCAGTTTCTTTCCACAGAGAAAAGTATATTGCCTCAGGCGGTCCCGACGGTGGCGACGGCGGAAAAGGAGGAGATGTTGTGTTCCTTGCAGACAGCAACATTTCAACCCTTGCAGATTTCCGCTATAAAAAGAAGTACAATGCCGAAAAGGGCGAAAACGGTCGAAGCGGAAGAAAATTCGGCAGAAAAGCCCCCGATTTAATCATTCGAGTGCCAATAGGAACTGTTGTTAAAGAGGCGGAAACAGGCAGAATTCTTGCTGATGTTTCAGGCAAAGACCCTGTTGTTGTTGCCCGTGGTGGCAAAGGCGGTTGGGGTAATGTCCACTTTGCCACACCCACAAGACAGGCACCACGATTTGCAAAGCCGGGTTTACCCGGTGAGGAATACGATGTTGTCCTTGAACTAAAGCTCCTTGCAGATGTTGGACTTGTAGGTTTCCCAAATGTGGGCAAAAGCACACTTGTTTCTGTTGTAAGTCAGGCAAAGCCTGAAATTGCCAACTACCACTTTACCACCATAACTCCTGTTTTGGGTGTTGTGTCAATGGGAGAGGGCAACTCGTTCGTTATGGCTGATATTCCCGGACTTATTGAAGGCGCTTGGGAGGGAACAGGTCTTGGTCACCAGTTCCTTCGCCATGTGGAAAGATGCCGAATGCTTATACACATTGTTGATGTCAGCGGTAGTGAGGGCAGAGACCCCAAGGAGGACTTTGTCACAATTAACAACGAGCTTAAAAAGTTTAATCCCGAGCTTGCCGAAAGACAAATGCTGGTTGCCGGCAACAAGTGCGATATGGCAACTGATGAGCAGATTGAGGACTTCAGAAAATTTGTTGAAGAACAGGGTTATTCTTTCTTTCCCATTATGGCGGAAATTCACTACGGTGTTGACGAGTTGATGAATAAAACCCTTGAAACACTTAGTAAATTGCCACCAATAAGAGAATTTGAGGCAGAGCCTGCACCTGTTATTCCGGCGGAAGAAATTGACCGCCACGAGGTTAAAATCACAGTACAGGATGATGTATACTTTGTTGAGGGCGAATGGCTTTTACAGGTTATGAAGTCCGTAAACTTTGACGACTACGAAAGCGTAAACTATTTTCAGCGAGTTCTCACAAATGGCGGTGTAATCGACGCACTTAGGGATGCCGGAATTGACGAGGGCGACACCGTTTCAATATACGATTTGGAATTTGAATTTGTAGAGTAATTTTGTAAAGTGATATGAGTAAACTTATAAATGAAAAAAGCAATCCAAAACAGCTTTCACCCCTGACCTTGGCATTTGTAGGGGATGGGGTCTACGACCTTTTTGTGCGACAGTTCCTTGTGGACAAGGGTCAGCGACCTGTTGGTGAGCTTAACAAAATCAAGGTTGACCTTGTAAACTGCAAAAGTCAGGCGATTTTTGCAAAAAATCTTTTGCCTTTATTGACGGAAGAAGAGCTTTCCGTCTATAAGCGTGGCAGAAACGCATCCCCAAAATGCACCCCGAAAAACGGCACTGTAAGTGACTACCACAGTGCCACAGGTCTTGAGGCGCTTTTCGGCTACCTCTACCTTTCAGGTGAGGACGACAGACTTGAACAGCTGTTTTCGGAAATAATTAAGAGTTTATGATTTCCCAAAGTAAATTCCATTTTCCTATATGATGGAATTTACTTTGGGATTCTTACATCCGATTTATTGATTTTTATATTCCAACCAAATAAAATTGTGGATTTATATATGATAAAAACCGAACAGGATTGAAAAATACTATCACATTTTAATTCAATAATGATTTAATCATCTACGCATATTATACAGACAGATTTTTATGAGTACGCTTAGAAAATAGTTTATTATATACGCTATACACTAAATTTATACATAAATGATATTGCTATTATTCTAGATATGGAATATAATATTATTATCGTAATTATGAGGTGATAATGTGCTTGCTTATATGACAGCCGGTGAAGCGGCTGAAAAGTGGAATATATCCCACAGACGAGTTATTTCTCTCTGTCAGGAGGATAGAATACCCGATGTTGCAATGTTAGGAAATATGTGGATAATACCAAATGATGCCACAAAACCAGTTGATGGCAGAACTACTC
>JALFTC010000020.1 GCA_022779485.1 Ruminococcus sp.
TTAGCACAAAGACCAACAGGGTCGTCCCCAGTTTTAGATGTCCAAGTATTGATAGGAGTAGGTAGTTGTCTGCCCGTACAAAATCAAAATAAACTTTTTGGTTGTACGGATAATGCCTATTCCATATCTTAATACGAGTATTAGAGGTTAGTTTCTTTTTCATATTTTTTAAGAGTCCTTAGAGGAAACAGAGATAGAAGATTAGCACTATCTATATAGAGGATAGTGCAGTCGGTTTGATGAGGAGGTGAAAAAGTGCAAAGCAAGTATAATAAGTTATTAAAGATAACTATGAGGGGCTATGACGAGGAAGAGCAAGCCTATGATGTTACATACCTAAAATTGGATAGGAAAAAAATTAAGTTTTACGGAAAGCCTCATGGGACATGCAAAAATGGTTGTCTTTATGAGTGCAAGTATCGAGAGATAAAAGATTTTACTATTTATTGATTTTGTATTTTTTGTTTGTATGGATAGGTTTTTATTATTCTACAAAAGAATTATTTAAAATTCTATACAAGAATTAAAATACTGTAAAATAAAGGGCTGAAATAAGCCTTTTATCCCGTTTGTATCGGGCGATATACCTAAATAAAGTACATATACGGTAACAGTTAAAAAAGCCCGTACAGGCTAAATGTAGGGCTAAAAACAACATACAAAGTGAGGTTTTTATAATGAGAGATATTCAAATAAACGAAGAAATTTTTAACGATATTTTAGAAAAAGTGTGGCGGAAAAACACCAACAAAGGACAAGCCCAATTTTTCCTTATGGACAAAGAAAATCTCAAAGAGATAATGGAAAAGTCGATTAAAGAGTACGACAGAGCAAGGCAAAAATATAATGAAAATAAAAGGTGGTTCGAGCGTATATGATGATTGATAGATATAGTACAGCGGTAGAGGTATGCGACAAGGCAGATTTAAGGGAGATATTCGGTATATTAACAGCCAAAGCAGGACTTGAAAAACACCTTAAAAACATTTACAAGGTGATTGAAAATTTAGATAATGATTTTATCCTTTATGCCGACAAATCCCGTAGAGTGGTTAAAGACTTTTATCGTAGGTTGCTTGACAGATTAGTAAAAAATCTTCTAAATTTTGACGAGGAAAACTTGAATTTTTTAACAAGTGCATACGATTTTAAGACAGACATTACCGAGTGTTTGAGAACGAAAAATCCCTCAACCCAAGTAAATTTAATGTACTCAATAACGGCACATTTAGACTCACTCAACATTCCCCAAGTCGGCATTGTGGACTATGAGAAAAAGTTTATATTTGCTGAAGAATTTGAAAAGTGGATTGAAGAAAATCAAGACCAAAATTTAACTGAAACACTAAAACAAAAATTAGAGTATAACAAGGAAGAGCCGTTCATATTACTTGAAAGAAAAACGAGAGTTGACATTAAAGCAACATTTGATTATTTTAAAAAGACCGAGGATTTAAAGTCGGCTAAAAAGTTGGTAAACCAGATGTTGGCAGACCATTACGAGGTTGATGTTAAGGACTTAAAACTTATAACCGCCAATGCTGACAGGTTTTACAGCGGTATTAAACATGGACTTTATGGATACGACAAGTCAAATAACGCACAAGATTTATGTAGTGTTTTTAAGTCACTAATAAATATGCTATGTTTGACTGATTGTTGTTTTTTCACCAGACAAGGTGGCAAGGCGGTTAAAGTTTATAATCATAGGGTTGTTTACCCCTGTTATAAATATGCAAGGGTTGATTACTCTACCCTGTGGAAAATGTTAAGTGTGAGGTTACAAGATAAAAATATGCAAGAGGTAAAAGATATTTTTAACTATCTTGAAAGGTCAATAGGGATTGTTGACTCAATACGAGAGGAAACAGCGGTAGTATTAAATTCAAAACAAATTGACGGACAAGAGATTTTAGACTGTTTTGATGACTATATTGCTATTGCCTTAAATGAAAAGGGGACAAGAGTCAGGAGTATTTAAAATAGTATTAATTTTAACCTTTGAATAAAAAGTATAAAAAGTTATTGACAAGTCCGTAAAAATGAATTATAATAAGAGCATAAAACAGTATTAATTTTATCGTTCGTTAGAATTGATACAATTTAATTAAAGGAAGTGCTTTTATGTTATATGGATATTGCAGAATATCAACTCAAAAACAAAGTATCGAAAGGCAGATAAGAAATATACTTGCTGAATACCCCACAGCGGAAATTAGGCAAGAGATATTCACAGGTACTAAATTATATGGTCGTGAGGTTTGGAATAATCTGTATAAGAGTTTAAAACAGGGTGATACAGTTGTGTTTGATAGTGTATCAAGAATGAGCAGAAATGCCACAGAGGGTTACAACCTTTATATGGAATTGTTCAACAAAGGAATTAACCTTGTATTCCTCAAAGAGCATTACATTGATACAGAGGTTTACAGGAAGTCAATTAAACAGATTGATTTAACAGGTGAAGATGTTGACGATATTTTAATTGGTATTAATAAGTATCTGTTTAGGCTTGCTGAAAAACAAATTATAATCGCTTTTGAACAAGCCGAAAAGGAAGTATCGGACTTGCAACAGAGGACTAAAGAGGGGTTGCGTACCGCCAAAGAGAACGGAATACAATTAGGACAAAGGCAAGGTGCTAAACTCAATGTTAAAAAGTCAGAGCCTATAAAGGAAATAATCAAACGGAAGTCAAAGGACTTTGGCGGTTATTGTTCGGATATTGATGTAATGAGTATTCTCGCTAATAGCACTGTTAAAATCATTCAGAATGGAAACACCGTTGAAGTATCAGCAAAATTAAGCAGAAATACATTCTACAAGTATAAAAGAGAAATTGCAGAGGAATTATCAAAAGACTAAAAAATGGGCGGTTATTCACCGCCCATTTTTAATGTATGATTAATCATAACTATATACTGATACATCACAATCTTCTATATCGTAGTTTTTATCACAATAAATCTTGAATGTTGTAGATTCATTCGGGGATAGACCTTCGCCACCAACTGCATATGTGCTTCCTGTTTCTACTACACTTCCGCTAAAGTTCTTAAAAGAACCTTTAACTTGCACAAATTTATATGTTTCCGTTCCGTTGTTAGTAATTGTGCCTTCGCAGTAACAAGTATATTCCCTATTATGTACGGTAACATTAGAAATTTTTAGGTCATAAGCATTTTTAGTAGAATAGTCATTTAAAAGACTATTAGTTTTAGCGTTTAAATAATCAAGTTTATCACGGTGATAGGTACAATATGATTCGTTAGATTCTCTTGTTCTAAAACAACCCGACATTTTGCAACGGGTGGAAAAAAACCAAAGGCTTAAAACCAACATTGCAATTACGGCTATTGTTATTATTAATGCTTTGTAGTTTGTTTTATATTCACTTGTATTATTTTTATTTTCAATACTATCCGCAGTATTGCTTTCCTTATTAGCTGGTTTCTCGATGTGTTCCCTTATATTATAACCGCAACTAGGACATGCTTTTGCCGTGCTAGAAACATTTTCTCTGCCACATTCAGGACAATTAATTAATGCCATTATTTCTCCCTTTTTTAATTATAAATACTAAACCTGTTATTAGCGATGGAATGCCAATTCCGCAATAAATGATTGCCTTTATTCTATAACTCCATATTTTGCTTTCGTCATCATTCATCATTCTTTCATAAGAGCTTGAAATAATACTGTATGTACTACCAGTAAGATACGGGTTTTCCTTTGCTTCATTATAGTTTTGTTCGCATTCTTCATAATGCGATAGATAGAATTGATAATTTTCATTGTCAAGTGTGTTATAGGTTAAAAGAAACATTACAACAGACAGCAAACACAAGACAATACCAGTAGTGCGAAAAAAGTATTTATTGTTAATCTTATTACTTGTTTTAATTTTTATATTTGAATTTATTTCATATCCGCAGTTCGGACAAGTTTTTATTGATTCGGTGACTAAGTTTCCACATTCAGGACAGTTATTCATTAGTATTACTCCTTTCGTAATTCTTTGTATTTTTAAACCTTGTATTCTTTTTTTCGGAGTACTCAAAGGATTTTGAAGGGTCAAGTTCAACCTTGTAATCGAACAAATCAAGTGGCGAGCATTGGAACTTATTACACAAGTCCTCAATGGTGGCGGTGCTGATGTGATACTTAAAGTCAGTACCTTTCCAAGCCTTATATTCTTCAAGATTTTGCTTGATTTTTTCAAAGTCCTTTTCTCTTGCTATTTCCAATGCCTTTTGATATTCGCTTTCGAGTTTAAAGTCTGCCCTATTCAGCGAAGTTGCAAAGTTACTACTACATTTTTTTATTTTGGTTAGTAGGGACTCATTTATGATTGCCTTCTCCCTGTTTTGTTGATATGTAATTCCGTTTGCTTTCATCAAGTCAAGAGTTTTTTGAAAATTAAATAATAACATTTTTAACACCCCATTTAACATAGATTATAACCGTTCTCACCCTAAAAATCAAGGTGAGAGCGGTTTATTTTTTTATCCCTCGTTTCCGTAGTATTTATTAAATTTTTTGATAATTAATTTTGTAGCCTTTTTCCTGTTTTTAGGACTGATGTTTACCTTTTCACCGTTTATAATTTTTAGTTGCAGTTGAGTCAGGTGTAGTCTGTTACAGAGTTCTTTCAAAAAAAACACCACCTTTAAATAACCCTTAAAATATAGTGCTTTTCTTCACTTGTAAAGGGCGACAGGCAAAAGATGTGGTATTTACATTCCTTGCCCGATTTCAACCTTTCGATTGTATGGATAAACGAGATTTTAAAAGTGTTTCCGTCACCAAACAGGGTGAGCCTTTCGGGGTAACATTCTTCAATCATAAATTTGCAAAATACGAGGTAATAACTTTCAATGAAGGACTCAACCCCCTCACCGTCAACAGTATAGTCACTATCGAGGGCATAAAAGGTATAGTCTTTTAGTTCCTCATTAAGTTCTTCAAGTGTAAGTACTTTTTTTCTCATTTTTTTAACTCCCTTTTAAAATATAATATTTTCAAGCCACGCAATTTGAGGCTCGTTATCTTTTCCAAGAGATACATCTACACCCTTAAATAAACAAGGTGTGTAGCCTAACTTAATCATATCGTTTTGTGCAAGGTCAATAGCCTTGTGCATTTGGTTTTGTTGTAATGACCCACCACACTCGTCCACTATCATATTTGAATACTCCATACTTTTGTCACGAGATTCAGGGGCAGACCAGTCATCACAATTCAACAAAAAGTGTTGGTGTAGTTCTTTAAGTTCCTTATACCTCTTTTCAATTCTTTCATAATACGCACAGGCTAAATTGTATTCCATACGGACATTAATATTTCTCTTTTGTGGGGTGAAACAAGTCCTTGATTTACTTTCTTTTGATAACATTTTATTCTTTTTGTATTCATACCCCAAAAGGGCAAGTAGCCCACTAACTAACGCAAAACCGCCGTTCATTTTAAAACCCCCTTTCTAAAAATGCGGTAAATAGGTAATTAGTCTAACTACTGTTATCATTGAAACGATAACCAAACAAATATTACCGGTTGACTTAATACACCTAAATAATGATTTATACTTTCTATATGTGCGGTATTTCATTTTGTACTTCCTTTCTTTGGGGTGAGTGATTAACCCACCCCATAATAAATATTTAAGATACTTTTTTAAGAGTATCAATTACTATTGCCTTTAGACTATCAGCTGAAATACAAATAACCTGTGTAGTGTAGGTGTAGTTTACAAGGATATATTCTTCACCGCCTACATTATCGTATCTCAATTCTGTAATATCATTGTTTATTGCCTTGCATAGTGCAGTAAGTTCATTTTCAATGAATTGGATTTTGTTTTCTGCCATTATTATTTACTTCCTTTCTATTTATGGGGTAGTGGGATATTAACCCCACCACCCTTTATTGTGTTTTACTATGGTATTTGTTTTGTGGTAGTGTATTTATTTACACTATAACCACCGTCAGGGGCATTTTTTTCAGCCTCTTCAAGGCTTGAATAATAATCAATAAACCACTTACTACCTTTTGTAAAAATGTATGCACTTTCTTTTTTCATAGTGTTTACTTCCTTTCTTTGTGGGCGGTGAGATTAGCACCCCACCACCCTTTTTATTGTTTTTTATTTGATTAGCAACCTTGAACATAAGCTGACTTTCTCATAATCTTCAAGACTTCCAAAGTCAGCAATAAGACTTACCTTATCAAGAGTCTTTCTCTCGTACTCACTAATTGTAATGGTAAAATCAACACCGATGTATTTTTTAGTGTTATTTTCATTCATAAAGGTTGATACCTTTTCCTTTTCCTTTTTGAGTTCCCTTTTGATTTCCTCCGCCATGCTTTCAAGTTGCTTGATGTTTTCTACTACTTTTGTGATTTCATTTTTTGTCATTGTTGTTACTTCCTTTCAGTTTTGTTAAGTCTTTCTTGACTATGGTTAAATTATACACCTTTTTTGATGTGAATACAAGTGGCAAAATGCACAAAGAATATAAAGTTTTTTGTATATTTTGCATTAATATTGATGTGGTGGGCGGTGTATTTCAACCGCCCCTTTCTTTATCAATCAATATTTAAAATCAGTTTAACAGCCTTTTCCGCTTTTCCGCTTGCTGAAACAATAAACTTGTTATCATTTTTCAAAACATTCAACCAGTTTTGAATATAAGCAACGGAATTGCTGAATGTGTTATCACTTTCAATATTCAGTATATTCAAAATAGTTGCTGAACCAATTTCCGCTGTAAGTTCTTCCTTGCTATATGTTTGAGTTCCAAACCCAGCTGACTTGTTATCCTTGAACCTGTTAAGCCTTGACTTATGCCCGGTACTATGTACGAGTTCATGGAATGTGGTGGAATAGTACTCACCTACATTTTCATACTGACTAATACAAGGCACTTGCACCAAGTCAAACAGCGGTGAATAATAGGCTTCATTACACCTAACAGAATTGAATGTAATATGTTCCCTTTCCACATAATTATTAATAATTCCGTCAGCCTGTTCAATTCCCTGTGGCGGTAGTTCCGCTGTATTTATATTCCCATTATCTAACGGCTTTACACCCTCTACACAAGATATATGAAAAACATTAATGTACTTTAGGTATGGGATAGTAACCTTTTTTTCTTCCCCTGTTTTTTCGTCTTTCTCTATCTTTTCCAACATTTTCCAAAATACCACAAATTCCGATTTTGCCCCTTGCTTTATTTTACCGCCTAAATCTACCCACTGTTTAAAGGTGGCATATTCACCACCATTATTCAATAGCATTTGATTGAGTAGGCTATAAGGCTTTTTACTCACCCTATTAAAAGCAAGTGACTTGTTATCCAAGTGAGTCTTCCAAGGCTTTCTCCAAGGAATAACACCATTTTCAAGTGCTTTAATGATTTTGTCAGTAACCATTTGATAAACATTGATTTTTCCCTTTGCCATAATATAACCACCTTTATTTATTTTTCAGCGTTTCCGCTGACTGTGGTTTTATGATACATCAATTTTGAAGTGATTACAAGTGTTATTTTGCACAAAGAATAAGTATTTTTTTGTGTAAATTGCATTAATTTTGATGTGCGATTTGCATTATTAATAGTATAAAAAGGGGGGTATTTCTCACTTTTTTCTTGCCGTCAGCGGTGTAAAATTTTAATGGTTGCCAAATATTTCTCCCACCAAAAAAATTTTCAAAAAAGGCTTGACAAAATAAAAATCAAGTGCTAAAGTAGTGGCACGATTTAAAAGGTCGTAAAACAATCTAACAAGATTTAACAGCCGTATAGATAATAGTTGAGGTTTCACCCAACGGAACGGACAGACAGCGGATATAGACCGCTTGCCGTGGGGGTGGTGCGACCAAAACTGTTGTCTGTACGGTTTTTTATTTTCAAGGAAAGAGTGGTGTTTTTATAGATTAGCAAAAAAGCCCGTAAAAACGGGCGAAAAAATCGGGACAATTGAATATAGTTTTAAATAAAATTACCATTTTAATCGACAAGGCTAATAAAGGAGTAAAACAATGAAAGAGAAGTTTGAAAATGCGTTGTCAGGTGCTATTAGTGAGGTGCTTGACGGAAAACCGCTGACTTTAGAGAGCGAGTGTTTTGAGGGTTTGTGCGAGGAACACAAGAGTTTTATTTTTAGTTATCTTCATTCCATTGGTATGTGTGACTTCCAAAATTTGGTCGATAATCTTGATAAGTTAGTTCCTTGCAGTAGGTGGATGTTGCCAAGAGATTTACTAATCTTTGAGGAATTAGAAGTATTTGCAGTTACCGACAGTGACATTGAGTCCGCTGTAAATGAGATTGAGTGGTACGGTTGCAGAGATACAGCGGTATATTTTAAAAAATTACACAACAAAAAACACATATATAGAGGTTATGTGTGGGTTGACGATATAATTACTTATAGACCGCCTTTTGGGTATAACAACAAGGGTCGGGTTTATGTTTGTAACAAGACGGTAAAAGAGATAGAAGAAGTAAAAGGAGAGTGATATTTGATTTGAGTTCGAAAGCAAAAGTGCCAATTTGTGAAAAGTATGCACTTAACATTAATGAGGCAGTAGAGTATTTTGGGATAGGCGAAACAAAGTTGAGATATATTGCCCTTGAATATTCGGATAGTGACTTTATTTTGATGAACGGTACTAAAACGCTATTCAAAAGAAAAAAATTTGAAAATTGGCTTGATAAAACAGACGCTATTTAATTGTACAAGTAAGATATAAGATATATTGAAATATAGCCTTGCTTGTGGTATCATTAATTAGCAAGGCTTTTTCCGTTAAGGAGGGAGCAAAATTTGAAACGCAGAAAGGATAATAAAGGTAGGCTTTTAAAAAACGGCGAGTCACAACGAAAAGACGGTAGTTATTGTTACAAATACTTCGTCAATGGCAAACAAAAATTCATATACAGTTGGAAACTTGTTGCAACTGATAAATTGCCAAAGGGCAAAAGACAGTGTAAGTCATTGAGAGAACAAGAGAAAGAAATTAATAACTACATTGAAAAGGGTATTGATTTAGATTGCTTTGACACTACTGTTGGAGATATACTTAACAAGTATATTGCACTCAAACCATACAAGAGAGAGTCCACAAAGAAAGTTGACCAAGACAGATTAAAATTTTTATTAAGTCAAGATTTTTCTAAGCAGAAAATCACTAAAGTAAAGATTTCTGATGCTAAGGCTTTTTTGAAACACTTGCAAGACGATTTAGGGTATGCCTTTAATTCAATTTGTTCTTTTAAAAGTATGTTAAAAGCATCTTTCCAAATAGCAGTTGAGGACGATATAATATTTAAAAATCCTTTTTTATTCACCCTAAGTAATGTTATCAATAACGATTACGAAAAGAAAATCGCACTGACAGCGGAACAAGAAACTTCCTTATTGAATTTCATTAATGAGAGTGAATATTATAGTTGCTATTATGATACTTTTTTCATTCTTTTTCGGACAGGTCTTAGAATAAGTGAATTTTGTGGGCTGACTTTTAAAGACATAGACTTTGAAAATAAGATATTACATATAGACCACCAGTTACTACATAGAAAAGGTGTTTACTACATCGAGAAAGCAAAGTCAAAAGCAGGTGTTAGGGATATACCTATGACTGACGAGGTTTACAAGGCTTTTAAGCGGTTAATATCAAACCGACATAAACCAAAAATCGAACCAATAGTTGACGGTTATTTTGGATTTTTATATGTGACGAGAAACGGAACACCAAGTTGTAATACTAATTGGAGTGCTATTGCAAGAAGAATTTGCAAAGCCTATAACAAACAAAACTCAAAAAGTCCAATTTACTTTACACCCCATATTTGTAGGCATACTTTTTGTACTAATATGGCAAACGCAGGTATGCAACCAAAGACATTACAATATATAATGGGGCATGCAACTGTTACAACTACTTTTGATGTGTACACCGACAATAGTTTTGATAAAGTCGCAGAAGAAGTCTATGCGTTAGAAAAGCAAGTTTAATTTACTACTTTTTTTACTACCATTGAGTAGTAAATTGCAAAAAGTTATAAGAAGTTATATTAATTAAAGTATTATTCTAAAGTGGCTTAAAACCCAGTAAACAAGCCAATAATTCACTGTTTATGGGGATATTCAAAAGATATATAAAATGGAGTTAAATTTATGATTGCAATTATTGATTACGGTGCCGGTAATATACAAAGTGTTTACAAGGCTCTTAAATTTATCGGGGCAGAATGTAAGGTTACTGATAACAGAGAGGAAATACTAAGTGCTGACGGTGCTATTCTCCCCGGAGTTGGCTCCTTTGGGGATACTATGGACACTATGAACAGCCGAAACATCAAGGATACCGTTATTGAATTTGCAAATAGCGGTAAGCCGTTTTTGGGAATATGCTTAGGTCTACAGTTGCTGTTCCCTGAAAGCGAGGAAAGTCCCGGAGTACAGGGATTATCCATATTTGAGGGTAAAATCAGCAAAATTCCAAATCAGGGCGGAACTTTAAAGATACCTCATATGGGGTGGAACAGCATTAACATTAAGCAAAAGGATGGAATTTTTAAAGGTATTGAGGGTGAACCATATGTTTACTTTGTTCATTCCTACTACCTTGATGCAAAGGATAAGGAAATTGTTGCCGCCACCACAAATTACGGTGTTGAAATTGATGCCGCTGTTCAAAAGGGCAACATAATTGCAACACAATTTCACCCGGAAAAAAGCGGTGATGTGGGACTTAAAATGCTAAAGAATTTTGTGGAGATGGTGAAGTAATGTACGCTAAGAGAATTATTCCATGCCTTGATGTAAAAAACGGCAGAGTGGTTAAGGGTATGAGCTTTGTCAATTTGATTGATGCAGGTGACCCTGTTGAGGCGGCTATTCAGTACGACAAAGAGGGCGCTGACGAGCTTATTTTACTTGACATAACTGCAACAAGTGACGGTCGTGACACAATGGTTGACATTGTGGAAAAGGTTGCAAACTCCATATTTATTCCATTTACTGTTGGCGGAGGAATCAGAAGTGTTGACGACTTCAACACAATGCTACGAGCCGGTGCTGACAAGGTTTCTGTTAACTCTGCCGCTGTTTACAGACCGGAACTGATTAATGAGGCATCCTACAAATTCGGTGCACAATGCGTTGTGGTTGCTATTGATGCTAAGAGAAAAGGTGACTCTTGGGAGGTATATACAGCCGGCGGAAGAACTCCTACAGGAATTGATGCTGTTGAGTGGGCTGTTGAGGCTGAAAAAAGAGGTGCCGGAGAACTTCTCGTTACAAGTATGGACGAGGACGGACAGAAAAACGGATATGACCTTGCTTTAACAAGGGCAATTTCAGAAAAGGTAAACATTCCTGTTATAGCCTCAGGCGGTGCAGGCGCTTATGAGCATTTTTCTGACGCATTTGTTGAGGGAAAGGCTGACGCAGTTTTAGCGGCATCCCTGTTTCACTTTGGAGAAATACCTATTCCAAAGCTAAAGGAATATTTAAGGGATAAGGGAATTTCCGTAAGACTTTGATTTTTCATAAATAAATATCAACTATTAAAGGCTGTTGCGATTTTTTGCAACAGCCTTCTTCATTACAGTTATTATATTTATTTTACAGCATCTTCAAAAACATCCTTGGAAAAGTGGGAAATTGCCCTCACAACATTTGGTGATGTTTTTTTGTTTATCAACTCTATTGCCTCACCGAACTTGTGGGGAGAATTTCGGACTAAATTATGAGCATCACTGCCGATAAAATCTACAAGCCCATATTTAATCAGCTTTTTCAGTTTACGGAAAGTTCCTCTGTCAAGGTAGGAAACTGCATTTGTCTGAAATTTTATTCCGTAGGATGACAAGTCCTGCATTAGCTTTGGATTTCCTATAAGGGAAGGATACCTTTCTATATGGGCTAAAATCGGCTTTACTCCGTAGCGGTTTATAAGCCTTATGAGAAAGTCATAGGAGCTGCCCTCAAATGTAGTTTTGTAGGGAAATTCCAAAAGGATATAGCTACTGTTGCCATAGCAAACAGGCTTTAGGGATGTGTTGTTCATAATTATATCCGTCACATAAACCTCTGCACCAAGGCAAATCTCAATTTCCTTTGAGATATGTGGCTTTAGAAGATTATAGCAATACTCACGCCTTTTTAGAAAATCCTCCATACTCTCTTTGTGAGAATAGTAATGAGGAGTCAGACAAATGTGACTGACTCCTTGACTGTAAAGGACATTTAGAATTTTTTTGCTGACCTCAACATTTTCTGCCCCGTCATCCATTTCGGGGAGAATATGTGAGTGCATATCGTAAAGTTCCATATTGACCTCAAAAGTTATTTGGAAAGTTCACCGCATACAAGGTCGCCCATCTGTGAGCAAGTAACCTTGTTTGTTCCCTCTGTGTAAATATCAGGTGTTCTGTTGTTTTTAAGAACATTGTTAACAGCCTCCTCAATAGCATCAGCGGCAGAAGGTTCGTTGAGGGAGTATCTAAGCATCATAGAAACAGAAAGGATTGTTGCAAGAGGGTTTGCAATGTTTTGCCCTGCAATATCAGGAGCTGAACCGTGTATAGGCTCATAAAGACCTCTGTTGGAGTCTGAAAGTGATGCAGATGCAAGCATACCGATTGAGCCGGAAATCATTGATGCCTCGTCAGAAAGAATGTCGCCGAAGATATTGTTTGTAAGGATAACATCAAACTGACCGGGATTGATAACAAGCTGCATTGCTGTGTTGTCAACATAGAGGTGGTTAAGCTCAACCTCAGGATAATCCTTTGAAACCTCAATTACTGTTTCTCTCCAAAGGCGGGATGCCTCAAGAACATTTGCCTTGTCAACGGAGGTAACCTTTTTGTTTCTCTTCATAGCCATATCAAAGGCAACCTTGGCAATTCTCTTGATTTCGGAAACCTTGTACTGCTCGGTGTCGTAAGCCTCAACCTCGCCGTCAGCAGTTCTTCTTCCTCTTTCGCCAAAGTAGATTCCCCCTGTCAATTCACGAACAACCATAACATCAAGCTTTTCGCCGATAATTTCGTCCTTGATTGGAGACGCACCCTTAAGTGGCTCAAAAATAACAGCAGGACGAAGATTTGCAAAAAGTCCCAATGCACCACGAATGCCTAAAAGACCTGCCTCAGGTCTGTCCTTGCCGGGGAGCTTGTCCCACTTTGGACCGCCAACTGCACCGAGAAGTACAGAGTCGGCAGATTTACACTTATCTATTGTTTCCTGTGGTAGCGGTGTACCTGTTGCATCAATGGCACAACCGCCCAGAAGAGCCTCGGCATACTCAACACCAAAGCCGAATTTTTCAGCACAGCAGTCAAGTACCTTTACTGCCTGATTTACAATTTCAGGACCTATTCCGTCGCCCTTTAATAAACAAATTTTGTATGTATTCATAATAATTCCCCTTTTTTAAATCTCTATATGAATCTCTTTATATAATAACACAAAGAAAAAGTTATGTAAATATCTGTAAAGAATTAATCATCTTCCCTAATCAGCGGTATCTTTTGAAAAACCTCACAAACCTTATCCCTTTGCCAAAGTAATGGTGTTATGCGTACAGAGTACCCGTAACCACCGTCCATTACCCAGTCAAAAGGCTTTGCCTGTGGAAGTCCGTAAATTGCAAGTAATGTCATAATTACACCACCGTGAGTTACAATTATGCTTTCGGTGGTGCCTGTTTTCATAAGACCTGTAACAATGTCCTCAAACATTCGGCAAATTCGCCTTGTGAAGTCAGCAGAGCTTTCCCCACGGGGAGGTTTTATGTCGCTGCTGCCGCCAATCCACTCCTTAAAATCCTCGTTATTCTTTAGCTCCTCGGCTGTTTTGCCCTCCCATTCACCAAAGTTACATTCAGTAAGCTGGTCGATAACAATGGGTTTTAGTGAGGGATAAAGGATTTCGCAGGTTTCCTTACATCTTTTTAATGGGCTTGTAAACAAAGCTGTACCACCGGGGTACTTCATATTATGGTCAAGTTTTCTAAGCTCCATCTTCCCTTTGTCGGAAAGGGGAACATTTGTTGTGCCTATATATTTGCCCTTGTGAGTTTCGTCAATATTTCCGTGGCAAATAAAATGTATGTAGTATGACTTCATAAAAACTCCGTTCTTTACAATTTGTAAAATATATATTATACTATATGTATAGGATGTGATAAAATGAGCAAAGCGTTTGGTAACACAATAACTTATTTAAGAAAAGAAAAAGGAATTACCCAAAAGCAAGCATCGGAGGATTTGAAAATAAGTCAAGCGTTACTATCCCACTATGAAAAGGGAATCAGGGAATGTAGTCTTGATTTTGTAATTAAAGCCGCCGACTATTATGGTGTAAGCTGTGACTATATCCTTGGAGTATCTGCCCAAAGAAATCCCGGTGAAATGGAAGAAACAGCCGAAAAACAGGAAAACAAGGTAATGCTTGAAAATCTGAACAGAAGGGTAATTGTAAACACAGTTGACTTCATTTTCAGAATACTTATGGAAATTAACGATAGGGAAATTACCAAGGCATCTTCCGAAATGATGATGTCAAATCTTTACTCGTTAATCAGAATACTCTACAAAAACAATAGCGATAACGATGAAGATTTCTTCCAAAAAGCACCCTATAGCTATGCAAGTCGCAATAACTCTCTTTTTGAGGATAGGAAGGCAAAACTGATGGAAAGCATCATAGAATATTCTAAAAGCCGAAGTAAAGAAAAGGTTGACCTTTCCTACAAAATCATCAGCGAAAAGTACAGTGATTTGGCTCCCTCCGTGCTGAATTTGATACACAACACAGAAAAGCTGATGAAATAAACTTAATGTATATTTTAGATGTATTTTAATGTGAATTTAACACAAATAGAAATAAGGCTGTCACAATATTATTTTGCGACAGCCCCTTTTATTTTTAGTCCATAGATGATTCTTCTGAAGTAGGTTCTACACCCATAGAAACACGAATTGTGACTGTTTTTCCATACTCTATTTGATCGCCTGCTTTAAGGTCCTTATATTCAATAACCGTTTTGTCAGGTAACTTTGAGTTGTACTCAGCCTCCTGCATAACAAGTACACCTGCGTCAGAAAGCAGGCTTGCCGCTGTTTTGATGTCCTTGCCTGCAATGTCAGGGAGAGTTCTCATCTTTTTGCCCTTACTTATGGTAACTGAAATATTAACAGGCTCGCCCTTTGAGGTGATAGGAGTTCCGGGAGCAGGAGTTTGCTCACAAATATAACCCTCTTCTACCTTATCGTTAAATGTTTCCTCGTAATTAACATTGAGTATATATTTGTCGGAATTTTCTAAGTCCTTTTCAACAGAAGAAAACTTTTTGCCAACGAAGTTATCCACAGTTTCGCCCTTCCAAGGCGCTGATGTTGTGGTTTCCTCTATTCCTCCCTTGTCTATATCGGCAAGTCCGAAGCAATCTGTTGCTACAAGGAGAATACCTATGGCAACAAAAATGATCATAGAAACAAATGCTGCAATAAGGGTTGTCTTTTTTGACTTGGAAATCTTCTTTTCTTCCTCTTTTGCACTAAGCTCGGCAAGACTTGCAGTTTTGCTTATTTCCTCCTGAATAGCCTGTGCAGTAGGTGCAACAGAAAGTTGACTTCTGAATTCGTCAAAATCAGAAATTCTGTCTTTTCTTTCAACCTGAAGTCCGTTTGCAAGGGCTGTTACAACATGGGGAGGCAGTCTTTTGACTGTATTTGTGCTCATCAGCAGACTGCTGTCCTTTAGCCTGTCCTTTGCATTTGCAGGAACATGACCTGTGAGAGTATAAAACAGAGTTGCTGTGATACCGTAAATTTCTGTAAGCACATCAAGTGTAAAGTTGTTTTCATACTGTTCCGGTGCGGCGCATCCGCTGTAAAGCTGACTTTTAAGAGGTGTTCCCCTTTTACGCTCCATTTCTGTGCAAAAGCCTGTCAGCTTTAGCTTACCGTCGTGTGTAACATAGAGGTTCGACGGAGAAACAGCGTAGTGACCCATTCCCCTTTTGTGCAGGGATTCCAAAGCTGAAATAAGTGGCATAAATAAAGGTCTTGCAACCTCCCACTCAAGCTGACCGTTGCTTCTCTTTAGGTATTCGTCAAAATGGATAAGGTCAAGGTTTTCTTCAATAACATACGCTGTATTGTTCTCTTGAAAGATGTCAAGAATATTAATCATAACTGACATCTCGTTAAGCTCTCTAACAATTTGGTAGTAAGAGATAAACTTAGCCTTTAAATTTTTATAAACTGTTTCGTCATTGTAGCTTACGGAAAGCTCCCTTTCCCCTTTTCCACGGCTAAACATACCGATTGGGAGAAATTCCTTGATTATTACAGTAGTTTTATTCTCTTTATCATAGCCAAGGTATCTGGTGCTTTCTCCGTTGGTATCGATACCTCTGCCCACTATGTAACGATTTTTCAGAACAGTATTAAAGCCTAAAAATGGCTCAGGCTGGGTTTCAGAATTGTTAAATCCACAATAAGGACAGATTTTTTCATCTCCAATTACCTGCATACAACCCATACACAAAGACATACAGTTCACTCCTTATATAAGTTAATAATATATGTTGTAGGTGATGCGGACAATAAAAACGCATAGTACCACATTATTTATTGTTATAAATTATATCATAGTAATATGTCATATTCAAGAACATTTAAAGTTAAGATGATTACATTTTTGTTATCTACTGTGAAAAGAATAAGTTTTTCTTACGGATACAATACCCGATTTTTATGACACTCACCCTTTGGCAGGTGAAAAGTTAATTGAAAAGTATAAAAAATTCATATAATTCACATTAAATAGGTTAATCAAGTCTTGTTATACAAACCTCTGTATTTTATAATATCCATATAAATAAAAATACCGTAGTATTGAAAAATGCAACAATACTGCGGTATTATATTTGTCAACAGATTTTAAAAAAGTCGCCTCTGACTCGAGAATTAATATAAAAAAAGAATGCCCCGATACGCAATCTGCGTATCGAGGCACTCGACTGGAACAAATCTCTTATTTTAATACAAATGCACCCAAGCTGTATTATGGGTGCATTTTGTGTTGTTTGGTGCATTTGAAATACTGATGAATTTTTAATTAGACAGCAGCAACTTACATAATACAAAATAAAGCAGACTGCAATTTCTTAATAACTGCAGTCTGCTTGATTTTTGTCTTATTTTTACCCCTTAATCTCCGTACCGTCGTTGAATTTAAATAGCAAAATTCCGTCACTTTGAACCGTAACAGTATCAACAACCGTCAGCCAAAGGCAGTTATCAAATTCGGTGAGCAGTTCGTCACGCTTTGAAAGGTCAAAAATAAAGCGGTCTATTACTTTTAAGCTTGTTTTCCTTCTGATGTTCAATCTCATCATATCTTGATTTTG
>JALFTC010000034.1 GCA_022779485.1 Ruminococcus sp.
AGAAAAAGCCTGTAAACGTGCTTGTTTACAGGCTTTATGGCGGAGAGTTAGGGATTCGAACCCTAGGTTCCTTGTGGGAACACAGCATTTCGAGTGCTGCACCTTCGACCTCTCGGACAACTCTCCGTGTGTATATTTCAATCCGCTTTTTCTTCGCTCAATTTTCGGTCAAAAAATTTTTGGAGAGAAAAGCAGGAGAGAACACTAAAAAATATTCGATTTTTGATTCTGAAAGCCCTTATAAACAGAGGGTTTTCCGGCGGACGAAACGACCAAGTCGCCGTAAAATTTCGAGTGCTGCACCTTCGACCACTCGGACAACTCTCCGTGTATGTAATTCCGCATTTCTTCCGAAAACTTTTGGAAAGAACTGACGGAAAGAACAACAAAATATTTAATTTTCGAACCGGAGAAAACCCTGAATTTACGGGCTTTTTAAGCGGAGCAAACAGCCAGCTCTTCAAAAAATTTCGAGTGCGGACCCTTCAGCCACTTGGGTACATCTCCATATTGTCGCAAGGCTCTTGCATAATTATTTTTTACAAAAGCCTTGCAGATAGTTATTATATATTATTTCGTTATATATTACAAGGTTTTAGCCAACTTTTTTGTAACCCTTTGGGATTCTTTTTACAAAAATTCTCCTTCTATACACAACAAGTAATGTAGCAAAAACAGCTAAAAGGATTGCTCCGGCGAATAATAAGTATGTGGACAATGGTATAGAATTAAGGTTAAAGCACCTTATGTTTATCCACATTTGGTTCATTCTTTCATTTGCTTTGTCGTCAAAATACATCATCACAGCACATCTGTCCAAAATATCCGATGTTGGGTACTGGGCAAAAAGCTGTCTTTTTGTTTGGTCAGGGGTTGTTTTTATGATGTACTTTTCATCACTTTCATCATCTGCAAAGAAAAATCCAACGGGATAATCAACTGTTTCTTCTTCATCGTCCTCTGCACCAAAGCTCCAGTTTACATACTCAAGTATTCTGTCGTCAGTTCCCCCTGAAATACAACTTGTGTAGCCGATGTAGTACATATTTTTGATTACATTATCAGGTCTTGAAATGAAGTTGATAAATGCTTCAGACGCCTGTTTTCTCTCTTTTGAGCCTTTTATACCGTCCTTTAGCATAATCCAGCCGTCACACCACAGGTTCGAGCATTCCTTTGGTACGGAGTATTGAAGTAGGCAGTCATCCTCCTCTGCCTGATCCATGGTATAAACAGCGTCACCTGACCACTGAAAATTACCCACAACCTTACCTGAAACAAGGTCGGACTTTCCGCTGTCGGTTTCAAAGGAATAGACATTATCCTTAATTTCCTTTAATAATTCCTCTGCCTTTGCTATTGTCTTTAGGGAGGTATCGTTCATAAGGCTTGTTATGTTTTTGTTGTAGTCCTTTGAATTTATAAAGGAATCCTTTAGCATTGTATCTGAATTAATCAACCCTAATGCGGCAAAATAGGTGTCACGCACACTGTCCTTGATTGTAATTCTACGACTGTATTTTTTGTTCTTTAGGAATTTCCATGTTGTTACATCTTCCTCTGAAACATACTGTGGGTTATACACAAAACCCATTGTTCCCCACATATATCCGGCGGAATAGTCGCTCCACTTTTCACCGCCGATTTGGGTGGTTCCCATCAGGTTATTTATGTAGGGTGATACACCCTTTACATAGTAATTTTCTTCTTTGCTTTTATCAAAAAATTCCTTAGAGAGTGGTTCAGCCATACCCTCGCCTATCATCTTCATACACATATAGTCAGAGGGGCAAACAAGGTCAAATCTATCACCTAAGGTGATTTGGTTGTACAAGTCCTCATTGGTGCCATAGGTGGAGTATTCCACCTTAACCCTTTTACCGTAGGTTTTGTAGTACCAGTCCTCAAATTCCTCTAACATAGATTTATCGCTGAAAATATCTCCGCTGTCAAGGTCTATAACATCCTCTTCTTCATCCCAATCGCCCAAGTCAATATATTCTTCGCAGTTGGAAATTCTCAGGGTTAATACATCGCTGTTTTCTTCAGCGGAAACCACAGGCAAAGAGGATATAATCATTGCTGTAATGAGGAAAACTGAAATTAATAATGTACTTAATCTTTTCACTTCTCCTCACCTGCCCTTCTGCTTGACTTGAAATAGTTTACTAAAACTATCAGTATTACAAGTGCAAAAATGATTGTAGAAAGTGCCCACAGAGCAGTTTTAATGCTTGTTTGTGCACCCTTTGTTGCGTTTACAACATAGGTGCTTATGGTGTCAAAGGACGCAGGTTTTGTGTAGGTTGTGATGAAGTAGTCGTCCAGTGACAGGGTGATTGACAACATAAAGCCTGAAACTATGCCCGGCATTATTTGAGGTATAATAACTTTGAAAAGTGCCTTAGCAGGAGTTGCGCCAAGGTCTAATGCGGCTTCGTAAAGGCTGTTATCCATCTGCACAAGCTTTGGTACAACAGAAAGATATACAAACGGTGCACAAAGTGACACCTGACCTATTACAAGTGGGATAAAGGTTGACTTGTCCACACCGAAAACTACAATGAGCAAAATGCAGATTGCAAATCCTGTTACAACCTCGGCATTTACAACAGGGATTTGGTTTGCGTTTCTTATGAAGGCACGAGGTACTTTTTTGGAGTAAAAAGCACCGATTGCGCCTGTTGTACCCAGGACAACTGAAAGTAAGGACACCACAAGTGCAAGGACTAAAGTGCCGATTATCATATTTAGCAGTTCGGGGGTTGTGAACAGGGTTTCATAGTTAGATAGGGAAAAATTCCTTATTGCACCGATTGTTGTTGAGTCGGTAAAGCTGTAAACTGCAAGGATTATTATTGGCAAATACATAAACAGCAGTACAAGTGAAACCCAGCTTGCAGAAAAAATCTTTTTCATCATAGGTTAGCACCTCTGCTTTCTCCAACTCCGTTACCAAGTCGATTTGTAAACACGGTAACAAGTATGATTATGCCGAGAAGTACTATAGAAATCATAGAGCCGTTGTTCCAGTCGTAGGAATTAAAGTAACTTCCGATAAGGCTACCCATAATGTATGTGCTGTTGTACAGCATATCAAGTACAACATAGTTAGTCATAACAGGGAGAAAAACCATTGTAATTCCGCTGATTATTCCGGGTAATGAAAGTGGTAGTGTTACCCTTACAAAAGTTTTTCCCGGATTTGCCCCAAGGTCGTAGGACGCCTCAACAAAGCTTTTGTCGATTTTTTCAAGAGTTGTGTATAGCGGAAGTATCATAAATGGCAGAAAGTCGTAGGTCATACCTATTACAGTATTTAAAAATGGATAATAGGCAAGGTTGCCCTCTATTGCTGTGAGTATTTCCTTAATTGCAGTAATTCTAAGTGTAAAGTTAATCCACATTGGCATAATGAAAATCATCAGAAGTACTGATTTTCTTTTTAACTTGCTGTTTGCAAGGATATAAGCCAAGGGATATGCTATCAAAAGGCACACTGCTGTTGTGACAAGGGACAAAAACATACTGTAAAAGAGTGTTCCGATTGTGTTACTGTCGGTGAAAAACCCAACAAAGTTTGACATTGTAAAGTTGCCCTCACCATTTGTAAAGGCATAGTAGAGAATAACTAATAGGGGTGCAATTACAAAAAGTATCAGGAACAAGGCGTATGGTATGCAAAGTTGCTTTCGGGAAAATTTAAACATAGTACACCTCACTCCATTACTTTAATGTCAGATTGATATTTTCTTTTTTGATTATCAAGCTGACATAGTCGTTTTCGTTCCAAAGGTCTTCATCATCAAAAATAAAGTCAAATTCGTTTTCTGTTCTGACAATATACTGGTAATGGTCACCCTTGTAGATAAGTGAAACTATGTTACCTGTAACTCCGCCCTCTTCTGCGTCATCGCTCATTTCAATACAGCCAAAGACAGGAATTGAAACATTAACCTCAGTTCCTGCTGTGTGAATTACATTGCCGTCCTTGTCAACAAGGTTGTCGTCCTCGTCATAGTGAGAGCCCACAAACAGCTTTGTAAGGTCGCACTCAAATTCGCCATCTGCAAATTCAACGGTATTGTGCTTTGTAATAACACCGTCAAAGTCGTTGGTTGTAACATTGTTTTCGATAAGGTGGATTGAGTCAGGCTCTATCATAATGCCTATGGTATCCCCCACCACGGCATTTTTAACAGACTGAATTACAATTTCGTTGTCGCCTGAAAGGACTGTGATTTCGTAATGGATACCCTTAAAAACTACGGAATCAACAACTACATCAATCATACCCTCTCCCTTTGGAGTCATAATAACATCCTCGGGACGGACAACAACATCAACCCTTGTACCCCTTGGGAAGTCGTCAACGCAGTCAAAAATGTGATTGCAGAATGAAACCTGCATTTTGCCTGTAACCTTACCGTTGTAAATGTTGCTTTCTCCGATAAAGTCGGCTACAAAGGCATTTTGCGGTTCGTTATAGATTTCCTCGGGAGTGCCGATTTGCTGAATAACTCCGTCGGACATTACAACGATTTTGTCAGACATAGTGAGAGCCTCTTCTTGGTCGTGAGTGACATAGATAAAGGTGATGCCCAACTTTTCGTGCATAGATTTAAGCTCAATTTGCATTTCCTTACGCATCTTCAGGTCAAGCGCACCTAAAGGCTCGTCAAGGAGCAAAATTCTCGGTTCGTTAACAATAGCCCTTGCAATGGCTATTCTCTGCTGTTGACCGCCTGAAAGGGTGTCAACAGAACGCTTTTCAAAGCCCTCAAGGTCAACAATTTCAAGGGCTCTTTTCACCTTTTGGTCAATCTCTTTTTTGGAGAGCTTTTCTTTTCTTTTAATAACCTTACCGTTTTCATTTTTATAGGTTGATTCAACGGTCTTCATTTTAAGACCGAAGGCTACATTTTCATATATATTAAGGTGAGGAAACAGGGCATACCGCTGAAATACCGTATTAATCGGTCGTTCATAAGGCGGTAAATTGCTGATACTTTTACCGTCAAGTGTAATTTCACCTGTGGTTGGAAGCTCAAAACCTGCTATCATACGCAGGGTTGTTGTTTTTCCGCAGCCTGACGGACCAAGCAAAGTGACAAATTCACCGTTTTTTACTTCAAGGTTGAAATCGTCAACCGCTGTTACATCACCGTACATTTTTACGATGTTTTTAAGTTCAATAATGTTTTTTGTTCCTGAATTTTTAGACATTACGCCCTCCCTATTTATTACCCGATTTTAACAATTCAGCATTCCCTAAGGTTTTCTGATAGGTTTGCTGAAAAAAACAGAGGCTTTACCTCTGTTTTCCAAAAAGAATTATACACAAAAATAAGGTAGTAGTCAATAAAATATTTTATGTATTTCTTTTCTTAAATCAATTTTCACTTTAGGCTTGTACTCAATGAAATATAGGACTTCGTATTGTACTGTAAATTCGTCAATTCAAGTATGCCTTTTATGTAGTTTCTGTTCGTCAGGCCGAGGTTTTGCCCATCTGGAACTTTTCATCACCAAGTAATAATGCGTACCCGGCACACACAGAGAAATAATCAATTTGCCATTGAATTAATTTTTGATGAAATGTATAATATAGTTATATTTTTTATGAAAAGGTATGATATTATGAAATTATTTGTTGATGATAAAAGAGATGCTCCGTCAAAGGATTATCAGGTAGCACGGAATTTTAAGTCTGCTACAATGCTTTTGGGGATTTTGAAATTTGAATTTATTGATTTAGATTACAGTTTGGAAGAGGAAAAAAGCGGACTGGATATTTTAGTTTGGATGCACGAAAATAATATTACAGTACCCCATATTAATATTCATTCAAGCAATATTGAGGGGCGTAAAAAGATGCTTATATATGCAGAAAATCACTTTCCCGATACTACGGTTACATATTATGTTGCAAAATAATTCTTTGTAAAATAAAAGTGACCCTCACATTTTGAAGGTCACAGATTAAATTATTTTTCTATTATTATACTTTTTTGATTATTTGTCCCATACTTTCCTATGTGCAAGGTAGAATGGAATACCTACAAATAGCATACCGCCGACGATATTGCCAAGGGTTACATAGATTATGGAGTCAATTCCGTTAAGGGAAAGTAGGTTGTTTGACTGGTGGAGAGTAATTCCATAGAGGTCGTTTGCCATTTGGGCATATTGTGGGTTTGTGGCTGATAGGATTCCTGTTGGTATGTAAAACATATTGGCAATGCTATGCTCAAATCCGCATACTACAAAGGCGAAAATCGGGAAAAATATTGCGAAAATTTTGCCTGCTATCTCTTTTGAAATACTTGACATCAAAATTGCCATACATACAAAAATATTGCACAGTATTCCGCTTGTAAAGGCTTTTAACGGGGAGATTGTTGTTTTTGCTACGGCAATTTTTATTGCATAAGCTCCCACAGCCCCCGAGCCTATATCAAGCTGACCTGAGTAGAAAATAAGGAAATCTACTATTAATGCACCCAGTAGATTTGAGAAAAATACAACAAACAGATTAATTAAAATCTTCCTTACCTTTACCTTTTTGTCAAGGGCACCCATAATCATCAGGCAATTTCCTGTGAAAAGCTCGCTACCGCTAAATACAACCATCATAAGACCGACAGGAAACAAGCATCCTGCTACAACACGCTGAAGACCGGCATTTTCAACACCAAAGGACGCAACATTACTCGCATCACCTCCAAGGGCAATAAAAGCACCTGCCATAATTCCCAGTAAAATCATTTTTAGAATGGGGAGATTTGATTTTTTAATTTCTGAATTTATATTAATATCTGCTATCTGCATCAGCATATCGGGACTTTTGCTCATTTTTTCCTCCAAAATAAAAACGCACTGAAAAAAAGACGATTGCACAAACAATCGTCTTTTTCTTGGCGGAGAGCAAGGGATTCGAACCCTCGAAACCGCTTTAACGGTTTACACGATTTCCAATCGTGCTCCTTCGGCCATCTCGGACAACTCTCCACAACGCTGTCTATTATACAATAACTGAAATCAAAAATCAAGTATTATTTTGATATATTTATAGCTTATCACTATTTTTTTACTTCATTTTCCTTGTATTAACCCAAAAAACCTGCCTAAATAGTTCTTGACTTTTTCATATTATTGAGTTTTTATGCCTTACTGCCTTGGAGGATATTTCTTTCCTCTAAGGCTTTATTTATTGTATTTAATACATTCTTCTTGTTACCGCTCCATATTGGAGCTACAAGGAGTTTTTTGTCGCCGTCACCTGTCAGACGGTGGAGAACTACATTTTTTGGCAGAATATTTATACAGTCGCATAGTATGTCAACATATTCTTCAAGGGTTAATGCCTTGAATTTGCCTTTCATATATTCAGTGTAAAGGTCTGTTCCCTTTAAAATGTGTAATAGTTGAAGTTTTATTCCGTCTGTGTATTTTCCTGCGAATTTTACGGAATTCAGCATATCCTCTTTAGTTTCTCCCGGAAGTCCCAATATTATGTGGGTTATCACTTCAATTCCTGATTTTTTCAGTTTTTCCGCTGTTTGTGCATAGACTGATGTTTCATAGGCTCTTCTTATGTATTTTACTGAGCTTTCTTTTGTTGTTTGAAGTCCAAGCTCTACCCATACAGGCTTGATTTTGTTAAGTTCCTTTAGGAGCGAAAACACCTCTTCCCCTACGCAATCAGGTCTTGTGGCTATTGACAAGGCGACTATATCCTTGTGATTTATCGCTTCATAAAACTTTTCTCTCAATACATTTATGGGTGCGTAGGTGTTTGTAAAGGCTTGGAAGTAGGCTATAAAGGCATTGTCAGGTGTTTTGCTTATAACTCTCTTTTTGCCCTCCTCTATCTGCTGTGTGACAGACAGGTTTTTGTCGGGGGTGAAGTCGCCTGAACCTCTTTGAGAACAAAAAATACAACCTCTGCTATCCAGTGTTCCGTCACGATTGGGACAGGTAAAACCGCCGTCTATGGATATTTTATATACCTTTTTTCCGAATTTTTCTCGGAGATAGTTGTTAAGGGAATTGTAACGCATCATTTAAAGCTGTTTCCCTCTTTGTCAAACACATCAAGTCGGGTGATTTGATAGAACACATCATCATTATAGATTTCGTTATAGGCTTTGATAATCAATGTTGGGTTGATGTTTGTGGTACTTCCTGCAGGGAGTAGCACTCTGCACTTGATGTAACCGTTATAGTCTGCTACCTTATATTTAAGAATGTATGGTTTAATGTCCAATTCCTTAAGTACCTTTTTCTTGGTCTTTTTCATTACAAGGATTTGTTCACGGTCAAAAAGTGAGTTGAAGTTTGAATAGAGAGTATCAACATTATCCTTGTCCGACTTTACCACAATCTCAAACAGTGCCTTATCTATTTTTCCCGCTTTCATAACAGGTTCTGTAACATCATACACCCTTATTCCCTGTGGCAGACAGTTATTGAGAGAAGTTATTATTTCCTCTTTGTTATACTCATCATCCATAAGGCGGATGTCCATATTTTCCTTTACTCCCTTAAAGCCTAAGGAAAGGGGTAATGCAAAGGTTACAAATGGATGTGGATTAAATCCCTCTGTGTGCCAGATGTTAAGTCTGCTTTTGTGGAGTGCTCGCATAACCACTCGGTTTAAGTCAAGGTGACTGATATATTTACATTCATCGTCCTTTGTGAACCAAATTCTAACGGTTTTCAAAGCAGACACCTCCTCCAAAGCGGTTTGCACCGCATTTGCTACAATCTTCCCTGCAATTTGGGGTTGTTTTTGACTCGTAAGCCTTTTTACATTCGTCAATCAAAAATTCCTTTTTAATGCCGTAGTCGATGTGGTCCCAAGGTAGAATTTCTGTAAATTCTCGTTTTCTGTTAGCGTAAAATGCAGGGTCAATGCCACATTCTTCAAAAAGGTCAAGCCACTTTTGAAGGTCAAAGCACTCGCCCCAACCGTCAAAATGGAAATCCTTTTCACAGGCCTTTAGCATTGCCTTGCAAAGCTTTCTGTCACCTCTTGCAAACACAGCCTCCAAAAAGCTGGTGTCGGCATCGTGGTAGTTAAAGGTGATTTTCTTGCTTTCTATATGCTCCTTGATGCTCTGTTGCTTTTGGTGTATTGTATCAATGGTATCTTGTGGCTCCCACTGGAACGGTGTAAAAGGCTTTGGTACAAAGCTTGAGGCGGAAACTGTTACGCTGACAGCCTTTCCCTTTGGTCTGTTGGGGTTTTTGTAAAACTCGTCAACAACGGACTTACCAAGTGCAGGAATTGCGTTTACATCCTCCATTGTTTCTGTTGGAAGTCCTATCATAAAGTACAGCTTGACCCTTGTCCAACCGCCTGAAAATGCCACACTGCAAGTATTTAAAAGTTCATCCTCTGCAACATTTTTGTTGATTGCATCCCTGAGCCTTTGGCTTCCGGCTTCAGGTGCAAAGGTGAGTCCGCTTTTGCGGACAGTTTTGATTTTTGACATAATATCGTCTGAAAAGCCGTCAACTCTAAGGGATGGCAGAGAAATGCTGACCTTATCGTCAACGGACCACTCGTTCAGCTTTTCAAGTAAGGGTACAATTTGGGTGTAGTCAGAGGAGCTTAGTGAAGAAAGTGAAACCTCGTCATAGCCTGTGTTGTTGCAAAGACTATGGCATTGACGGTTGATGACTTCGGGAGATTTTTCCCTGACAGGGCGGTAAAGGAAACCTGCCTGACAGAAACGACAGCCACGGATACAACCTCTGAAAATTTCTTCCATTGCTCTGTCGTGGACGATTTCTGTATTTGGCACAACAAAATTTTCGGGATAATAGGACTCGTCCATATTCATCATTAGCCTTTTTTGCACCTTTTTAGGGGCATTGTGCTTTGGAGTAACCGCTTTTATTGTACCGTCCTCGTTGTAGGAAACATCATATAGTGACGGTACATAGCAACCCTTAATTTGAGAGGCTCTAATTAAAAATTCTTCCCTTGTTGTATTCTCTTCCTTACACTTACGGTAAAGCTCCATTACTTCAAGGTCAACCTCTTCGCCCTCGCCGATAAAGAAAATATCTATAAAATCGGCTAATGGTTCAGGGTTACAGGCACAGGGGCCGCCTGCTACTACAATATTTTTCAGTCCCTTTCTATCCTTTGAGCATACGGGAATGTTGCCCAGTTTCAGCATATTAAGTACATTTGTAAAGGATAATTCATACTGTAATGTAAAGCCGATAAAGTCAAATTCGGAGATTGGGTCGCCGCTTTCCAGTGCGTAAAGAGGAATGTTGTGCTGACGCATAATTTCTTCCATATCAATCCAAGGTGCAAAAACTCGTTCACACCAAATGTCAGGTACGCTGTTAAACTGACTGTACAGAATTTTCATTCCAAGGTGTGACATTCCCACCTCGTATGTATCGGGGAAACAGAATGCAAAGCGGATATTTACATCCTTTTTGTCCTTAACTACGGAGTTAAGCTCTCCCCCCACATATTTTCCCGGCTTTTGAACCTTTAGCAAATATTTTTCTACTTCTTTATTAATCATAATTACCTCTTGAAAAAACTCCTCTATTGTATATTGGCGTAACGAAAAGATATATGCCAAGCAACAAAAAGGAAAAATTGTACCCTGTGTTAAGTAGTATTATTATACCAATTGTGAAAATTGGTATAGATACAACTATTGTTAATATATTGAGTACTAAGTCGGATACCTTTTGATTAAAGTATCTACTTAATAATATATTAATTGCCTGTCCTCCGTCAAGGGTAGAAACAGGCAAAACATTAAATATTCCGATAAACAGATTTGCAAGTGCAAATATTGAGGAAATTTTGTAAAAGATTATAAATAATATAAAGTTAAATGTAACACCGCTTAGTACTATAATAAGTTCCTTAAAAAAGGGAACTTTGTATGACGAACAGATTTTTATATCAAAAATGGAAAACTCAACTCGGTGTACCCTTTGCCTTAAAAGGATAATTGCCACAAGATGTCCAAGCTCGTGAAAGAAGGACGCCAAAA
>JALFTC010000015.1 GCA_022779485.1 Ruminococcus sp.
TACTGTTATTCCTCCTACTACAAATAGTAAGGTTCCTTTTACAACTGTTCCAAAGCAACCAAGCAGTACTCCTGCTGAAACTACTAAGCCTGAAACTATGCCTGAGGATAAACCTGAAACTATTGAAACAAAGCCAACAGGCGACTGGGAGGTTCGCACTCTTAACGGTGGCAAGACCTGTGAAGTACTGGCTTACCACGGCTCAAAAAAGACCGTTGAAATCCCAACAAAGATTGATAAGGCTGTTGTTGTCGGCGTTGGCGGTAATGCTTTCTCAGGCACAGCAGTTGAAAAGGTTGTAATTCCTGCAACTGTGTCTAACTTGGATGCAAGCGCATTGGATATAAAGACAATAAAGAGTGTTGTAATTAATAAGGAAGATAAGGTTGATGATGTTACATACACATCTCCTTACAGCGTAAAGGATCTTGTTATTTACTCTGCTGATAAAACAATGCTCATTAAGTATTTACCACAGAAAACAGACAAGGAATTTACTGTTGACAATAACACAGTTGCGATTTGTGACAATGCCTTTAGCGGTGTGTCACTAAAGACTCTTGATTTGGCAACAGCAAAGTCGGTAAGTTCAACAGCATTTGAAAATACAGACATTGAAAACTTTGTGTTCCATACCATTGAGCCTCCTGTTGTTTCATCAATGAATACCTTTGGTGAAGTAAAGACAGAATATAAACTTAGCGGTGTAACATATAAGGCTGATACAGTTCTTCATGTGCCTGAAGTGGGCTATGAAAACTATGCAAATTCAATGGCATTTGAGTCCTACGCAAAGGCAAAGGCTATTAAAAAGGACAGTGTAGTCGGCAGTTGCGTGGAAACTGTTAAAATGGACGGAATTGTGTACTCAATTATCAAAAATGATACAGAGTATGACGGAGTAAAGTTTGCTCGTGAGGGCAAGGCTTATCTTGCAGTTGTTACAGGCTACTATGATATTCCTGATGACGGAGTAGTAAAGGTACAGTCCTCCGTTGTTTATACAAAGGAAGATAAGGACACAGATAATAAAGTAAACTACTCTTGCCCGGTTGTGGGAATAGCAAACAATGCATTTGCAAACGCAAGTGAAATGAAAATTCTTATTTTACCAAACAATGATGTGCATTACTCCAGTGACGCATTTACCGGCTGTGACAACTTGGGTCTGATTGATTATGACTCAGTTCTACCTTTTGATGTAAGCAAGTTTGATGCAATTCTTAATAATGCAGAAACTACTTCAGAGGACGACAGCAACGAGGAAAACGAATAAATAAGGAAAAATATAAAAGCAAGTGGTACTTTGTCACTTGCTTTTTAAATTATAAAATGGTTTTACAGAGAAAACTTAATATACTCTGTGATTCACACTGTAAAAATTTCGGAGGTTAATTATGTGTAATTTAAAAGGAAAAACTGCTATTATCACAGGCGGTAACTCAGGTGTTGGCGGAGCAACTGCTATGCTCTTTGCTCGTGAAGGTGCAAATGTTGTTATCAGCGCCCGTCGTCAGCCTGCTCTTGATGAGGTTGCGGCAAAAATCAGGGAAGAGGGTGGAAGTGTTGTTACTGTTTCTGCCGATATTTCCAAGGATGAGGATTGCAAAAATCTGATGAAAACCGCAATGGACGAGTTTGGCAAAATCGATATTCTCGTTAACAATGCCGGTGTTCTTGACACAGGACTTGCTCCTGTTGATAAGTTTGATGATGTGGAAACACAAAAGGTTATTTCCATCAATCAGGTTGGCACAATGCAGTGTATCAGGGCAGCTCTTGAGTATATGACAGAGGGCGGTTCAATCGTGAATGTTGCATCAGTTGCCGGCGTAAACGGTGGCGGCGGAGCAGCGTATGTTTCAACAAAAGCTGCAATTATTGGAATTACAAAGCACACAGCATTGCTCCTTGCTGACAAATACATCCGTTGTAACGCTATTTGTCCCGGAACTATTGTTACACCAATGACAATGAATATGAAACCGGAACAGCTTGATATGCGTATGATGGGAGCAATGAGCAAACACGGCGACCTTAAGCTAAAGCCTTGTATGGCGGAGGATGTTGCCAATATTATTGAGTTCTTTGCATCTGATAATTCAAAGGCTCTTACAGGTCAAATCGTAGTAAGTGACTTTGGTGCATCTTTATAACTTATAATAACGCTAAATTCACTCACCTCAACGCTTTTATAGTGTTGGGGTGTTTTTATCTGCCTTTATTGGGTGTTGAGTACTTTTGTTATCAAAAAATCTTTTCAAAAATAAACAGATATAGTATAATTGTTTGTAATAATTGTAAGTCGTAATTGAATCATACTAACAGAATCAACAAATTTGCAGTATAGGTAACGGAAAAGAGGATTGTTATGTTTGCTATTGAAACTGAAAAGCTAACTAAGTATTACGGCAAGTCAAGGGGGATTGTTGACCTGGATTTGAGAGTTGAGGAAGGTGATTTCTTTGGATTTATAGGCCCAAACGGAGCAGGAAAAAGCACTACAATCCGCACACTTTTAGGACTTATCAAAAGCAGTGGTGGCAGTGGTAAAATCTTTGGTAAGGATATAACTCTGCAAAAGAAAGAAGTCCTTACCGATGTGGGGTACTTGCCAAGTGAGGCGGTTTTCTACACAGGTATGCGTGTAAAGGATATTATAAAGCTCTCTGCCGATTTGCGAAAAAAGGATTGTTCAAAATTTGCCAAAGAGATTTGTGAAAGGTTAAGGCTTGATGTTAACAAAAAGGTGGAGGAGCTTTCCTTTGGTAACAGAAAAAAGGTTGCCATTGTGTGCGCACTTCAGCATAACCCAAGGTTGTGCATTCTTGACGAGCCAACAGGTGGACTTGACCCGTTAATGCAAAAGGAGTTTTTCTCCATTTTAGAGGAACGAAACAAGCAGGGTGCAACAATTTTCCTTTCTTCACACATTCTCTCTGAGGTACAGCATAACTGTACTAAGGCGGCCATAATTCGTGAAGGTCAGATAATCGCCTGCAATACAGTTGATGAGCTGTCAAGGACAAATGCAAAGAGGATACATATCGAAGGAAATATTGATTTGTCACATCTCTCTAAAACAAAGGATATGCACAGTGACGACAAGGGCATTAGCTTTTTGTACGGCGGGGATATTAATGAATTGATAAAAATTCTGTCACGGAATAAAATTAGGGATTTGTCAATTTCTGACCCTGACCTTGAAGAAATTTTTATGCACTACTATATTGAGGGAGGGGAAGAGTAATGACAATTTTAAGGCATGAACTAAAACAAAACAAAAAATCACTTATAATATGGATTGTTGCTATTGCATTCCTACTTGCCACCTGCATTTTCCTTTTCCCTGAAATGAAAGGTGAAATGGACAGTGTAAGCGAAGTCTTTTCCTCAATGGGAGGATTTTCGGAGGCATTTGGAATGGATAAGGTAAGCTTTGGCACCTTAACAGGCTTTTACTCTGTTGAATGTGGCAATATTTTAGGGCTTGGGGGAGCATTTTTTGTTGCTCTAACAGCTGTAACGATTTTGGCTAAGGAAGAGAAAGAACATACAGGGGAATTTCTGCTGACACACCCTATAAGTCGAATTGAAGTTGTAACAGGGAAACTGATTGCTGTACTTGTTCAGGTTGTTGTGATGAATTTAATCATTTATTTAGTTGCAATAGGCTCAATGGCTGTGATTGGCGAGGAAATTCCTTGGAAAGAAATTACACTTTTGCACACAGCATATTTCCTGATGCAGTTGGAGCTTGGCGGTATCTGCTTTGGAGTTTCTGCATTTTTGCGAAAGGGAAGTCTTGGGATAGGCTTGGGAATTGCAATTATAATGTATTTCCTAAACATAATAACAAATATTTCCGAAAGTACAGAATTTCTCAAATATATAACTCCTTTTGCTTATGCAGAGGGTACAGACATTGTCAGCAATTTAAGCCTTGATATTTCTCTTATTGTTTTGGGTATGGCATATGGTATTGCGGGAATAATTTGCGGATATATTAAGTACTCCAAAAAGGATATTGCATAAAGTATGGCGAGAAATTTATTTGCAGTCCTGCTTTTGGTATTCAGCACAATTTTTTTAATTTCCACAACAGGTTGTTCAAGTGAGGAAATAGTAGATAAAAGTGCAACAGAAAAAAATGTTGCACAAACTTCCCCAAACACAACCTTATCTGAAAATTTTGATTATTCATTAAAAGAAAATAAATACACAAATTTTCTTGGAAAAAAGGTGCAGATTGTAATTGATGAATTTGGTGAAGACTACACCCTGCGTTGGGATGGGGGATGGAGCTACCTTTCCTACAAAAATGTGCCTTTTAAATTTGCATACACATCCAATGCACTTGACCAAAATAAACTGTTAAAAGATGAGATAATAAACTCCATAGTGATTGAGAACGAGAAAACCAATAAAATTTTCCCTGTGAATAAATCGGAAACCGTTACCACAATGTCAACCTATGGTGAGCTTAAAAGTGTCGGTGTTGAGGGAAAGCTGTACATAACCGAGGGTGATATTTATTTCTTCAGCTTTAACTGCGGTAATATTCAAGTTAGGTACAGATACGATAATATTGACGATTTTACTCCTGTGTGCGTGTACTTTAATTTAACCCAATAAACAAAAGCCTTGCTTGGAGATTTCCAAACAAGGCTTAAAATTTTGACTATGTTTATTTATTAATTATTCAAAGAACTTGTCGTGAATTGCAGAAACCGCTCTGTCTGCGTCGTTCTTTGAGATGAGAACAGATGTCTTGATTTCAGAGGTTGCAATCATCTGAATGTTAACATTGTTGTTGTACAGTGCCTCAAACATCTTTGTTGCAACGCCTGCGTGGCTTTCCATACCTGCGCCAACAATAGAAATCTTTGCAACATTTGTGTCAAGCTGAATGTCCTCAAAGCCAAGTGAATCCTTGTGGTCGTTAAGTGCCTTAACAGCCTCTTCGCCGTTGTTAGCTGATACTGTAAAGGCAATGTCCTTTGTTCCCTCGGTGCCAACTGACTGAAGGATAATGTCAACATTAATATCCTTTGCAGAAAGCTTTGAAAATACCTTGAAAGCAAAGCCCGGCTCGTTTGGTATGCCCTTTATTGAAATTCTTGCAATGTCGCAGTCCTTTGCAACACCTGAAATAATCATCTTTTCCATTTTTGGTTTCTCCTTTACTATTGTTCCCGGTTTATTTGTAAGGCTTGAAAGAACTTCAAGCTCAATTCCGTATTTCTTAGCCATTTCAACTGAACGGTTGTTAAGCACCTGAGCGCCAAGTGTTGCAAGCTCAAGCATCTCGTCATAAGAAATTTCTTTTAGCTTAATTGCGTTTTTAACCTTTCGTGGGTCTGCTGTGTAAACGCCCTCAACATCGGTGAAAATCTGACATAGGTCAGCGTGAAGGGACGCTGCAATAGCAACAGCAGAGGTGTCGCTGCCGCCTCTACCCAAAGTGGTGAGGTCGTCATATCTGTTGATACCCTGGAAACCTGCCACAACAACAATCTTGTGCTGGTCAAGCTCCTGACGGATTCTGTGTCCGTCAACATTCTTGATTCTTGCTGATGTGTAGGAGGATGTTGTTTGGAATCCTGCCTGCCATCCAAGAAGTGAAATTGCAGGGATGCCCAGCTTTTCAATAGCCATTGCAAGTAAAGAAATAGAAATCTGTTCACCGGAAGCCAGTAGCATATCTCTTTCTCTCTTGTTGGCGTTGGGGTTAATTTCCATCTGCTTTGCAATGAGGTCGTCTGTTGTGTCACCCTGAGCAGATACAACAACTACAACATCATTACCCTTTTTGTAAGTGTCAGTTACGATTTTTGCAACATTAAACACTCTCTCGGCATCTGCCACAGATGAGCCGCCGAACTTTTGAACTATAAGTGCCATTTCTTATCTCCTCTTTTCACATAAAGTGAATTTATTTATGAATTTATGTCAGGAAACGCTGATTAGAGTCCTAACAATTAAAGGTTGCCTATTCTTATAGCGGAAAGAACCTTTACTCCGGCATCCTTAAGGGCAGAGATTTTGTCCTCGATTTCGCCGAAACGGTATTCCTGAGTAATCAAAACGGTGTTGCCGTCTGCTTTCATAACTTCTGAATCAGGGAACAGCTCAAGTGCCTTTTCACCGTCACCGGCAACCCTTAAGTACATAGCGGTTATACTATCTTTATATGACGCAACATTGCTTCCGTCACCGTCAACCCAGAAAATTCTCTTTCTTGCTTTAAGGTGCTTTGCACAGTCAACAATGTCGGCAACAACAGCAGATGCTGTTGGCAGCTTACCTGCGCCCTTACCGTAGAAAACAACATCTCCGGTGCAGTCGCCCTTAACCATAATGCCGTTGAATACATCGTCAATGTCAGACAAAATGCAGTCCTTGGAAAGGAGCATTGGACATACGCAAATCTCAAGCTTGCCCTCATCATTTTTCTTAACATCACCGATAAGCTTGATTACATAATTAAGGCTGTCGGCATATTTTACATCATCAAGTGTAACTTTTGTAATGCCCTCTGTGTAAACATTGTCGGGATAAATGTGCTTGCCAAAGGCAAGGGATGCAAGAATACAAATCTTTCTGCAAGCGTCGTGACCCTCAATGTCAGCCTCGGGATTTCTCTCGGCATAGCCTAAGTCCTGAGCAAGCTTTAGTGCGTCATCAAAGTCCATATTGTCGTTAATCATCTTGCCAAAGATAAAGTTTGTTGTACCGTTTAAGATACCTGCAATTTCGTCAACCTCGTTTGCAACAAGGCACTGTGAAAGTGGACGAAGTATGGGAATACCACCGCCGACAGATGCCTCAAAGAGGAAGTTTGCGTTGTTTTCCTTTGCAATCTGAAGAAGCTCTGCTCCGCATTTTGCAACAAGCTCCTTGTTGGAGGTTACAACGCTTTTGCCTGCCAAAAGGCATCTCTTAACAAAATCGTAGGCAGGGTTTATTCCCCCCATAACCTCAACAACAACTCTGACCTCAATGTCATTAATAATATCCTCAAAATCCTTTGTGAATCTGTCAGCCAAAGGACTGTCAGGAAATTCCCTAAGGTCAAGGATGTGCTTGATATAAAGCTCTTCTCCAATTGATTTAAAAAGCTTGTGTTTGTGAGTAGTCAAAATTTCTGCTACTCCGGAGCCAACTGTGCCGTGGCCCATTATTGCTACTGGAATCATTATCTGTACCTCTCTTACTTTCCAAATTATATCTATCATTCAGCTACTGCGGTAGTTGGCGCAGCAGGTGCTTGTGTTTCGGCAGGCGCCTCTGTTGCGGGAGCATGAGTTTCCGGTGCCTGTGTTTCTGCCGGAGCTTGAGTTTCGCCGTTTTCCTGTGACGGGGTGGTGTCGTTTTCAATTCCACCACCATCACCGGCGGTTGTTGCTTCGTAGGTTTGGTCGTAGTAGTTGTAGTTGCTGTTGTAATTGTTGTAGGTGTCGTCGTTGTTGTCATAAACAGCACCGCTGTGGTCACCGTAACAGTAGTCAGGCTTTTTATCCTTGAAGAAATAGCCTATCCTTGTGTTAGAGCAGTAGGAGGAGGCAAGAAGTCCTGAATCTACACAGTAGTAGATTTCCTCCATATCGGCAGGGAAGTTGTATTCCTTTTTAGGCTTTCCCTTCAGATATTTTGACATAATCTTTTGGAACAGCTTTGGGGAAATTGATGTGTCCGGGTTTGTTGCAGGGGTGTCAAAGCCTGTCCATACAGCAAGTGTTGCGTAAGGGGACGCACCGCAGAACCAGCTGTCCTTGTCGTCATTTGTTGTACCTGTTTTGCCGATTATATCCCAGCCGTCAATCTTTGCGTTAAAGGCTTGGGTGTTTCGAGAGTTTGTGATGTTGAAGTTAAGCTCCCTGTTCATAATGGCGGCTGTTTCGTCGGAGTAAGCCTGAATTGGAAGCTTATCCCTCTTGTCTATAATAATCTTGTCGTCATTGTCTGTTACATAGTAGTAGGTGTATGGCTCGTAGTACTGACCGCCGTTGCCAAGATACTGGTATGCTGCAGCCATTTCTCTTGCAGTAACACCGCCTGTCATACCACCGATAGAGAGAGCACCAACCTCTTGACCGTCCTTTTCGTCAAGGTGCTTAAATCCCATAAGCTGTGTTACCTGCTTGTAGGCTGCCTGTGGTGTGATTTGGTCCATAACCTGTGCCGCTGTTGCGTTGGAAGAAATTTCTATTGCGTCAGGCAGTGACATAGAGCCTTTGTAGCTGTTGTACCAGTTTGTAGGACCCTCAACAGGATAACCATCCGCACCAACCTTGTAGTTTTCAAGTGGCTCATCCTTAACCCTTGAGCCGTAGGTTAGATAGCCATGCTCAATGGCATATGGATAAACTACAACAGGCTTGATAGATGAGCCGGGCTGTAATGAGGACATTGTTGCCCTGTCAAACTCCAGGTTGCCCTCTTTTTTGGCGGAGGAGCCTGTGGAGGCAATAACTCTGCCGTCATAGTCCATAAGTGTTATTGCTGTTTGCAGTCCGTATATGCCGTCGGTGTTGATTTCCCGTCCAACCTTTTCAACATAATTCTGCATATCTATATCCATTGCGGAATAAACCTTAAGACCCTGTGTGTAAATCATTCTTTCGGCGGCGTCTGTGGAAATGTCAAATTCCTTTGCCAAGTCATCTCTAAGGTCAAAGAAAAGTTCGTCAATATACCAGTTCTGAACCTGAGTTTCATCTTCCTCTTTCTTTTGGTTATATCCCTTAAACTTCATTTTTTCCGATTCCTTAAGGGCTTTATCGTACTCTTCCTTGGTGATTTTGCCCTGGTCATACATTTCCTTCAAAACAATCTCACGGCGGAGCTTGTTGTTTTCGGGATAGATGAGAGGATTCCACTTACTTGGGTTCTGTGTAATTCCTGCTATTGCGGCACATTCGGCAATGGAACAGTCCTGAATGTCCTTGCCGAAGTACAGCTGTGCGGCTGACTGACATCCCTGACAGTTGTTGCCGAAGTTTACAACATTCAGATATGCCTCAAGGATTTCGTCCTTTGTGTATTCGTTTTCCACATTGAGAGCACGGAAAATCTCCCTTAGTTTTCTTGTGAGAGAAACCTGATTGTCGTCTGTGATGTTCTTAATTAACTGCTGTGTAATTGTAGAACCACCGTAGCTGTTGCTTCCCGAAACAAGGGAAAGCACCGCACCGCCTGTTCTCTGCCAGTCAACACCGTTATGGTCATAAAATCGCTTATCCTCAATGGCAACCATTGCGTCCTTCATATGCTGGGGAATATCCTTGTAGTCAACCCAAACTCGGTTTTCCCTGTCGTAAAGAGCCTGATATTCCTTGTACTTGTCCGTTTTCTCATCCTTAACATAGATGTGGCTTGTAAGGTTAAGGCTGATGTCATAAAGGTCAATTCCTGTTGGCTCTGTTGCAATTCCAAAAATATAAATTCCAAGACTGATACCTACGGCAACAAAAGCAAAGACAAAAACCATAAAGATTGTAAAAATCATTTTCCATAGCCCGGAAAATATATTCTTAACTGCACCTTTTTTGTCGATTTCAATATCGTTGTTGCCGGAAGTTTTCTTCTTGGTGAGTTTACTGATGTCAGTTTCCTTCAAAACAACAAACCTCCTCTTAAAATGAAAATGATACTAAGTGGAAAATACCCAAAAATTGTATCTAAAGCTTTTTGAGATGCTTAGCACAGGTTGATTTTGTCAATAATCAGTTGGATGCACATTGTTATATTATGTATTTTATTTTTCATTATATATATGAAAATGCATAACTGATAGTATTGTATCATAAACAGAGGAAAAAATAAACCTATTTTTCACTTTTTCAGCATAGGTGCAAAAAATCTTTGCAAAGATATGAATATTCGTGTAAATTAATGAAAAAATAATTCCTTGATAGAATATTATTCCAATTTTTTGAAAGGAAGACAGAAAAATGAAACAATATGTTGCTTTTATTGTTACAGCGGTAATACTTTTTGCCTCGGTATTTACCTCGGCAACCTTTGAACTAAAAACAGACCAACTTGTGGATTCACAAAATGTAAAAGAGGAGAAGTTACCCGGTTATTACTTAAAGGATTTTCAGGGCAGACTTGCGGTTTTCAGGGGCAACAAAAACGACCCAATAATTACAACGGATACAATGGTTAACACCCTACCGATTGAGGACCAGAAAAAGCTGAAAACAGGTGTGGAAGTTGAGGGGGATGTTGCCCTTAGAAAAGCACTTGAGGATTATTGCAGTTAATTGAAACCGGCGGAAAAAATCCTGAAAGATAATAGACAAAAAAATGTATAATGTCTATCAATAATAGAAAAAAGGCTTGTAAACTATTTATTTTTAAAAAGTTTACAGAAAATTTAGACGGCTTTTACATTGACATTACCCCCAAAATATAGTACAATTATGAAGATTGGAAAATTATGTCCTGTTGCAGATTGAACAAGTGAATATTCTTGTAGAAAATCACTAAAAATCTGCATTTTCAGAAATCTAACATTAGGAGGTACAAGGATGATACACACTGTCATTGACAAAGAATTAGGTTTGGAATTCCCTATATTTCAGGGCGGTATGGCTTGGGTTGCCGACGCATCCCTGGCTGCCGGTGTGAGCAATGCCGGAGGTCTTGGTTTAATTGCCGCAATGAACTCAAACGGAGAACAGCTTCGTGAGGAAATCAGAAAATGTAAGGAAATGACCGACAAACCCTTTGGCGTAAACATTATGCTTATGTCACCTTTTGCAGACGAGGTTGCAAAGGTTGTTGTCGAAGAGGGCGTAAAGGTTGTTACAACCGGTGCCGGTACCCCTACAAAGTATATGCCTATGTGGACCGAGGCGGGTATCAAGGTTATTCCTGTTGTTGCTTCTGTTGCCCTTGCAAGAATGGTTGAAAAGCGTGGTGCTTTTGCTGTTATTGCAGAGGGAGGAGAAAGTGGAGGTCATGTTGGTGACCTTACAACAATGGCGCTTGTTCCTCAGGTTGTTGACGCAGTAAACATTCCTGTCATTGCAGCAGGCGGTATTGCCGACGGCAGACAGATTGCCGCTGCATTTATGCTTGGTGCCAAGGGCGTTCAGGTTGGCACAAGGTTTTTGGTGTGCAACGAGTGTACCATTGCTCAGGAATACAAGGATAAGATTTTAAAGGCTAAGGATATTGATACCGTTGTAACAGGTAAAAGACTTGGTCACCCTGTAAGAGCTATTAAAAACAGCTTTACAAAGGAATATCAGGCTTGCGAATATGACCGCACTAATTGCGATGACGAAACCCTTGAAAATATGGGTACAGGTAAGCTTCGCCTTGCAGCAAGAGAAGGCGATGTTAAGAACGGTACTGTACTTGCAGGTCAGGTTGCCGCTATGGTAAACCGTGAACAGCCTGCAAGAGAGATGATTGAAGAAATGTTTGCTCAGGCAGAGGAAACATTAAAGGGAGCGTCACAATGGGTAAAGTAGCATTAATTTTTTCCGGTCAGGGTGCTCAGTATCCCGGAATGGGCAAGGAGCTTTACCACTGTTCACCGGCAGCTAAGGCTGTCTATGATATGGCTGACTCCATTCGTCCCGGTACAAGTCACCAGTGCTTTGAGGGTACAAAGGAAGAGCTTTCCGTAACTGTAAACACACAGCCGACTGTATTTATTGCCGATTTGGCAGCAGCAGCTGCTGTTGCAGAAAAGGGCGTACATATTGATTATTTAGCGGGATTTTCCCTTGGAGAAATTGCGGCGTTGGGCTTTAGCGGTATGCTAAGCTACGAGGATGCCTTTAGGCTTGTGTGCAAAAGAGGCGAGCTTATGGACAAGGCTGCAAACAAGACAGCAGGCGCTATGGTTGCTGTTATGAAATTAACTCCACAGAGGATAGAAGAAATTTGCAAGGAATTTGACGAGTGCTGGCCTGTAAACTACAATTCCCCTGCACAGACTGTTGTTGCAATGAACAAGGATATTGTGGATGATTTTTGCGAAAAAATCAAGGCTGAGAAGGGCAGAGCAACTCCTCTTGCTGTAAGCGGAGCATTCCATTCTCCATATATGGAGGAGGCTTCCCTTGGACTCGGGGAGGCTTTGGCCGAGCTAAGCCTTAACGACCCACAGATTCCTCTTTACTCAAATTACACAGCACAGCCATATGAGGGTGACTACAAGTCACTCATCACAAACCAGTGCAAAAATCCTGTTAAGTGGCAGGAAACAGTAGAAAATTTAATTGCAAAGGGAGTTGACACCTTTATTGAGGTTGGTGTGGGCAAAACTCTTACCGGCCTTGTAAAGAGGATTAACAAGGATGTAACTGCAATTAAGGTTGAAAATAAAGAAGATTTAGATGCCCTTAATATTTAAGGGCAGACAAGGAGTAATATATGAAATTAGAAGGTAAAATTGCTGTTGTTACAGGCGGCTCAAGGGGTATTGGCTTTGCAACCTGCAAGAAGCTTGCCTCAGAGGGCGCAACAATTATTATTACAGATATTTGCGACAGCGAAAAGGCTGCCCCTGCTATCAAGGAGCTTGAGGATATGGGCGCTAAGGCAAAGTTTTATCAGAGCGATGTTTCCGACTTTGCCTCTGCAACAGAAACCGTAAACGCAATCATTGAGGAGTTCGGCGGTCTTGACATTCTTGTAAACAATGCAGGAATCGTTAGGGACAAGCTTATTCTGAAAATGGATGAGCAGGACTTTGACGCTGTTATTAACATTAACCTAAAGGGTACCTACAATATGATTAAGGCTACCTACAAGCACTTTATGAAGCAGAGAAGCGGAAGAATTATCTCCCTTGCATCTGTTGTAGGAATTATGGGCAATGCAGGACAGGCAAACTATTCCGCATCAAAGGCAGGTATCATCGGACTTACAAAGTCTGTTGCAAAGGAGCTTGGTGCAAGAAATGTAACTGTTAATGCCATTGCACCGGGATACATTGTAACCGATATGACAGACGCCCTCAGCGACAAGGCTAAAGAGGCTATTGATTCAGGTATTCCAATGAAGAGAAGAGGAACACCGGAGGATGTTGCAAATGCAATCTGCTTCCTTGCCTCGGATGATGCTTCCTACATCACAGGCGAAGTTCTCCGTGTTGACGGCGGAATGGCAATGTAACACATTTTGCAAATACATCTGCACAAATAAAATAGAGAAAGGCAGCTAATATGAGAAGAGTAGTAGTAACCGGCATAGGAGCAGTTACTCCTGTGGGAAACGATATGAAGACAACATGGGATAATCTTGTAAACGGCGTAAGCGGTATTGATTTTATCCCTGAAGAGAGATTCAGCACAGAGGGCCTTAAGGTTAAAATTGCAGGTCTTGTAAAGAATTTTGAACCTGAAAAATATTTTGAAAAGAAAGAAATCCGCAAAAACGACCTTTACACTCAGTTCGCTGTTGCAGCGGCTACCGAGGCTGTTGAGGACAGCGGTATTATTGGAAATATCGAAAGCGAAAAGTTTGGTGTTTATGTTGGTTCAGGTATTGGCGGACTTGAAAGCTTCTATACAAACTCCATCAATATGGAAAAATTCGGTGCAAGAAAGGTTAGCCCTTTCTTTATCCCAATGATGATTTCCAATATGGCGTCAGGCACAATCGCAATCCGCTTTAAGGCAAAGGGACCTTGCGTGCCAATTGTTACAGCCTGTGCAACAGGTGCAAACGCTATTGGTGAGGCTTTCCACGCAGTCAAGGACGGATACTGTGACGCAGTTATCACAGGCGGTGCAGAGGCTGCTGTTTCTCCACTTGCCATTGCAGGTTTCCAAAACTGTAAAGCACTTACAACAAGGAACGACCCAAAGACTGCCTCAATTCCATTCGACAAAAACCGTGACGGTTTTGTTATGGGCGAGGGTGGCGCTTGTATGATTCTTGAAGAATACGAACACGCAAAAAACAGAGGTGCAAAGATTTACGCCGAAATTGCAGGCTACGGCAACACCTGTGACGCTCACCACATCACAGCACCTGATTCAACAGCAGAAGTTCCTGCAAATGCAATTAAAACTGCTATGAAAGAGGCAGGAGTAACAGGGGAAGAGGACTGGTACTGGAATGCTCACGGTACATCAACACACCTTAACGATGTAACCGAAACAAAGGCTATCAAAATCGCCCTGGGCGAAAATGCCTACAATGTAAACATTTCCTCCACAAAGTCAATGACCGGTCACCTCTTTGGCGCAACAGGCGCTCTTGAGGCAATCGTATGCACAATGGTACTTAAAAACGGAGTTATTCCTCCAACAATCGGATACAGCGAAAAGGACGAGGAATGTGACCTTAACTACACACCGGGCAAGGCTGTTAAGAGAGATGTTACAGTTGCGGCGTCCACAAACCTTGGCTTTGGCGGTCACAACGCCTGTTTGATATTCAAAAAGTATAAGGAGGATTAATGATGGAAGTTTTTCGTCTTAAAAAGTATGACCTTGATGATGTAAAAAGGTTGATTGACCTTGCTAATAAAAACGACCTTGGCGTTCTTGAGATAGAAACAAAAAAGGGCAGAAGAATTCGTATAGAGAGAAATAAGCAGACTGCTCCCGCTGTTACCTTTACAGCAAATACTCCTCAGGAGCCTGTAAGTGTTCCGGCTCCTGTTGCAACTACAACTGTTGCTACTGCACAGGCTGTAACTACAACTCCGGCCACACCTGCACCACAGGAAAATACTGCGGGAAAAACTATTGACGCACCAATGGTGGGTGTGTTCTACCTTGCTCCTTCACCTGATGCAGAGCCTTTTGTAAAGGTGGGTCAGTCCGTTAAAAAGGGCGACACAGTCTGCATTATTGAGGCTATGAAGCTGATGAATGAAATTCAGGCAGAGGAAGACGGAGTTATCACAGAGGTTCTTGCCAAAAACGGCGAGATTATCGAATTCGGTCAGCCTTTGTTCGCAATAAAATAATTTTTACAGATACTTTAGGTGCATAATTACCTTATGCACCTAACTATTCCTAACCATTCTTGTTAAGTGATTTTTTCACAAACAGAAAGATAAAGGTGAAATTATGAATCAAAAAGAAATTATGGAGATTATTCCACACCGTGATAATATGCTTCTTGTTGAAGAAGCTGAGGTAATAGATGAAAATACTTCAAAGGGCAGATACACCATCAAGGGTGATGAGTTCTTCCTACAGGGTCATTTTCCCGGCAACCCTGTTGTTCCCGGTGTTATCCTCTGCGAAATGATGGGACAGGCAAGCTGTGTTCTCCTTGCAGACAAGGTCAAGGGAGGTACTCCTTACTTTACAAAGCTTGACGGAGTTAAGTTCAAGAAACCTGTTAAGCCCGGAGATACTTTTGAAACAGTTGCTACTGTAACAAGGATTCGTGAACCGTTTTACTTTATCAGCACAAAGGGTTATGTTGACGGAAAGCTCCATGTTCAGGCAGAAATGTCCTTTGCTGTAAAATAATTTGTGCAGTAAAGCTTTAAACCATCCCGTTGTGTGATTGGAGATTTTTAAGATGTTTTCTAAAATTTTAATTGCTAACCGTGGCGAAATTGCGGTGAGAATAATCAGAGCCTGTAGGGAGATGGGCATAAGCACTGTTGCCATTTACAGTCAGGCTGACAAGGACGCACTTCATGTTTCCTTGGCTGACGAGGCATACTGCGTAGGTCCTGCTCAGGTTGGCGACAGCTACCTAAATATGCTGTCAATACTTACAATCGCTGTTAATTCAGGCGCTCAGGCTATCCACCCGGGTTACGGACTTTTATCCGAAAATGCAAAGTTTGCCTCCCTTTGCGAGGAGTGTAACATTGTGTTTATCGGACCTTCTTCCCGGATGATTAGCGACCTTGGGGACAAGGACAAGGCTCGAAAGACAATGAAGGCGGCAGGTGTTCCCGTAACTCCCGGTACAGATGTTATTGAGGATGAAAACGAGGCTATGAAAGCCGCCGGAGAAATCGGCTATCCAATACTTATCAAGGCTCGTTCAGGCGGTGGCGGACGAGGTATCCGTCTTGTTGAAAGGGAGGAGGACTTCCTCAATTCCTTTAGAAGCGCCTCCAGCGAGGCTGCAAGTGCCTTTGGCGACAGCGGATGCTACATTGAAAAGTTTTTAAAGCCTGTTAAACATATTGAAATGCAGCTTTTGTGCGACAAGCATGGAAATGTCCTCTGCCTTGGGGAGAGAGAATGTTCCGTTCAGCGTAAAAATCAAAAGCTTATTGAAGAAAGCCCAAGTCCATCCCTTACACCTGAAATTCGTAAGGAAATGATGGAGGCAGCCATAAAGGCGGCTAAGGCTGTTAACTACAACTCCGTTGGTACAGTTGAGTTTCTCCTTGACAAGGACAAAAATTTCTACTTTATGGAGATGAATACAAGGCTCCAGGTTGAGCACGGCGTTACAGAAATGGTAACGGGACTTGACCTTGTACAGTGGCAAATTCGTGTTGCCGCAGGTACAAAGCTAAACAAAACACAGGAGCAGATTTTCTTCCACGGTCACGCTATTGAGTGCCGTATCAATGCGGAAAATCCCGACAAAAATTTCCGTCCTTCCTGTGGTAAAATAACACAGCTCCATATTCCCGGCGGTTCATTTGTAAGGTTTGACACCGCTATTTATCAGGACTATACAATTCCACCCTTTTACGACAGTATGGTTGGCAAAATTATCGTTCAGGGCAGAAGTCGTGAGCTTGCCATAAGAAAGATGAAGATGGCACTTTCCGAGCTTTCTATCAGCGGAATCGACCACAACAGAGAACTTCAAATCGAGATATTATCCGACAGGGAATTTATTGACGGCAGTTATACCACTGACTTTATTGCCGATTTTGAAGAGAGAAGAAAAAAGCAAAAACAGTAACATATTACTTGTAATTTATAATTACACCGGTGAATATCATTGGTTATGGAATGAGTGATTTTATGGATTTATTCACATTTTTAAAGCCTAAAAATGAGCTTGAGGGTTCGGAACAGGCAGATACAAATACACCGTTTGTCCCCGACTCCCTTTGGGTAAAATGTCCATCCTGCAACACTATGCTTTTGGCAAGTGATTTAAAGGAAAATGTAGGGGTTTGCACTAAGTGCGGTCACCACTTCAGAATGACTGCAAGGGAGAGGATAGCCCTTGTTGCAGACAAAGGAACTTTTGAGGAATTTGACAAGGATATGGTAAGTAAAAACTTCCTGAAATTCCCAATGTATGACGAAAAACTTGCCGGTGCTAAGAAAAAGAGCCGAGAAAAAGAAAGCGTTGTAACAGGCAAATGCGAAATTGACGGCAATAGTATTGTGCTTTGTGTTATGTCACCTGATTTTATGATGGGTTCAATGGGAACTGTAACAGGCGAAAAGATTACAAAAGCCTTTGAATACGCAACCGAAAATCGTCTACCTGTTGTTGTTTTTACCGTTTCAGGTGGAGCAAGAATGCAGGAGGGCATTATGTCCCTTATGCAGATGGCTAAAACCTCAGGTGCTGTGAAAAAGCACAGCGATGCGGGACTCCTATATATAACCGTACTCACCGACCCCACAACAGGCGGTGTTACAGCCTCCTTTGCTATGGAGGGCGATATAATACTTTCCGAGCCAAACGCACTTGTTGCCTTTGCTGGACCTCGTGTTGTTGAGCAAACCACCCACACAAAGTTGCCAAAGGGCTTTCAAAGGGCAGAATTTGTCCTTGACAAAGGCTTTATTGACTCTGTTGTAAACAGAAAGGATTTGAAAAAAACTTTGGCAACACTTCTTTCTATGCACAGCGGGGAGGTTAAGGAATAATGAGCGCATACGATAAGGTTCAAGCGGCAAGGGATGCTAAAAGACTCACCGCTGTTGACTATATTAGCAGAATGTTTGGAAGCTCATTTTTTGAGCTTCACGGCGACAGAAGATTTGGTGACGACAAGGCGATTGTGGGCGGACTTGCAATGCTTTACAATCAACCTGTTACCGTAATCGGTATTGAAAAGGGAAGAACAACAAAGGAGCGTATGTCAAGGAACTTTGGTTCTGCAAATCCCGAGGGATACCGCAAGGCTCTTCGTCTTATGAAACAGGCAGAAAAGTTCCACAGACCTGTACTTTGCCTTGTTGATACAAGCGGTGCATATCCGGGTATCGGCGCAGAGGAGAGAGGTCAGGGACTTGCCATTGCCGAAAATATTATGGAAATGATGACTCTTAAAACCCCAATCCTGTCCATTCTTATTGGTGAGGGCGGTTCCGGCGGAGCATTGGCTCTTGCTGTTGCCGACGAGGTTTGGATGTTAGAGAACAGCATTTACTCTGTTATTTCACCTGAGGGCTGTGCGTCAATCCTTTGGAAGGACAGCACAAAAGCACCTGAGGCATCCGAATGTCTAAAGCTCACCTCCCACAATCTATTCGACCTTGGTGTTGTAGAGAGGATTATTCGTGAGCCTGCCGGTATTGATGACAGAAAGATGTTTGAGGGATTAAAAATGCTCATTGCCCGTACATTTGAGAAGAATTTGAATGTGGATGTTGATACCCTGACACAGGAGAGATACGATAGATTCCGCAAGCTGGGTAATAATGTTTAATCAGTGTTTCCTTAAAATTTGAATTTAGTGACTGTTGCAAAGAAAATTTGCGGCAGTCATTTTTGTTGTATAGTTTTGTGTTTTTATGTATATTAATACTGACCAAAATTCATTTATCTCCTTTGTGGACAATTAACAATAAGTGTAAAGTGACGGTTAATATATTTGTTGTGGCATTGACATAAAAAATTCTTAGTGTTATGATTATTTTGCGAGAGGGCATCCTGACACCGCCCTTGAGTAAAAATGTTAAATGTTAAATCTGTAAAAGGTGGACTTTTCCCATCTTTAACAGGCAACAAAGCACGGCGAAAGTCGTGCTTTGTTGTTTATACGAGTATTATGTTGACTATTTGTTTTTTTTGTTGTATATTCAGCATAGCGAGTAAACATATAATTTTTTGAAAAACTATGTTTGTAGCAAGGAGTTTGGATTGTGGATAATTACGAAAAGGACTTTTTCTCAGACCAATTTAACGATGAAGAAAACAGCATATCAGAAGAAAAAAAGAATGACCAACAGTCAAAGAAAATTTCAAAAAAGAAGAAAAAGCCTTTCTTTAAAAGGACAGGCGGAATTGTACTTATTGTATTTCTTGTAGTACTTATCGGTGGCGGAATAACAGCCTATGCACTTAGGCATCAAATACTAAAGGCTATTCTCGGACCTGTTGATTACTACCTTTTTGAGGAGGGTTATAACCTGTACGAATTAAGTGGCGAGGACATCAGCCTAACAGGTGATTTTACTGTGGGAAAGGACTTTTCTTCCATAATGTCCTTCACAGGGGCAGACACCGCAAAAATCGGTATGGACATTGATTATAGCCCGTCACAGGACAAGCTAAAGACCAGCCTTGACTTTTTGGGAATCCTTGTGTGCGATATTCAAAAGCAGGGCGACCTTGTGTCCAGCTCCGTCAACAACCAAGACCCTGTGGTAACTGACCTTTCAGGTGACAGCAGTTCAAAATCAAAGAAAAATTCTTCAAATTCCCAGGCTAAAAAGAAAACTACAAAAGAAGAAACAACAGCCCCTAAAACTGATGAAGAATTGAGCAACTGGGATTTGATTATGTGGGCATACAGCTTTAGTAAGGACTGCATTGCCTCTCCTTTGGAAAACGGTTATGTTACAGAAGAAAAAGGTGAGTACAGAGGTGTTGAGTGTGACATCACAACCTTTAAAATAACAGGTGACGCCCTTTCAAAAATATACAAAAACATTGCAAACAGCCTTGAAAATGATGAGAGAACCCGTATCATCTTTGATAAGGTTTATTCAGGTTACCTTGAATTTTTGTGGGAGGATAGCTTTGACACAGAAAAGGCTGTTAAGACCTTTAGAGAAATGTCCGACTTCGCAAAAGAGGACAAGTCTATGGGTATTACCTACACAGTCTATTATGACGGCTCCTACATTATGAAAAGAGAGCTTTCCGGAATGTCCCTATCAACATACAAGGAAAAGGACAAAAGCTATGTGGAAATTAATATTCCAAAGACTATAACAGGACTTTTTGAATACAAGGATACCGCAGATGTATCTGATGTGAATATCAAGAAGGAAGACGCTGTGCCAAACAGCGAAAATACTGTTGCAATCACTTTGACAAAGGCACTGCTGGAATATGCATTCGGCTTTATTGGAATAATGGATTAAGTATAGGCGGATTATTCCGCCTTTTTCCGCTTTTTCAGTGATTATTTTTTCGGTTTATTAGGGATTATTATTCTTATGTTGAAATTTAAAGTAATATATGATATAATTATATAATTATTTGAGGGAAATATAAGGAATTGTGGTGATTTGTATGGAGGATAATCATTACAAAATTAAATATCACGCTATGAGCGTAGTGGGAAACACCCGCACACACAACGAGGACAATCTGTTTTGCGACGGTTACACCAGACCGTACGAGGATGATGAAACCTACTCAAAGTCCGGAGAAATACTGAGCAGGGACAACAAAATGCTTGCTGTTTTTGACGGTATAGGCGGAGAGGAAAAGGGCGAGATTGCCTCATCAATAGCCTCTAACGCAACAAAAAGTGCCGTCTTTACCGGCGAGAATGTGGGTGAGAAAATTCTTGACTTTACCCGCAGTATTAACCAAAGCGTAAGGCAGTATGCTGTGGATAACGAAATTGAAAGTATGGGTACCACCTTTGCAGGAGCAGTTTTCACAAATCGGGGAATACACATCGGCAATGTAGGTGACTCGAAGGTTTTCCGACTTCACAACGGGAAAATTCATCAGCTTTCTGTTGACCATGTTCTCCCAAAGGAGCTTGCCTTCAACAACATCATCACCCAATATATTGGTATGAAAGAGGAAAGGTCAGCCCTTGACCCTGCAATTTCGTTTCAGGAATACATACCCGGCGACCGCTACATAATCTGCTCAGACGGACTAACCGAAAAGTTGAATATAGAACAGGTTGGTGCATTGTGTCATGTGGCTGAAACCGTGACAGACGCAACGGACATACTTGTTTCTCAGGCACTTTGTGCAGGGGGTAATGACAATATAACAGTTATCGTTTGCGAGCTTGAGAATTGCTGATAATTTTTAAATATCGGTTGTAATGCAAAGTTACAATATGGTCATAAACATTGATGAAATAATTGTGTTTTTGTATAATGAAATTGAGATTTAGTAATTTAGATTTATTAAATAGATTGCAATTAAGAAAAGGAAATAATTTTTGAAAGTACTGTAAAGAGGTTAATTATGGATAACTATAATGATGTAAAAACCGGTATAAGAAGACTAAACCTGGCACTTGCCATCAGCGGTAAAAATGATGTAAAGGACGAGGACAGTTACAGCTATTGCTTTAACGAAACAGGCGGATTTATCGGTGTATTTGACGGATACGGTGAAATGGACTCCACAAACTACTCAAAACTTGGTGGCAGAAGCGGTGGCTACATTGCCTCTCGTTTGTCAGCAGAAAGCACCCTGAAAATGTTCCAAAACGGAAACTTCACTTTCAGTGAAATGGACAGCATAAAGCTTGGCTCTGACCTTAAGAAATACATTGAAAAGGTAAAGAAGAACTTTAGCAATGAGGATGACAGGGTGTTGCTACCTGCAACAGCAAGCATAATTGCCTGTGATTTTTCAAAGCAGGACAGCATTATGTTTGAGTACCTTTGGGCAGGTAACAGCAGGGGATATCTCCTTGATAATGCCGGTCTTAGCCAAATCACAGAGGACGACCTTGTGGAAGAGGTAAACCCAATTAACCCTGACGAAAAGCCAAGGGTAATCAACCTTATCAACGGCGAAACAGACTTTAAAATCAATATTAAAACCGTAAAGACAAAAAGTCCTTCTGTTGTTGTAACTGCAACAGACGGTGCATTTAGCTGTTTCTCCACACCAATGGAGTTTGAGTATGCGTTGCTCTACACCCTTAACAGGGCAAAGAGTATCGCCCAGTGGGAGCATCTTCTGAAAAGGCTTATCAATGAGCTTGCCGATGATGTGTTCACAATTATGATAGCCGGTTTTGGTTTTGATGATTTCAAGGACTTAAAGAGATATTTCTTTGAAAGAACTAAATCTATGTACAGCGAGTATATAGACCCTATATTTAAGGCTCGAGAAAACAATTCCACTGATGAAATCGACGAAATGTGGAATAAATATAAGGAGCAGTATTACAGAAAATAAGTGAGGTGAGGTGCTGTGTGGATTTGCCCCAAATGCTCCAGAGAAAACGGAAACTCCTTTAGCAGTTGCAAGGGTTGTGGCTATGTTATCTCTGAAAAGGAAAAGTCATACGCAATAGAAAACACCAAGCAAAAAATTGAAAACTACAACAGCAGACATTCTTCGTCAGGAACTACACCCGGTCACACAGCCTACAATGGTCCCAAAATTTCCTATGACAATGACGATGAGTATTTAGAGAATTACTATACTGACGATATGTTTGATGATGACGACTACGAAAGAAAGCCAAAGAGAAAGGCTCTTAGAGCGGTTGTCACCATCATCATAATTCTTGCCGTTTTAGTGGGTGGAGTGTTCTTCCTTAACTACACAGGCATAATCAATGTGTTTTCCTCCGCAGATTTTAAGTACACAGAGGACGACACAGGGATTACCATTACAGGCTATACCGGCAAGGATACAACTGTTGAAATCCCCGATGTAATCAACGGAAATATTGTCACAGCTATTGGTGACAAAGCATTTGCCGAAAGCAACCTAAAGACTGTTACCCTGCCCAACACAATTAAGTCTATCGGCGAAAGGGCATTCTTTAGCAGTAAGTATCTTCATATTGTAAGTATGCAGGACGGTGTTAAGACCATAGGCTCCTATGCCTTTGCATCCTGTGAGGGCTTTGCCGATGTATTTTTGCCTGAAAGCGTTGAAACTATTGGAGAAAATATTCTAAAGGACAGCGGTACAGCCTACATTCAAGGTGTTCCCGGTTCAAGTGCAATGAAGTACGCAATAGATAACGACATCAGCTTTACACCAACATCAGCAGATGCAACACCCCTAACCGTAACACCGGTCAGAGCAAACGACAGACAGACCTACACAACCTCAAACGCAGGCTACGGAGCAGGATATATTTTCAGCTTTATGCCTTACGAAAATTCCACTTACAAGATTACCGTAACAGCATCCATTGACGGATACCTTGGAATCAATGATTTTGGAATTATGGGGGATATAAAAAGCGAAGAGGTTGAAAACAGCAAAAACCACCAGACTGTTCTTGTTGCAAATCTGAAAAAAGAGAAGAAATACTACTTTGGCATTGAAAACCACGGTACAGAGGAAAATAAAAATATAGAATTTGCCTTGGAGATTACCCCTGTCACAGACAAGCAAACAAAGGCAGAGGATGAGGCTAAAAAGTTTGTTGGACAAAATTACAGCTTTACAGCCTATACTGATTTGTTCTACAACCAGCACAGTGCAACGGGACAAAGCCATTACCTTGAATGGAATACAAATTCCCAAAGAATTGTGGACTATTATGTAGAGGAAAACGGTACAATTTGGGTAGCAATAAATGCACCACAGGGCAGTGGGGAGCAGTCCTATGACGAATACGGAAACCCTGTTGAAAGCAGTTCTATTTGGTGGCATAAACTTGAAGATTAAGGAGTAAATTATGTTTTGTAAAAAATGTGGTAAGGATATTGATATAAACAATACAGTATGTCCTCTGTGTGGGGAAGAAACAGATTTTCTAAAGGGAATTGACGGCTCCGAAGCACCGGAGCACCTTGAAGCCTTTGAAAAGGAAATCAACAGCGCCTTTAACAGACGAGTTTCCAACAAGCCAAAGGAGGAAGTTGCTTACGAGGATATATCCGCATATTCAACTACACCTGAGGAAAGAGAAATCAGAAGTCAAAGTAAAAGAGATAGAACATCCCAAAGAAAGGATAGGAAAAGTACATATTTCAGCAATGACGAGGATGACAACAGTCGCACATGGAAACTCCTTGCAGGCGGTTGTTGTGCAGTAATTCTCATCTGCCTGATTATCATTATGGCTGTTTCCTGTGGCGGTGGCAGTGAAAGTGAAACCCCTGTGACTACAACTACTGTACCTGTAACAACAACACAGGCACCGACAACAGAAACCACAACTGTTCCAACAACAGAAAAGTCCATTGATGAATATTTGGAAACTGCTGTTGTAAACGACCAAACTGCTGTTGAAACAGCACAGGGATTCTATTCCAATTTGCAGTCAGCCTGTGCAAACGGTGACTACGAAACCTTTAAGTCCTACTTCTCAGCATCCTACACAGATGATGAAATCAAGGCTATCTACGACCAAAATCAGGCAACCTGTGCATCCTACACTGCTTTCATTCCGGGCTATACACAGACTGTTTCCTGCGAAAAATACATCTATGTATATATTGCCGCAACAACAGACCTTACAACAGGCAACTATGTAGAGAACACCTTTGTACTTTCCTCTGACGGCGGAGCATTCAAGCTTGATGATAAGTCAAGTGGCGGAGCCGACTGGCTTGCAAAAGCACCAACAAAGATTTCATAAATTCAATTACTAAAAGGAATGTGATTTCGTGATTGTTTCAACAAAGGGAAGATATGCCCTGCGTGTGGTGATAGATTTGGCAATGCACAGTGACGGTGAATATATTTCCTTAAAAGAAATATCAAACCGTTCTGCAATATCAATGAAGTATCTTGAAAGCATTGTGTCCAGCCTTAACAAAGAAGGACTTTTGGACTCCCTTCGTGGTAAAAACGGTGGCTACCGCCTTAACCGACCTGCAAGTAAATACACAGTCGGTATGGTGCTAAAGGCAAGTGAAGGCTCCCTTGCCCCTGTTGCCTGCGTCAACTGTGAGGATATGAATTGCAGCGAGGCACAGGACTGCCTGACCCTACCAATGTGGAAAAAACTGGACAATGTAATCGACAATTACCTTGAAAGTGTAACAATAGAGGATTTGTTAAGTCAAAATGTATAAGATAAAGTAATGGTCGGCACTTGTCGACCATTATTGTTAGTGAAATAAAAACCACTCCACCTTGTCATTCTGAGGGAGCGAAAAGTAGTCAATACATCTTGCTTTGTCTTTAGATAATAAAGTACGATTCAGAACATACAAACTACCCTCAAAACAAAAAACTAACAATACAATAAATCAGGTGATACAATGATAAATCAATTTTCCCGAACAGAATTATTAATAGGTGACGACGGTGTAGATAAGCTGAAAAACAGCCGTGTTGCAGTCTTTGGCGTTGGCGGTGTAGGCGGTTATGTTGTGGAAGCACTTGCACGAAGCGGTGTGGGTACAATAGACATTGTGGATAACGACAATGTTTCCCTTACAAACATCAACAGGCAGATTATCGCATTACATTCCACAGTTGGCAGACCAAAGGTTGATGTTATGGAGGAGAGGATTAAGGACATTTCACCCTTTACAGTAGTAAACAAGCACAACTGCTTTTTTCTCCCGGAAAATTCAGATGATTTCCACTTTAGACGATATGACTATGTGGTAGATGCAATCGACACAGTAACAGGCAAAATCGAACTTGCAGTAAAGTGCAAGGAATTTAATGTTCCTTTAATAGCATCAATGGGTGCAGGCAACAAGCTTGACCCCACAGCCTTTAGGGTTGCCGACATATTTAAAACAAAGGTTGACCCCCTTGCAAGGGTAATGAGAAATGCCCTTAAAAAGAGGGGAATAAAAAAGCTAAAGGTGGTATATTCCGAAGAACCCCCAATGACCCCTTTGCCAAGCGATGAAGAAACAAGCAAAAAGGTTGTACCCGGCTCAACAGCATTTGTTCCAAGCGTTGCAGGACTGATAATTGCAGGGGAAGTAATCAAGGACATAACAGGCTTTAATAGACCTTAATGCCGATAAAATGTATAAATATATCCATATGTACGCATAATTCCTATTGACAAGTTAGGAATTATGTGTTATTTTATTCCTAGTTATTTTATAGGAAATAGGAGAGTGATTTATGTGTTAGTATATGCTGATAACGCAGCTACCACAAAAATAAGTGACTCTGCCCTAAAGGCTATGATGCCTTTGTTTAAAGAAGATTACGGCAATCCCAGTTCTCTTCATTCCATAGGTCAAAAGGCTAAAGAGTATTTAGAGAAAGCCAGGGCAGATATTGCTGAATGTATAAACGCAGAGCCATCCACAATTTATTTTACTTCAGGAGGAAGTGAGGCGGACAACCAGGCACTTCGTTCTGCGGCTTATATGGGTAAAAAGAAAGGCAAAACCCACATAATTTCCAGCAAGTTTGAGCATCACGCAATTCTTCACACCCTTAACGCCCTTGAAAAAGAGGGCTTCACAGTTACACTTCTTGATGTGTATTCAAACGGCATTGTAAAGCCAGAGGATGTGAAAAACGCAATTACAGATGAAACTTGTCTTGTAACAATTATGACAGCCAACAACGAAATCGGCACAATACAGCCAATCAAGGAAATCGGTGCAATTTGCCGTGAAAAAGGTGTGCTGTTTCATACAGACGCAGTTCAGGCGGCAGGACATATTCCGCTTGATGTTAAGGATATGAATGTTGATATGCTTTCAATCAGCGGTCACAAGTTCCACGGACCAAAGGGTGTTGGCGCACTTTATGTCCGCAAGGGAATTATCCTTACAAACATCATCTTCGGCGGTGCACAGGAGAGGAAAAAGAGAGCAGGTACCGAGAATGTTCCGGCTATTGTAGGTATGGCAACCGCATTAAAGGACTCCGTTGCCAATATGGAGAAAAATTCTGAATATGTAACAAATCTTCGTGACAAAATGATTGCAGGATTAAAGGATATTCCAAAGTCCCGCATTAACGGAGATTTACAGCACCATCTTCCGGGTACACTAAATATGTGCTTTGAGGGCATCGAGGGTGAGGGTATCCTACTTTGGCTTGACCAAAAGGGAATTGAAGCATCCTCAGGCTCAGCCTGTACAAGCGGCAGCTTAGACCCAAGCCATGTTCTCCTTGCAATAGGTGTTCCTGTTGAGGTAGCCCACGGAAGTTTAAGACTTTCAATCAGCGAATATAACACAGAAGAAGAAATTGACCATATCATAAAAACAGTACCACAGGTTGTTTCCTATCTCAGAGAGATGTCACCTGTTTGGGAAAAAATGATGGAGGAGGAAAAATAATGGCACTTTATAGCGACAAGGTTATGGATCACTTTACCAACCCAAGAAATGTAGGCAAAATTGAGGATGCCGACGGAGTAGGTGAGGTTGGCAATGCCCAGTGTGGCGACATAATGAAAATATACATCAAGGTTGAAAACGACATCATCACCGATGTTAAGTTCAACACCTTTGGCTGTGCGTCAGCTATTGCGTCCTCATCAATGGCAACAGAGATGATTAAAGGTCAGCCAATCAGCAAGGCTCTTGAGCTTTCCAACAAGGCAGTTGTTGAGGCACTTGACGGACTTCCACCGGTAAAAATTCATTGCTCCGTTCTTGCAGAGGAGGCAGTAAAGGCGGCAGTCAAGGACTATTACGACAAAAACGGTATATTCTACGAGCCTGAACTATTGGCACCAAAGGGCTGTGGAGATTGCCACGGCTCCTGCGACACCAAGTAATCAAGACATAAAATCAATATTCCTGCAAAATCGGACTGTGATTTTCACAGCCCGATTTTCGCAAATTCTATAAATTATTTTCTATTTTTTGTGAATAGTTACGAATGTGAAATATTTCGCAAAAAAAATTTAAAAAATTTTTAAAAAACACTTGACTTTGTATCAAGTGTGTAATATAATAACTCTTGCGCTACTGAGGTGAGCAAATGAAAATAAATCACTAAATAAGCGCAACGGACCTTGAAAATTAAACAACGAACTAAAGAAACCCGAAGATGACTTTGAGTTTAAGACTCAAGTTATGAAGTGAGAAAACACTAAAAAACGAACACGCAAGTATTCGAAATGAGCTTGACGATTTAAGAATGATGTTAAGTCTTTAAAGGACTTGATATACAAATTTTTAGAGAGTTTGATCCTGGCTCAGGATGAACGCTGGCGGCGTGCCTAACACATGCAAGTCGAACGGAACTTGCAGAATGAAGTTCTTCGGAACGGACGGCTGTAAGTTTAGTGGCGGACGGGTGAGTAACGCGTATCCAACCTGCCCATTACTCGTGGTCAGCCCGCTGAAAGGCGGATTACTCCACGATATATCCTTTTATGGCATCAGCGGAGGATGAAAGAGATTCGGTAATGGATGGGGATGCGTCCGATTAGTTAGTTGGAGAGGTAACGGCTCCCCAAGACGACGATCGGTAGGGGTTCTGAGAGGAAGGTCCCCCACATTGGAACTGAGACACGGTCCAAACTCCTACGGGAGGCAGCAGTGAGGAATATTGGTCAATGGGCGCAAGCCTGAACCAGCCAAGTAGCGTGCAGGATGACGGCCCTATGGGTTGTAAACTGCT
>JALFTC010000019.1 GCA_022779485.1 Ruminococcus sp.
TAACAGGACTTGAAGGCGACCGTTAAGAAAACAGTCCGGTGGACTGTTTTTAGGGAGAGCGTTTATGATACTCTCCCCTAAACAAGTTACCATAAAGCGAGGTAGGCACTTAGTCAATATCATAGTATGTTACCTGCACCAGTCGAGTGCCTCGACACGCAGGTCGTGTTCGAGGTATTCTTCTTTTTTTATGTTTAGCACTCGCGTCAGAACTAACATTTTTTCATAACCTGTTGACACAAGGGTACAAGTTTGAATGAGCTTGTACCTTTTCTTTATACCCGGAAAACCGCATTGGAAAGCAATTATTAACTCTCAAACACATAGAGGTACAAATCCTCAAGGGTTGGTGGTACGGGTTTTGGTGTGTAATTTTTGGGCACATTGTCTGTTACTATTCTTACTGTTATTTTATCGCCATTATGAAACAGGTTTGATACACGGTAGTTTTCCTGGAAATACTTTAATTCTTCCTTTTCGATTTCCACTTCAAATACCTTATTATTAATTTCTTTTGTAAGGTTGTTGCAGGTGTTGTGGGATATGAGTTTGCCCTCTTTCAGCAGGATGATTTCCTTGGCTATGAACTCAATGTCGGACACAACATGGGTGGAGATTAGGACTATTTTGTCCTCGGCTATCTCACTTATAAAATTTCTTATTCGTATTCTTTCCTTTGGGTCAAGTCCTGCTGTTGGCTCGTCAAGGATGAGAATTTCCGGGTCGTTTAGAAGTGCTTGGGCTATTAAGGCTCTCTGCTTCATCCCGCCTGAAAATCCGCCTAACTTTTTGTGTGCTGACTCTGTTAGATTTACTGTTTCAAGTAGTGATGTAATTTTCTCCTTTGCCTCTTTCTTTTTTAGACCCTTTAGTGCTGACATATACCACAAAAATCTGTTGAGGGTAAAATCATCATAAAGTCCCTGTTGCTGTGGCATATAGCCAAGTACAGAACGGTAGTCCTTACCCAATTTTTTAATATTTTCACCGTCATACAGCACCTCACCCCTATCCGCATTCAGGTTATCGGTGATAATGTTCATAAGTGTTGACTTACCTGCTCCGTTAGGTCCAAGTAGTCCATAAACTCCAGGCGTAAGTGTTACGGAAAAATCATCAAGTGCCTTTACCGTTCCCTTTTTGTAGGTTTTACTTATGTTTTTGATTTCAAGTTTGGGCATATTATTCCTCCGTATAAATCTTGTGACTGATTAATTTGAATACCACCGACAGCAAAGTGCATAAGCCTATTGTCACCCATACTGCAATCATATTGTTTTCCATTACAATACTGCCGAATCTTATGCTTTCAAAGTTAAGAACAGCAAAAGTCGGAATCAACAGCAATGCTGATGAAAGCAACATTGTCATCAGGTAGTTTTTAAGTAGCAATGACACTAAATTGATAAGGGAAACTGCAAAGACTGACAGCACAAAATATCCCATTAACGCAAGCAAAGCAACTCCAATTACCGAAAGTGAAAGTCCGTTATTTTCTTTAAGCAAACATATTACAGGAGTTGAAAAACTGTCTGTACCGTATGTGCTTATAAACCTTATAAAGTAGGGCAAATAAACTATAACAAAGCCGATTATCATTGAAGACAAGGAGATAACATCTTTGCGGACAAAAACTGCTGTTTTGCCCAATTTGGTCGGTCTTATAAGATTAATCATATTGTTTTTATATTCACCTGTAAAAATCACAGGTAACATAATTATTAAAATAAGGGATAGGGTTGAAAAATTTTTCCATTCTCTAATGCTGTTGGAAACAAAATTGCTGTAAATATTTTCATCAATAAACCTTGAATTAACACCCTGTTTTTGCAACCTTTGAAGTCTTTTGTGCTGTAACTTTACCCTGTCGAAGGCTGTACCTTTTGTTTCTATAATGCTGTTAATTGAGGTGCATAACGCACTTTTTGCATTGTCGGATAGTGATTGGTCATTTTCAATTTCTGCAAGGCGGTTTTCAAGTTTACTAAAATATTTTTCCTCTTTATGAATAAAGTCCACCTTGTCGGGAGTTATATCTCCTTCCAACCTTTCCATATATGCCTTGTAGTCGCTGTCGGATATATCAAGGTAGCTGTAGGCAACTGTGCCTATGGAATTTACCACACCGTAACCCACAAGGAGAATAAGAAGAACAGCCATCTTATTTTGTACAAGGAATTTGTAAATCTCGCCAAGAGAAACACTTACACTTCCCCTGATTTTGAAAAATCTCATTTTGATTTTTGCAAAACATCCTGAAAGCGCAGAGGTTTTGTGACTCTGATTTTTTATGCTGAAAATCACACAGGAAATTACACAGCACAAAACTAAAACAAACCCCAAAATAGACAGCACCAAAGGAAATGCTGTGACAGCCTTTGAGAAAATATTGAGATTAATATATTCACCCACAAAGCTGTTGCTTAACATATAGAAAATGTTGATATACTTGGGATAATTAAAGGATGATGCAGACGGAATAAATGCGTAGAGGAGATACTCACCTATTACTACACCCACAGATGCAATATACATAAGGGTAGGGCTTGAAAAGATGGTGAAAATCATTGCAAATATTGAGGCTACTGCTACTGTTCCTGTAATTTTCATCAATGCAAATAATATAAGATACTGCCATACACTTAACCCGAAAGGACAGTTGCGAAATTCAGAAACAGACTGAATACTTCTGTTTAAATCATCTGCACCGTAGAGCAGGGTGTTTGTTATATAGTTACAGGTTGTAAAAATCAGGCTGACCGCTATTGACACCCCGAAAAGCACCAACAGCTTTGAAATAATTGTCCTTAGTCTTCCGTATTTTGAGGATTTCACAAGGTTATAAAGTCCCCTGTCCCTTTCATATCCAAAGAGAAAAATACAAACAAGAAACACAACTGCAATAACGAAAAAGTCTGTTAATGTATAGTCAGTTGTGGCTTTAAGGGCATTGCTGTTGCCTATTGATAAATTTATATTTTTAAGATGCCGGTAGTCCTCTGCGGTTTTGTAAAGGTTGTTGTAGGAAAAAGAATTTTCATCACCAAAGACAGACACACTTGACTGTAAATCTGCCCTTTCTCCCATTTGACCGATAAAAACAGGATAGGATTTTATGTAATCAAGCTGACCGGAAACATCATAGAGGAACTGAACCTCCCAAAGGTTTTCTCCCTGTTTTGCAATATTTTCCGCTTTTTTATAGGCTTTTGGATTTTTCTTTTTGTACTGCTGTAATGTTTCGGTTATGGTATTTATTTCTTCTTCCTCAGTTGCATATGCTATGCTGTTCATTTCGGCATAAATATCATAGGCGAGCTGTTCTGCTTTCACCTTTTCTACCGCCTTATCGGTGGGTAAATTTTTATATTGATTTATCATTTCAACATACTTGTCTTTATATTGAAGTTTCAAATTTTCTTCATCAGAGCTTTGGGTGTAGTAAAGAAGAAAAATGTTGATAACAAAGCAAAGTGTAAGAACTATGAGAAATGTTCTTTTTCCTATTACCTTTTGCAGTTCATAATATGTAAGTTTCATACAGACCTTCTTATTGGATAGGATTATGTAATCTGTTTAAATTCCAGTTTACCATTGTTATTCAGGAACTGAGTTTTTTCTATTACAAATACAACACCGTCATTCTCAAACCAAAAATAATTATCATCACCCTGTACACTGAGATGAATTCCTGTATTCTCATCAGGATAATATACCCTTGATAATTTTTCGCCGGAAGTATTATATACCTCAACCCATCTTTTCTTTGCTGATTTATCATTTACATTATCTGAATATATGTACTTATCATCACAAATAACCTCATATTTAACTGTGGCATCCTTGTTCATTTTTTGGACAAACAATTTTTTGGGATTACTGCCATCAAGATTTGAAAGGTAGAAAGTTTCTGTCTTTTTCTTATTATTTATAACGCTTCTTAGTAATTTATCGTGACATATTCCCGCAAAATAATTTTCTTCACTATTATTGTTCATCTGTAATTCCTTAATCCTCTTGCCGTTCTTTAAATCTATAATAACAAAATTCCATTGTTTTGCTTCTTCGCCCTTTGCTTCTTCAATATTTTCAACTGTTTGATAACATTCATAAACATAGAGCTTGCCCTTATATATATTTTTAATTGTACAACCATATTTGTAATGTCCTTTATAGTCAGAATAATTTACCACAAGTTTTGGCGAATCATTACCATCAAGGGACTTTTTGTATATACTATTGTTGATATTACTTTCATAGGAACCCTCTTTATCCTCGCTCATAGTATCATAAAAAATGTAATTATCAACTATATAAAAACTATATATGAGCTTTTCAAAAGTATAAAACTTATCTTTTTCAGAGCCATCTAAGGACAACCTATACAAGACCGATTTGTAGTTTGCTATCCCATCTTTATCCTCTACAAGTTCCTTACTGAGTATATATATTTTATCCTTATATACTTGCATATTATATGTCCCGTCCAAGGACTCAAAATGAGCATTACAATTTTTATCATCAAGAGTATGCATACAATTTGTCTTGTTGCAAAGTGGTACTGTGTTCATATTTTTTTCATCTATGTAATAGATAAAATCACCTGACAAAACATAATATCCTCCCTGTGTCTTTTGAATAGATGTCATTCTTGACCCACCGGAGAACATATATTGATAGTCGGGTAAATTATCATTAGTAAGCTTTTTTGTCACATTATTATTTTCGTTACATCCACAAAATAGGAGTATTATTACAAAAATTAAAGCCACATATTTCTTCATATCTACCTCTTCACAAAGAGCCACATTACTGAAATGTGGCTCTTCTATAGCTTTTATTTTTTATTGAGTACTACACTCGAAAATCTTCCTGACCCTAAAATAATTCCAGTAAAATAATTGTTATTAATGTTTACACTAGAAGATGATGTATTTGTGTATAAAATGCAATACATATTATATAGAACATGAGAATCTGCACTAACATCAACTTTCTTTGATGAAGAAGAACATGTTTTGTATGTATTAGATACTGTTTTTGAAGTATATATAGCTTTTCCACTCTTTGTGTATTCATCATATATAACAGTACAAGATAATCCAATAGGTGAACCATTGGTTACCGAGATTGCTGATTTAGCCATTGATGAATTATAACTATAACTTGGTTTTACTGTGTAACCATTTTTCAACTTTACACTTACACTATGACTTGTTGTTGCCGCACTAGTATTAATAATGCCTATTGATACTATCATGCAAATAATAAAAGTAATACTTAGTGTATTTTTAAACTTTTTTAACATTTTTGTTTTCATAAAGAAAACCTCACTTTCTAAAATATTAATATTTTTCTGTAATTTGTTGCAACAATCACAAAACTACAATAAATTGAACAATGTTACCATAATTCAATTATCTTATAATCAAATTATATAACTATATAACATAATTTGTCAATAGTTATTTTGTAATCTAAAATATTTAAATTACAATAGTTTTATGTATAATAGAATTGTTGGTAAATCATAATTTTTGGAAGGTGTTTTATGGGTACTAAAAATAATTTTTTCAGCGGAATAACAGAAATTCTTATTCTGGCAATTTTGAATGACCATGATAGCTACGCCTGTGAGAATTTAAGTACATTAAGGAATTTTCCTCCGTATAAATCTTATGACTGATTAATGTGAATACCGCCGACAGCAAAACGCATAGGCCTATTGTCATCCATACTGCAATCATATTGTTTTCCACTACGATACTGCCGAATCTTATGCTTTCAAAGTTAAGAACAGCAAGAGTCGGAATCAACAGCAATGCTGATGAAAGCAACATTGTCATTAGATAGTTTTTAAGTAGCAATGACACTAAATTGATAAGGGAAACTGCAAAGACTGACAGCACAAAATATCCCACTACCACAAGCAAGGCAACTCCAATTACCGAAAGTGAAAGTCCGTTATTTTCTTCAAACAGACATACTGCAGGAGTTGAAAAGCTGTCTGTTCCGTATGTGCTGATAAACCTTATAAAGTAGGGCAAATACACTATAACAAAGCCGATTATCATTGCAGACAAAGAGATAATCTCTTTGCGGACAAAAACTGCTGTTTTGCCCAATTTGGTCGGCCGTATAAGATTAATCATACCGTTTTTATATTCACCTGTAAAAATCACAGGTAACATAATTATTAAAATAAGGGATAGAGTTGAAAAATTTTTCCATTCTCTAATGCTGTTTGAAACAAAATTGCTGTAAATATTTTCATCAATAAACCTTGAATTTACACCCTGTTTTTGCAATCTTTGAAGTCTTTTGTACTGTGACTTTACCCTGCCTAAGGCTGTACCTTTTGTTTCTATAATGCTGTTAATTGAGGTACATAACGCACTTTTTGCATTGTCGGATAGTGATTGGTCATTTTCAATTTCTGCAAGGCGGTTTTCAAGGTTACTAAAATACTTTTCCTCCCTATGAATAAAGTCCACCTTATCCGGGGTTATATCTCCCTCCAGCCGTTCCATATATGCCTTGTAGTCGCTGTCGGATATATCAAGGTAACTGTAGGCAACTGTGCCTATGGAATTTACCACACCGTAACCCACAAGGAGAATAAGGAGAACAGCCATCTTATTTTGTACAAGGAATTTGTAAATCTCGCCAAGGGAAACACTTACGCTTCCCCTGATTCTGAAAAATCTCATTTTGATTTTTGCAAAACATCTTGAAAGTGCAGAGGTTTTTCGACTCTGATTCTTTCTGCTGAAAATCACACAGGAAATTACACAGCACACAACTAAAACAAACCCTAAAATAGACAACACCAAAGGAAATGCTGTGACAGCCTTTGAAAAAATATTGAGATTAATATATTCACAGGCAAAGCTGTTGTTTAACACATAGAAAATGTTGACATACTTGGGATAATTAAAGGATGATGCAGATGGAATAAATGCGTAGAGGAGATACTCCCCTATTACCACACCCACAGATGCAATATACATAAGGGTAGGGCTTGAAAAGATGGTGAAAATCATTGCAAATATTGAGGCTACTGCTACTGTTCCTGTGATTTTCATCAATGCAAATAGTATAAGATACTGCCATACATTTAACCCGAAAGGACAGTTGCGAAATTCCGGAACAGACTGAATACTTCTGTTTAAATCATCAACACCGTAGAGCAGGGTATTTGCTGTGTAATTACCTAATGTAAAAATCAGGCTGACCGCTATTGATACCCCGAAAAGCACCAACAGCTTTGAAATAATTGTCCTTAGTCTGCCATATTTTGATGATTTCACAAGGTTATAAAGTCCCCTGTCCCTTTCATATCCAAAGAGAAAAATACAAACAAGAAACACAACTGCAATAACAAAAAAGTCTGTCAATGTATAGCCCGTTGTGGCTTTAAGGGCGTTGCTGTTGCCTATTGACAAATCTATATTCTTAAGATGCCGGTAGTCCTCTGCGGTTTTGTAAAGATTGTTGTAGGAAAAGGAATTTTCATCACCAAAGACAGACACACTTGACTGCAAATCCGCCCTTTCCCCCATTTGACCGATAAAATCAGGGTAGGATTTTATGTAATCAAGCTGACTTGAAACATCATAGAGGAACTGAACCTCCCAAAGGTTTTCTCCCTGTTTTGCAATATTTTCCGCTTTTTTATAGGCTTTTGGATTTTCCTTTTTGTACTGTTGTAAGTTTTCTGTTATGGTGTTTATTTCTTCTTCCTCAGTTGCAAAGGCTATGCTGTTCATTTCGGCATAAATATCATAGGCGAGCTGTTCAGCTTTCACCTTTTCTACCGCCTTATCTGTGGGCAAGTTTTTATATTTATTTATCATTTCAACATACTTGTCTTTATATTGAAGTTTCAAATTTTCTTCATCAGAGCTTTGGGTGTAATAAAGGAGAAAAATATTTATAACAAAGCAAAGTGCAAGAACTATGAGAAATGTTCTTTTTCCTATTACCTTTTGCAGTTCATAATATGTAAGTTTCATACAGACCTTCTTTTTGTATAAAAATAGAACCGCTGATAATAATCTCTTATTAAATCAGCGGAATTTTCACTACGATTCAAAATCATATATAGTATAGGTTTTCTTTTCCATTTTATCATAGAAATACAAGCTGTTATCAGCTTTATAGATTAACGATTTTTCATCTCCGCCTGAGTCTGCTTGATTTGCACCTTTCAATTTATGTATTTCTGTTTTATCATTGTCACAATTATAAAAGATAACATCCCGGGAAATTCCGTCATCATTGGCAACATTGATGATAACATTCTCCCCGTCATTTGTAAGGGGATTAAAATATGTATAATCCTTAAATTTTGAAAATTCACTATCTCCGCCGTCCATTATACATCTCTGATTATTACCCTGAAAATCACACTTATAGACCTTATTTTTTGCTCCGTAATAGATATTATCTTTGCAAACAGTAAAAAATGAAGTCACATTTACTTTTAATTTTTCACTCAGATTTATCCACTTGTCTGTCTGCAAATCGTAATTTACCAGTATTCTCTCTTCCTCATTATTCTTATCCAGCTTGTTAAACAGCAATATAAGATTGTTACCGTAAAAACGGGTATCAAGAACAAGGAATCCTTTTATATTGCTGTATTCCTTATAGGGCAGAAATTCGGTAATCTTTGAGGTATCATCTATTGAAATTTTATATAGCGAAGAGTTTTTGCCCTCTGAATTACCCTCTGAACTGATTAGTGTCATATCTGCATACATAAACCCTCTATGTATCTTAAAACTCCAAATGGTGTATTCCTCGGTGGAAAACACATTAGTTTTTGACGAACCGTCAAGGGTAATTTTGTTAATCTCATTGACTGTATGCAGTACTCCGTCTTTGTCTGTGTACTCCTTTGATGAAGAGTAGTAAAGATAATCGTTATAAAAAATAATATTATCAGCAGTAACTCCCAAAAAAGCATTACAATTTTCCGGTGTAGCCTCTTTGTCGTGCAAACAGTTTGTTTTGTTGCAAAGAGGCATACACTTTTTCCTTGGTTTATCAACTACATATAAAAATTTGTTATCTTCACAAAGATAATAATAGCTTTTACTGCTTTCAGCTATCACCGCACAGCCTTGCAGAGCAATACAATTTTCCTGACTGTCCTGACCGAAAACATATTTATCGGAATAATCAATTTTCTTCACATTATCCCTACAACCGCATATAGAAAACAATAAAAGTAACATTAGAAATAAAGAAACGAATAAGGTGATAGAATAATATTTTTTCATAGTATCACCCTAAAAACTGATTGTAACACCTTCAAGGGTTACTGACTTAATCTCTGTGTAGTCGATTATTTGCATTTTAACTTGGTTTTTGACTTTATAATAAAGGTTTATGACAAATTGACCTTTGCCACCCTTATAATCACCAACAAAGGTGCTTGTATTTTCCTGTAAAGAAATTTCTGTTCCGTCTTTCAGGGTTGCAATTCCCTTTGACAAAAGGTTACTTTCATATTCTTCATCTGTACCATTCCCTACAATAGTAATGCCGAATTCTGTGGCTGTGGCACTTTCTATGTTCAGACTGTCACTTTTAATTTCGCCCTGTACATAGCTTGGCTTGTAATCAAGGGTAAACTCTGCCCACATATCATTATTACAGATAAAGTCACCCTCTACCGCAAGTTGGTAGCGGTTAGTTTTTTCGTCATAAACAGCAACTAACCTTTCGTCCGGTGCAAGGCTGTACTTATCCATAAACTTTGACATCTCATTTTTATCTGTTAGATAAATGTCTTTGTATTCCTTAATACCCTTAAATTTTAGACCGCTATAAATACCAAAGTATTCTGCACCATTCAGCTCCTTGCCAAGTCTATAAAGGTTCTCGTAAAAAATAATGGTTTTGTTGTCCTTAAAGTAAAGATACTCCGACATACTGTAGGACACATCAATATTATTGTCCGACAAATGAATTGATACATTGTCAAACTGTGGCTCATTATTATTTATCCGGGTTACCAAGGGCTTATTGTCCTTTCTTGTAATCTCATAAGCCATACAGCAGTCGTACTCTGTACCGCCTGTAATACCTAAGCACTTAAAATCCAGCACATCACTGCCTGAATATATTTCCATATTCTTTGGTACTACAACTTCAGTTTCCCCGACCCCACTAAACATACCGCCGAAAATTGACGAAAAGCTGTATTTTGCTGTTGCTGTGATTGTTAATACAACTGATAAAACCAAAATCACAGCCACAAGTGGTAAAACCCTTTTCAGTCTTTTAGGTGATTTTATGGGTGATCTTGAAAGTGTTTTAAGCCTGTCTATGCTACCCTGTGACGGGGTAGTTTTGTCCATTAAATTGGTATAAACTTCTTTGCGAGTCACTATATTTCCTCCTGTTCAATTATGAATTTCAGTTTCTTTCTGGCACGGCTTAGCCTTGTGCCGACTGCCGAGGATTTCATATGTAGAATTTTTGAAATTTCCTTTATGGTCAACTGCTCATAATAGTACAGATACACAATGCTCCTGTCAGTTCTCTCCAAGGCAAAAAGCTCCTCCCTGAGGGATAATTCCTCCTGCGTCAATATATTCTCCGCCTCTTCAAGGGGAACTGTTTTACTGTTCCAACTGCTTTTATTTATATTTTTGCACTTATTGATTGTCACCCTAATCAGCCAAGCCTTCAGGTGTTCATAATCCATATTATCTGTGCCTTTTTTGAGTAATGAAAGGAATACCTCCTGCATAACATCTTCGCTTTCGCTTTTGTTGCTGAGGTAGTTATACGCAACCCTGTAAACCATATTGGAAAATTCATCAATTACTTTTTCAAAATTAAATTCGGTACCGTTTTTATTTTCCATACTTTTCTCCCTTCACTAATAACACAACTGAAAGGGCAGATTTTTTACACTCCTTTAAATAATAAATAATTTTTTCATTTTAAAATTCTCCTTTAAAGTAAATTATTATTTTGGTTTTTTATTTAGTCTGTCCTTTTATGCTGTTATTACAACAACAGCACATTTTACTACAACAGTACATTCGTCCAAAACGATAATTACTTCTTACTAAAGAAGGGAATAAATACAATATAAAATCATTCTTCCTATAATTACCATATGTTTAATAGGCTTTGTGCTTTATACATTACACTTTTTCATTACACTTTTTCATTACACTTTTTCTTAGTATTTGTCAATTATTATATGTTTTTTCTGCATATTGATTAATTTTTTTAACAAAACAATGTATTTTATAAGTGGTTTTTCACTAATCACTAAATTTATCGGCAAAACAAAAAGCCTTAGCTTGCAATTACAACCAACTAAGACCTAATATTTTTCGCTATGTAAATTAATCGCAAACCGATTTACACTATGGTGGTGTGGGCAATACGGTACATCACTGCAATAAAAAAACCGATACCAAAAATCGGTCACATCTATTTATAACGCAGAAAAAAATAAAAACAATTCATAATAAAAATGCTTGTAATATTAGGAAAAATATTGTATAATGTGCTGTGTACTGTAATTTTTCAGAAATTAAAAAATCAGTATTGGAGGTTATATTAATGACAGGATCATCTCTTAACGCCTTCAAGGGTACAATCGCCCAGGAAAGGAAGCTGAAAGATGTAATCGCAAAGCACAAGGATATGCCGGGTGCGTTGCTTCCCGTTTTGCAGGAGGCACAGGGCATTTACGGTTATCTGCCTATTGAGGTGCAGCAGATGGTTGCAGACGGTCTTGAAATCTCATTAAGCGAGGTTTACGGCGTTGCAACCTTCTATTCCCAGTTCAGTCTTACCCCGAAGGGTGAGCACAGAATCAGCGTCTGCCTTGGTACGGCGTGCTATGTAAAGGGTGCAGACAAAATTCTTGCCGCCATTGAAGAAAAACTCGGCATAAAAAGCGGTGAATGCACCCCCGACGGACTGTTCTCAATTGATTCCTGCCGTTGCGTAGGTGCCTGCGGACTTGCTCCCGTTATGATGGTTGACGATGAGGTTTACGGAAAAATGACCGTTGACCAGGTTGACAAAATTCTTGACAAGTACATTAAGAAAGGGGGCAAATAAGCCGTGAAACTTGAAGAACTCAACAAGATTAAAAAAGAACACGAACAGATTGTAAAGGTAAGAAAGCTTGTTGCCGCAGAGGGTGAAAAGCTCGCCAAAAAGACAGGCTACCGCAAGCAGGTGCTTGTGTGCGGAGGTACGGGCTGTACTTCCTCCGGCAGTAAAAAGGTAATCGACGCTCTTGAAAAGGCACTAAAGGCAAACGGACTTGAAAAGGAAATCCTTGTTGTAAGAACAGGCTGTTTCGGTCTTTGTTCGCTGGGTCCGATTATGATTGTCTATCCCGAAGGTGCTTTCTATTCTCAGGCTACTCCCGAGGGTGTAGAAAGAATCGTTAAGGAACACCTCAAGGAAGGCAAGGTTGTTAAGGAGCTTTTGTATCAGGAAACTGTTCACGAGGACGGCTCGATTATATCCCTCTCCGAAACAGCATTCTACAAAAAGCAGCTCAGAGTTGCACTTCGCAACTGCGGTGTAATTGACCCCGAAAACATTGATGAATACATAGCTGTTGACGGTTATCAGGCACTTGCAAAGGTGCTGACAAAGATGACTCCCGACGATGTTATCAATGAAATTACAGCTTCCGGTCTGCGAGGCAGAGGAGGCGGCGGCTTCCCCACAGGCAGAAAATGGTCCTTTGCAAAAGCAAGTGTAAACGATGTTAAGTATGTATGCTGTAACGCCGACGAAGGCGACCCCGGTGCATTTATGGACCGTTCAATCCTTGAGGGCGACCCACAGTGTATTATTGAGGCTATGATTATCGCAGGTTATGCAATCGGCGCTCATCACGGCTTTGTATATATCCGAGCTGAATATCCTATTGCTGTTGAAAGACTGCAAAAAGCTATTGACCAGGCTAAGAATTACGGATTCCTTGGCAAGAACATTTTTGGCTCAGGCTTTGATTTTGATATGGAAATCAGGCTTGGTGCAGGCGCATTCGTTTGCGGTGAGGAAACTGCACTTATGACTTCAATCGAGGGCAACCGAGGCGAGCCTCGTCCTCGTCCACCATTCCCCGCAGTCAAGGGACTTTTCGGCAAGCCTACCGTACTCAATAATGTTGAAACATACGCTAACATTGCTCAAATTATCTTAAACGGCAGTAAATGGTTTGCATCAATGGGTACTCCTACAAGCCCCGGCACAAAGGTATTTGCGCTGGGCGGCAAAATTACAAATGTAGGTCTTGTTGAAATTCCTATGGGTACAACTCTGCGTGAAATTGTTGAAGAAATCGGCGGCGGAATCCCCAACGGCAAAAAGTTCAAGGCTGCTCAGACAGGCGGACCTTCAGGCGGTTGTATTCCTGCACTGCATATTGATACTCCCATTGATTACGACAGCCTGCTTGCACTTGGCTCAATGATGGGCTCAGGCGGTATGATTATCCTTGACGAGGACACCTGTATGGTTGATATTGCCAAGTTCTACCTTGAATTTACCGTTGACGAAAGCTGCGGTAAATGTACGCCATGCCGTGTAGGCACACGCAGACTTCTGCAGTTCCTGGACAAAATCACATCGGGCAATGGCGAGATGATAGATTTAGAAAAGATTGACGAGCTTGCTCGTCATATGCAGACTTCTTCCCTATGCGCACTGGGTCAGACTGCTCCGAACCCTGTTCTGTCAACAATGAACTACTTTAAAGACGAGTACATCGCCCACATCAAGGATAAAACCTGTCCGGCAGGCGTCTGCAAGGCACTTATGAAATACGAAATTATCCCTGCAAAATGTAAGGGTTGTACGCTCTGTGCAAGGAACTGCCCTGTGGGTGCAATTTCAGGTACGGTTAAACAGCCTCACATTATTGATCAGGATAAGTGTATCAAGTGCGGACTTTGTATGAAAAACTGCAAGTTCGGCGCAATCTACACACATTAAGGAGGGATAACTATGGATATGGTACATCTTAAAATAAACGGTATCCCTGTTGAGGTGCCGAGCAACTACACTATTTTACAGGCGGCAAAAGTGGCAAAAATTGAAATTCCGTCACTTTGCTACCTTAAGGACATCAACTGCATAGGCGCTTGTCGTGTCTGCGTTGTTGAGGTAAAGGGCAGAAAAGGTCTTATTGCTTCGTGCGTTTATCCTGTTGAGGAGGGTATGGAGGTATTCACAAATACTCCAAAGGTAAGAGCCTCAAGAAAAACAACTATTGAGCTTATCCTCTCCACACACCATAAAAAGTGCCTTTCCTGCGTAAGAGGCAACAACTGTGAGCTTCAAAAGCTTGCTTTTGACTACGGCGTTGACGAAGACAGATTCAAGGCTGAAGAGCCTATTTATGACATAGACGACGAGTCTCCTTACATTGTGCGTGACAACAACAAGTGTATTCAGTGTATGCGCTGTGTTGCTGCCTGCAAGAATGTACAGAGCGTTTCGGTTATCGGACCTATCAAGCGTGGATTTAAGGTGCATGTTGGCTGTGCTTTTGAAAAGGGTCTGGGCGATTCCCCTTGCGTTGGCTGCGGACAATGTATTGTAAGCTGTCCTGTTGGTGCTCTTAACGAAAAAAGCCAAATTGACGAGGTGTGGAACGCTATTTCCGACCCTGAAAAGCAGGTTATTTTCTATACTGCTCCGTCAATCAAGGCTACTCTGGGCGAAAGCTTCGGTATGCCAATCGGTACAAATGTTGAGGGCAAAATGGTTTCTGCAATCCGCAGACTGGGTGTTGACAAGGTGTTTAATATGGACTTCACCGCCGACCTCACAATTCTTGAAGAGGCAAACGAGCTTGTTGAGAGAATCACACGCAAGGAAACTCTACCTATGTTCACCTCCTGCTGCCCCGGTTGGGTTAAGTTTGTTGAGCATTACTATCCCGAAATGATTCCTCACCTTTCCACCTGTAAATCTCCACAGGGTATGTTTGGTGCAGTTCTAAAGAGTTACTATGCTCAGAAATATAATATTGACCCCGAAAAGATGTTCGTTGTAAGCGTTATCCCTTGTACTGCGAAAAAGTTTGAGGCTACTCGTCCCGAACTGCGCACATTCGACTTTGACGATGTTGATGTAGCACTCACTACAAGAGAGCTTGCAAAGATGATTAAGGGCGCAGGTATCAAGTTTGAGGATATGGATGACGAGGATTACGACGCACCTTTCAACAAGGCAACAGGCGGCGGTGCAATCTTCGGTGCAACAGGCGGTGTGCTTGAGGCTGCTCTGCGTACTGCTGCAAGAATGCTTGACGGTTCCTTCAAGAAGATTGAGTTTACCGAGGTAAGAGGTCCTGAGGAAGTCAGAGAGGCAAAATACAGCGTTGCAGGCATTGAGGTAAAGGTTGCTGTTACATCAGGACTTGCAAATGCAAAGAAGCTTATTGAGAAGATTAAGAAGGGCGAGGCTGACTATCAGATGGTCGAGATTATGGCTTGCCCCGGTGGCTGTATCAACGGTGGCGGTCAGCCTGTTCAAAGCGACAGCGTAAGAAACTATGTTGATTTAAAGGCTATCCGTTCAAAGGCTCTCTACGATTACGACAAGCAGTGTAAGTACAGATGCAGTGACGAAAGCCCGATTATCAAGACAATTTACGATGAATTTTTTGACGCTCCCGGCAAGCCCAGAGCACATAAGCTTTTACATACAAAGTATGTAAACAGAGGAAAAAACTGATTCTATAAAAGTCTTGAAATACTATATAACTCGAGGACTAATACAAAGTTAATTTATCCTTATAAAAAGCCCGTATTTTTACATACGGGCTTTTTCGACAAGCTGAAAGGGCTATCCATAACGGATAGCCCTTTAGTGTATTATTTAATTATTCATATGAAATTACACTTGCCCAAGAGGTTAGGAGTTCCTTTTCTTCAGGTTTACCCTTTACGGACTGAGATGCTGCTACTATTGGCATCCACTCCTGTACAAGCTGTACAGGTATATCAGCCTTTTGGCTGAACAGATGGAGATACTTTTTAGCTACATCTTCTTTTCCCTCAAGGACAAAGATAAGGTAGGTTCTGGCGGCGTCAGCGGAGGCATTGCCCTGTGTTGCGTGGGACCAGTCGATTACATATGGTGTGCCGTCCTCAGTAACGATAATATTACTTGGGTTGAAGTCGCCATGACAAACCTTGTGATGCTTGTGCATACCGCTTAGGCGGGTTTGTAGCTCGTATCTTGTTGTAGCATCCAAATCGGTTTCGTCAATTTTACGCTTCATCTTATCCCACAGTTTGTTAAGAAGCGGTGACTTTCTGCCCAAAATGTCAAGCTGTACATTAACAAACAGCTCAAGATATTCGTCAAGCTTGTCAGGGTTTTCAGCCATAAGCTGTGCAAGGGTTTTTCCCTCAATATAGTCAGAAACTATTGCCCATTTGCCCTCGATTTTTGTAACCTCCAAAATCTTAGGCATTTTAAGACCTGTTTCTTCAACACGGGACTGGTTTAGTGCCTCGTTGAGAACATCGGACTTTCTATAATTTTCGTCGAAAACTTTAATACATCTATCTCCATCTTTGTATATAACTTTATCTTTTCTTTCAGCCAGAACCTTTTCAAATTTCATAAAATATCAATCCTTTCATATAGAACAAATAAAAAAGCTTTTCTGCTTTGGTTATATTATACAACATTCCGCTTGGTTAAGTATAGCGTTAAAATTGCTGAAATAAGCCTTGTATATTTATTCAAAAACACCATAGCATTCTTTATAATACACAAAAACATAGAGATATTTTATGCAAATAATACAAATCTTCTTATCAAAACAGCTATGAAATGTGTCAACACTTTAACAATCTTTTGTGCAAATTAACGAACTTTTAACAATCTTTTAAAACTGTAATTTGTCAAAAAAGTATCCCCCAACCTAAGTTGGGGGACAGCATATTTATACAGTATATATTATTCGCCGTAGTAAGCCTTAAGATACATTTCCTTAATCTCAGAGATAAGTGGGTATCTTGGGTTAGCACCTGTGCACTGGTCGTCAAATGCGTCCTCGCACATCTGGTCAAGTGTTTCAAGGAACTTATCCTCAGGAACATCATAATCCTTGATAGTCTTCTTAATGCCAACTCTTTCCTTAAGCTCGTCAATCATCTTGATGAGGTTTTCTACCTTATCCTCGTCTGTCTTGCCCTTAGCACCAAGGTAAGTAGCAAACTCAGCATATCTTGCCATTGTCTTTGGATGGTCATACTGGCTGAATGTACCCATCTTTCTTGGGCATTCTGAAGCATTGAATCTGATAACCTCGTCAATGAGGAGAGCGTTTGCAATACCGTGTGGCAGGTGATGATAAGCACCAAGCTTATGAGCCATTGAGTGACATACACCAAGGAAAGCATTTGCAAATGACATACCTGCCATTGTAGCAGCATTAGCCATCTTTTCTCTTGCAACAGGGTCGTTAGGACCGTTGTCGTAGCATCTTGGTAGATACTCGAAGATTGTCTTTGCAGCCTTAAGTGCAAGACCGTCTGTGTAATCAGTTGCCATAATAGAAGCAAAAGCCTCTAATGCGTGTGTAAGTGCGTCAATACCAGATGCTGATGTAAGACCCTTAGGAGCTGTCATATGCATATCTGTATCAACGATAGCCATATTTGGAAGAAGCTCGTAGTCAGCAAGAGGATACTTAATACCGCTCTTTTCGTCTGTGATAACAGCAAATGGAGTTACTTCTGAACCTGTACCTGCTGATGTTGGAACACAGATAAAGTAAGCCTTTTCGCCCATCTTAGGGAATGTGTAAACTCTCTTACGGATATCAATGAATCTCATAGCCATATCCATAAAGTCTGCCTCAGGATGCTCGTAGAGAACCCACATAATCTTACCTGCGTCCATTGCAGAACCACCGCCGATAGCGATGATGCAGTCAGGCTCAAATGCCTTCATCTGCTCTGCACCCTCTTTTGCACAAGCAAGTGTTGGGTCCGGAGCAACATTGAAGAATGTTGTGTGGGTAATGCCCATCTCGTCCAACTTATCTGTTACGGATTTTGTGTAGCCATTCTTATATAGGAACTGGTCTGTTACAATGAATACTCTCTTCTTATTCATTACATCCTTAAGCTCCTGGAGGGCTACAGGCAGACAGCCCTTCTTAAGATAAACCTTTTCAGGTGCTCTGAACCAAAGCATATTTTCCCTTCTCTCTGCAACTGTCTTGATATTGATTAAGTGTTTTACTCCAACATTTTCTGATACGGAGTTTCCGCCCCATGAGCCACAACCAAGTGTGAGGGATGGTGCTAATTTAAAGTTGTAGAGGTCACCGATACCACCGTGGGATGATGGTGTATTAACAAGAATTCTACAAGTCTTCATTCTCTTTGCGAATTCGTCAATCTTATCCTTCTCTGTTACTGCGTTGCAGTAAAGTGAAGATGTATGACCGTAACCACCGTCAGCAACAAGATGCTCAGCCTTGTCAAGAGCGTCTTCAAAGTCCTCTGCCTTATAGAAAGCAAGAACAGGAGAAAGCTTTTCGTGAGCAAATTCCTCTGCAATGTCAACGCTGTCAACTTCACCGATGATAATCTTTGTGTCAACAGGAACATCAACGCCTGCAAGGGAAGCGATTGTGTGTGCAGACTGACCAACAATCTTTGCGTTAAGTGCGCCGTTGATAAGGATAGTCTTTCTAACCTTTTCGGTTTCTTCTTCGTTAAGGAAGTAGCATCCTCTGTACTGGAATTCCTTCTTAACCTTATCGTAAACACTCTTGAGAGCGATAACTGACTGTTCAGAAGCACAAATCATACCGTTATCAAATGTCTTTGAGTGAATAATAGATGAAACAGCAAGGAGAATATCTGCTGTGTCGTCAATGATAGCAGGAGTGTTACCGGCACCAACGCCAAGTGCAGGCTTACCGCTGGAGTATGCAGCCTTAACCATTCCCGGACCACCGGTAGCAAGAATGATGTCAGCTTCCTTCATAACTAGGTTTGTCATTTCAAGGGATGGAACATCAATCCAACCGATAATTCCCTCAGGAGCACCGGCTGCTACTGCTGCTTCAAGAACTACCTTTGCAGCGGCGATTGTGGATGCCTTTGCTCTTGGGTGAGGAGAGATGATGATACCGTTTCTTGTCTTAAGTGAAATTAATGTTTTGAAAATAGCTGTTGATGTTGGGTTTGTTGTTGGTATAACTGCTGCTACAACACCGATTGGTTCAGCAAGCTTAATTGTACCAAAGGATTCGTCCCTTTCGATAACATCACAGGTCTTAACATTTTTGTATGCGTTATAAATGTGTTCTGCGGCATAGTTGTTCTTGATAACCTTATCTTCAACTACACCCATTCCTGTTTCTTCCACTGCCATTTTAGCAAGAGGAATTCTCTGTTTATTTGCAGCTACTGCTGCTGCCTTAAAGATAGCGTCAACCTGTTCCTGAGTATATGTTGAAAACTTCTTTTGGGCTTCACGCACTTCTGCAAGCTTTGCTTCTAAAGCTTCAACAGAATCTACGATGCTATAATTTGACATAGTTTTATCTCCTTTTACAAAAGTCTATGTTAAAATATTAACAAATCTTTTCGGATTTGTAAACACTATATTTTATTTTCCCTGTTTTACACAATAACTCCTATCAAATGCATAATAAAGTTAGAAAAAATGCTCGTAAAAAATAACTGTTTTTTACAAAGATTTCTTATGGATATAAAGTGCAGTATATTTTGTGTATTTTATACGGAAAAATACTCCTGTAAACTGTTCTGTTTCCTGTATTTTATGCTGTGATTTTCAGGAAGTTCCGGCAAAAGAAAAAGGCTGTTACAATGTAACAACCTTGAATATTACAGAATATTAAAATGCTCCAGCAAAATTTTTATTCCAAGGCAGATAAGGATTATACCACCGGCAAGTTCTGCCTTGCTCTTATATTTCAGTCCGAATATATTTCCAATCTTTACACCTATACAGGACAGTACAAATGTTGTAACACCTATAATCACAGCGCCCAAAAGCGTGTTTAAAAAATCCCCTGTAAAGCTCATAATGGAAACGGGAACACAGGCAAAGGTAACCCCAACAGCCAATGCGTCAATGCTTGTTGCAACAGCCATTGTAAGCATAACCTTAAATCCGAGGCTGTCGTTTGCCTTTTCTTCCTCCTTAGATACAGCCTCCTTAATCATATTACCGCCGATAAGGGAAAGGAGAACAAATGCAATCCAAGGGGTAATTCCCGTTATATAGCCGGTAAAGCCTGCACCAAGCAAATAACCTATTATAGGCATCAGTGCCTGAAAACCGCCAAACCATATTCCGCATATTGCGGCTTTTTTCAAATTTATTTTAGGAATTGCAAGACCCTTGCACACTGACACCGCAAAGGCATCCATAGAAAGTCCCACAGCCAACAAAATAATTTCGGTTAGTCCCATAAACAACAATCCTTTTTTGGAATAAGGCTATAATATTATATCAAAAATAAAATGTCAACATAACCAAGGTATAATTTTCCTTTTAAGTTTCCATTATTCTGTAAACAGAAAAAAAGGCTACCCCATACGGGATAGCCTCTTTAAGTTTTAGTTAGTCTTCGCTACCAGTTATTCCGCCGTTAATATCGCCGTTGTTAGATGCACTAGCAACAAGGTCATTCTTTACTGCGATAATCTCAATATCAGGTGTTGTGTAATTCATAGCAATCCTCCTCTTAACACTAAAACATTATTTTACCAGTTTGATTATAAAATACTTATTTTTATTTGTCAAGCAAATTATGAAAACAGTGAGGCATTAGTAACAACATCACCATATACTTCATAGGTATTGCCGTTGGCATCCTTGTAGGTTACATATGCTCTTAGGAACCAAATATCTCCATAGAATACATTGGACTTTGTCCAAGCATATTGTAACATCTGATAATTGAGACTTTCTACATTTTCTACCTTCTTATATGTTGCGTTATCATATGTGAAACTATCTGCAGATGCTCCTATCATTTCGTTATTGGTTGCTAACAATCCTCCTGAAATAATAGTACAATCAGTCGGTACAGTCAATACTGCCATTACACTCATCTTATTTGTTGTTTCATTTAGAGAAATAGATGAAATTTCTGCAATAGCCTTTGTATCAACAACCTCATTCTCATCAACAAATACTGCTGTAATTGTTGTATCAGAATTCAAATACAATAGATGAATTCTTGAATAGGATAAAATGTTACCGTCTTGATCTTCCCAATATGCAAACTTCTTGCCTGCTTCAGCGACCTTTGGCTGTACCTTAATTGCATTGATAGTCTTATATGAGCCTGTTGTGTTTCCGGCATCTGCTGTATTGTTATCAACAGAAACGATTGTACCACCGTTGATTGTAAGGCTGAAGTAAATATCTTCTGCCTCATAAACAGCCTTAACAGTTACATTTCCGCTTTGAGATGCTGTGTAAATGTCACTTACAGTACATTCTGTTGTTCCATTAATTGACCAGAACTTAAATGTGTAACCTGACTTAGCATAAGGTGTTGGAAGTTTAATCTCATCTGCACTGCCATAGCACATTGAGGAATTAATCTGATTATATCCACTCATAAATGTTACAACACCGGCACTTGCCTGTGAATATACTGCTGTCAGACTTGTTTTTTCTGTGAACATAAATGTGTAAGACTGTGAGTATGAAACAATTTTTCCGTTATCGCTAATCCAGTAAAGGAAGTCATATCCGTCAATTCCAGTTGGTGTAAGGGTTACATACTGACCGGTCTTAACATCCTTGTTGTCGTAGAAGATAGACTGTGTTGTTTCCACACCGTTTGCACCAAGCTTAACCTTAAGTCCTGTACCGCCAACTACCTGAACCTTTAGCTCAGCACCCGGTAGCTGGGTGAACTTTGCAACTACTTCTGTGTTGTCGGTTACTGTAAATGTGTAGGTTGAAGAGCTTGATACCCTTGTATCGCCAACATAGTAGCCTGCAAATGTGTAGCCCTCGTTTGCCTTTGCTTTTAGGGTTACTGATGTACCGTAGTCAACAGCATCTGTTGGGCAACCTGTTACTGTACCGTTTACTGTTGAAACACTTACAGAGTACTTATTCAGTGTGCCTGTAAATACCGCTGTGTAGGTTGCGTCTACGTTTACTGTTTCTACAATATCCTTATCCCAACCGCTGAAGGTGTATGTATATTGCTGGTCTGCCGGTCTAACAGGTGTTTCTGTCGGAACAACTACCGCTTCTCCTGCATCATATTTCTGTGTGCTGATTACTGTGCCGTCATAGTTTTTGAATGTTACGGTGTATTTGTCATTAACTGTAACATTAAGTGTTGCTGTTGCTGTTTCAAATGTGCCTGTGGCTGTTACTGTAATAGTAGCATTACCCTTGGCAACTGCCTTTACCACACCTTTTTCGTCAACTGTTGCAACAGCTGTGTTTGATGATTCGTATGACAATGTACCCTTGCTTGAAGCAGGAGTAATTGTGTATTCACCACCAACCATAAGTTCAACAGCAGATGTGCTTAGTTTAACAGCAGGAGTTACAACTGAATAGGTAGCTACTTCATAAGCAGATGATGAACCACCGGTAATGTAGTACCCTGTTCCGTCATTTGCTGATGTAATATTATAAATTTCTTTTGTCTGTGATTTACCGTCACTGCTTGCAAAGATAACGCTGTCATATAGGGATGTATCCATTGTACAGGAATAAATATCCTGATTCTGTGAGTTTTTACCTATCTTTGTACAGGACTTGCCGGGCCAAGAAGCACTTTCATTGGTTTTTGTTGTATTATTCCAAATCCAAGCTTTAACTGAACCCCAGCTCTTGTTGTCTGTAAAGTAAAGTGTGATTATTGATGAAACAGGCTCGCTGACTGTTACAACGCAGGTTGCAGATAAACCGCCTGCTGTGGCTGTGATAGTTGCAGTACCCTCTGCTACTGCAGTAACAACACCGTTATCAACAGTTGCAACACTTTCGTTGTCAGTTGACCATGTTACATCCTCGTCAATGTTAGTCTTTTTAACTGTAAGAGTTGATGTATCACCAACTGTAAGGCTAAGTGTTGTAGGAGATACTGTAAGCTTTGGATCGGTTGGATTTGTAACTGTATAGCTTACCTCATCACTTGCAAGTACAAAGCCTGTGTCCTTACCTGCCTTTGTTGGGTAAGCATTTACAGAAACTGTGTAAACATCACCGGCTGTGGCTGTGTCGGACAGAGTAACTGTGTTTGAGCCAATCTTAGTAATTGTCTTTGTATTTGTACCGTTGGTATAGGTAAATTCATAGGTATAGTCACCAAAGCCCAGGGTTGTTGAATCTGCAGTAATTGTTCCCGGTGTAGCCTCGGCTACAATAGAGTTGTCATCTGCCTGACTAACTGAAAGCTGTGTGGATGAACCACTCTTGTTGTAAGACACAGCTGTACCTATGTTATTGTTCATCCAAGAAGCACGACTGCTTGCCCAGTTATTAAGGAAATTAACAGCCTCAGACCATGTTGAGCCTGTATTTGCACTTCCCCATCCGCCGATTGGGTCGTTTGCAATAAAGTGATAACGGTCTTCGTTCATAGCTACAGAAGCGCTTAGCTTATTTGTGTAGTCATTCTTTATAAGACCGCTTGAGCCGTAGAGCTTTTGAATTTCAGGGTAAACATTGTATTTCCACTGAATCTTTACTCTTGACCAGAAGTCATCAATTTTACAAAGACTTGTAACAAGGTTATCTACATTATAATTGTTATAAATAGCCTTATATCTGATAAACCACTGATCTGTGTTGTTTGGATAAGGTTTAGAACTGCTATTTACCTGCTTTTCCTTTCCATACTGACCCATTGTCCAGTCAAAGTCCCAAACAGGAGTTGCTGTGAACAGAGAATCCTGATTCTTAAGGTTTACATAGAAGGATGTAGCAACACCATCCAGATTTTCTACATATTCCTGAACAAGATAGTTCTGTGCAAAGCTTTCTGCGTCAATCAGCTCGTCATAACTGCTTACTGTTACAGAATAGTTTGAAACCTTTGAGGTATATGTGTATTTGCCGTTAGAGGTTGAAAGTGAACCTGCGGCGAAATCTGTTGTGGAAGAACCTGACTGTGCATAAGCCACAGCCTCTGCTGCGTTGAACTTATCCATAATATAGATAACTTCTTCCTTAGTAGCAACTTCAGGAGTTTTGAGAACTACCTGCTGTCCTCTGTTGGAGATAAATCCGCTGATTTCATCGGGAAATCTTTCATCCAGCTCAAATTCAAGGAGGTAGTCGCCGTCCTTGTAATTTGCAGGGGTTGTAAGTCCTGTGCAGTACTTGTAGTAACCGGCCGCTGATTTTTCGTTGATTTTTCCGTTTGAGCTTGCCCTTTGAGGATTGTCAAAATCGTATGTTGGGTTAGCTGTTTCGTTCATTTCGTCAACATTTTCGCCCTCTACAAGAGCTTTACTGCTGGAAACCTCAACCTTTTCGGTAATCTGATAAGAACCAAGATAATTACCGTTGTTGTAAACATCATAGATATCACTCATTGGTGAATCTTCAAGACCAATGCTGTCAGAAAGATTGTACACAACGGTATTTCTCATCATAGATTCATCGGCATTGTTGGCAAGCAAGCACCACTTTTTACTCTTTGTTGAGTTTGAACCGCCAAGCTTGATGGCTGTTTTAATCTTGATGTTGTATGCATATTTACCAAACTTAGAGTAAGATGCTTCCCAAGATGAGTTACCTCTGCCTTTTACGGAAGAAAGGGTGTCCTCTGTCTGAGTAACTGCACCGTTGTTGTCAACAACAAGGTAAGAACCTGACTCCTTAACAGAACTCTTTGATGTGAGAGAGTTGTCTGTTTTGGTTGGAAGATCCCTGTCGCCTGTAATATTCTTATTATCATCGGTGCTATATGTGTACATATAGAATGACTTTGCTGTTGACTGGAAAATCTTAAAGGATTTATCAGTACCGTTAACAGAACAGGAAGTGTCTGACCAGTTTGTCATATCATATGTGTTGCCACTTGTGATAGTTGTTCCGTTGATGGACAGGGAAGTAAAGCTGTGGTAAATTGTCAGATTACTTCTGTCAACACCGGATGGAAGATAAAGTCTGTAACCTGAACCACCCTCATAAGCCTTAACAAGGGCAACCTTTGTGTTTGCAACCTCTGGCTGTGTATCAACCCACATAGCATTACTAAAGGCTGTTGCCTTAACTGTATCTGTAATAACAGAACTTCCGGTTGTGGTTGTTTGAGTTGGATTAGTATCCGGTTGTGTACTTGTCTGTGTGTTCGGCTGGGAAGTTGTTGTTTCCTGTGAACTGTAAGTACCCAACTCATAATCATAGTAGTTTGTATTTGTAGTAGACACTGTGCTACTCTTAAGGGTAACAAGGTTGTTAACCCCTACTGTGCCTGTATAATCCTTAACAACAACAGCGCTATTACCATTATAGTCACCATAGGTGTGCATATTTGCATTACTGAATGCTATCATACCAACAGATGGATCATATGTGATTTCAGCCATAAACAGATTGTCGGAAACCTTTGTCATAGAGCCATAGGATGACAGGTTGTTTCCTGAATTTGGATGGAATCTGTTGCCTGACCAAGCGTTTGTGGTTTTTGCAACATCATAATAAGCGTCTCTACCCCATCCACTTACAGCAGATGTATCCAGGTAGATAGTTGTTGTAACCTTACTTGAGGGTGATGTGGTTTCAGTAACATCAGGATTATCAGTTGTATAATCCATCCAATTACCGTTATAGTACATCCTGCCTGAAAATGTGGAGGAGGTTGTCCAACCGGAAATAGCCTCCTGTGATTTACAAGTACCGCTTGCGTCACACTGCTGGAATTGCAATGCGTCAAATCCGCCGTACTTTTCTTCTACTGTACCTGAATAAATCTTGTAACCCTGATATGTTGAACCTGTATCAGTCATGTCAAAGATTTTCCAAGTGTTGTTGTCACCGATATTGCAATGTGCCTTAACGGTGTAACCGTCGGGCACAGTACCCTTGTAGCAGTAGTAAACTGTGTGGGTTCCTGCCCCTGTTTCCTCCAAGTCCAAGCTTGCAGCAGTTGCTGTGAAAGTGCCAAGCACCATCATTACTGCAAGAAAAAGGCCCGTGAGTCTTTTCATTTTCTGTTTCAATGAAACACTTCCTTTCAGTTTATTTTGTATATAATCATACATCTATATTTTACCATATAAAATGGAAAAAATCTCACAAAAACTTTATTTTCAGCATTATGCCATTAGATTTGTTGATATGCACAATAGGGTATGTAATTTTTTGACGAAAAAATAAAGGAACTGCAAAAAACGAATTCTAAATACCCCATCTTTTGGCAGTTCCTTTTTTATGATAATTATTATTATGTTATATTGTCAATAAAACATTTTTTGTTAAGATTATTAAGAAAACAGTGATTTGCTAGTAACAACATCACCATACACTTCATAGATATTGCCGTTTGCATCCTTGTAGGTTACATATGCTCTTAAAAACCAAATATCTCCAAACATTACATTGGACTTTGTCCATGTATATTGCAATACCTGATAATTGAGATCCTCTACATTTTCTACCTTCTTATATGTTGCATTTTCATATGTGAAACTGTCAGCAGATGCACCTATCATTTCGTTATTAGTTGCCAACAACCCTCCTGAAATAATTACACAATCAGACGGAACAGTCAATACTGATATTACACTCATCTTATTTGTTGTTTCATTTAGAGAGATAGATGAAATTTCTGCGATGGCTTTTGTGTCAACAACATCATTCTCATCAACAAATACTGCTGAAATGGTTGTATTGGAATCCAAATACAATATATGGCTGTTTGAATAAGCTAAAATGTTACCGTCTTGGTCTATCCAGTAAGCAAACTTCTTGCCTGTTTCAGCCTCATTTGCCTGCACCTTAATAGCATTTACTCTCTTATATGAGCCTGTTGTGTTTCCTGCATCCGCTTTATTGTTATCAACAGAAACGATTGCACCGCCGTTGACTTTCAGGCTGTAGTAAACTTCATTCTCCTCATAAACAGCCTTAACAGTTACATTTCCACTTCGAGATGCTGTGTAAATGTCACTTACAGTACATTCTGTTTTTCCGTCTATTGACCAGAACTTAAATGTATATCCTGACTTACTATAAGGAGTTGGCAGAGTTATTTCGTCTTCACTGCCGTAACACATTGAGGAATTATTCTGATTATATCCACTCATAAATGTTACAACACCGTCACTATTCTGTGAAAATACAGCTGTCAGACTTGTTTTTCCTGTGAACATAAATGTGTAAGACTGTGAGTATGAAACAATTTTTCCGTTATCACTTTTCCAGTAAAGGAAGTCGTAACCGTCAATTCCTATTGGTGTTAGTGTTACATACTGGCCTGTTCTAACATTCTGATTTTTGTAGGTTGCAGGCTGTGTTGTTTCCACACCGTTTATACCAAGCTTTACCTTAAGTTTTGTTCCGCTTGAAACCGAAACATTAAGCTCGGAAAAGGGCATTTGGGTGAACTTTGCAACTACATCTGTGTTGTCGTTTACTGTGAATGTGTAGGTTGAAGAGCTTGAAACTCTTGTGTCGCCAACATAGTAGCCGTCAAATTTGTAACCCTCCTTTGCCTTTGCTTTTAGGGTTACTGATGTACCGTAGTCAACAGCACCTGTCGGGCAACCTGTTACTGTACCGTTTACTGTTGAAACGCTTACAGAGTACTTATTCAGTGTGCCTGTAAATACCGCTGTGTAGGTTGCGTCTGAATTTACTGTTTCTACTACAACCTTGTCCCATCCGCTGAAGGTGTATGTATATTGCTGGTCTGCCGGTCTAACAGGTGTTTCTGTTGGAACAACAACTGCTTCTCCTGCATCATACTGCTTTGTGCTGATTACTGTTCCGTCATAGTTTTTGAAGGTTACGGTGTACTGAACAACAGCTGTTTCAGACCGGCAGGACAATCTGCCTTCGTCATAAAAATCACCATCAACAATACTGACGCAATTTTCGTCATCTATTACTTCCCAGGTGTTTTCAACCGTATAGTTACCGCCACTAAGGACTGTAAACTCTGCTATATAGAGGACTTTTTCGGTTGTGAAATCAAAGTAATCGGTGAATGAAGAACCTGCGTAATACAAAAAGCCCTCATCATCTGTGTTGATAAAAACATTTGATGTTGTATTTGGCAGACTGAATTTTTCAAGCCTAAGACCAGTGGGGTCATATGTTGCGTAACCCTGAAAATCCTCCCACTTTGCATTCGAGCTGACATAGTAGGTCACAGCAACCCTTGCGCCAACATTAAACTTCTGTCCATTTACAGTAGCGGTTTCAATTCCTAAAGGAATCAAATCTGTCTTTTTAGCCCCTGTTTTATCCAAATCTAAGCTTACAGCTGATACCGAAATAGTGCTAAGCACCATAAAAACTACAAGTAAAAGACCTTTAAACCATTTCGCCTTCTGTTTCAATGGAATACTTCCTTTCACATATTTTGTATATTTCGTATACACCTATACATATACATTCTACCATAAAATTCTAAAAAAATCTTAACAAAAACTTATTTTCAGCATCTTTTCGATAAATTTGTTGAAATGCACAAAAGGGTATGCTCTTTTTCACCTAAAAACAAGCAACCACCCTACAAAAGGGTGGTTGAACATATCCATAATAGACAAATTGCCAAATTTTAAAAAAACTGAGAAATAAAGGAAACACCGATTAAATCATTTGCACAAAAGGGCTGTCAGATTTTTTGTCGATTAGTTCAAAAAACCGCAGGAATGCTTGATGCATTGCGAGGATTTTTTGGGCTAATCGGCGGAAAATATGCAAACAAGATGTGTGAAGTGATTTATTCAGTGTTTCCCAAACTAGTAATCACTCTCCCAAAGCCACCATTTTTTCATAAATGTCCGGATGACTTTTCCTTATGGTGATTGGACGGTGATTTTCATTTACAAAACAATGGGCAGAATGTCCTGTACAGGCAAGGGCATTATCCTTTGTAAAACGGATTTCGTAGTCAAACTCCATTTTGACACCGTTAAAGTAGGTCATCTTGGTATAGACTGCAAATTCGTCACCGCACCCCAAGGATTTGTGGTACTTTGCGTACACATCCACCACAGGGATAATAAGGTTCATATTCTCAAGCCTCATACAATCGCAATCAATTTGTTCCATTGCGTCAATTCTTGCCTCTTCAAAATAACGAATGTAATTTGAATGGTGAACAATAGCCATTCTGTCAGTTTCGTAGTAATTTGCTTTTCGTACATATGGTTTAATCTTCAAAAAATCACTTCCTTAAAAGCAGTCCTTCTTCAAAGTCTTTTTTAGCCTGCTCCTTGATTTTGTAATGCTGTTTTTTACCTGTTGCTGTGTGAGGAAGTTCCTCTACAAATCGGTAATACCTTGGGCATTTATATTTGGAAAGGTTAGGGTGGACAGCACAGTAATCAATCATTTCCTTTACTGTAAGGCTGTCATCCTCCGGGATAATATATGCAACAAGCACCTCTCCCCTTGTTTTGTCGGGAATAGAAGAAACTATGCTCTCCTGTACCTTTGGATGCATATTCAGCACTTCTTCAATCTGTGGAGGATAGATGTTTTCACCACTACTGATAATCATATCATCCTTACGGCCTGCAACTGTGACAAATTCCTTTTCGTCCCATGTTCCCAGGTCACCTGTGTAGAGGAAGCCCTTGTAGTACTTTTCCTTTGTAACCTTAGGATTATTGTAGTAGCACATTGTGGACTTTGAGGGGGATTTAATGATGATTTCTCCCACCTCTGTACCGTCCTTTGCAACCATCTCCTCAGGCTCTGCCTTTCTGTCCTCGTAAGCCTTAACAACTCTAACATCATCATCTGTACAGGATCTGCCGGCTGTACCTGACATTTCGGGCAAATCGTATGGTCTTAAAAATGTGTTCCAGAAGGACTCTGTTGTTCCGTAACCGTTAAAGATATTCGGTGTAAGGGTTTCCTGAAAATGTATGCACTGTGCCTTTTCAAGTGGTGAGCCCATTGTTACAATACCCTTGATTTTGGAGAGGTCAACAGGGTGCTTTTCCTGTCTTGTTGCAAGGGATGTAAGCACTGCCGGAACACCGATAAGGAATGTTACACCATACTTTTCTGTGTATTGCAGACAAACCCTTGGATTGTAACTCCTAAGAACAACAACTGCACCTCCTGCATATAGGGTTGGAGTAAGTCCGCCGGAATGAAGTCCTCCACGGTGGAACCATGGCGTCATATTCATTGTAATGTCTGTTGGGTTAAGAGGGAAGTGCATAATTACATCGTGAGCAGAAAGCACCTCGTTTATGTTGTTGAGAGGCACTCCCTTTGGAAGTGAAGTTGTTCCTGAGGTAAAAAGTCTTGTTACCTCGTCATAAATATGGGGTTCAAAATCCACAGGAGGGTTGCTGTCGTCAGCATCCTTCATAAAGTCCTCAAAAAACATATGTCCCTTTGGCAGCTTTGTGCATTTATGCTCATAGTCTACCATAAGAACAACCTCAGGCTTTTCAACGCACAGTGAAAGTGCATTTTGCATTTCCTTGGCATACTCAAAGTCGTAAATAAACACCTTTGGCTTGTTGTGGTTTATTAAAAGAGCCGTTTCCCCTGCTGCAAGGTTGAAGTTGGCAGGACAGTTGATTGCTCCGATTTTTTGTGGGGCAATATAGGTGATTGCAAACTGAGGGGAATTTGGCAGAAGATATAGAATAGCGTCGTTTTTCCCCACGCCCTTTGCCCTTAAAGCATTTGCAAAACGGTTTGCATCACGGTTTAATTCCTCATAAGTCCAAACCTTGTCCTGCTGGGGATCAATCATAGCAGGTTTAAAGCCAAAACGACGAACATTTCTCATAAAACCGTTAAGCCATGTAAATTCGTGTTCAAATGTGTCCTTAAACATATTTATGTCATAAGTATAACCCATAGCAATCATCCTTTGTATTTATATTTATTCCCTAATATTATAGGGAGAAATTCCAGTTTTATTTACTATCTTATTATATCAGATGTAAACAATTCTGTATCAACAAGTGATGCAGAATTATCAAACAGATTTATTTTTTATATTTATTTTTTATATTTTCCAACAATAACACTGCTGTTTTGTCCGCCAAAACCAAGAGAATTGCTCATTGCATAGTCAACATTTGTCTTTAGCGGTTCACCCTTAACCAGGTTCAAATCAATTTCTTCGTCAACTTGATTCAGGTTCAGTGTGTGAGGGATAACGCCCTCTGTTACAGCCTTGACACAGGTAATGCACTCTGTAACACCGCCGGCACCCATCATATGACCTGTTGCACCCTTTGTGGAGGACACATATGGTCTGTGACTGCCAAACACATTGTTAATTGCAATACCTTCAACAATATCACCCTTATGGGTAGCTGTACCGTGAGCGTTGATATAGCCAATCTCGTCAGGTGAAATGCCGGCTTCTTCAATAGCACACTGCATTGCACGGATAGCACCCTTGCCCTCGGGGTGAGGTGCAGTGATGTGGTAGGCGTCACTTGTGTTGCCACAACCCTTTAATTCACAGATAATGTTGGCGCCTCTTGCAAGAGCGTGTTCCTCTGTTTCAAGGACAAGACATCCACCGCCTTCGCCGATTACAAAGCCGTCCCTTGTTGCGTCAAAAGGACGAGATGCAGTTTGTGCATTTTCGTTGTTCCTTGACAAAGCCTTGGCATTTGCAAGGGAATAAATAACGATTGGACAAAGCACACTTTCAGCACCTACTGCAAGCATTACATCAGCCTTGCCTGCCTGCATAAGCATTGCGGCTGTGTAAATTGCGTCACCGCCTGATGAACAGGCTGTATTAATTGTAAAAGACGGGCCTTGAATGTTGTGCATAATAGCAATATGAGTTGCGGCAACATTGCCAAGGATTTTAGGGATAAACCTTGGACCAACCTTTTTGTGGGCAGCTCCTGTAAGAGCCTCCTGTGTATATGCTGTGGTTGCAATACCGTTAAGTGCTGTACCCATAACAATACCTGTCCTTGTTGGCTCAATCTCCACACCGCTCATATTAAGGGCTTCTTCTGCTGCAATGTAAGCATACTGCATAAATGGGTCTGTCTGACGCAAAATCTGCTTTGGAATGTAGTCAGCAGGGTTTAAGTTTCTGATTTCGCCTGCAAACTGCACAGCAAGCTCCGATGGGTCAAAAGAGGTTATCTTGTCAATACCGCTTTTACCGCTTAGAAGATTTTTCCAGTATTCATCCACGCCGATACCAATAGGAGTAATAGCGCCCATACCCGTAATTACAATTTTTTTCATTTTTGAAAGTCCTTTCAGTTACATAAATAGTCAAAACACGTCTGCCTTGACTGAAAGCATAAAATTTTTACAAATCACAAACTAATAAAATTTCTTAAGTGTTTGATTTGAGGTAAAGTTTCCCCTTTTTCAGCTTACAATAGAATTATATCAAAGCAAGAAATATTTGGCAATAACCGTGATAATGCTAAATATCCATTTTTAACATTACTTAATGTATTTAATGCATTAATATCGCAGATTTTTCCTAAAAAGAATTATATTTTAACTAAATGTGGTAAAGTAATATATACATAAGTCATAAAGCAGGAGGACGCTATGGATATAAACATCATAAAATACTTTGTCAGCGTAGCACAAACCTTGAATTTTTCCGAGGCGGCAAGGCAGAATTTTGTATCTCAAAGTACCGTTTCACGAGGAATTATCGAGATGGAAAAGGAGTTTGGGGCAAACCTTTTTACAAGAACAAAGAGGAATGTAATGCTCACCGCAGAGGGCAAGGCATTGCTGCCATACGCAATGGAAATTATTGATAACCTAAACTCCGCCACCTTTATTATAGACAAACTTCAGCGTGGAATTGACGGAAAAATCACCATCGGCTATGACGAAACCTGCGGTCCTATTATCTCCCGATACCTAAGTGAATTTGTAAAAAAGTACCCTGACATCACAGTTGACATCAGGAAAATTGAGCCAAGTGAGGAGATACTGGCACTGGAAAATAACGAATATGACATTGTGTTTATGCTTAGAGATATGATGCCGGACTCCATTGATGTGGAGCATCTTGACGCCTTTGATGACAGTATGTCAATAATCTGCCGAAAGGGGTTAATCCCCGGAGGAGGCATTGACTTTGACTGCCTGCACAACACAGGGGTTGTACTGCTGTCCGAGGGTGAAAGTCCGATACTTTATATGGAAATTCTTGACCTATTCAGAACCTACAATATCATTCCAAAAATTGTAAACAGGTATGACAATATTCGCTCCGTAATCACCGCTGTATCGGCAGGAATAGGCTTTTCTATTTTGCCCACAACACTTTGTCGTTCAATGCAAAACGGTCAATTTGACATACACAGAATTAACGGAATAGACACCACCATTTCCTACATTATGGCTTGGAACAGAACAATGAGAAATCCGGGAACACAGCTTTTTATAAAAGAGGCTTCAAATGTGAAAATAGAGAAATGATACAAAAAAATAATCTACAATAATATCCAAAAAAAATCCCCCACAGGTTGGTTGCTCACCTAACCTGTGGGGAACTGTTTTTTAGGAAAAACTGAATAATATTCTGCCGTTGTCAAGGGCTTGACTCTTCAACAAATATGTTATTACACTATTTTAACTGTTCTTCAACTATAAATCTCGGTCTGTTTTTAGTTTCCATATAGATTTTTCCTATGTATTCACCAACAACACCGATTGCCAGAATTTGCAAACCGCCGATTGCCCAAATTGAAACGGTCATTGAAGTCCAGCCTGAAACTGTGTTGCCGATTACCCACATAACAAAGCTGTAAATCAGCATAATTATGCTAATGCAAAATACGATTACACCAAGGGCTGTAATCATTCTGATAGGCTTCATAGAAAGGCTTGTTACACCATCCCAAGCAAGACCAAGCATTTTCTTAAGGGGATATTTGCTTTCCCCTGCAAGTCGTTCGCTTCTCTCGTATTCAACAACAGAGGATTTGTAGCCTACAAGGGGTACAAGACCTCTTAAAAACAGGTTTACCTCTTTAAACTCTGCAAGGGCATTTAGGGCTCTTCTGCTCATAAGGCGAAAATCGGCGTGATTATAAACCACCTCTGCACCCAAAGCAGACAAAATCTTGTAAAAGCCCTGTGCTGTCATTCTCTTAAAGGCTGTGTCTGTTGCCCTTTTACTGCGGACGCCATAGACAATTTCACTTCCGTTTTCAAAATCCTCAAGCATTTTATCAAAGGCATTTATGTCGTCCTGCAAATCGGCGTCAATGGAAATTACGCAGTCACAGTCATCCTTAATTGTCATAAGACCGCCCAAAAGTGCATTTTGATGACCTCTGTTTCTGCTCATTTTAATTCCGTTTACATATTTGTTGGTTTTGTAAAGACCTGAAATTATCTCCCATGTCCTATCCTTACTGCCGTCGTCAATGTAAACGATTTTGCTGTCGTCAGTAATTTTTCCCTCTAATATAAGTTGGTCGTACTTTTTTGTCAGCTTTTCCGTTGTGTCAAAAAGCACTTCCTCCTCATTATAACAGGGAACCGCCAAATATAACTTAACCACTATACCATATCCTTTCGTCAGTTCTTCTTTATCAGCAAATCTATATCCTCGTTTTTACCCATCATAAGCAATGTTTCTTCCTTTTTAAACACATGGTCGGGAGATGGCATAGGATACAAAGTATCGTTTTCCTTTACCGCCAAAATCGAAACCCTGTGTTTGTTGCGAACATCAATGCCTACAATGGTCTTGCCAACCCAAGATTTTGGTGTGAGAACCTCATATATGCTGTATTCCGGTGTAAGCTCGATGTAGTCAAAAACATTTTTTGCACCATACTTTATAGCCAATTTTTCTGCTATTTCCCTCTCACCGTACACAACATGGTCAGCACCGTTCCTAAGCAAAAGCTTTTTGTGCACCTGTCTTGTTGCCCTTGCAAGAATGAACTTTGCACCGTAGTCCTTTAGCAAAACCACAGTTTCCAAAGCCTCTTGAAAGTTGTCGCCAATGGCAACAACACAAATATCAAAATTCTCTACACCCAAGGATTCGATAAACTGCTCCTGAGTGGAGTCGCCTATTTGAATGTTTCTGACAAATGGCAAAGCACTCTCTGCTCTCTCCTTGGAGGAATCTATGGCGAGGACATCATTTCCCTCTTCAATAAACTTAGCAGCCATATGCCTGCCAAATCTGCCTAAACCAATAATCAAAATATCTTTCATAATTGTGACCATTCCTTTATAAAGACAAAAAGTGAACTTCTTCCCTATTCACTATTACCTATTACCTAAAATCATCCTACCCTGACTTCCTCGTTTGGCAATCTTGATACATTGGAGAACTTGTCCGGTGAAAATGCCATAAAAATTGTAAGAGGACCAACACGACCTGCGTACATAAGTCCCATAAGAATAAGCTTGCTTACAACTCCTAAATCCGAGGTCAAATCAAGGGACAGACCAACCGTTGCCAATGCTGAGGAGGACTCAAACATTGCAGAAAGCATAGGGATATTTTCTACTCTGGAAATGGCAATAGCACTTCCTGTTGTTAGTATTACATAAATTACAAATATTGTCAATACTGTCTTAACCACAGGTGCCGGAACACTTCTGCCAAAGCACTCAACATCTGTTTTCTTTCTTACCGTACTAATGAGGTTAAAGAAGAGTATTCCCAAGGTTGTTGTCTTAAAGCCACCGGCAGTTGAGCCGGGAGAACCGCCCACAAGCATAAGAAGAATAATTATCATCTGCGAGGCTTGTGTCATATCGGCAATGTTTACCGACTCAAAGCCTGCTGTCCTTGCAGTTACAGACTGGAACAGAGAAAGGAGCACCTTTTTGCCAAAGCTCATTCCCTGAAAAGCCTTTGTTTCAAGGAGGAAAATAAATACTGCACCAAACAGAATAAGGAAAAGTGAAACTGTCACTACTATCTTGGTGTGCAGTCGCATAAGCTTAAACTTGAATTTGCTCTGCCACAAATCCACCCAAACAAAAAATCCTAAACCGCCTATAATTATAAGTAGCATTGTGACTATGTTAAAATATATGTTCCCTTGAACAGAGATTAAAGATTCCTCGCCTGTTATCCCCATAAGGTCGAATCCGGCATTACAAAATGCCGAAACAGAGTGGAACACGCTAAAGTAAATGCCCCTTAATGCACCAAGTATAGGAACATAAAAAAAGCTGTACGCCAAAGCACCTAAGGCCTCAAAGGCAAGAGTGCCAAAGACAATCACCTTTGTTAGGGACACAATTTCTCCTATTGTAGGGGCAGACACCGACTGTTGCATAAGGGTTCTGTTGGTAATGCTTAGCTTTTTCCTAAGAACAGTCACCAGGGTAACTGCAAAGGTCATAAAACCTACTCCGCCAATTTGAATAAGGCACAAAATTACAATTTGCCCAAAAAGGCTCCAATATTCATATGTGTTAAAAACAGAAAGACCTGTTACACAGGTTGCAGAGGTTGCTGTAAAACAAGCATCTAAAAAATTGGTGGCACTTCCCGTTCTGGATGAAACAGGAAGAGTTAGCAAAACTCCGCCAATTATTATTATAAGAAAATAAACTATTGCAAAAATTTTGGTAGCACTTAGCCTTTTCAATAAATTCACCCCATTTTCAAAATTATATCACTTAACTACTGTAAAATCAATTACATAAAAATTATTTATGTTAATACATTCTATTTTGAAATGAATTATGGTATAATTGTTTTGGGAAAAACTGATTAATTCATTTGCTCATATGCAAACAAGTTTAGTCAGTGTTTTTATGATATGATTGGAGGCAACAATGAATATACCGTCACTACTTATACCAAAGGCAAATGTTGAGTATTTACACAGCAAGGATTCTATTGAATTTGCTCTTTCAATATTCAGACAAAATTCCTACCAGGCTGTGCCTGTTATAAATACTGAGGGAGTTTACAGAGGAACTGTCACCGAGGGTGACTTCCTGTATTTCCTGATGGATAACCCAAATGCCGACTTAAAAAAGGTTAAGGTTAGGAATATCCTTAGAGAAGGCTACTACGATTCCGTAAAAATAACCGCAAGTATAGACAAACTCCTTATAAAGAGCCTTGACCAAAACTTTGTTCCTGTTACCGACGACAGAAATGTTTTTGTTGGTATTGTAACAAGGAAAGTGATTTTTAAGGAAATTTACGAGGCACAGCTAAAGGAAAAATACGGTAGATAACTGATTTTAAATGCAAAATGCAAAATGCATAATGCAGAATTAAGGAAACACTGATTAAATCATTTGCACATATTGTGCAGTCAGATTTTTTGTCGATTAGTTCAAAAAAACGCAGGAATGCTGACGCATTGCGAGGATTTTTTGGGCTAATCGGCGAAAAATATGCAAACAAGATGTGTGAAGTGATTTATTCAGTGTTTCCTTAAGTTAAAAAGTCCGTTGCAAATTTTGGTAATTTGCAACGGACTCATTTTTATTTTTTGTATTTATTTGGAATGATTATCTCCGCAGTATCCTGCTTTGCTCGTTTCTTAACAATCTTTTCCTGTTCTGCGTCACCAAAGTCGTCACCGTAGTCACTTTTGCTCCTTTGTGAGCGTGGGACATAATATCCGTCCTCGTCTGCAATGACTGAGGCGTGGGAATGTTTTGTTGATGACTTAGGATTTGCCTTAGCTTTATTTTTTTTCTTTGGAGCATAGCCCATTTTCTTTTTTCTTGTGAAAACAATAAACAGGATTATGCAAACAACTGCTAAGATAAAGCAAATAATTGCGGCGGTCATAGCCCAGTTAAGGCTGTTAAGGAAAGCCTGAAAACCTGTTGCCTTGTCGCTGTTTTTGATGTAATCAAAGGGGCTGGAATCCTCTTCGTCGTTTTCCTTGGTTTGAGCCAATTTTTCGGCAATTTTCTTCCAGTTACTCTTGCTGAGCTCTGTGTCGTCAATCTCTCTTCCGCTGTTGTAAAGGGAAGAAGTGTTGTCTGTGGGACTTGTGGACTCAGTATCGTAATATTCCTCTTGATTTTCGTATTCAGTTACAGGCTCCTGATAAAAGCTGTAGTTTTCAACCTCATTGTTATAGTCATTGTATTCATTTTCCGGAACATAAGTTTCCTGTGGTGCCTGGGTATATACAGGTGGTTCTGTGTATTCGGGTTCCGTTGCCTGGGTATAAACAGGTGGCGCTGTGGTATAAACAGGCTCAGTTGCCTGAGTATAAACAGGTGGTGCTGTTGTATAAATAACAGGCGGATCGGTTACCTCCTCCTGGGGAGGGTCAACCACAATATCCTCAGCCGAAACCATAATTACGGATACAGCCATCAGCATTATTGCAACCCCTGTTACTCCCAATATACTTAACAATTTTTTACATTTTCTTAGCATAATGGGGCTCCTTATCTACAGTTAATCGTTAAACGCTTATTGTGCCGGTTCAGTAGTTGAGGTTTCCTCAGGCTCTTCCCAGAACATATCCGGGTCATACTTATCAACTACGGAAGAATTAACCTCGCACTTAAGTGCCTTTGCCTCTTTGTTGATATAATCGCTAAACTCGTCCTTCTTCATATTCTGAAGAACACTCTTTCTTGTTGAGTCGTCCTTTGTGAGATATTCCTTTTCGCCGTCCTTTGCGTTCAGCTTTTGAACAACATAAACAGTTTTGGAATCCTTCTCACCGATGGTAACAGCCTTTGCCTCGCCGGTCTTAAGCTTAACAATCTCTTTGGCAACATCTTCGCCAATATTTGATGCGTCTAAATTGTCCTTATCAAGTAGTTCGCAACCCTTTTGTACTGTGTCGGCAGCCTTAGCGTCACTCTTTGTAGCCTTTAAGTACTTTTCGCACTGGTCGTCAATAGCACTTCCGCCGTTTATTGCCTTTACATAGCTGTCAGCCTGATTTGTAAGGTTCTTCTGCTTCTTTGAGCTGTAAGCCTTTGATGTCTGCTGACCTGCATCATCAGTTGTCTGCTCATACAGAGGAATTGTAAAGTATGTGTAATATGTGTAGTTGTCGTCAAAATACTTCTTTAGATCCTTGTCGGAAACTTCCTTTTCGCCGTCCTTGTCGTAAATAAGGTCAAAGAGCTTTTGCTGTTTTTCCGGTGTTATATACTGGAGCTCACAGTAGCTGTCCTGAGAAATTCCGTATGGTTCAAGGAGTTCCTGTTCAGGAGTTGTACCGTAACCCATCTGGCTGTAATAGCTGTACATATAGCCAAGCTCCCAGTCCTGAGTTGCCTGGTCTTTGTAGGAAGCCTCGTCAACAGTAGCATTTCTCTCATCAACAGCCTTGTCAATGAACAAGGACTGTCTTACTGTAAGGTCAGCCTTTTCCTTAATCCAGTCGGAGGCAACAGCCTCTTTACCGTCGTCGTCCTTAATCTTAAGATCCAAAAAGCTTTCATTCTCTTTGTAGCCATCGGCTTTTTCGGCAAAAGTCTTTGCCTGATTGTAGGCATTGTACATAGCATAGATATACACACCTATTGCCTTTTCATTATCGCCGTCTTTGTAAGCCCACTGGGCTTTTGTGCTTATTGGAGTACAGGCTGCCATAGAAATCATCATTGCTCCTGCAACTGTACCTGCCATAATTTTTTTAATGTTCTTAAACTTCATTTCATTATACCTGCCTTTAGGATAATATAACATAAGATGTATTATACATTATCTTTCACAAAAAGTCCATAAAAATAACGAAAATTTAAAAAATTAGTCGTTTTTATCGTAAAAAACATCAAAATATATACATAAATTCCTATAAATAGAGGGAAATATATACTTATTCTTCCCTGAATAATTCTATTAAAGCATTAAGTGCCTTATCCTTTTTGCCAAAGGAAAGGGTTATATACGGATTTTGACTTGGTGTAAGTATCGCCTTTCCCTTAGCTTTGCCTATTAAATCGTAAATATCGGGATTGTTCAAATTGTCAAAATAAAGGAGTATGGTATTTTCGTTTTGCTTTATCTCCTTTATTCCGTAATGGTTTGCACGGTTTCGGATTAGGGCAATATCACAAAGTCCCACAACTGCCTCCGGCATATCTCCGTAACGGTCGCAAAGCTCATCCACCACATCATCGTAGTCCTGACTGCTTTTAATATCTGCGATTCTTTTGTAAGCGTCAAGACGGAGGGAAAGGCTTTCGATATAGCTTTCGGGAATATGTGCGTCCATCTGAATATCAACTGTACATTCGTTGATAGAGGAAGTGCTTTTCTCACCTTTTTCCTCCTTAACAGCCTCGTCAAGGAGCTTTAGGTACATATCGTAACCAACATCCTCCATATGACCATGCTGTTGACCGCTAAGGATATTTCCGGCTCCTCTAAGCTCCAAATCCCTCATAGCAATCTTAAAGCCACTGCCGAACTCGGTAAACTCACGAATTGCATTAAGCCTTTTTTGGCTTATATCCGAAAGTACCTTGTGAGGGTTAAAGGTAAAGTAGGCATATGCTCTTCGAGGACTTCTGCCAACTCTTCCCCTAAGCTGGTGTAGTTGGGAAAGTCCCATTTTATCTGCATTTTCTATTATAAGGGTATTTGCGTTTGGCAGGTCAACACCTGTTTCAATTATGGTGGTACACACAAGCACATTAATCTCCTGATTAATCATTTTTGCCCAGATGTCGGAAAGCTCATTTTCTGACATTTTTCCGTGACCCACCGCTATTTTAGCCTCGGGAATTGCCTCGGACAGTGCAACTGCCTTGGCACTTATTGACTCAACATTGTTGTGTAGGTAGAAAACCTGACCTCCTCTGCGAAGTTCCCTGCGGATAGCCTCGTGGATAACAGCAGGGTCATATTCAAGCACATAGGTTTGAACAGGCTGACGGTTTGTAGGGGCTTCCTCCAAAACGGACATATCACGAATACCACTCATAGCCATATTGAGAGTTCTTGGAATCGGTGTGGCGGAAAGGGTTAGGACATCAACATTTTTGCATACCTCCTTAAACCTTTCCTTGTGGGCAACGCCGAACCTTTGCTCCTCGTCAATTATAGCAAGACCTAAATCACGAAAAACTACATCCTTTTGGACAAGTCTGTGAGTACCCACAACAATATCAATTTCCCCACGCTTTAGCTTTTTCAGTATTTCTTTTTGCTGTTTTTGAGTCCTGAATCGGCTCAACAGCTCTATTCTTACAGGATAATCGTCAAATCTGTTGAGAATTGACTGATAGTGTTGCCACGCAAGAATTGTGGTTGGGCAAAGTATGGCACATTGTTTGCTGTCGCACACACACTTAAATGCTGCCCTAAGTGCAACCTCGGTTTTGCCAAAGCCAACATCACCGCAGAGCAGTCTGTCCATTGGTGCCAGTTTTTCCATATCTCCCTTGATTTCATCTGCACATCTCAACTGGTCGGGGGTTTCGTCATACATAAACTTAGCCTCAAAATCCCTTTGCCATTCACCGTCAGGAGAAAATGCATATCCCTTTGCCTGCATACGCTCTGTGTATAGCTTTGAAAGCTCCTTAGCCATATCCTTTACGGCTTTGCGCACTCTGGACTTTGTCCTTTGCCAGTCCGCACCTCCAAGTCGTGACAGCTTTACACGGTCGTTTTCACGGGGACCGATATACTTTGCCACCAAGTCAAGCTGTGTTACAGGAACATAAAGGACATCACCCTTTGCGTAGGTGATTTTAATATAATCCTTTTTCACACCCTGTACATCCAGCTTGTGAATACCGCTGAAAACACCTATGCCGTGGGTGGAGTGAACAACATAATCCCCCTTGCTAAGCTCTGCAAGGGAATAAATCTCCTTGCCCTGTTTTTTGCTTTTCACCTTTCTCTTTGGCTTTGTCATAGACTGACCGTAGGTTATTAGGTGAAAGTCGGTTTGGAGCAACTCAAAACCAGCGGAAAGAGCGCCCTCCATAACATAAATATTGCCCTGCTGCAAAGCGGTAAGGTCATTTACAAACCTTGCTTTATAGCCCTTTTCGTTAAGCTCCAATGCAAGATTTTTTGCCGATTTTTCAGTACCGGCTAAGATAACAACTGTTGTTCTCTCGTTGTAAAAACCGCTTAAATCCTCGCAGAGAACAGAAACAGCACCGTTCCAAAGGGGAAGTTGTTTTATGTTAAAGGTTACAATGTCGCTTAAGGGCAAATCAAAATGACCGGAGGTAAAGTTATCCAAAAATACTGTGTGCCTTTGATTAATTTCCTCAATAAACTCCTTATAGCTCATTGAGAATTTATCAAGACCTTTACAAAGGATACCCTGACTGAAGAACTCCGTCATATCCTCCTTGTACTGAAATTCTGCACCCTTTACCCTTTCCGAAACCTTGGTATGCTCACTGATAAAAATAAAGTCCTCTTTGTCAAAATAGTCAAACACCGTTTCCGGCTTGTCATAGACAAAAGAAATATATTTATCAAGGTTTGTAAGGTTAACTCCGCTTTCTATCCCCTCTGCGTCACGGTAAAGAATTTCCTTTGCCTTTGCAGTTTTTTCACTTCTGAGGGAATTTGCCTTTTTGATAATCTTTTGTGCAAGGGTATGCTTATCCTCAACCAAAAGCTCATTTGAGGGAGAAAGCATAATCCTTTCCACCTTGTCAAAACGCCTTTGTGACTCTATGTCAAAGTAGTTAATTGAGTCGATTTCATCTCCCCAAAACTCCACACGAACAGGATATTCGTTGTCAGGCACAAAAAAGTCCAAAATTCCGCCTCTGACGGAAAACTGTCCTGTACCCTCCACCATATCTGTCCTTTCGTAACCAAGGAGAGTTAATGCGTCAACACATTTTTCTACAGTAATCTGCTGACCTACCTGAATTTTTAGGGTCGCCTTTTCCAGCACTTCCTTTGGCATTGTATATTGGAGAAGTGCGTCAATAGTGCCGATTACAACATCACATTCACCTAAGGCCAGCTTTGTCAGCACCTTTAGTCTTTGATGCTCATACTCCCTTGAAATACCGCTGACCTCTCTGAAATTCATATCCCTTAGGGGATAAACACACGCCCTTATGCCAAGTGTACAAAGGTCGTTGCAAAGCACCTGTGATTCTTTCTCGTCAGAGGCAACACAAAAAGCCCTGACATTATGAAAATGGCAGAGCGTACCTATAATATTAGCTTTAAACTGAGTGTTCAGTCCCGTTACCGCAACTGCACCCGCTATATCCATATAGGAATTTAGTTTTTTGTAGGCTTTTAATTCCGATATAGAATTAAATATAAAATCCATTTTTCACCTGCGTAAATTGGGGGATTATTTATGAATTAAACAAATTCATTGCCTTGTCAACATTGCCCTCCAATATATATGGCAATGCCTCACAGCAGTTGTCAGCCATTTGGTCAATGAGTTTAATTTCGTCACCACTAAATTTTGACAACACCCATTTGGCAAGGTTGTAATCGGGATGTGGCTTTTTGCCGATACCCACCTTTATTCTGGGGAAGGTGTCCTTTCCGCTTAAATATATGATATTTTTTACACCGTTTTGACCGCCGTCACTGCCCTTTCGGCGAATTCTCATCTTGCCCACATCAAGGGATATGTCATCAAATATTAATACCACACTTTCGGCGGGAATTTTGTAGAAATTCATCGCCTCTACAACAGCCTGACCGCTGTTGTTCATATAGGTTTGGGGTTTCATCAACAGAACTTTTTTACCGCCTATGGTACATTCCCCCACAAGGGACTTGAATTTGATACGGTTTACATTTGCTCCGAACTTCTGTGCAACTTTGTCAAGGCAGATAAACCCTGTGTTGTGCCTTGTATTTTCGTACTTTTTGTCCGGATTTCCCAGACCGACAACCATATATTCAACTGAGGAAGAAAACTTTTTTTTAGAAAACATAAACTCACCTATGGCATAAAAACGAGGGGCACATTTACTGTGCCCCGATAAAATTACAAAAGATATAACGCAAAATATTCCTATAAAAATTATGCGTTGATTGGAGAAACAGGCTTGTCTGCATAAATTCTCTCGATAGCCTCTGCAAAAACAGGAGCAACAGGAAGAATTGTAAACTTGTCAAGCATCTTCTCCTCCGGAATAGGCACAGTGTCAAGAAGTACAACTTCCTTGATTGGGCTTTTCTGGATTCTGTCGATAGCAGGACCTGAAAGTACAGCGTGTGTTGCACAGGCTGTTACATCAATAGCACCGCCCTTTTCGATAATAGCCTCGGCGGCATTGCAAAGTGTTCCTGCTGTATCAATCATATCGTCAACAAGGATAACTCTCTTACCCTTTGCCTCACCGATAATGTTCATAACCTCAGAAACATTTGCCTTTTGGCGTCTTTTATCAATGATAGCAAGACCGCAACCGATTTTAGCCGCAAAGTTTCTTGCTCTTGTTACAGAACCAAGGTCAGGGGAAACAACTACATAGTCATCTGCGTGTGTACCCATCTTTTCTCTCATATGTGTTGCAAGGATTGGAGCGCCGATGAGATGGTCAACAGGAATGTTAAAGAAGCCCTGAATCTGGTTTGCATGAAGATCCATTGTAAGGATTCTGTCAGCACCGGCAGCTGTGATAATATCTGCGCAAAGCTTAGCTGAGATTGGATCTCTTGCCTTTGCTTTTCTGTCCTGACGAGCATATCCGAAATAAGGCATAACTGCTGTGATTCTTCCGGCAGAAGCTCTCTTCATAGCGTCAATCATAATCAGCATTTCCATCAGATTGTCGTTTACAGGTGTGCAGGTTGACTGAACAATATAGCAGTCACTTCCTCTTACAGACTCGTTAAGTGAAACGGCAATTTCACCGTCGGAGAAAGTACAGCAGTTGCTCTTTCCAAGTGGAAGTCCAAGACAACCGGCAATTCCCTGAGCTACATCTTTGTTGGATGAGCCGGAGAAAATCTTAATGTCTTTACCATTGAAATTCATTTTATAAACCCCTTACCTTTTTTATTATATAAAAATTTTTACCAAAAATTTATATCTTTTTTATATGTCTGTATTATACCCTTTACTTCTTGCAAGTTCATTCAGTTCCTCAAGCTGCTGTGGGTCGTTAGCCCCAAGTACGGAGTCGGGATTCAAAGCTGTATATGCCTCTACCCTCTCACCCTTTGCAAGAAGAATTGCAAGTGCGTCCGGAAGATAATATTCCTTTGCTTTGTTGTTGCTTTTTATCTCACCCAGGACAGACAGTAGCTTTTCGCAGCTAAACCAAAAGCCACCGGAATTAACTTCCCTTACCTTTAGTTCCTCAGGTGTACCATCCTTTTGCTCCACAATTTTAAGGAAAGCACCCTCCTTGTCACGGATAATTCTTCCGTAGCCTGTTGGGTCCTCTACCTCTGCGGAAATTACGGTGGCTACACTGTTTGTATCGGTATGTAGCTTTAGTGCACTTGAAATAGTTTCAAAATCCATAAAAGGAGCGTCACCGTTAAGGATAACAACATTACCGTTATGTCTTGAAAGGAAATCCTTTGCCATCATTACAGCGTGGCCTGTACCAAGGCGTTCGCTTTGATAAACTGTTTCCACCTCATATGGAAGTGTAGCAACAAAATCTTCAATACATTCCTTTTTGTAGCCCTTAACAACGCAGATGTCATCAATACCTGCTTTCTTAACAGATTCAATAACCCACTGAAGTAACGGCTTGTCAAGCACACGAACCAAAGGCTTCGGAAGATCGCTCTTCATTCTCTTGCCTTCACCGCCTGCCAAAATAACAGCACAATTATTCATAAATGCACCCCTCTTTTGCATCTTCTTTACATCAGACGCATAATAAGACACTATCCATTATCCCACAATTCCTCAATTTTTCAAGTGGAAATCTTAAAATAAAAATAATTTTAACATATTACACAATATACAATTAAAAAAAACAGTACTTTTTATAAGAAATATTTTGTAAAAAATGTGGCTATTTTCTAATTTTTTTGCTATAATGAGTTTTGGGCTAAGGAAGTTTGCAAAGTAAAAATGCGATTTGTACACTTAGCAGTCAACTATTATACTTTTTCAGGAGGATTCAAACTATGAGTCACAAGTATGTATACCTTTTCAAAGAAGGTAATAAGGACATGCGTAATCTTCTCGGTGGTAAGGGTGCTAACCTGGCTGAAATGACAGGCTTAGGTCTTCCGGTTCCACAGGGCTTCACAATCACAACAGAAGCTTGTACACAGTACTATGAAGATGGCAGAAAGATTAATGATGATATCCAGGCACAGATTATGGAATACATCACAAAGATGGAAGAAATCACAGGCAAGAAGTTCGGTGACAAGGAAAACCCACTTCTCGTTTCTGTTCGTTCCGGCGCAAGAGCATCTATGCCGGGTATGATGGATACAATCCTCAACCTGGGTCTTAACGAAGATGTTGTTGAAGTTATGTCTAAGAAGTCCGGCAACCCACGTTGGGCTTGGGACTGCTACCGTAGATTCATTCAGATGTATTCTGATGTTGTTATGGAAGTTGGTAAGAAGTACTTTGAGGTTCTTATTGACGAAATGAAGGAAAAGAAGGGTGTTACTCAGGATGTTGAGCTTACAGCTGAGGATTTGGCTGAGCTTGCTGAACAGTTCAAGGCTGAGTACAAGAAGCAAATCGGCGTTGACTTCCCAACTGATCCTAAGGAACAGCTTATGGGCGCTATCGAGGCTGTTTTCCGTTCATGGGACAACCCAAGAGCAAATGTTTACAGAAGAGATAACGATATTCCTTATTCATGGGGTACAGCTGTTAATGTTCAGATGATGGCATTCGGTAACATGGGCGACACTTCAGGTACAGGTGTTGCATTTACAAGAGATCCTGCAACAGGCGAAAAGCACCTTATGGGTGAGTTCCTTATGAACGCACAGGGCGAAGATGTTGTTGCCGGTGTTCGTACACCATCTCCAATCGCAAAGCTTCAGGAGGTTATGCCTGAGGTTTACAACCAGTTTGTTGACATCTGCTCAACTCTTGAAAACCACTACAGAGATATGCAGGATATGGAGTTCACTATCGAAGATAAGAAGCTCTATATGCTCCAGACAAGAAATGGTAAGAGAACAGCTAAGGCTGCTCTTAAGATTGCTTGTGACTTAGTTGACGAAAAGATGATCACTGAGGAAGAAGCAGTTGCAATGATCGACCCAAGAAACCTTGACACACTTCTTCACCCACAGTTTGACGCTGCTGCTCTTAAGGCTGCATCTCCAATCGGTAAGGCTCTTCCGGCTTCTCCGGGCGCTGCTTGCGGTAAGGTAGTATTCACAGCTGATGACGCTGTTGAATGGGCTGAAAGAGGCGAAAAGGTTGTTCTGGTTCGTCTTGAAACTTCACCTGAGGATATCACAGGTATGAAGTCTGCTCAGGGTATCCTGACAGTTCGTGGTGGTATGACATC
>JALFTC010000007.1 GCA_022779485.1 Ruminococcus sp.
CATTTTGGGGTACAGTAAGCCTCCACCTTTTAATTATGGGGTAATAGTGAATAGTGAAGAAGTAGGCACTTTGGGGTACAGTAAGCCTTCCTCAGACGAGGAAGGGGGACCGCTTGCGGTGGAAGGAGGGAAAAAGTGTTCTCTTTTGCTCTTTTTGTCTTTAGATTACGGTGCGGTTTTAAGTGCTGACTTAAACTTTGTTATCTAAAGACATACCAAGATATATTGACTACTTTTTCACTCCCCCAGTCACGCAAGGCGTGACAGCCCCCTCATCCGAGGGAGCCTTTGTTTTACTAACATTTCGCTGAAAAGGGAATACCTCATCCGAGGGAGGCTTTGTGAAATCATACTTTCATATTACCTATTTAAAAAAGGATTGTCCCCTACTTTTGGGAACAATCCTTTTCTTTTATCTTCTCTATTATTTTTGTAACAACATTTTCAATTCTGCCACGCTGGTTTACGCTGACTGTGATGTCTGCGTATTCTCTGTACTTTGGCATTCGCTTTTCGTACAAGGTGTCAAGGGTTTCGCCCTTTTCCATTGCAATTCCCCTTGTGTCAATGTTCCTTACCCTACGCTTGATTTCCGGCAAGGGAACATCAATAAACACGCAAACGCTGTCCTTTTTCAGGTTTTCCATAGCCTTATTTGAAAACACCATTGAACCGCCTGTGGCTATTACTGTTTTACTTGTTTTCAGCTCCTCGCCCACAATGCCCTCAATCTTTAGCAGCTGTGGTACTCCCTGTGTGTTGATGATGTTTTGCAGGGTTGTATTTTCCCTTTCGCAAATCAAAATATCCGTATCAATAAATTTGTATCCCAGTTCCTTTGCAAGGATAACCCCAACAGTGCTTTTGCCACTGCCGGGCATTCCGATTAAAACAATGTTATTCATAGTTAAATATCCCTAATGTTTAGTGTGTCTGTTCCTGCTCTGTTAAGTGTTCTTGATGATGTGAGGACGATTACTGTGTCGCCCTTTTTAACAAGTCCTGTTTCAAGGGCTTTTTTGCGACTTTGCTGTGTGATTTCCTCAATGGTTTTCTTCTCCTCGCACAAAACAGGAAAAATACCCCAGTAAAGGCACAGCTTTTTGCAAACCTCTTCATCTGTAACAACTGCAATGATAGGGCATTTTGGTCTGAAATGAGCCATAATTCTTGGCACATGACCTGTTGCCGACTCGATTACAATCGCCTTGGCACCGATATTTTCCGCAATAGTCTTTGCACTTGCACAAAGGTTTTGTCTTAGGCTTGAACCCACCTCATAGGTCTGAATAAGGGATTCAAGGTTGGAAAATTCCCTGTGAGCCTCTGCCTCCTCGCAAATTGAGGAAAGCGCCTGAACACTCTCCACAGGGTACATACCGGCGGCTGACTCTCCGCTGAGCATAACCGCTGATGTACCGTCATAAACAGCGTTGGCAACATCGGAAATTTCTGCTCTTGTAGGTCTTGGACAGGTTGTCATACTCTCCAGCATTTGGGTTGCTGTGATGACAAATTTACCCCTTAAAACTGTTTTAAAGATAAGTGCCTTTTGGATTTCGGGTATCTCCATAAATGGAATTTCCACACCCATATCACCTCTGGCAACCATAATGCCGTCTGACTCGTCAAGAATTTCGTCAATATCGTCAACACCTGACTGGCACTCGATTTTTGAGATAATACCGATATGCTCACCACCAATGGACTCAACATAGTCCTTTAGTGTACGGACATCGTCAGCGTCCCTTACAAATGAGGCGGCAATTACATTTATCCCCATTTTTAAGCCAAAGGCAATATCCTCTCTGTCCTTGGCACTTACATATGGCATATCAATGTTATAGTCAGGCATATTAATACTCTTGCGACTTCCCAAAACACCGCCCACAAGCACCTTGCACACAATTCTGTCATTCTGCACATCGGTAATCTCCATAGTGATTTTACCGTCGTCCAAAAGGAGCTTTAAACCGCTTTGAATGTGGTCTTTTTGGAGCTTTTTAATAAGCTTTGGATAGCTGATAGAAACACCCTTGTTGTCACCTATAATTTCATCCCTGTAAAGGGTAAATTCCTGACCCTCAACAATCTCGGTGCTTCCCCCGTCAATATGACCTATCCTCACCTCAGGACCCTTTGTATCAAGGAGAAGTGCAACATTTTTTCCGCTTTCACGGATTGCCTCCTTAACTACTCCAAAGGTTTTTTCCAGCTCGTCATAGTCACCGTGGGACATATTAAAACGGGCAACATTCATACCTGCGTCAATCATCTTAAGGATAGTTTCCTTGTTGTTACAGGCAGGTCCGATAGTACAAATAATTTTGGTTTGTCTCATAATCTGTTCTCCTGTTTATGGTTACGGCTAAAATTTTAGTTTTTCACAAGCACCCTTACATTGCAGTCCACCGTCAAATCAAGGTGGATAAGGGAGTAAAGCCGATTTTTGCTTTCAATATTTATTCTGTTAATATGGGGAGTCATAGTCAAAAGATTTTTAAGGTCGTCACCCTGTAAGGATAGAGAAAATTCTATCTTCCCCTGATACAGAGTTGTAAAAAATTCACTTACATCTCCCTGTTTTTTATTCTGCTCAAAAACATTATCATATATTTCTCTTTTTAACTCAATCAGGTGATTGTTTCCGGCAGAAACCTCTACGATTATTCCACCTTTATTTAACTTTTTATAGTATTCACCCGGCACTACCAAAGAGAAAATTGCAGTGATTACATCAATACTGTTGTCCTTAACAGGCAAATGTGATGCTGTCGCCACAACCCATTCTATGTCCTTTGTCCTGCTACAGCACATTTTAACAGCCTCCTTGGCTATGTCCGTGCCAATAGCACACTTAAAGGGAATTTTATCACAAATACCCGCTGTGTAGTACCCCTCACCACAGCCAATGTCAAGGTAGCTTTGAGGATTTTTACTGTACTTTTCAATTAGAACAGTAACAGTATCCAGTATTTTGGAATAAAAACCCTTTGACAAAAAGTTCCGCCTTGCAAGGAGCATTTCCCTGCTGTCGCCGGGGTGCAGACTCTTCTTCTGCTGAACAGGCAAAAGGTTGATGTAACCCTGTTTTGCAAAATCAAAGCAATGTTTGTTGACACAAAGGAGTGACTTTTTGTGAGGAGAAAGCTCCTCACCGCAAATGGGACAAATCAGCACAGTATCCCCTCCTTTATTCCACTATAATTGTATCACGCAAAGGGGCATACTTCAAGTTAAAATCGGGTTAAAACACAAAAAAGGCTATCCAAAATAGGATAACCTTTTTATATGAAATATTTTTGTATATATTACCTAAATCATTTCATCAGCGAAAGCACAAGCTCGCTGTACTGTGCTGTGTTGTCAAGGTCAAGACCTGCCATAAGCTGTGCCTGACAGAGAAGTAGCTGACAGTAAGACTTTGCCTTTTCCATATCTGTGTCAATGTAGCTCATCATAGCCTTGATTGTTTCGTGGTTAGGGTTGATTTCAAGGACTCTTTGAGCCTTTACACCGCCCTCGGGATTAACCTGTGCAAAGTATTTTTCCATTTCAAAGCTAACTCCGCCCTTTGCAGTGAGGACAACAGGGTAGCTCTTCAGCTTTTTGCTCACAACAACATCAGAAACCTGTTCGCCAAGTGTTTCCTTGATGAAGTTTACAACGCCCTCGCTCTGTGACTTTTCTTCCTCTGTTTCCTCCTTATTTTCCTCAGGAAGTCCCAGGTCGTCATTGAGAACAGAGCGAAGTTCCTTTTCGTTATAAGCCATAAGTGACTGCATACAGAACTCGTCAACCTCGTCAGTCAGGTAGAGAATGTCAAAGTCGTTGTCCTTTAGCAGTTCAAGAACAGGAAGTCTGTCGATAGCGTCAACGCTTTCACCTGTTGCAAAGTAGATGTACTTCTGATTTTCCTTCATATTGTCAACATACTCTTTGAGGGTGATGTTCTTCTTCTCCTTGCCTGAGTAGAACATAAGCAAATCCTGCAACTCGCCCTTGTTCATACCGTAGTCGGCAACGCAACCGTACTTTAGCTGAATACCAAAAGCAGAGTAGAACTTTTCGTAGCTTTCTCTGTCCTTTTTCAGCATTGAGGAAAGCTCATTTTTAATCTTCTTTTCAAGGGTTTTTGCCATCTGCTTAACGACTCTGTCCTGCTGGAGCATTTCTCTTGAAATGTTAAGGCTGACATCAGGGGAGTCAACAACACCCTTTACAAAGCGGAAATGCTCAGGCAAAAGTTCCTCGCAGTTGTCCATAATGAGAACACCTGATGAATAGAGCTGGAGTCCCTTTTTGTATTCCTTTGTAAAGTAGTTGTATGGAGTTTTTGACGGAATGAACAGCAAAGCCTTGTATGTTACAACGCCCTCAACAGAGGTGGAAATAACCTTTAAAGGCTCGTTGTAGTCCATAAACTTTTCCATATAGAACTGATTGTATTCCTCGTCAGTTACATCCTTTTTAGGCTTTTGCCACAGAGGAACCATTGAGTTAAGTGTTTCCTTTTCAAAATAATCCTCATATTCGGGCTTTTCGCTGTCCTTTGTTTCTTCCTTAATACGGGACTTCTTCATTTCCATTTCAATAGGATAACGGATGTAGTCGCTGTACTTCTTGATTAAAGCGGAAAGCTTGTACTGCTCAAGGTACTGGTCATAGCTTTCTTCCTCTGTGTTGTCCTTGAGAATCATAATGATGTCAGTACCCACAGCGTCCTTGTCGCACTCTGTTATTGTGTAGCCGTCAGCACCTGTGGAATGCCACTTGTAAGCCTGTTCACTGCCGTACTTTTTGGTGATAACGGTGATGTCCTTTGCAACCATAAATGCGGAGTAAAAGCCAACGCCGAACTGACCGATAATGTCGATGTCCTCTTTGTCCTTTTCGCCCATTTCCTGCTTGAATTTATATGAACCTGAGGACGCAATAACACCCAAGTTATTCTCCAAATCCTCCTTGTCCATACCGATACCGTTGTCACTAACAGTTAATGTCCTTGTGTCCTTGTTTGCAGAAACCTCGATTTTGAAGTCGCTTCTGTCAAGGCCAACATTGTTGTCGGTAAGACTTTTAAAGCAAAGCTTGTCGATAGCGTCACTTGCGTTGGAGATAATTTCCCTAAGGAAAATGTCCTTGTTTGTGTAAATTGAGTTAATCATAAGGTCAAGGAGTCTTTTTGACTCTGACTTAAATTGTTTTTTAGCCAAAATAATCAAACCTCTTTTTGTTTTAATTTTAGCACTCTAACTTCACGAGTGCTAACTCTATTAGATACTATACAACTAAGGGCAGAGAAAGTCAAGAGAAAAACAAAAAATTTTCTATTTTTTCAGTAGCCTTAACCGTTTAGCAGAATTTAAAGACATTTTATCGAAATTAGAAGAAATTTATGCGAATTATAAGAATTTAGAAGAAAATTAGAAGAAAATAAATGAATTTATGAGAATAATATATAAATTTAGAAGAAAATTTATAAAACTATGCGAAATTTATTAGAAATCCTCTTGAAAATTCTTATAAATTTATTCCGTTTTTTCGTGAAAAAAAGGGTATGCAAACGCATACCCTTTGTTAGTGAAAGACATTATTATAATGTATATTATATATAATTATAATGTTTTTACAAAATATTTTGTTATCTATTGACATATTGTTAATATAATATTAAAATATATGTATATTTTTTTACAATAAACTCTATTATTTTATGACTTAGGGGTGTCTATATGTTAAGAACCAAAAAAAGTATATCTGTTATTCTATTATTTACATTGATATTTTCGTTGCTGACTGGAACATTTAGTTCTGTAAATGCTAAGGGTAAAACCCTTTACGCAAACAAAACAAAAATAACAATACAAGACAAAGGGTCTGTTACAATAACATCAAAATCAAGCGGTTCGCTGTCTTTTAAAGTTGCTAATAAGAACATATGTAGTGCCAAGTGGGGTAAATGGAAAGGTGATAACATCAAACTTTATTTAACAGGTAAATCATATGGAAGTACTAAAATTACAGTAAAGAACACTAAAACCAAAAAAAGCATTAAAATAACAGTCAATGTGCGAACTGTTGACATAAAATTACCGAAAACTCCCTTCTATATTAACAATTACGATTACGATGGCTATTTAACAGATACGGTTAAAATAACAAAAGTTTGGACAAAAATTAAGTATTGGAGTTTTGCAATTAATGACCCAAGTGTACAGGTATATGTTAAGGGAGTAAAAACATATTCTGACCAATATGCAGATATTAGTGATAGAGTTTGGGTACCATGGAAGGTATATAAGGGAAATACTGTTGTTGATTCCGGCTCTATCATAACCTCTGATATATCAGTCGGGGAAGGTTTTGTAAACTATACTTATATAGATAATGTAAAACCGGGAAAGTATAATATTAAATTTTTAAATCATATTTATTAAGAAAAGATTATAAAACAAAGGGTATGCAAACGCATACCCTTTGTTAGTGAAAGACATTATTATTTTAAAATATTGTTGAAATACTTTAATTAGCCAAAATATCTCTTCAAAAGACCTGCAAAGCCTGCGCCGTGGCGAGCCTCGTCCTTTGCCATTTCGTGAACTGTGTCGTGAATAGCGTCAAGGTTAGCCTTCTTTGCTCTTACAGCAAGGTCAAGCTTACCCTCACAAGCACCTGCCTCTGCCTCTGCTCTCATCTGTAGGTTCTTCTTTGTAGAATCTGTGATTACTTCGCCAAGGATTTCAGCAAACTTTGCTGCGTGTTCTGCCTCTTCAAAAGCGTACTTTGTGAAAGCGGCTGAAATTTCAGGATAGCCCTCTCTGTCAGCAACTCTTGCCATTGCAAGGTACATACCAACCTCGGAGCATTCACCGTTGAAGTTAGCTCTCAAATCCTCAATAATATCCTCGGAAACACCCTCTGTGATGCCTACAATATGCTCGCAAGCAAAACCTGCGCCTTCCTTAACCTCGTTAAACTTTGATGCAGGTGCATTACACTGTGGACATTTCTCCGGTGGTTCAGGACCCTCGTGAATATATCCGCAGATTGCACAAACCCATTTTGCCATTTTATTTTCCTCCTAATTATTAATTAAAATTTATAATTATCTGCAATGACTGCATTTTCCATAGTAGGTGACAACCTTTTTTTCAACTGTAAAGTCGTCACCAACAACAGCCTTGTCATCAACAGGTAATTCTTCAGTGAACAAATCAGTAATTCTTCCGCAAGCAGTACACACAAGGTGTGTATGTGGCTCCTGGTTACCGTCAAGGCGTTCCTCGCCGTTAAGGGTGCAAACACTTTGAACAGAGCCGTCCTCCTTGAAAAGACCGATATTCCTGTAAACAGTACCAAGGCTAAGGTCGGGGTAATCTCCCTTTAAATCCTCATAAATTGTCTTGGCAGATGGATGATCAGTACGGGACTTAAGCATATCGTAAATCGCTTTTCGCTTACTGCTGTAATTTCTTCTCATAACTGTACTCCAAATTAATAATCATTACTGATTTGATTTTAGTTTACCACAATTTTTGTAATTTGTAAATAGAAAAATAGTAATATTTAAAAAATTTTTGAATACTTATTTATGGAAATAAATTTATAGCTATGCCTTAATTTTTTGATGAAATTCGAAAAAATATTTTGGTTTTAGCGGACAGGAGATTAATATGCCAACTGTATTTTTAAGTCCGTCAGTACAGGAATTTAACCCCTACATTGACGGTGGCAACGAAGAATACTATATGAACCTTATTGCAGACGCAATGGAGCCTTACCTTAAGGCATCGGGAATTAACTTTGTAAGGAACAACCCCGACACCACCACAAGACAGGTTATTGCCGAAAGCAACAAGGGCAACTACGATTTGCACCTTGCCATACATTCAAACGCTTCCCCGGAAACCATAAGAGGGCAACAGCAGGGTGCTGACATCTACTATTACCCAACCTCAACAAGGGGCAAACGCTTTGCAGAGATTATTCAGAAGAATTTTAAGACCATTTACCCAAACCCAAACAATGTAGACCTCATAGCCACCACATCCCTGGGAGAAGTCCGTCAAACAAAAGCACCTGCTGTGCTGATTGAGGTAGCCTACCACGACAACCGACAGGACGCACAGTGGATAAGGGACAACATAGGCAATATTGCAAGGGTTCTTGCACAAAGCGTTGCAGAATACTTTAATGTACCATTTAAAGAACCAAACACTTGATTTATTCTTCATATTTGATATAATAAGGCTATAAAATCAAAATGAATATGTAACCGACAATCTATGTGTGAACCCACACCTGGGCTCACACATTTAATTTTATCAGAAGTTATTGTTCTTCTTTTTGTTCTGATTCTGATTTTGGTTGTTCTGATTCTGGTTATTTTGGTTGTTATTCTGGTTTTGGTTCTGATTATTATTCTGGTTGTTTTTATACTGATTGTTGCTCATAAAAACACCTCCCTTTCATATAAAGCATTTGCACAAAAAAAGGAAATATACAAATGGAAAAATTTTTTTCGGAAATTAAAAAGTTGATTCCAAATGAATACGAGGAATTTTTAAGGCTGTACAACACCTGTCAGCCCTACAAAGGGTTAAGGGTGAACACCCTGAAATGCACAGAGGAAAAGCTAAGGTCACTACTTGATTTTCCCCTTGAAAAAACTCCCTTTTGCAAAACGGGTTACTACTATCCAAGCACAGTAACAGGTCTGGGAAAATCCCCCCTACACCACGCAGGGGCATTCTATATTCAAGAGCCGTCAGCAACCTCGGCAGTCACAATGCTTGGTGTAAAGCCGGGGGACAAGGTGCTTGATATGTGCGCCGCACCCGGCGGGAAAAGCACTCAAATAGCCTCGGATTTACAGGGTGAGGGCATCCTCTTTGCCAACGAAATTGTAAAGAACAGAGCCAACATTCTCCTTTCCAACATTGAGAGAATGGGGGTCAAAAACTGCGTTGTAACCTCCTGTCACCCACAGGTAATAGGGGAACATTTGCAAAACTTTTTCGACAAAATTCTGGTTGACGCACCTTGCTCCGGCGAGGGAATGTTCCGCAAGGACAGTGACGCACAGGGTGAATGGAGCTACGAGCACACCATAACCTGTGCAGTAAGACAGCTTGAAATTTTAAACAGCGCCAAGGATTGCCTGAAAAAGGGTGGCGAAATGGTGTATTCCACCTGCACCTACAACGAAAGGGAAAACGAGGGTGTTATTGAAAAATTCCTAAGGGAAAACCCGGAGTTTGAAATCGTTGACAGCAAAGCTGAGTTTGGCAGAAACACCTTGGGCTACGCCAAGAGAATTTTCCTGAATGACGGCGGTGAGGGGCATTTTTGCTGTAAATTAAAGAAGAAAACCTCCACAGGGGGATATACTCCGCCCTTTGAATATGGTACAATAAAGAACAGGGAAGAAGTTTTAGATTTTTACAACAGCATTTTTGTTGATAAGCCCTTTGGTGACAACATTCAGGTTGTGGGGGACAAAATTTATCTTCTCCCCAACGATATGCCAAGCATTGCGGGACTAAATGTTTTGCGTTCGGGAATTTTGCTGGGCGAAATGAAGAAAAACAGAATTGAACCTTGCCACAGCGCCTTTATGGGTGCAAAGCCTAAGGAAATCAAGAACTGCGTTGACTTTGATTTACACAGTGAGGAAATTAAAAAATTCCTCCACGGCGAAACAGTTGCACTTGACAGCAATATCAAGGGCTACACAGCAGTTTCGGTGAACGGAATTACAACAGGCTTTGGAAAAGCAATCAACGGTGTGCTAAAGAATAAATATCCCAAGGGGTTAAGGAACCTTTGATGAAATGCAGAATTCGGAGTTTTCAGTTTTTAGTTTTCAGTTTGGAGTTAAGATAAAATTAAGGACTACACAAAGGCTCCCTCGGATGAGGGAGCTGTCGCCAAAGGCGACTGAGGGAGTGAAAAAGTAGTCAATGTATCTTTCTTTGTCTTTAGATTTTTAAGTTTGAGTCAGAACAATAAACCAAACTATCCACAAAGGACAAAACAAGCAAAAGAGAACACTTTTTCCCTCCTTCCACCGCAAGCGGTCCCCCTCCCTCGTCTGAGGGAGGCTGGCTGTAAGCAAAGGTTTCATCAAGTGGCAGGGGATTCCTCGACAAGCTGGTCATGAAAGTGTGTGGCTGGGAATAACATCATTGACTGATTAATCACGCATTAAGAAATCTATAAAAAGGATACAAAGGAATACTATGGACGGACTTTCTAACATTGGAACAATTAAAGAAATTCTCACAAGGCACGGGTTTAAGTTTAGCAAAAGTATGGGGCAAAATTTCCTCATCAACCCATCAGTCTGCCCGAAAATGGCGTCAATGTGCGGTGCCAAGGAGGGTGTGGGAGTACTGGAGATAGGTCCGGGAATCGGTGTACTCACCAACGAGCTTTGCAAAAATGCAGACAGGGTTGTGTCCATTGAGCTTGACAAAAGGCTTATTCCCGTACTTGCGGAAACTATGGCGGAGCATAAAAACTTTAAGCTGATTAACTGTGATGTTATGGAGGCTGACCTAAAGGGCATTATTCAGCAGGAGTTCAAGGGTCTTGATGTGGTGGTATGCGCCAATCTGCCCTACTACATCACCTCCCCCATTATTATGCGACTTTTGGAGGAAAAACTGCCGATAAAGTCAATTACGGTTATGGTGCAAAAGGAGGCTGCCGACAGGCTCACAGCAGAGGTCGGCTCACGAAACAGCAGTGCAGTTACCGTGGCTGTTGCCTATTACAGCAAACCTCAACTGCTTTTTAATGTGTCAAGAGGCTCATTTATGCCAAGTCCCAATGTGGACAGTGCGGTAATCAAGCTGGATATTTCACAAACTCCAAATGCTATTGTGAAAAAGGAAAGTGACTTCCGCCGAGTTGTCAAGGCAGGCTTTTCACAGCGGAGAAAAACACTATCAAACAGCCTGTCATCAGGCTTGGGAATACCTAAGGACAGGGCAAATATGCTGATAGAAAGGGCAAATCTCCCAACAAATATCAGAGCAGAAAAATTAAGCCTTGAAGATTTCGGCAGACTTTCCGACTGCCTGACGGAGTATGAAAATGAAGAAATTTAAGAATTTTTTGATAAAAATATTCAGAAAAAGAGAAAAAGAAACACGCTGGAACCCTATTTTTCGGGTAGGTGTAATTTTGCTTTCACTGGGAATTGTGCTGACAATCACCGCCATTGTACTGACAAATTTAGCCAACATAGAGGACTTGAAAATTTTCTCCCTTGACCCCAACGACCTTTCCACTTACTGCGGAATGGGCGCCTGTCTTGTGGCGATAGTAGGAATTTTCTTCATCTTCTGCGGTAAGGTTGAAAGTAAAAAGGACAATTAGAATACACTTTATCGGCTCCCACAGGGAGCCTTTTTTATCAAACAAACTGTAAGATTTTCAAATTTTCTGCGTATATATGTATGTAATAAGTTAGGAGGTGTTTTGATGAGGGATGATGCACTGATAAGGCTGTTGCGGAAAAAACCTTATGAGGGGATGAGGGTGCTGACAGAAACATATTCCGCCTTGATTTGTGCAGTTGTCAGGGGAAAACTAAGTAATTCTGTTTATAACTCTGCGGAGATTGAGGACTGCGTTGCAAACACATTCAGCGAGTTTTACATAAATATGGACAAGTATAACCCCAATGAAAGCAGTCTAAAGTCCTGGCTGTGCGTGCTTGCAAGGAACAACGCCATAGACATTTTGCGTAAGGATAAAGGAAAAAATATTTCTATTGACGACCAAAGCACATACGGTCAAATTAGGGACGAATTTTCCTTTGAAATTGATGTTGAGGATAAGGATTTGCGTAAACAGGTTCTTCAAGAGGTGAAAAATTTAGGTGAACCCGACACCACAATTATCATCAAAAAGTATTATCTCAACAAGTCGTCAAAACAGATTGCAAAAGACCTTGGTATGACAGTTGCGAATGTTGACACAAGGACTCACAGGGCAATTTCTAAGCTAAAGAAAGTTTTTGGAGGTGAGGGTGTATGACAAAGTTACTAAATGATATTTTTGATAATTGTTCTCCGGCAGAGCTTGATTTGTTGCTGGAGGATTATGACGAGGAGCTTGCTGACAAAAAATCCCTTGACCGCATAACGGCTATGACTATGGGAAAATCAGGCATCACCAAAACCTCAAGGAAATTGGGCAGAAACACAAAAACACTGCTGTTGATTGCCTCTTGTGTATCAATGATTGTGGCTATGGGTGTTGGAAGCTTTGTTGCCGAGGCACTTGAATACAATAACGCTGTGGAATACCTAAAGGAAAAAAATATTTCCATCAAGGGTATGAGCCGTGAGGACATAAAAAATGTGTATCGTGACATTACAACCGACTCCTACACCTACTCAAATAATTCTAAAGCGGTTCACAAAAACACCTACATCAACAGCGTACAGGGATATAACATTGCCCAAAACAACCTTAATGAGTATCAATCAAATGCAAGCTCACTCCCCATGCAGGGCGGAGTATTAACAAGGGAAGATCATAGCTTTGCACAAAATAGAGGAGACTATATATTTGATGTGAGAGGGGAAAAGGAAGAATGGTTAACTGACGAAGAAGGCTATGATTACTGCATTACCACAATAGAAGGTTCATATATAGCCAAATATGTTGACGGCAGTGAGATTTGGCAAGCAGAGGTAGAGGAATTTGAAATAGATGACTATTTAGTTACCGAAAAGGGAGTACTAATCTATGGCACTACACCATACAGATATGATGGCAAAGGCTGGGATATGTGGTCGGCATTTATTGACAATGAGGGCAAGGTGCTGTGGAAGAAGAAGCTTGATAATGGTTTCCACCATAGCTTTAGTGCTTATGCCCGTGAAAACAAGGACGGTACATTTCTTGTTGTGAGCCTGTCCGATAACGAAATTTACCACGAACTGAATCCGCCAAAAGACCTTGTAAAAAATAAGGATAAGTATATGGTTATTTATCACTTGGATTACAGCGGAAAGATAATCAGCACCACCACCGCAAATATAGGAGAATATACCGATATATACAATGTTTTTAAGTCGGGCGAAAACTTTATTGCAGAACTATATAACATATATTGCGACGACCTGAACGACACCAAATTTGTAAAGGTGAACAGAGATGGAAAAATTGTAAAATCCTTTAAGCTGGGGTCAACAACAGATGACTACGAATTTGTGGATATGGCAGAGTTTAACGGAAAATTATATATCTCCGCAACAGCAAGACCCATTAATTCAGCATTGTATAGGAATAATTTAGAAGAATTAAGCGAAATAACAATGCTGAAATTAATGAGGGAAGAGTTTACATCTGTTCTCCTTGTATGTGACTTTGAAAGTGGCAGACCAAAGGAATTTTACAGTGCAAAAGGCTCCTATGCAGGAAATCTGTCCGTAAGCAACAGGGAGTTAAAATGGAGCGTAAACAGCATTATTACAGCACATTATTCACCCTATACAAGTGCATATTCTTTTTGGGGGGAGAACAGAACAAAAACCTATACCTTTGACAAAAAGGGCGGGTTGCTTTACGAAACAAAGTCAAACATAAGTGATATATATTCAAATTCTTAAGTAATTTTGCCATTTATAAAGGGTTATGCACGAAAGTTGCATAGCCCTGTTTTTTGTATTATCTGACTGTGTTTTGGAAAACACCCCCACAAACCCAACCTACCTACCCTGCCATTCTGAACTCCTACCCTGTTATTCCGAGAACTCTCCCCCACTGTCATTCCCAGCCACTACACTGTCATGACCGGCTTGTCGTGGAACCCCTTGCCACTTGATGAAACCCTTGCTTACAGCCAGCCTCCACCTTTTAATTATGGGGTAATAGTGAATAGTGAAGAAGTAGGCACTTTGGGGTACATCCAGCCTCCCTCAGATGAGTATTCCCTTGCTAAGGGAAATGTCACGAAGTGACAAAGGGTTTGCCGTTTTCGCCAGAAAAAGGGGGACCGCTTGCGGTGGAAGGAGGGAAAAAGTGTTCTCTTTATCTCTTTTTGTCTTTAGATTATAGTATGGTTTATTGTTCTGACTCTAACTTTGACATCTAAAGGCAAAGAAAGCTGTATTGACTACTTTTTCACTC
>JALFTC010000010.1 GCA_022779485.1 Ruminococcus sp.
AAGCCACTTGGCGAAACTCTCCTTACACCAACAAAGATATATGTTAAGCCTATCCTTGACCTTATCAGCAAGGTTGATGTTAAGGCTATTTCACATATCACAGGCGGTGGTTTCTACGAGAACATTCCAAGAATGTTAAAGGATGGACTCACCGCAAAAATTAAAAAGGATGCAGTTCCTGTACTTCCTATTTTCAAGGTTATCGAGAGAGTCGGCAACATTCCTGAACACGATATGTTCAACACCTTTAATATGGGTATTGGTATGATTGTTGCTGTTTCAAAGGAAAATGCTGACAAAGCTGTTGAAACACTAAAGGCTTTTGGTGAGGATGCTGTTGTTCTTGGCGAATTGATTGAGGGTAACGACGGAGTTGTATTTGAATAATGAAAAATATTGCTGTACTTGTTTCAGGCGGTGGCACTAATTTACAGGCTTTGATTGACGCACAAAATGACGGCATAATCAAAAGCGGAAAAATAACCTGTGTAATTTCTTCAAACCCTGATGCATACGCACTTGAAAGGGCAAGAAATAATAATATAGACACTGCTGTTATCAGAAGAAAAGATTTTGAAACATTCCCTGAGTACGATTTGGCACTTACTGAACTTCTAAAATCAAAGGGTGCAGATTTGGTTGTACTTGCAGGGTTTATGACAATTTTAGGTCATCAGGTGATTTCTAAATTTGAAAACAGAATGATTAATATTCACCCGGCTTTGATTCCAAGCTTTTGCGGTGAGGGTTATTATGGCTTAAATGTTCACAAGGCTGTCTTAAAAAAGGGTGTAAAGCTCTCCGGTGCAACTACCCATTTTGTCACAGAGGAATGTGATGCAGGTCCAATTATTATGCAAAGGGCAGTTGAGGTGAAAAATGACGACACTCCTGAAACTCTGCAAAGAAGAATTATGGAAAATGTTGAGTGGAAAATACTCCCACTTTCAGTAGAACTGTTTTGCAGTGATAAAATAACGGTAAAAGATAACAAAACATACATTATTGATTGAGAGGTAGTAAGATGAAAGCAATATCATTTTTTAAGGATCTTGAAAGCAATGCTTATCCGGGCAGAGGAATTATGCTTGGAAGAACATCTGACGGTACAAAAGCTGTAATCACTTACTTTATTATGGGTAGAAGTGAAAACAGCCGTAACAGAGTGTTTATAGAAGATGGGGATGGCATTCGCACACAGGCATTTGACGAAAGCAAGCTTGTTGACCCATCCCTTATTATCTATGCACCTGTCAGAGTGCTTGGAAACAAGACTATTGTTACTAACGGTGACCAGACTGACACAGTTTATGACCTTATGAATCAGCAGATGACCTTTGAACAGTCACTTAGAACAAGAACCTTTGAGCCTGACGAGCCAAACTACACACCAAGAATTTCAGGTGTTATCAAGGTTGAGGACGGTAATATGAATATGGCTATGTCAATCCTTAAGAGTGACGGTGGCGACCCTGATTCAACACTTAGATATACTTTTGCTTACGATAACCCGCTACCGGGCAAGGGTAGATTTATCCACACATATATGGGTGACGGAAATCCTCTCCCAAGCTATGAGGGTGAACCAACACTTGTTGAAGTAGAAAATGATGATATTGATACCTTTGCAGAAAAGGTTTGGAATGCTCTGAATGTTGACAACAAGGTTTCTCTCTTTGTAAGATACATTGACCTTGCCACAGGTGAAGCCGACTCAAGAATTATCAATAAAAATAAGTGAGGAGAACACAATGAAAGAATTAGAACTTAAATACGGTTGTAATCCAAATCAAAAGCCTTCTAAAATCTTTATGAAGGACGATAGCGAACTTCCTATTGAGGTACTTAACGGTAAGCCCGGTTACATCAACTTTCTTGATGCTTTTAACAGCTGGCAGCTTGTTAAGGAACTAAAGGCGGCAACAGGACTTCCTGCCGCTGCATCCTTTAAGCATGTTTCACCGGCAGGTGCTGCTGTTGCCACTGAACTTTCCGACACTCTTAAAAAGATATATTTTGTAGATGATTTGGAGCTTTCTCCTATTGCGTCAGCTTATGCCAAGGCAAGAGGTGCCGACCGTATGAGCTCCTACGGTGACTGGGCGGCTCTTTCTGATGTTTGCGACAAGGAAACAGCACTTCTGTTACAGAGGGAGGTTTCTGACGGAATTATTGCACCGGGCTACACAGACGAGGCTCTGGAAATTCTAAAATCCAAGAGAAAGGGTACTTACAACATTGTAAAGATTGACCCTGACTATGTTCCGGCTCCTCAGGAATATAAGGATGTTTTCGGCATTACTTTCCAGCAGGGAAGAAACGAACTGAAAATTGACGAGGAATTTTTAACTCAAAACATAATTACAGATAATAAGGAACTCCCTGACTCTGCAAAGAGAGATTTGCTTATCTCCTTAATTACACTAAAATATACACAGTCAAACTCTGTTTGCTACTGTAAGGACGGACAGGCTATCGGTGTTGGTGCCGGACAGCAGTCAAGAATACACTGCACCCGTCTTGCAGGTAACAAGGCTGACATTTGGTACCTTAGACAGCATCCAAAGTGCCTTAACCTACCTTTTAAGGAGGGCATCAGAAGACCTGACAGAGATAACACTATTGATGTATATATTTCCGATGATTATGAAGATGTGCTAAGGGACGGTACTTGGGAACTGTTCTTTACAGAAAAGCCTGAGCCTCTTACAAGAGAAGAAAAGAAAGAGTGGCTCAGCACATTCACAGGTGTTTCACTTGGCAGTGACGCATTCTTCCCATTTGGCGACAACATTGAAAGAGCAAAGAGAAGCGGTGTTCAGTACATTGCTGAACCGGGCGGCTCAATAAGAGATGATAATGTTATCGAAACCTGCAACAAGTACAATATGACAATGTGCTTTACAGGAATCAGACTTTTCCATCATTAATGAGGTGCAGTATGAATGTATTGATGATTGGTTCAGGCGGTAGAGAACACGCTTTAATTAAAAAAATTCTTGAAAGTCCAAGACTTGAAAAGATTTACTGTGCACCGGGTAACGGCGGTATATCAAGGGATGCAATCGCAGTTGACATTCCTGTTACCGACAAGGAAAAAATGGTTGCTTTTGCTTTGGAAAATAAAATCGACTTGGCATTTGTTGCACCTGACGACCCTCTTGCAGACGGAATGGTAGACGACTTTGAAAAGGCAGGAATCAGGGCATTTGGCCCTAATGCAAAGGCTGCTGTTATTGAGGCATCAAAGGTATTTTCTAAAAACCTTATGAAGAAGTACGGTATTCCTACGGCACAATACGAGGTTTTCGATAATTCGGAAAAGGCTATTTCTTGGATTAAAGAAAACAATATGGCTCCTTGTGTTGTTAAGGCTGACGGCTTGGCACTTGGTAAGGGCGTCCTTATCTGCCAAACCATTGAAGATGCAGTTAATGCCGTAAAAACAATAATGGAGGACAAAAAATTCGGTGCATCAGGCAACAACATTGTTGTTGAAGAATTTTTAACAGGCCCCGAAGTTTCTGTTCTTTCATTCACAGACGGTAAAACAGTTAAGCCTATGGTTAGCTCAAAGGACCACAAGAGAGCATATGACAATGACGAAGGTCTTAACACCGGCGGTATGGGTACTATAAGCCCTAACCCTTACTACACAGACGAGCTTGCAAAGCAGTGTATGGAGGAAATTTTTGTTCCAACCGTTAAGGCTATGAGTGAAGAGGGCAGACCTTTCAAGGGTTGCCTGTACTTTGGACTTATGATGACACCAAAGGGGCCAAAGGTTATTGAGTATAATGCCCGTTTTGGCGACCCTGAAGCACAGGTTGTACTTCCAAGACTAAAGACAGATTTGCTTGATATTTGTGATGCTGTAATTGACGAAAAACTTGATGAGGTTGATATAGAGTGGTCAGAAGAGCCTACTGCCTGTGTTGTAATGGCAAGTGGCGGTTACCCTGAATCATACAAAAAGGGCATTGAAATGTTCGGTATGGACGACAAGGGTCAGGTTGAGGGCGCTACTGTTTATCACGCTGGAACAAAGTATGAGAACGGCAAATTCTACACAAATGGCGGTAGAGTTCTTGGTGTTACTGCAAAGGGCAAGAGCCTTGATGATGCACTTGAAAAGGCATATTCCGCTGTTAAGAAGATTTCTTTTGAGGGTGCTCATTACAGAACCGACATTGGCAGAACTAAATAATTTATAACTACGCAGACTATTAGGGTGGAATTTTTTCATCCTAATAGTTTTGTTTTGTGTATTGACTGAAAATGAAATTAATTTTATAATCGTAGTAAAACAAAGTATCCTAAAAAGGAGAAACTTTTAATGACTTTTAAAATTATCACCCTTGGATGTAAGGTTAATCAGTATGAATCCCAGGTAATGACCGAAATTATGCTAAAGGACGGTTTTTCTTTAGTTCAAGAAGATGATCCTGCTGATATTTACATAATAAATACCTGTACCGTTACAGCAGTTAGTGACAGTAAAAACAGGAAAATTATACGCAGATTAAGGCGGAATAATGAAAATTCCATAATTGTGGTTACAGGCTGTATGTCACAGGCTTTCCCTGAAGATGATGTGTATAAAATCTGCGATATTGTTGTTGGCAACACCAGCAGAAAGAACATTTCAAAGCTCATAAAGGAATACATCACTGACAACAACAGATTTGTAGATGTTGAGATGCACACCACAGGAGAAAAGTTTGAGCCTATTAAAATTTCTGATTTTGAAGAGAGAACAAGAGCGCAAATTAAAATCGAGGACGGTTGCAACCGTTTTTGTGCCTATTGTATCATACCCTATGCAAGGGGCAGAGTGCGTTCAAAAGACCTTGGTGAATTAAAAGAAGAGGCAGTCACACTTGCATCAAAGGGATATAAGGAGATTGTCCTTGTGGGAATTAACCTTTCCTGCTTTGGACAGGACACAAATCTTAATTTGTGTGATGCAGTTGAAACTGTTGCAGATGTAGAGGGGATAGAAAGGGTGCGTTTAAGCTCCTTGGAGCCTGAAAGACTTGACCCTGAATTTATCGCCCGACTTGCAAAATGCAAAAAGCTGTGCCCTCATTTTCACCTTTCTCTCCAGTCAGGCTGTGACGAAACCTTAAAGAGAATGAACAGGCATTATTCTTCAAAGGAATATTCAGAGATTGTAAATAACCTTAGAAATGCCTTTAAAGACTGTGCAATTACAACTGATGTAATGGTTGGATTTGCAGGGGAAACTGATGAAGAATTTGAAAAATCCCTCAATTTTGTTCATTCAATTAAGTTTGCAAAGGTGCATACCTTTATTTACAGCAGAAGAAAGGGTACAAAGGGCGACCTTATGCCTAATCAGGTTGACCCTTCAATTAAAAATGAAAGAAGTAAAAAGCTTATTGAAGTAACACTTAACGACAGAAAAGAGTTCCTGAAAAATCAAGTAGGGAATACATATTCTGTTCTCTTTGAGAGAAAGCGCCCCGAGGGGTACTGGGAGGGTTACACTATGAACTACACTCCTGTGCATATTTATTCCGATGATGACCTTGCAAATAAGATTTTAGATGTAAAAATCACTAAAGCATATGACGACCACTGCGATGGTAAATTAGTTTAATTCCTTTACAAGATTTTTGATTTCTTTTTTAGCACAAGATTCTTTTAAGGAATTATAACTGTATAGCATAATGCCGTTATACTTCTTATTTACTGCGATTTTGTATTCCTTTTGCAAAATATCGTCAAAATCTTCCCATGTGCCCTCGTCATTGTCCGTACCGGCTTTATATCCTGCAAGACCGGAATAAATCACTAAATCATTATTCTTTTTGACTTTATTCCAGCTGTCTATGGCGTCCTCGTATGCCAATGCCGGATTGTCAAGGCTGTAATACAGTTGAGGGCATATGTAGTCTATATAGCCCATTTGTGAGCACCAGGTTTTCACATCTGCATATATTTCATTATTATTCTTAATGTTGCCCTGTGGGGAAATTCCAAACATAACATTATCTTTCGAGGAATGTACAGCCTTGTATGTTTCTTTAATTAGCTTATTTACATTGTCCTTTCTCCACCGTGATAATTTCATAGCGTCACCATTTTGAGCCTTTAGATAGCTGTTGTATTCTTCACTATCAAAGTTTTTGTCCTTGGTAGGGTAGAAGTAATCGTCAAACTGGATGCCATCTACATCGTAGTTTTCTATAATTTCCTTTACACCGTTTTCAATCAATTCCCTTGCTTTCTTTATAGCGGGATTTATGTAAATGCCTGTGTCTGTTTTAACACCTATTGAGTTATCCTTAACATATGGGTTATCGTCACTTAACTTTGACGGTGTATTGTTTGTGGATATTCTAAAGGGATTTACCCATGCGTGAATTTGAATTCCGTTTTCGTGACATTTTTGGCACATATAATTTAGTGCGTCATATTCAGGGTCTTTGCCCTGTGTACCGCTTAAAATATGTGAATGTGGATAGTATTTTGAGTAATATAATGCGTCTGAAAATGGTCTTACCTGTACAATTAATGCGTTAAAACCGCATTTTATGGCATCACTGACTATTGTATCAAATTTATTTTTAAAGGCACTATAACTCCTGTCGGTGTCGCTCATATCAAGCTCCATATAAGTGACCCATAAGCCTTTCATAATTTCGTTATCTTTCTTATTTTGATTACTAACAGTCTTTGTTGTTGTTACAGTTGTTGTTTCTGCTACTTTATTTACTGCAACACTTTTTGTGTCAGTAGGTGTTATTTTGTAGCTGTTCAGGGTAACTGCGGCAATAAGCATAGCAACAGCAAACATAGAAAGGCAAATTTTGTATTTCAAATTAAACATCTCCCGAGGTTAAAAATGATTTCAGTTATTTTTATAATTTATCTCTTATCAATTAATTTTGTTGCGTTTTTGCTGACATATTACGATAAAAAAGCAAGTAAAGTAGGACTTAGACGAGTAAGAGAAAATACCCTTATGCTTATAGCTTTATTAGGTGGCTCTGCGGCTATGTACATTACAATGAAAATGATTCACCACAAAACAAAGGTTTCCCTCTTTATGGTTGGACTACCATTTATCTTTGTAATTGAGATGATTCTTGTAATTTTCATTGCTCGTTCATTACATATATTTTAATTATGGATAATATCTTATTTTTTGATGTACCAAAGGAATATGACGGTGCTATTTGCAAGGAATTTTTAAAAAAGTATTGTAATATCTCTTCACGACTAATTACAAAGCTTGTCAGGACGGAAAATGGAATTACAAGGGACGGTAAGCTTATCCGCACTATTGATTCGGTGCATTTTGGTGATAAAATAGAGATAAAACTCCCAAGTGACAACAATGAGATTGAGCCTGTTTCAGGTGAGCTTGACATAAAATTTGAGGATAAGCATATCCTTGTTGTCGATAAACCGCCTAATATGCCTGTTCACCCAACAAAAAATCACCAAAGAGATACCCTTGCAAACATTGTTAGGTATTACGCAATGAGTAAGGGTGAGGACTATACCTTTAGGGTAATTAACAGGATTGACAGGGATACTTCCGGTCTTGTTATTATTGCTAAGGACAGATTTACTGCAAATGGGCTAAAGGGTTTATATAAAGAATATACAGCAGTTTGCCAAGGAAATATTGTCGAAGACGGAACTGTTGATAAAAATATACGCCTAAAGCCTGACAGCAAAATGGTTAGGGAAGTAAATAAGGACGGTGCAAGGGCAGTTACACATTACTATGTATTAACAAGGAATAAAGAATATTCACTTGTCCGCTGTGTCCTTGAAACAGGGAGAACACATCAAATCCGCTGTCATATGAGTTATTTGGGTTATCCACTTGCAGGGGATGAGTTATACGGCGGAAACAGAGATAATATCAGCCGTCAGGCACTACATTGCTCATCCTTAAAGTTTATTCATCCTGTTACAAAACAGGATGTTGAAGTGAGAAGTGAGTTACCTGACGATATGAAATCTTTAATAAATTATTGACAGTTGAATTATTTGTGATAGAATATATATAGAGTTCATTTACGGAAAGGTCGTAATAACAATGGAAGAAATTAGAATTGAACTTACTAAAAATCCAAAGGAAAAGCCTACTGATGAAAGTAAATTAGGCTTTGGTCGCATTTTCACTGACCATATGTTCTTGATGAACTATGACGCAGGCGAGGGTTGGCATAACCCAAGGATTGTACCATACGGTCCTATTGAGCTTGACCCATCTGCTATGGTACTTCACTACGGTCAGGAAGTTTTTGAGGGTCTTAAAGCTTACAGAAATGTCAAGGGTGGCATTAACCTCTTTAGACCTGACAAAAATATGGCAAGACTTAATGTTTCTAACGAAAGACTTTGTATTCCACAAATTGACGAAGAATTTTGTGTTGAGGCTATTAAAAAGCTAGTTGAGGTTGAAAAGGATTGGGTACCACATCAGGAGAGTACATCACTTTACATAAGACCGTTTATCTTCTCAACTGACGCACATCTTGGCGTACATCCTGCCGAGCATCTCCTCTTTGTTGTAATTTGCTCACCTGTTGGTGCTTATTATCCCGAGGGACTAAACCCTGTTAAGATTTATGTTGAAGAAAACTATGTTCGTGCAGTTAAAGGCGGTATGGGCTTTACCAAGACAGGCGGTAACTATGCTGCATCCTTAAAGGCTCAGGACGAGGCAGAGAAAATCAAATACACACAGGTATTATGGCTTGACGGTGTAGAGAGAAAGTACATTGAAGAAGTTGGAACAATGAATGTATTTTTCGTAATTGACGACGAAATCGTAACTCCTTCACTTCAAGGCTCTATCCTCAGCGGTATCACAAGAATGAGTACTATTGAACTGCTTAAATCCTGGGGCTACAATGTTTCCGAGAGAAGACTTTCCATTGACGAGGTTATTAAGGCTTCAGAAGAGGGAAGACTAAAGGAAAGCTTTGGCACAGGTACAGCCGCAGTTATTTCTCCAATCGGAGAATTAAAGTGCGGTGACAAGATTATGACAATCAACAACGGCGAAATCGGCGAAATCAGCCAAAAGCTCTACGACAACCTTACAGGTATTCAGTGGGGCAAGGTAGAGGACAAAATGGGTTGGACTGTTCCTGTTTGCTGATTATCTATTAGTCAATAAGTGTCAATACATATAATTATTGGGCGAGGAAACTCGCCCATATTTTTTTCTATTTAATCAGTTTTTCCTTTTTATTCAGACCCAAAACTCCGCCAATCATTCCAAATATAACAGATACAATTAGCTTTAAAAAGGTAAAAAGTGTGATAGTACCGTCCATCATAATCAGTCCTGCACTAAATATAATTACAAAAAATAACATTCCGATTATAAGTCCGTTGATAAGACCTTTCGATTTAATGATTTTTGAGCTTACTATACCCGAAATAAATGCAGAAACTCCGCAAATTACTGTAAGCATAATTTCGAGTAAAGTATTGTTCAGTATTCCTGTACTTGCCATCACAGCAGAGGTAATGCTCAAAAGTACAAACAATACAATTTCTCCCACAATTAATCCTATTACAATCCCCTTTAAAAATGTGAATTTACTAAATTCTATTGTTATACTTTTCAAAAGAAACACCCCCGAATATGATACTAAATCATATTCAGGGGTGTAAAATTTTATGATGATTATTTTTCAACAGGATTTTCTTCGGTATTTTCTTTCTTCTTTCTGCCGAAGAAACCTTTGCTTGCTTTCTTCTCTGTAACAGGCTTTTCCTTTTCTGTATTTACTGTTGAAATTGCCCAACGCTTAAATACCATCTTTGTTTTTTCAGCGCCTGTTTCAAGAACAATCTCGTCAGCTTCTTCACGAATTGCGATAACTCGTCCAACTATACCGCCGATTGTTGTGATTTCGTCGCCGATTTCAAGGCTGTTTCTTAATTCCTGCTCTGCTTTAGTCTTTTTTGACTTTGGTCTGATAAGAATAAAGTAGATACCGGCAAAGATAACAACATAAATGATGATAAGCGTCCACATACTACCGCCTGAGTTGGCAGCGGAAAGTAAATTAAGATTCATAGTTTAATTCTCCATTTCATAATACTTATTAAATTATATCAATAATTATATATAGTTTCAAGTGTCATTTTAAATACGATTTCCCAGAATGTCAATATTCAATTTATAGAAATTGTCAAATTCACCCTTTTCAAGGCTGTTTCTGATGTTTTCCATAAGATTATTGTAAAAATGCAGATTGTGAATTACTGCAAGTCGCATATAAAGCATTTCATCAGCCTTTTTAAGATGTCTTAAATATGCCCTTGAAAAGTTTTTGCAGGTGTGACACTCACATTTTTCGTCAACAGGACTTAAGTCCATTTGGTATTTTTGGTTGTTAATATTGATAATACCCTTTGAAGTGAAAAGGTGACCGTGACGGGCATTTCTGCTGGGCATTACACAGTCAAATAAATCAACACCACGCTTTACACCCTCTAAAATATTTACAGGAGTACCAACACCCATAAGGTATCTTATTTTGTTTTCAGGCATATGAGGTGTAACCGCCTCAATTATTCTGTACATTTCCTCACTTGTTTCGCCAACGGCAAGTCCTCCTATGGCGTAGCCGTCAAGGTCAAGCTGTGCAATATCCTTCATATGCTTTATTCTCAAATCCTCATAGGTTGAGCCTTGATTTATGCCAAAAAGCATTTGCTTTTTGTTTATGGTGTCAGGCTTTGAATTAAGCCTTTCCATTTCTTCCTTGCAACGAACAAGCCAACGAGTTGTCCTCTCAACTGATTTTGCAACATATTCGTAGGGTGAAGGGTTTTCAATACATTCATCAAAAGCCATAGCTATTGTAGAGCCAAGGTTTGACTGAATTTGCATAGACTCCTCAGGTCCCATAAAGATTTTTCTACCGTCTATATGGGAAGAAAAATAAACTCCTTCTTCCTTAATGTTTCTTAGCTTTGCAAGGGAAAAAACCTGAAATCCGCCTGAGTCTGTAAGGATAGGTCCGTTCCAACGGGTTAGGGAGTGTATTCCACCTAGCTGTTTGATTTTTTCATCTCCTGTTCTCACATGGAGATGATATGTGTTGCAGAGCATAACCTGACATTTTGCGTCTGCAAGGTCAAAGGCAGACAAACCGCCCTTTATTGCTCCTGCTGTTGCAACATTCATAAAACAGGGAGTTTTAAATGTACCATGGGGAGTTTCGAACTCTCCAAGTCTTGCGTTGCCCTCTTGTTTGATTAATTTATACATAAATAATACCTACTTTATAAACATACTGTCGCCGATGTGTACGGTTTATAGGATATTTCCAATCGCTAAAGAAACATTAGGCGCGAGAATCCACGCCTAATAAATCAGAATAGATCACTGTGTGTGCCGGTCCTTGTGAGATATAGTATTAATTCATTATTGTTGATTTTATATATCAACAACCAGTCAGGGGTAATGTGACATTCCCTGCAATCATAATAATTACCTGTCAAATTATGATCTTTATATTTTTCCGGCAACATTTGTCCGCTTGCCAGTATTTCGATAACATCTTTTAATAATTCTTTTGAAATCTTTTTTAAAGGTTTTTTCATACCTAATCGTCAGCATTCAAATCCTCCATTAACTCGGAAACAGAATGGAAGCCGCGACTTAATCCTATACCATTTCTAACATTTTCAATAGCTCTTATAGTTTCTTCGTTAGGAACATCTGTCGTAATCTCAAAAGGAATAGAGTGTTGTCTTAATGCCTGACGAATAAAAATATTTATTGCGGTTGATAAGTCCATTCCTAATTCTGCAAAAAGCTCCTGCGCTTCTTTTTTAATATCAGCATCCAAACTGACATTTGTACTAACCTTTGCCATAATATCAACTCCTTGTGTTATTGTATTATAATTATACTCTTAATATGACGCTTTGTCAACATATTATGTGTATATTATAACTATAAAATGCACATACTATCACCAAAAGAGAAAAATCTGTACTTTTCTTCAACTGCTGTCTTGTAGACTTCCATTGTTTCCTCATAACCTGCAAAGGCTGAAACAAGCATAATGAGAGTGCTTTCGGGTAAGTGGAAATTAGTGATTAGTCCGTCAAGCACCTTAAACTCAAAGCCGGGATAAATGAAAATATCTGTCCAACCTTCACAGGACACAACTTTTCCGTGTTCCTTTGCAACACTTTCCAAGGTTCTGCAGGAGGTTGTACCAACTGCAATTACCCTTTTGCCGTTTTCCTTCGTTTTATTGATAAGATCAGCAGTTTCCTTTGGAACTTCAAAGTGTTCGCTGTGCATCTTATGGGTTGTAACATCATCAACCTTAACCGGTCTAAAGGTGCCAAGTCCAACATGGAGTGTTACATAGCCGATATTTACACCCTTATCCTTGATTTTTTCCATTAGTTCCTTTGTAAAGTGAAGTCCTGCTGTGGGGGCAGCCGCCGAGCCTAACTCGTGACTGTAAACAGTTTGATACCTTTCCTTATCCTTTAGCTTTTCGTGAATGTAAGGGGGAAGGGGCATTTGACCGATTTTGTCAAGTGTTTCAAAAAAGTTGTTTTCACATTCAAACTGTACAATTCTGTTGCCGTCCTCAAGGACATCTATGACGGTGGCTGTCATAATTCCCTTGCCAAATGAGAATTTGTCACCTGTTCTTGCTTTTTTACCAGGCTTTACAAGGGTTTCCCACACCTTTTCTTCCTTTTGCTTTAGAAGTAAAAATTCCACATTAGCGCCTGTTGGAATTTTTGTACCGTAAATTCTTGCAGGCAATACTCTTGAATCGTTTACAATTAATGTGTCGCCCTCATTCAGGTAATCAATCACATCATAAAAATGCTTGTGAGAAATTTCCTTTTTTGCTCTGTCGTATATGAGCATTCGTGAGGAGTCCCTTGGCTCGACAGGAGTTTGTGCTATTAACTCCTCAGGGAGGTCATAATAAAAATCACTTGTTTTCATATAAAATTCCAATCTAAATTTATTAAAATAATTGACATACTTCTTATAAAATGATAAAATTACAAGAAGAATAGGTCAATTTGCTTTTCCTAATCTATAATATAATAAAGTTGGGAAAAACACAACTGGTTTTTTTTATTTGGAGGAAGAAGAATATGAAGAATTACAAAGTTGGTATAATCGGTGCAACCGGTATGGTAGGTCAAAGATTTGCTACTCTGCTGGAAAATCACCCTTGGTTTACAGTTACTGCACTGGCTGCAAGTAAAAGAAGTGCAGGTAAAACATATAAAGAATGTGTTGAAAATAGATGGGCAATGACTGCTCCAATTCCAAAATCAATGGAGGATATGGTTATTCTTGACGCTGCTAATGTTGAAGAAGTGGCATCTAAAGTTGATTTTGTATTCTGTGCAGTTGATATGCCTAAGGATCAAATCAGAGAACTTGAAGAGGCTTATGCAAAGGCTGAATGTCCTGTTGTTTCCAACAACTCTGCTCATAGACATACTCCTGATGTTCCTATGGTTATTCCTGAAATCAATGCAGACCACATCAACATCATTCCTGCTCAGAGAAAACGACTTGGCACGAAAAAGGGCTTTGTTGCAGTAAAATCTAACTGCTCACTTCAGTCCTATGTTCCTGCTGTACATCCTCTTAAAGAGCTTGGATGTAACAAGGTTCTCGCCTGTACATATCAGGCTATTTCAGGCGCAGGTAAAACCTTTGAAAGATGGCCTGAAATGGTTGATAACCTTATTCCATACATCGGCGGAGAAGAAGAAAAGTCAGAGAAAGAACCGCTTAAAATTTGGGGACACATTGACGGAGATGTTATTGTTGATACAGACGACATTGCAATTACTTCCCAGTGCTTGAGAGTTCCTGTTTCTGACGGACACACAGCAGCAGTATTTGTTTCTTTTGAGGGCGAAGTTCCTTCTGAAGAAAAAATTATAGAGGTTTGGGAGAACTATAAGGGAAGAGCACAGGAGCTAAATCTTCCAAGTGCCCCTAAGCAGTTCCTCCACTACTTCACAGAACCTGACCAGCCACAGATTAAGTCAGCTCGTAACCTTGAAAACGGTATGGCTGTATCTGTTGGCAGACTTAGACCTGATACCCAGTACGATTTGAAGTTTGTTTGTATGAGCCACAACACCCTTCGTGGTGCTGCCGGCGGTGCAGTTCTTCTTGCAGAACTTCTGTGTGCTGAGGGATATTTTGATGAATAAACCCTTTGGAGGTTAATAATATGAACACACCAATTTTTACAGGCTCAGGTGTTGCCTTAATTACACCAATGAACAGCGACGGCTCTGTTAATTATGACGAGCTTGGACGACTCCTTGAATTTCAAATTGAAAACGGTACAGACGCTATTATCGCCTGTGGTACAACAGGCGAGGCTGCAACACTTACCGTTGAAGAGCATAAGGCTGTTTTGTCCTATGTTGCAGAAAAGGTAAATAAGAGAATCCCTGTTATTGCCGGTACAGGCAGTAACGATACTGCAACAGCAGTTAACCTTTCTAAGTCAGCTCAGACCTACGGTGTTGACGGACTTCTTACTGTTACACCTTATTATAACAAGACTTCTCAGGCAGGACTTATCAAGCATTTTACAACTATTGCCGATTCAGTTGACTTGCCTATTATCCTTTACAATGTTCCGTCAAGAACAGGATGTGCTATGAAGCCACAGACCTATGCCAAGCTTGAAAAGCATGTTAACATTGTTGGTGTAAAGGAAGCAAACGGTGATATTTCTTCTGTTTCACTTACAAGAAGTCTTTGCAGTGACGATTTTGCTATTTATTCAGGTAATGACGACCAGACTGTACCGTTTATGTCATTAGGCGGTAAGGGTGTTATCTCTGTATTTGCTAACTTCTGTCCAAAGGAGATGCACGAGATTTGTCAGGCTTGTCTTGACAATGACTTCAAGAAGGCTGCTGAGATGAACTTCCATTATGTTGAACTAATGGATATTATGTTCTCTGATGTAAACCCAATACCTGTTAAGACTGCTATGAACCTCATTGGTTTTAACGCCGGTGAATGCAGATTGCCACTTGTGCCAATGAGCTACCAAGGTTATCACGACCTAAAGGAATGCTTGGCGAAGTATAATCTTTTGGATAAGTATAAAAATTAATCTGTTGGGCGTACTTAGCACTTAGTACTTAGTACGCCCAATATTGTGTTAAGGGGAATTATAGATGACAAAAATTATTATAAGCGGATGCTCAGGAAAGATGGGTCATTTTATTGTAAAAACAATAGAAGAAAGAAATGATTGTGTTGTTGCCTGCGGTGTTGATACATACGACTGCGGCGACTACGATTTTACCGTTTACAAAAGCTTTGAGGAAATTGAGGAAAAGTATGACGCTATTATTGACTTTAGCAACCCTGTTGTACTTGACTCAATGCTTGATTATGCTGTAACTAAGGGTGTTCCGGCTGTAATTTGCACAACAGGATACTCTGCCGACCAGGTTTCTATGATAAAAAATGCATCTGAAAAGATTGGTATTTTCTATTCGGGAAATATGTCACTGGGCATAAATCTTATGGTTGAGCTTTGCAAAATGGCAACAAAGGTTTTTGCAAGTCACGGCGATAACTTCGATATTGAAATTATTGAAAAGCACCACAACCTTAAGCTTGACGCACCAAGCGGTACTGCACTTATGATTGCAGATGGAATTTCAGAGGTTTCACCAAAGGAAAAGCAGTATGTTTATGACAGACACTCCTACCGCAAGCAAAGAGAGAAAAACGAAATCGGTATTCACTCCATTCGTGGCGGTACAATCGTTGGCGAACACGAGGTTATTTTCGCCGGTAAGGACGAGGTTGTTTCTATCAAGCACGAGGCACATTCCAAGGAAGTATTTGCAGTGGGCTCTGTCAATGCCGCTGTATTTATGAAGGGTAAACCGGCAGGAATGTACGATATGTCCGACCTGCTTTCTGAATAATTACATAAGAACAGATGGTTTTTCACCTCATAGTATGTACTGTACTATGAGGTGATTTTATTGAAATACTATATTCTGTTAAATTCAGTATCAAGCGCCCTAAAGGGTAAAGATATACTTGATAAAAACAATATAAAAAGCTCGGTGGAAAGAACACCGAAAAACAATGTTGCAAGGTCTTGCGGTTACAGCTTAATGGTTAAGGACGAAATTGAAAGGGCAAAAGAAATTCTTGAAGATAACAAAGTAATTGTGCTGGGTGTAGTTACAAGGTAATGATTTATCTTGATAACGGTGCTACTACTTTCCCAAAACCTTTATCAGTAAAGCAAAATGTAAGCAAATCTCTACAAAAATATAGTGCAAATCCCGGACGGAGTGGACATCATCTGTCACTTGAGGCGGCAAAGGTGATATATAATTGCAGGAAATCTATTAAAGAACTGTTTAATGTTGAAAGCGAAGAAGAAGTAATATTTACTCTAAACTGTACAATGGCACTTAATACGGTGATTTTTGGACTTTTGGAGGAGGGTGACCATGTAATTATATCCTCAATGGAGCATAATTCGGTTACAAGACCACTTGAAGAACTAAAAAAGCGAAATATAACCTACTCAGTATTTGATTATTCGGAAAACCCTGACGATATTGTAAACAATGTTCGTGAACTTATAATACCACAGACAAAACTTGTTATCTGCACCCACGCATCAAATGTATTCGGTGTGAGATTTCCTATTGAAAGAATATGTGCTTTGTGTCACAGATATGGAGTACTTTTCTGTGTTGATGCGGCACAGTCGGCAGGTATTTTTAATATAGATGTAAAAAATGACGATTATGACTTTGTTTGTACGTCTGGTCACAAGGGATTATACGGTCCTATGGGTACGGGAGTACTCCTAATTAACAACCACAAGCTAAAGCCCTTATTATTTGGCGGAACAGGAACAGAATCTATAAGAAAAAGTCAGCCTGAGGCACTTCCTGAAAGATTTGAAAGCGGTACACAAAATCTTAACGGAATAGCAGGACTATTAGCAGGTGTTAATTTTGTAAAGCAGCAGGGCATAGATAATCTTTATTTAAAAGAGTACCGTCTTGCAAGCTACCTTTTTAACAGCCTTAAGAAGATGAAAAATGTCAGCCTGTACAACGACAAATTTTTATACGGCAAGGTTGCACCTGTTGTTTCCTTTAACATTAACAATATGTATTCCGAGGATGTTGTTGCTATCCTTGACAAACACGGAATATGCACAAGGGGAGGACTTCACTGTTCACCACTTGCACACGAAAGTGTGGGTACCTTGGACACAGGAACTGTAAGAGTTGTACCCGGTGCATTTAATAAAAAGGAAGAAATTACAAGGTTAATTTCCATTATTAAGAGCTTATCCCTAAAAACGACTTGAAGAAATATTAGAATTGTGTTAAAATGAATTGAAATACTAAAACAAGGAGGAATAATAATGAACTTTAGTGCATGGCTTAACAGTGTCCTTACTGTGCTGAAAACCTTTAGATTTGTTGATATTATTGACATTGTTGTAATTGCATTTATCGTTTACAGCCTTTTTAAGCTTGTCAGAGATACAAGAGCAGAACAGCTTGTTAAGGGTATTGTTATTCTTCTGATAGCATATTTGGTGGCAACTGTATTTAATATGCTGATGATGGAGATTCTTCTTAGGACTCTCTTTGAATTTGGAGTTGTGCTCCTTGTTATTATTTTCCAGCCAGAAATACGAAATGCCCTTGAACAACTGGGCAGAAATAATATTAAAAGGTTCAGCCTGTTTAACAGGGTTAAGAGAACAGAAGAATGGATAATGGCTGAGAAAAAGGCTATTATTGATGTTGCAGAAACAGCAGAAATTTTCAGCAGACAAAAGACAGGTGCTTTGATAGTTTTTGAAAACGAAACAAAGCTTTCCGATATTGCCTCAACAGGTGTTGAAATTAACGCAGATACTTCAATAGCGCTACTTGGCAATATATTCTTTAACAAGGCTCCGCTTCACGACGGCGCTGTTATTATCAGCTCCGGCAAGGTGAAGTCGGCGGGATGTATTTTGCCGTTGACCTCAAGAAACGAGGATGTGGATATGAACCTTGGTACAAGGCACAGAGCATCCCTTGGTATTACCGAGGTTTCTGACGCAGTTGTGGTTGTTGTTTCGGAAGAAACAGGCACAATTTCCGTTTCTGAAAACGGTCAGCTCACATCCAATTATTCAAGGGATTCTCTTATAGAAAAACTTGAAAGTGTACTGATTCCTGTGGAAGAAAAAAAGAATTTCTTTAGCAAATTCTCCTCCAGAAAGGAGAATAAGAAAGATGAATAAAGGATTTTTCTCAAAAATATTTACCAACAAGCTGTTTTTGATTATACTTTCTTTCATAATTTCCCTAACTATGTGGGTAAGTATAAATATGGGAGATTACGGTGAAACAAGTTATGTGGTAAGCAATATCCCAATCACTATAAATCTGCCTGAAAATGCAGTAAATCAGGGGCTTAAGGTGTTTAACAACGAGGAGCTAAAGGGTAGTGTTACCGTTACAGGCAACCGTTCCGTTATCGGTTCTCTCACAGCTGATGATATTCAGATTGTTCCCGAGCAGTCTGACCTTTTAACTTCTGCCGGTTCATACTCACTTTCACTTGTGGCCAAAAAAACCGGTGCGTCACTAAATTATACTATTGACTCCGTAAGCCCCGGTACTGTGTATATCAGACTGGACAGAAACCGTAAAATCACTAAGAAAATTGAACAGAACATCAGCTATACAATTCCACAAGGATATTACGGAACTGTTTTGTTAAACGAGGATGAGGTGTCTATTTCAGGCCCTGAAACTGAAATCAAAAAGATTGATAAGGTTGTAATTAAAGGCAAGATTGACAAAGAGCTTTCTTCCTCTTACAAGAGTGAATATAAGGTAAAGCTACTTGACTCCTTTGGTGAAGAACTTACTAACACAGATACTTTGTCAATTTCTCCGTCAACAGTAACAGCAACTGTCAGCGTACTTCAAATGAAGGATGTGGGAGTTGATTTAAGCAGTAAAAATGCACCTACGGGAATAAACCTGTCCGACTACTATACAATAGAGCCTAACGAAATCTCTATTGCGGGTGAGTCTGCAAATATCATGAATATTTCAAGGATAACTACTGATACAATAGATTTTTCTACTCTAAAAAATAACGACTACAACATCAGTAAAGGTCTTAATATTCCTAATAAGTGCATTGATATTAACTCTGTCAATTCTGTAAATGTTAAGCTAAACCTTTCTTCTATGAAGAAGAAAAAACTGACAATTACCGACTTCCAAGTCAGGGGACTTGACGAAAACTACTACGGAGAGGTAACAACGGCATCCTTGGAAATTACGATTTACGGAACTAAGGATAGCATTGATAAAATCAGTGAAAATAACATTGTATCCTATGTGGATTTGACCGATACCGATATTTCGGTAGGCTCAAAGACAACACCGTTACAGCTGTCACTACAAAATATTGACGGTTGCTGGATTTACGGCTCCTACAATGTTGTTGTAGATATTTCTAAATAATTTTTGCCCTTGCTTATGCAGGGGCATTTTTATTTTTATGTTTTTACTTTTTAAATCTGCAAAACATCGAATATCTGCAATATTTTACAGATATTCTTGCATAATAATGTAGAAATAATTGAAATTAATGATAATAATAAATAATATTGCAACTTATTTTAGAAATATTGCAATATTCTATTGACAAACTCCCTTTAATGTGATAAAGTGTTTATTGCATTGGTATAGTGCGTAATATTGTGAACAATGGTGTTCACCAAATCAAGGTGTTTCCTATGGAAATGCTTGTTTTGGTGGGCTTATTTTTTACAATAAAACTAAAAGGGAGTAGGTGCATCTGATGGATAACTTCAGAAATCAGGAACCATTTGAAAAGCAAGGTCTTTACGACCCACGCTTTGAGCATGATAACTGCGGTATAGGTGCTGTGGTTAACATCAACGGTGAAAAATCACGAAAGGTAGTTGACAATGCCCTCAGCATTGTTGAAACTTTGGAACACCGTGCCGGTAAGGACGCAGAGGGTAAGACAGGCGACGGCGTTGGTATTCTTCTGCAAATTTCACACGAATTTTTCAAAGACGCTACTGCCGACTTAGGCTTTGACATTGGGGATGAAAGGGATTACGGTATAGGTATGTTTTTCTTCCCACAGAACAAGCTGAAAAGAATGCAGGCTATGAAGTTGTTTGAGATTATTATAAAGAAAGAAAATCTTGAATTTTTGGGTTGGAGAAATGTTCCTACTGACCCCTCTGTTATCGGTCAAAAGGCTCTTGACAGTATGCCTTATATTATGCAAGGCTTTGTTAAAAGACCGTCTAATGTTGAAAAAGGTTTGGATTTTGACCGCAAGCTGTACATTGCAAGACGAGTTTTTGAGCAGAGCAACGAGGATACATATGTTGTTTCCCTTTCAAGCAGAACTATAGTGTATAAGGGTATGTTCCTTGTAAAAGAGCTTAGAAAATTCTTCTTTGATTTACAGGACGAAAACTACACTTCTGCAATCGCAACAGTTCACAGCAGATTTAGCACAAATACAAACCCAAGCTGGCAAAAGGCACATCCAAACAGAATTATTGTTCATAACGGTGAAATCAACACCATTACAGGTAATGCCGACAGAATGCTCGCCAGAGAAGAATCAATTTCCTGTGATGTTCTAAAGGATGATTTGGGCAAAATTTTCCCAATCGTTGATACAAAGGGTTCCGACTCTGCAAGACTTGACAACTCACTTGAATTTATGATGATGGCAGGTATGCCACTGCCCCTTGCAGTTATGATTACAATTCCTGAGCCTTGGAAAAATAACAAAACTATTTCCCTGGAAAAGAGAGATTTCTACCAGTACTACGCAACAATGATGGAGCCATGGGACGGCCCTGCCTCTATTATCTTCTCCGACGGTGACATTATGGGTGCGGTGCTTGACAGAAACGGCCTTAGACCATCAAGATACTACATCACAAAGGACGGTTTTCTTATCCTTTCATCAGAGGTTGGTTGTATTGACATTCCGCCTGAGGATGTACTCGTTAAGGAAAGACTCCGCCCCGGCAAAATGCTCCTTGTTGACACAGTTAAGGGCGAGCTTATTGACGATGACGACCTTAAGGAATACTATTCAACAAGACAGCCTTACGGCGAGTGGCTTGACCAAAACTTGATTTATCTCAAGGATCTTAAAATCCCTAATAAGGGTGTAGAAAAGTTTGACAAGGAACACCTTGTAAGACTTCAAAAGGCTTTTGGCTATACATATGAGCAGATAAGAACAAGTATTCTTCCAATGGCTAAAAACGGAAGTGAGCCTATTGCGGCTATGGGTACTGACTCACCAATTCCACCACTTTCACAGTCAGACGGACCTTTATTCAACTACTTTAAGCAGTTGTTTGCACAGGTTACAAATCCACCCTTTGACTCAATCAGAGAAGAAATTGTTACAGATACAAGCGTTCACCTTGGCAGTGACGGTAATATCCTTGTAGAAAAGCCTGAAAACTGTCATATTCTTAAGATTCAAGACCCAATCCTTACAAATACGGATATGCTGAAAATTAAGAATATTGACGCTCCGGGACTAAAATCTGCCGTTATCCCAATCACATACTATAAGAACACAAATCTTGCAAAGGCTATTGAGCATCTCTTCTTCTTAGCTGATAAGGCTTACAAAGACGGTGCTAACATCATTATCCTTTCAGACAGAGGTGTTGACGAATACCATGTTGCAATTCCTTCACTTCTTGCAGTTTCTGCAATGCAACAGCATTTGGTAACTACAAAGAAGAGAACATCAATATCTATGGTGCTTGAAAGTGCCGAGCCTTGTGAAGTTCATCATTTTGCAACACTGCTTGGTTACGGTGCAAGTGCTATCAACCCTTATCTTGCACAGGAAACAATCCGTGACCTTGTTGACTCAGGCTCACTTGATAAGGATTACTATGCAGCAGTAAACGACTATAACGATTCTGTTCTTCACGGAATTGTTAAGATTGCCTCTAAAATGGGTATTTCCACAATTCAGTCATACCTTGGCTCTAAAATTTTCGAGGCTATTGGTATTTCTAAAGAGGTTATCGACAAATACTTTACCAACACAGTAAGCCGTGTTGGCGGTATTACTCTTGACGACATTAGTGCTCGCTCCGAAAGGCTACACGCATCTGCCTTTGACCCACTTGACCTTAATGTTCTCCTTGAGGTTGAAAGTGCAGGTAGTCATAAGCTTAGAAGCGGTAAAGAGGAGCACCTCTACAATCCTGAAACAATACATCTTCTTCAGGAGTCCACAAGAACAGGCAACTATGATTTATTTAAGGAATATTCTTCCGCAATTAACAGGGAAGATAAGAATATGAATTTAAGAAGTCTTTTGGACTTCAATTTCCCAGAGGACGGCGGTATTCCTATTGATGAGGTAGAAAGTGTAGAAAGCATTTGCCACAGATTTAAGACAGGCGCTATGTCCTACGGCTCTATTTCAAAAGAAGCACACGAAACTATGGCTATCGCAATGAACACCATCGGCGGTAAGTCAAATTCAGGCGAGGGAGGAGAAGACACCGAAAGACTTACAGTAGGTAAGGACGGTCTTAACCGTTGCTCTGCAATTAAGCAGATTGCATCAGGTAGATTTGGTGTTACATCCGAATACCTTGTTAGTGCAAAGGAAATTCAAATTAAGATGGCACAGGGTGCAAAGCCCGGTGAGGGCGGACATCTGCCCGGTAAAAAGGTTTATCCGTGGATTGCAAAGACAAGACATTCAACACCGGGAGTTAGCCTTATTTCACCACCACCACACCACGATATTTACTCCATTGAGGACTTGGCACAGCTTATCTACGACTGTAAGAATGCTAATAAGGACGCAAGAATTTCTGTAAAGCTTGTTTCCGAGGCAGGTGTTGGTACAGTTGCTGCCGGTGTTGCAAAGGCAGGTGCCGGAGTAATTCTAATTTCCGGCTATGACGGTGGTACAGGTGCGGCTCCAAGAAACTCAATCTACAACGCAGGTTTACCATGGGAACTTGGTCTTGCCGAAACACATCAGACACTTATTCTTAACGGACTTCGTTCAAAGGTTGTTATTGAAACCGATGGTAAGCTTATGACAGGTCGTGATGTACTTGTTGCAGCACTGCTTGGTGCAGAGGAATTTGGCTTTGCAACTGCTCCGCTGGTAACAATGGGCTGTGTAATGATGAGGGTTTGTAACCTTGATACCTGTCCTGTGGGTATCGCTACACAAAACCCTGAACTTCGCAAGAGATTTAAGGGCAAGCCTGAGTATGTAATCAACTTTATGCACTTTATTGCTCAGGAACTTCGTGAATATATGGCTAAGCTGGGCATTAAAACAGTTGACGAGCTTGTTGGCCGTTCCGACCTGTTAAGGGTTAAAGAGGCAGAAGCCGGCTCAAAGGGTGCTAAAATTGATATGTCCAAAATTATCAATAACCCTTATGCAAACACAGACGCTCCAAGAATCTTTAATTCAGAGGATGCCTACGACTTTGAACTTGAAAACACTATTGACGAAAAGATTATTCTTAAGGAACTTTCTCCTGCATTTAAGAATAAAAAGAGAAAGCACTCCATTGAAATTGATGTTACAAACACAGACCGTTCTGTTGGTACAATCTTCGGTTCAGAGGTTACAAAGCACTTTGGCGAAAACACCCTTGAAGATGATACCTTTACAGTAAAATGTAACGGTGCCGGTGGTCAAAGCTTTGGTGCATTTATTCCAAAGGGAATTACACTTGAGCTTGTTGGCGACAGCAACGATTACTTCGGTAAGGGTCTTTCAGGCGGTAAGCTGATTGTATATCCTCCAAAGGGTTCAACCTTTAAGAGAGAAGAAAACATCATCATCGGTAATGTTGCACTTTACGGTGCTACAAGCGGTAAAGCCTTTATCAGCGGTGTTGCAGGAGAAAGATTCTGCGTAAGAAACTCCGGTGCTATTGCAGTTGTTGAGGGTGTAGGCGACCACGGTTGTGAATATATGACAGGCGGTAGAGTTGTTATCTTAGGTAAAACAGGCAAAAACTTTGCAGCCGGTATGAGTGGCGGTATCGCTTATGTTCTTGACGAGGATTCAAACCTCTATATGAATATGAACAAAGAGCTTGTATCTGTAAGCGGTGTTACCGAAAAGTACGATGTTGCAGAGCTAAAGGATATTATTACAGAGCATGTTAATGTTACAGGCTCACCTAAGGGTAAGGAAATCCTTGATAACTTTGAAGAGTATCTGCCAAAGTTTAAGAAAGTACTTCCAAATGACTACGCAAAGATGATGCAGACTATGTATGCTATGGAAGAAAAGGGTATGAGCCCTGAACAGGCAAAGATAGAGGCATTCTATATTAATACAAGAAAGTGAGGCGGCGAATATAATGGGAAAGCCAACAGGTTTTTTAGAGTATGATAGAAAAAACAATTCGGGCACTTCGCCCCTTGAAAGAATTAAACATTATAATGAGTTCCATACACCAATTGAAGAATCCCTCAGGTGTCAACAGGCATCAAGATGTATGGACTGCGGTGTTCCCTTTTGCCAAAACGGTAAACCTATAATGGGTATGGTGTCAGGTTGTCCTCTTAACAACCTGATACCTGAATGGAACGACCTTATATTTACAAATGAGTACGAGGCTGCTGCCCACAGACTCCTTATGACAAACAATTTTCCTGAGTTCACTTCAAGGGTTTGTCCTGCTCTTTGTGAGGCGGCTTGCACATGTGGACTTAACGGTGACCCTGTAAGCGTTAAGGAAAATGAAAACTTTATCATTGAGTACGCATATTCAAGCGGAATGATGAAGCCGGACACACCAAAGGTTAGGACTGAAAAAAGTGTTGCCGTTGTAGGCTCAGGCCCTGCCGGTCTTGCCTGTGCCGACCAGCTTAACAAGAGAGGTCACAATGTTACTGTATATGAAAAGGACGACAGAATCGGCGGTCTGCTTATGTACGGTATTCCAAATATGAAGCTTGAAAAGAGCGTAATTGACAGACGAGTTGACCTTATGAAGGCATCGGGTGTTAAGTTTGAAACTAACAAAAATGTTGGTGAGGACATTAAACCGGCTACTCTACTTAGAAAATATGACGCTGTTGTTCTCTGCTGTGGTGCCGGTAATCCCCGTGACATCAATGCACCGGGCAGAGATGCAAACGGAATTTATTTTGCAGTTGACTTTTTAAAGGCTACAACAAAGAGTCTTCTGGACTCCAATTTGGAGGACGGAAACTACATTTCTGCAAAGGATAAAAATGTTGTTATCATCGGCGGTGGTGACACAGGCAACGACTGTGTTGGTACATCTATCCGTCAGGGTTGCAAGTCTGTTGTTCAGCTTGAAATGATGCCAAAGCTACCTGATTCAAGGGCAGAAAACAATCCATGGCCTGAATGGCCCAAGGTCTGCAAAACAGACTACGGTCAGGAGGAGGCTATTGCAAAATTCGGAAGTGACCCAAGAATTTATCAGACTACCGTTAAGGAGTTTGTAAAGGATGAAGAGGGCAACCTAAAGGGCGTAACAACTGTTAAGGTTGAATTTGTCTATGACGAAGAATCAGGCAGAAATGTTATGCAGGAGGTTGCAGGAAGTGAACAGTACATTGAGGCAGAGCTTGTACTGATTGCTGCTGGATTTTTAGGCCCTAAGCAATATATTCCTGAGGCTTTTGGTGTTGAAACCAACAACAGAAGTAATGTTGCAACCGAAGAAGGTAAGTACTCAACTAATATAGATAAAGTGTTTACTGCAGGAGATATGCACAGAGGACAGTCCCTTGTTGTATGGGCAATCCGAGAGGGAAGAGATGCGGCGGCTGAGGTTGACGAATACCTAATGGGATATACTTGTCTAAAATAAAGATTAAACAGTATTAAAAAAGAAGAAATACTTTTTATAGGCAGACATCAAAGGTTTTGGTGTCTGCTTTTCTTTTTAAAATTATGTATAAATAATTATTTGTGTCATAAAAAAATCATCAGCATAAAATATGGTGATGATTGAGGTGATAATATGGCTATGGATACAAGGGAACTGTTTGCCCGAATGCTGAAATGTGAGGCTGAATCGGAGGGTGAGGACGGTATGCGGGCAATAGCAACTCTGATAATGAACAGGGCACAGGTTCCCTACGGCGAATTTGCCAGAACCAGCAACGGTGGGGATGTGAGAAAGATACTTACCCAAGACCGACAGTTCACCTGCTATCACGACTATATCAATGGTGCATATAATCCGCAAAATGTTTTCAATATGACTCCCGACCCAATTCAATACGAAATTGCCGATTGGGCGTTGAATGGCGGACGGCTTCCATCTGTTGGTAACAGCCTGTTCTACTTCAACCCTTACAGCGATGTATGTCCAACATATTTTCCAAGCAAGGTTGGAATTTTATACACTCGTATAGGTGACCATTGCTTTTATGCACCAACAGAGGCGTATGCTGATACTTAAGGAGGAACTATGGTAAATCATAATATGATAGATTTAGGTAAAATATACGGACTGACAGGGGAGGGTAGTAACAGATATCTTCAACCAAACACTTCCGATGTTGTTAATATTCCGTCACTTGAACAGATTGCAACAGCCCACAGGCAAAGTATGGATGGTGTCAGCAGTACACCGGGAATCAGCAACGGAGAATCCCGGCTTCCCGGCAATATAGCAGAAGGAGCTGTGTCGTCAACTGGAGAAGAAAATCTAACTGATGTAACTAACCCGGGCACAACTGCAACAGGGAGAATGGTGCCAATTTCTTCTCCTATAAGAACAAATCTTGAAACCGGCACAGGAACAAATCCTATTGAAGAGCAAAATCAACCATTCTTAGTAAACGCTCAAAACATACAATATCTGAATAGCTTTGCAAGAACTCAGATAGGCAGAATGGTGCAGGTTAATTTCCTTGCCGGCAGTACAACAATGCTCACCCTTGAGGGTACTCTGTTGGGAGTTGGAGCTAACTTCCTGATGATTAATGAGCGAGGAACTAACGACATCACAACCTGCGACTTTTACAGCATAAAGTATATGAGGTTTTATTACTAAATCAATTCACTTATTATTGCGTTTGAAACAAGGTATCCCTCTGTTGTCAGGGATGCCTTTTCTTTATCTATGGTTATATATCCGGCTTTTCTGAATAATTCTGCTTTCTTAAAAAATCTATCAGAAATTTTATGACCGTACTTTTCTTCAAATTCGCTGAAAATCAATCCTCTTTTCAGTCGGAGATTAAGCATAATAAATTCTTCTTCCGTACCGCCCTTCCCGTCAGGAATTTTTATATCACGATAAAAATCCTCAAAGCTTCTTCCATAGTAAAATCTTTCACCGTTGTAAAAGGAATGTGCAGAGGGTCCTATGCCGATATATTCCATACATCTCCAGTATTTATTGTTGTGTCTGCTTTCATAGCCCTCTAATGAATAGTTGGAAATCTCATACTGCTTATATCCCAACTTTTCAAGATACCGGCTGACAAATATATATTGCTCCGCCTGAATATCCTCATTTGGCAAATCTAAACTATCCTGAATTTCGTAAAATTTTGTACCTTTTTCAATTTTTAGGATATATGCAGAAATGTGCTTAACTCCAAGTGACGCACAGAAGTCCATAGACTCCTTTAGGGAGGTTTTTGTTTGAGTGGGTACTCCTATTATCAAATCAAGTGAAATGTTAGAAATACCGCATTTTTGAGCGTTTTTCACTGTGTTTACAACATCTTCTCGTGTATGTGTTCTGCCAAGTAGTTTCATTTCACTTTCAACAGCCGATTGCATACCCACAGACAGTCTGTTAATACCTGATTCCTTTAATTTGCCAAAATCCAACCTATCTGTACTTGTGGGGTTTACTTCAATTGTAATTTCAGCGTTATCATCAACTGTAAAATTGCTTTTTATTGCTCCTAAAATTTTTGTAAGCCTTTCTGTACCCAAAACACTTGGCGTTCCGCCCCCAAAATATATTGTATCAAGTATAATTCCATCATTTGAATAATCTTTAAAAGAATTAATAATACCTTTTACATATCTGTCCATTTCTTCATCATTTTGTCTTACACTGAAAAAATCACAGTAGGGGCATTTAGTTTTGCAAAAGGGTATGTGAATATATAAACCTATTTTTTTCATAATTACTCCAAAATCATTGACTAACTATTATATTCATAGTAAAATATACATTTGGAAATATGTCAAGTATTTTGGAGGAAAAATGAGCGATATAGTTAGCGAAATTAATAAACGAAGAACATTTGCAATCATATCCCACCCTGACGCCGGTAAAACAACACTTACCGAAAAACTGCTCCTTTACGGAGGTGCAATTAACCTTGCCGGTTCTGTTAAGGGTAAAAAGACAGCAAAACACGCTGTTTCTGACTGGATGGAAATAGAAAAACAGAGGGGTATTTCTGTTACATCTTCTGTTATGCAGTTTAAGTACAAGGGTTACTGCATCAATATCCTTGATACACCGGGTCACCAGGACTTCTCCGAGGACACATACCGTACACTTATGGCGGCTGACTGTGCTGTAATGGTAATTGATGGAAGTAAGGGTGTTGAAAACCAGACCATAAAGCTTTTTAAGGTTTGTGTTATGCGACACATCCCTATAATTACCTTTATCAACAAGATGGACAGGGATTCCAAAAGTCCATATGATTTGCTTGAGGACATAGAGAATGTTTTGGGCATAAACACTTGCCCAATTAACTGGCCTATCGGTTCAGGTAAGGAATTTAAGGGTGTGTATGACAGAAAGTCGAAGAAAGTCCTTGCTTTCACCGCAAATAACGGTCAAAAAGAGGTTTTGAAAGAAGAATTTTCCTTAGACGACCCACAGCTTGACAGCCACTTGGCTTACGGTCAAAAGGACATCCTCCTTGATGATGTTGAGCTTTTGGACGGTGCAGGAGATGAATTTGACCTTGATGCTGTGCGTAGGGGAGAGCTTACACCTGTATTCTTTGGTTCTGCACTTACAAACTTTGGTGTTGAGCCGTTCCTTGAAGAATTTTTAAACCTTACAACACCACCTTTACCAAGGGAATCGAACGACGGTTTGATTGAACCTACCAAGGATCCATTCTCTGCATTTGTATTTAAAATTCAGGCTAATATGAACAAGAATCACAGGGATAGAATTGCCTTTATGAGAATTTGCTCGGGAAAATTTGATAAGGATATGGAAGTATTCCATATGCAGGGCAACAAAAAGATAAAACTTTCCCAGCCACAGCAGATTATGGCACAGGAAAGAGAGATTGTAAGCGAAGCCTACGCAGGTGACATAATAGGTGTGTTTGACCCGGGTATCTTCTCCATTGGCGACACAGTTTGTACACCATCACACAAATTTTCCTTTAAAGGTATTCCAACCTTTGCGCCGGAGCATTTCTGCCTTGTCCGTCAAAAGGACACTATGAAGCGTAAGCAGTTCATAAAGGGTACAAATCAGATTGCACAAGAGGGTGCAATTCAGATTTTCCAAGAGCTTGACGCAGGTATGGAAGAAGTAATTGTTGGTGTTGTGGGTGTACTTCAGTTCGATGTACTAAAACACCGACTTAACAACGAATACAATGTTGACATAATAATGGAAAACCTGCCTTTCCGCTTTATCAGGTGGATAAAGAATGACGAAAGTGTTGATGTCAAGTCACTTGACCTTGCCTCCGACACAAAGAGGATTCAAGACTTAAAGGGTAATCACCTACTTCTATTTACCTCGGAATGGAGCATAGACTGGGCTTTGGAACACAACAAAGACCTTGAACTTACCGAATTTGGTAATGTATAATCTTTATAATAGATTGCACACGCTTTTGCGTGTGCTTTTTTCTTTGGACTGGCAAAACTGAAAATTTGGGGAATATAATGTACAAATATGTATCTGAATTTTTTTCGGATAATTTTACAGAGGTGACATTTTGTTTGAGTTTATTAACTATCTGGGTCAGTACATTTTTACCTTTATTCTTCATGTTTGCGGAAACGGTACATTTCCAAAGCCTCTTAGTGATGAGGAGGAGAGAGAATACTTAATTAAGGCAAAAAATGGGGATATTAAGGCAAGGAATAAGCTTGTTGAGCATAATCTTAGGTTGGTTGCTCATATCATTAAAAAATATTATGCTGTAAACACCGACCAAGATGACCTTGTTTCCATTGGAACAATAGGACTAATTAAAGCGATAAATACATTTGATGTTGACAAAAAGGTTAAGCTGAGCAGTTATGCATCCCGTTGTATTGAAAACGAGATACTTATGCACTTTAGAAACCAAAGAAAAACATCGCAAAATGTTTCACTTGAAGACGCTATCGACACCGACAAGGACGGAAATGCACTAAAACTGATGGATTTGCTGTCGGTTGACGACAACTTTATTGACAACCTTGACAAACAGATTAATCTTCAAAAAATCGACAAATACATCGAAGAAACCTTGACTAAAAGAGAAAAAGAAATCATAAATTTAAGGTACGGTCTTGACGGCAGAAAACCACTTACACAGAGAGAGGTTTCTGCATTAATGGATATTTCACGGTCTTATGTTTCAAGAATTGAAAAAAAGGCTCTTCAAAAGCTTCGTTCAAGGTACGATAAGTAATTTTTCTAAAGCCCCATAATTTTATTTCAAAAAACATCCCGAAGAAGATAAACTATGTTCTTCACGGGATGTTTATTTATTTGCAGTTACTATTACAAAATAAGATTGACTAACAGACACAACAGCAGTCCGGTAACTGTGGGCAAAGCAATTGAAATCAAAGTCCACTTAATACTTTTTGTTTCTTTGTATATTGTAAGACAGGTTGTGGAGCAAGGAAAGTGCATCAGTACAATTATTATCATACAAATTGCAGTTTTTGTTGTCCAGCCGTTACTTATGAGCAATGCTCCAAGCTCGTTTATGCTGTTGTAGTCAACAAGGGTACTACTACCGCTGTAAGCCATAAGAACTATTGGAATTACAATCTCATTTGCAGGAAAACCCAGTAACAAGCCGATGATTATTTCTCCGTCAAGTCCGAAAATTTCTCCCACAGGCTGAAAGATACTAACTATATAGGATAATATGCTTTCATTGTTTATTGTAGCATTGGCGCAAATCCATATTATTGCACCTGCCGGCAACGCCACTACAAGTGCCCTTAACAAAACAAAAACAGCTCTGTTTTTTATTGAATCATATATTGTTCTTAAAATTTTCGGCTTTTTAAACCTTGGCATTTCCATAACAAGCTCTTTATCGTCATTTTTAAGTATAGTTTTTGACAACAATAGTGAAATGCCCATAGAAATTAAAATGCTTAAAATTATAAACCCTGTAAGTATTAAGGCTGATATTACAGAACGAGTATATGAGCTAAAGGAGGATGCCATAAAAATTGTTATTACTGCAATCAGAGTTGGAAATCTTCCGTTACAGGGTATAAAGTTGTTAGTAACTACTGCGTTCAGTCTTTGTTGTTTATTTGGAATAATCCTACATTCCGTTACACCACAGGCATTACATCCGAACCCCATACACATTGTAAGTGCCTGCTTTCCACTACAATTTGCCTTTCTGAACACATTATCAAGATTAAAAGCAACACGAGGGAGATAGCCGAAATTTTCAAGTAGGGCAAAAATAGGGAAGAAGATAGCCATAGGGGGGAGCATCACAGAAACTACCCATGTCACCGTCCTATATACTCCGTCACATATGAAAGAGGTTATTATATTAGGACAACCTAAGGCATTTAGCATATCACAAAGCCATATGCCTACCTTTGAAAACATTCCGCTTAACAGCTCACTGGGGTAATTTGCGCCGATAATTGTGATGTACAAAACAACTGCCAACAGCAGTATCATTATTGGTATTCCCGTAATTTTTGATGTAAAAATTTTATCAAGTCGTTTTTGCATAGTGTTGTCACATTCGGAAACAACCTGACAATTAAACAAAGCTCTGTCTATTGGTTTATGTGTAATTGACGGACAAATAATCTCGTTATTTATGTTAAAATCTATTGCACTCTTAATCTCTTCACAGCCATTTTTATCCGTTGCCTCAGCGGTGATTACAGGCACTCCCAAAATTTCTTTCATCTTTTTCAGGTTAATTTTTATGCCGGACTTAGTTGCACTTTTATACTGATTTACACATATTATTATGTTGTTTGCAAGATTCTTTGTTTCTTCAATAAGGGTTAAGCTTTTGCAAATACAGTTAGCGTCCACAACAACAATTACAAAGGAATCCTTGTGGGCAGTCAGGTAGTTTTTGCTGTAAACTTCCTCTGCACTTGCGGCGGCTAAGGTGTAAATTCCCGGCAAATCAACAACAGTCACCGACCTGTCATTGGCTAAAGTGGATTCTACGCTGTCAACGGTTTTTCCCGTCCAGTTGCCTGTGTGCTGATTTTCTCCTGTGATTTTGTTGAATATGGAGCTTTTTCCCACATTGGGGTTTCCTATCAAAATCACCCTTTTATCAACACTCATTTTGAACACTTATGCTCCTTGCAGTTTCGTTTCTAATGGCAAAAATTCCGTAGTTTGTTTTGTATGCACAAATATTTTTACCCATACTTTTATACAGAGGTACAATAGGTGCTCCAACATATATCCCAAAGTTTTTAAGTCTTTCTTTATTACTTTTAATTTCTGTTACCACATAGTCCTTGTTTATTTCTGCATTACTAAGGTTTATATTCTGTGACATACAATCACCTTTAATACATAGTCACTATAATGTATGAAATGATATTAAAACTGTGAGGTTTTTATTTCGAAAAAAATTTTTAAAAAAATAAAAAAATTTCAAAAATTTGTCCCATTTTTTGATTTTCTTTTGTTGTATATAGTGTAAGGGGGGTAAAAAGGAACAAATAAACAATATATATTGTAGAATTTTGTAAAAATGTCTTTTTCTTTTTTGTTTTTATGATATAATTACTAATATATATAATTATTGTCAAAAACAAAAGAGGAAAATATGATTATTCTTTATCAAGCCTTAATTAAAGAAGAAAAAGATAAAACTAAGTTTGAATTACTTTATCTAAAGTATAGGAACCAAATGCTGAATGTTGCATTTAATGTGCTAAACGACCAATACGAAGCCGAGGATGCTGTACATACTGCATTTATCGGTATTGCGAAAAATATGGATAAAATCGAGGATGTAGATTCAAACGACAGCAGAAATTATTGCCTTAAATCAGCAAAAAATACTGCGATAAATATACTTAACAAAAACAGTAATATTCTTGATTTACCCTTTGATGACGCACTGAATAATGAGAGCATAAGTGACGATTTAATCGAAAACCTATGTGACAAAGAAAGTGTTAAAAACATTAAGAAGATAATAGATGATATGGATGATATTTACAGAGATGTCCTTACTATGTACTTTTTGTATGAAATGAGTGCAAAAGAGATTGCCTCACTTTTCAGCAGGAAGGAAGAAACAATAAGGAAACAGCTATATCGTGGCAAACAAATTCTCCGTGATTGCTTGAAAGGAGGAATTGACAATGGATAAAAATAATAATAATGAAAAATTAAAGAAAATCCTTCAAGAGAGCGTTAATGATGAATTTAAGGATGTATCTGAAGAACTTCCTTTTGAACCGTCTAAAAATTTTAAGAAGGATATGAACACTCTTGTAAAAGAGCAAAAGCACCCTTACCTGAAAATGTGCAAAACTAAAAAAGGAAAAACATTTATTGTGTTAGTTGCTATCCTTGTTTTTGCACTGTCATCTCTAAGCGTTGGTGCAGTAAGGGAAACTGTGGCAAGGGTGATTAAGGCAATTCCTTCTATCATTATGCCTGAAAAGAAGGAAAAGCCAAAGAAACCTGCCCCTACAAAAGCAACCCATCCTGTAATTAAGAATAAAGACAAACCAAAAAAGGTTTATCCTTTGGCTACAAATGATGAGGCGGTTAGGGAAGAAGATGGAAGCTCATCAACTCAGCCAACTGACGGCACTGTTTTTGAAAGCTCAACAACAACTTACGAAACAATTATAATGCCAAGCACCGTTGCAGTTCCAAATGAGGTAACAGAGGCTCCGCCTACATCACAATAATTTTTCCTATATAGTAATAATAAAAAACTTTTCACAGCATATAAAGTTATGAGGTAGATGCTATGAAAAGAAAAAAACATATTATTGTAATGATTACAGTAATTACTGCTTGCTTTGTAGTTATGGCACTTGTAAACGAACAAAATTCTGTTGATGTGTCGAATTTAGAGGATGAAAGCAGTGATAACATTATTGTGCTTGATGCAGGACACGGAGGAGAGGACGGAGGTGCTGTCAGCTCAAGCGGAGTAGTTGAAAGTGATATAAATTTGCAATTCACAGAAAAGCTGAAGGACATACTTTCCCTTAATGGTTACAAAATCGTTATGACAAGGGAGGATAATTCCGATTTAGCAGATAAATCTATTGAAACTATTTCGGGAAGAAAAAAATCTGATATGCATAGGCGGTTAGATATTTACAACTCCCACATACAAAATGTGGCAATCAGTATCCACCAAAATATTTTCCCAGCCGATTCCAGCAAGGGTACACAGGTGTTTTACTCAACTCAAACACAGTCAGGCAAAATTTTGGCAGACAACATAACTGATACTGTCAAAAAATACTTACAGCCGGATAATGAAAGGCTCAGCAAACCTACAAACGGCAGTATTTTCCTTTTGGATAACGCAAAAATCCCTGCTGTGATTGTGGAATGCGGGTTTCTGTCAAACAGCGAAGAAATTAAGCTCTTGTGCGATAAAGAATATCAAAAAAAGTTTTCCTACTGTGTATTTTTAGGTTTGCTAAATACTGAAATTTAATAAATTAGCAATATGTGAAACTCTCCCGTTAGAGATTAATTTCTCTGACGGGCATTGTTTTTTGCCTATTAGGTTCTAAAAATCAACATTTCTGTCCTTATAATAAAATCTCCTACGCATCAAAATCAAATTAAATATACAAAAGGTATTTACATTTCTGTAAAATTAATGAAAAATATAAATAATAGTGCAACCAACAGGGATTGAATAGTGCTTATTATAGTGAAGGCACTGATTTAATAAAAAGGAGGTTTCGGCTTTGGAAGATAAAACGATAGTAGAAATGTACTTAAACCGTGACGAAAATGCAATTAAACAGACAAGGGATAAATACGGTTACAGACTTCAAATGCTGTCACAAAATATTGTGGAAGATATGCAGACTGCAGAGGAATGTGTGAATGATACATATGTTGAAGCGTGGAATCTAATTCCACCTCACAAACCTTGGGACTATCTATATCCTTTTTTGGCAAGGATAATAAGAAACATTTCTCTGAATTGCTGTCGTAAACAAAACAGCTTGAAAAGAAAGGGAAAAATACTGGAGCTGACCGCTGAAATGGAGGAATGTATTCCTGACTCTGACTGCGTTGATGAACAAATTAATCAAATATTATTGCAGGATTCTATCAACAGTTTTCTGTCAGGCTTAGAAAGTGATAAAAGAAAAGTTTTTATGAGACGATATTGGTATTTTGATTCAATTAACCAAATAGCAAAACAGTTTAATTTTTCCGAAAGTAAGGTAAAAACAATACTTTTCAGATGTCGCAAGGAACTTCGTAATTACCTGGAGAAGGAGGATTATAGGATATGAAAGGAAATGATTTGCTGAATATTATGGGAAATGCAGATTATAAATTTATTGCAGAGGCAGAAATTATAAAAGCAAATAAAAAACGGGGTTTTGTGAAGTGGGTAACCATTGCTGCGTGTTTATGTATTGCTGTAATTGCTATATTCTTAAGCAATATTTTCGTCCTAAACAATGAAAATACATCATTATCTCAAAACGGAATAAAAGCAACAGAAAATACAAGCTCCAAAGCTTTTGATAATTCACCTATAAAGTACTCAGATTTAATATTAGCAGACGGAAAAGACAACGATATATCCATATCAAGTGACAGTGAACTGTGTGTGGCTGCATTTGAGGAGAAATTTTTAAAGGAAGAAGGTTGCTGTATGATAGTTGAGGGAACAGTGAAAAACATCTATTCTAAGAAATACAAATATGATGTCAGCGATGATAAATTTGAAGACAACGGTGTTCTCCATAACATTATGGAAACGGTAGTTTATGAAATCAGTGTTGATAAAACTTGGTTTGGCAACGATGTCACCGGTCAAACAATTATAGTAGAAGATAACAGCTACTGTTTAGATCCCTTATTCAAAATCAAAGCCGGAAAAAAATATGTTGTTCCGCTATTTGAATACGGAAACAGCATACTGTACAGCAAAGAGGAAAAAGAGAATTTTTTAAGTGGAGATATTGTCAGAGAAAGCAAATTCAGCACAGTATATCCTTATCACCCACAGATAGAGGTCACCAAAGACAGCAAATATATAGTATCGGAGAACTGGAAAACCCTGATATCAGAAAAAGCAAGAGAAATTGTAGTTGACCTCAAGGACAAAGACAATTATGTATATTTTCAAATGTATTTGTTAGATGGCGATACATTTAAAAATGCAATGAACAGATTGATAGATAAAAGGTTAAATTAGATATAGAATAGTCATTTAATTAATTCTGCATTTTTATATAGATATATTAATTACTATATGCTATAATCATCATAGTATAATGATTATATAACAAACTCATCGCAAAACAAAAGGAGTTACCAATGGCAAAGATTAAGAGTGTTTATATATGTTCGCAATGTGGCTATGAGTCGCCTAAATGGTACGGAAAATGTCCGTCCTGCAACGAATGGAATACTATGAATGAAGAAATTGTTGATAAATCTTCTTCTACTGTTCAAAAAACAAAACGAGTATCAACATACACAAGACCTGTTTCCATAAACAGTATTGACACTACTGACGAACAGAGGTATTTTACCGGCTCAAAGGAGCTTGACAGAGTGCTTGGCGGTGGTATTGTAAAGGGCAGTCTTGTGCTTTTAGGCGGTGACCCCGGTATAGGCAAGTCAACAATACTTCTTCAAATTTGCAACAACTTAGGTAATGAACTTAAAATTCTCTATGTATCGGGAGAAGAATCAAGGCGACAGCTAAAGCTCCGTGCCGAAAGACTTGGTGTAAACAACGAGAATACTTTTATAATGACTGAAACCGATATTGAGGTTATTGTTGAGGAAATCAAGACGGAAAAACCGGACTTAGTTATGATTGACTCAATTCAAACAATGAATTTATCAGCACTAAATTCATCACCCGGCTCTGTTACACAGGTCAGGGAATGTACTAATCTTTTGATGCACACATCAAAGGGCTTGGATATTCCGATTATTGTTGTAGGTCATGTCAACAAGGAAGGTTCTATTGCAGGTCCTAAGGTTTTGGAGCATATTGTTGACGCTGTCCTTTACTTTGAGGGCGACAAGCAAATGTCTTACAGAATCTTAAGAGCAGTAAAAAACAGATACGGTTCAACCAACGAAATCGGTGTTTTTCAAATGACTGACAAAGGGCTAACAGAGGTTGAAAACCCGTCAATGATGCTCCTTTCAGGCAGACCCCACAATGTTTCAGGCTCCTGTGTTGCCTGTACTATGGAGGGTACAAGACCACTTCTTGCGGAAATTCAGGCTTTAGTTTCCACATCAGGCTACGGTAACCCAAGGAGAATGTCAACAGGCTACGACTACAATCGTTTGGCACTTATAATTGCTGTCCTTGAAAAAAGAGCCGGTTACTATTTTTCTAACAGCGACACCTATGTAAACATTGTTGGCGGATTAAGGCTTGATGAACCTGCTATTGATTTGTCGGTGGCAATTTCCCTTATCAGCAGTTTAAAGGATGTTCCAATTCCTGAAAATGCACTTGCCTTTGGAGAAATCGGCTTAGGCGGTGAAATTCGCTCTGTTGCCAATGCACAGGCAAGGATTAACGAGGCATCACGACTTGGCTTTACAAAGATTATTCTGCCTTATCACAACTTAAAAAATGTTTCCTCTGATACAGCTACATTATATGGTGTAAAGAATGTCAGAGAGGCATTTGAGGCAATGCTGGATGAGTAAGTTTTTACCAAATTTACCCAATGATAATGTAAAGACAGTTGTAATGTCAACTGAATTTCAGAATATTTCCAAGGCAATAGGGGAGATAGGTATAAAAATTCTCCCCACTAAGCCTATTGAAAAGTTCTATCCGTTTGAAAAGTTACACGCAGATATGCAATTTTTTCATTACAGCAGTGATACAGCATTTATACTTAAGGAATCCTTATACCTAAAGGAAGAACTTGAAAAGTATATTGAAAATGTCATTGTAATTGATGAAACAACTCAAAGAGAATATCCCAAAAATGTGTTGCTGAATGCGGTATCGTTAAAGGGTAATATAATCTGTAACCCTAAATGTATAAGTGATAATATTTCACATATAATAGAACAAAAACGAACATATGTTTATAGGGTAGGGCAAGGTTACACAAAATGCTCAACCTGTATTGTAACAGAGGACAGTATCATTACATCTGACAAATCCATTTACAATGCCTGTAAGGATGATTTTGATGTACTTCTGATTCGTCCCGGGTTTATCGATTTGCTCGGCACAAGCTACGGGTTTATCGGCGGATGCAGTTTTAAGTACAACAAGGATATTTTGATGTTCACAGGAAATATTAAAAATCATCCTGATTATATTAGTATAAAGAATTTTTGCCGTAATCATAATGTATATATAGAAAGTCTTGTAAACGACAATTTAACGGACATTGGAAGTGTTATTCCTATTGAATAGAAATTCTATTAAAGTACTGAGAGTATATACTGTATAAATCAAATTGCCTTAATCGCCATATATAATAGATTATAAATAAATATAACTTTTTAACTATTACCACTTGATTTATCTTTTAATCGGTGGTAATATACTTTTAGGCTCCCCTAAATTATACAAAATATTCATTTTGTATAATTTTGTATTTATCTTAATATGGGTGGTAAATAAGGTAGTCGTTCTGCCCTACGATAAATGAAGGTGAAAAAATGGCTGTTAATTTTAAAGATGAGGCTTCGGAATTAGTTAAGGATTTTTTATTATATATGCAGACGGTTAAGGAAAAGTCCTCGAAAACTGTCAGCGAGTATTTTCTTGACTTAAGGATGTTTTTCCGTTTTGTTAAGGTTTTGCGTGGAACTGCAAAAACAGATGATTTTGACAAAATTAAAATTGATGACATTGATATTGGTTTTATCAGAGAAATTACTTTGAGTGATATGTATGAGTTTATGAATTATCTGATTGACGACCGAAAAGTTCAGTCGGCAGGTCGTTCTCGTAAGGCATCTACCCTACATTCTTTTTTTGATTATCTCACTGTGAAAAAGCACTTGCTTGATACTGACCCCAGCAAGGAGCTTGAAATGCCAAAGCAGAGGAAATCTCTGCCTAAATACCTGACTTTGGAGCAAAGTATTGAGCTGTTAAACGCAGTTGAGGGCAAAAATCAGGAGCGTGACTACGCTATTATTACAATTTTTCTTAACTGTGGACTTCGATTATCCGAATTAGTCGGTTTGAATGTTACTGATGTTCGCAGTAACAATACTGTGAGGGTGCTTGGTAAAGGTAATAAGGAGAGAATTATTTACCTAAACGACGCTTGTGTTGACGCAATAAATAACTACCTTAAGGTACGACCTGTTGACGGTGTAAAGGATAAAAAGGCGCTGTTTATTTCATCTCAAAAAAAGAGAATGAGTCCAAAAACTGTACAGGCTATGGTTTACAAATATCTTGAAAAAATCGGTCTTGACAGTCAGGGTTACAGCTGCCATAAGCTTAGGCACACAGCTGCAACCCTTATGTACCAGCACGGAAATGTTGACATCAGGGTGCTGAAAGAGGTTTTAGGCCACGAAAATTTGGGAACTACCGAAATTTACACCCACCTTTCCAACAAACAGCTTGAAGAGGCATCTAAAAGCAATCCTTTAGCCAAGGTTAAGCAGAAAAAAGATAAAAAATAATCAATCTCCCCTACCCTATCTCACTTTGTCATTATGATTTTTCTAACATAGTGAGTGGTATAGTCGGGGGATTCCTCGACAAGCTCGGAATGACAGTGTGGTGACTCGGAATGACAGTGTGTGAATTGTTACTTTAAGTTGACGACATTGCCAACCCTACAACAATAATTATTAATAAGGAGCAGAAAATGAAGATTTATTTAGCAAGTCCGTTTTTTAACGATGAAGAATTGAAAAATGTTAAGAAAGCAGAAGAAATCCTGATGAAACGAGGTTTTCAGGTGTTTTCTCCACGACTTAACGAAGTGAGGACTGATGAAAATACTCAGTCGGCTTTGTGGTCAAAGGAAACCTTTATGAATGACAGGCGTTTTATTGACTGGGCAGACGCTGTTGTAATGCTTTATTACGGTGGATACAGTGACAGCGGAACTGCTTGGGAATGTGGTTATGCCTATGGAACACATACCCCTGTGGTGGTTGTTCATTTTGGTAATGATTCTAACCTAATGGTACACGAGGGATGCCACAGCAACATAAAACTTGAAGATTTAGCCGCATACGACTTCGACAAAATGCCCTCACTCCCCTACAATGGAAAAATGTTTTAAAAAAGTGACACCTCTTTGCTATAAAGAAGTGTCACTCAAAAAAGTTTTATTCCTTTGGAAAACTGAAGTCAGAAAAATCGAATGTTGCGAAGTAGTCGCTTGGTGTTTCTGCCCTTCTGATAAGCTTATGACAGCCGTCCTCTTTTAAAAGAACCTCCGCACTTCTTAACTTTCCGTTGTAGTTATATCCCATAGAAAATCCGTGTGCTCCTGCGTCGTGGATATATATAATGTCGCCCATATCAATCTTTGGCAACATTCTGTCTATGGCAAACTTGTCGTTGTTTTCGCAAAGACCGCCTGTGATGTCGTACTTGTGGTCGCAAGGCTGGTTTTCCTTGCCAAGAACAGTGATGTGGTGGTATGAACCGTACATTGCAGGTCGCATAAGGTTAGCGGCACAGGCATCAAGTCCGATATACTCCTTGTAAATGTGCTTTTCGTGAATTGCAGTTGCAACCAAAGCACCGTATGGGGCTAACATATATCTTCCAAGCTCGGTGTAAATTTCTACATCACCCATTCCCTCAGGAACAAGGATTTCCTCAAACTTCTTTCTGACACCCTCGCCGATTATTGCAATATCGTTCTTTGGTTGATCAGGGCGATAGTCAACACCTACACCGCCGGAAAGGTTGATAAACTTAATATGTACGCCTGTTTTCTTTTGCAGTCTTACAGCAAGCTTAAAGAGTATTCCTGCAAGCTCAGGGTAATAATCGTTGGATACTGTGTTGGATGCAAGGAATGCGTGAATACCAAATTCCTCTGCACCAGCCTCTTTTAGCTCAACAAATGCCTTTTCCATTTGTTCCTCGGTCATACCGTACTTTGAGTCGCCGGGTGTGTCCATTACCTGGACTCCTTCTTTGCTGGCAGCAAGCTCAAATACTCCGCCGGGGTTATATCTGCAACAAATTGTCTTTGGCACACCGCAGGTTTTCTTGATAAACTCAACATGGGTGTAGTCGTCAAGGTTAATATTTGCACCAAGGTCATATGCCTTTTGCATATCCTGAACAGGTGTTACATTGGAGCTGAACATAATGTCACTGCCTGTAATTCCGCAGGACTCACAAAGCATAAGTTCTGTGTATGATGAGCAGTCCATACCGCAACCCTCTTCCTTAAGAATCTGCATAAGGTATGGGTTTGGAGTTGCCTTAACTGCAAAATACTCCTTAAAACCTTTGTTCCAGCTAAAAGCCTTGTTAAGCGCTCTTGCGTTTTCTCTTATACCTTTTTCGTCGTAAATATGAAAAGGTGTTGGAATATCTTTAATGATATCCTTTGCCTGTTCAAGTGATAGAAATGGCTTCTTCTCCATTTTTTATTCCTCCTCTGACTCCTTTATATACTCCTCAACACATTCCTCGATAGCGCCGATAATTGCCTCGGCACCCTCTCCTGTCTGTGCTGAAAAAGGAAAAATCCTTGTATCTTCAAACCCTTTAAGGGTTTCCCCTATCTTAATTAGTTGTTTTTCTTTCTCTGATTTTTTAAGCTTGTCCATTTTAGTGAGTACTACAATGTAAGGAAGTCCGCTTTCGTAGAGAAAGTTTATCATACCAATGTCGTCCTGTGTTGGCATATGCCTCATATCAAGTAGCTGTACTACAAGGCAAAATGCTCTTTCCTGGTCAAAATAGCCCTCCATAAGCTCTGACCAACGCTGTTTTTCAGCCTTGCTTACCTTTGCATAGCCATAGCCGGGCAAGTCGACAAGATGAAAGTTGTCAACATCAAAAAAGTTAATTGTTGCAGTTTTGCCGGGCTTTGAGCTTGTACGAGCCAAGGCCTTTCTACCGCACAGCTTGTTGATAAGTGATGACTTACCAACATTACTTTTGCCTGAAAAAATCACCTCAGGCTTTTCTGACGGCGGTAACTGTCCGCTTGTACCACAGGCAAACTGAAATTCTGCTTTGTTAAAGGTTGTCATATCTGTTCCCCCTACTGCCTTACCACATTGGAATAGCGGTCAGTAACAGAAGATTTTTTGCTCTTATGTACATTTTTGGTAAATCCAACTACTGCGGTTTCCAGTACCTCTGTAATATCCTGTACGGGAACGAAATTTACATTTTCCTTTACCACAGGGTCAACATCTTCAAGGTCTTTAATATTCTCAAATGGAATTATAACTGTTTTAATCCCGTTTTTATATGCTGCCATACTCTTTTCTCTAAGTCCGCCAATAGACATTACCTTGCCTCTTAGTGTGATTTCCCCTGTCATAGCAACATTACTTTTCACCTTTTTCTTAGTTAATGCAGAGAAAATTGCTGTTGCCATTGTTACACCGGCAGAGGGCCCGTCCTTTGGTACAGCACCCTCGGGAGCGTGAATGTGAATATCGCAGTCCTTGTAAAAGTCTGTATTTGTGATGTAATTATCAAGATTCTTTCTGACGCAGGTAATAGCGGCTTTTGCTGACTCCTGCATTACATCCCCAAGTGAGCCTGTAAGGAGCAAGTTACCCTTGCCTTTCATTACTGCAACCTCAATAGGAAGAAGTGTTCCTCCCACCGATGTCCATGCAAGACCATTTACTACACCGACTTCATCGGTTTTACTGTTGTGGTCGTCGCTGTAACGAACAGCACCAAGAAATTCACTGATATTTTTATCAGTAATTTTAATGACCTGTTCCTCATCCTCAAGGATTTTTACCGCTGATTTACGCATAAGGGTTGCTATTGTTCTTTCAAGATTACGAACACCTGCTTCCCTTGTGTAGGAATCAATTATTGCGTAAATACCCTTGTTTGATATTTTGAAGTTATCCTTTGTAAGTCCGTTTGCTTCAAGCTGTTTCTTTACAAGGTGTTTTTTGGCTATATTAAACTTTTCTTCCCTTGTATAGGATGGAAGTTCAATTATATCCATTCTGTCCCTTAAAGGCGCCGGTATTAAGGATAAATCGTTGGCTGTTGTAATAAACATAACCTTTGATAAATCGAAAGGTACTTCAATGTAGTGGTCAACAAATTTGCTGTTTTGCTCGCTGTCAAGCACTTCAAGAAGTGCTGATGTCGGGTCGCCCTTGTAGTCGTTGCCCAGCTTGTCCACCTCGTCAAGAATTATAAGAGGGTTACAGCTGCCTGCTGTTTTGATGGAATTGATAATTCTGCCGGGCATTGAGCCAATGTATGTTTTTCTGTGACCACGGATTTCTGCCTCATCCTTGATACCACCAAGGGCAATTCGTGAACATTTGCGGTTAATTGCCTTTGCGATAGACTGGGCTATTGAGGTTTTACCCACACCCGGAGGTCCTACAAGACAAATAATGTTAGCGTTTCCGTTAGGATTTAGCTTTCTGACGGCAAGCTGTTCTATAATTCTATCCTTAACCTTTTCCATACCGTAATGGTTTGAGTCAAGGGAGGCTCTTGCCTTTTTTATGTTAATATTCTCTTTTGTATATTTATTCCATGGTAATTCAAGGACAACATCAAGGTAATTTCTGATAACATTTGCCTCTTGACTGCCTGAGGACATCTTTTTAAGTCGAGTACATTCCTTAAACAGAGGCTTATAAACCTCCTCAGGTAAATTTAGTTTTTGAAGCTTTTCAATGTACTGCTCAGCCTCAGTTGTTGGGTTATCATCCTCACCAAGTTCCTGCTGAATTACGCTAAGCTGTTCTCGGAGAAGATACTCCCTTTGGCTCTGTTCTATTTTCATCCTTGCTTTTTCAAGAATGTCATTTTCTACTTCAATAATGTTTAACTCATCAGAAAGAATTTCTATGAGTAGTTCAAGTCGTTTCTCAGTGTCAAATTCTTCAAGAATTAGCTGTTTGTGAGCAAAATCAAGTATTATGTTACCTGCAATATAGTCAGCAATTTCTGACGGGTCAGTACACATAGTAACCTTGAAAATATATTCCGGTGAAAAATTAGGTGTAAGCTCAATGTATTTATCAAAAATACTCTTTGTAGCCTTAACAAGAGCTGCCTCTCTGACTGTGTTTTTAGGCTCACTCTTTGGCACTTCTGCAATATTTGCAAAAATGCAAGGTACATCGTTTGTGACTTCCTTGATATAGGCTCTGCTTTTGCCCTGTATAGTAACACGGATTATGTCATCCTTGGTATTTACGATTTGAGTTATTTTGCAAATAGTACCAATTCTATAAATATCTTTTAGCTTTGGTATATTTACAGATGGGTCTGATTGCGCTGTTACAAAAATTTCCTGTTCTTCGCTCATTGCCGCATCAATAGCAGCCTTACTTCTTTTTCTGCCTACATCAAAATGGAGAATCATCTCGGGAAATACTACTAATCCTTTGAGAGGCAGAACAGGCAATTCCTTAATATTAGTTAATTTTTCCATAAGTTTCCTTTTACCAAAAATAGCTGTACTAAAAAGTACAGCTACTGTATTTTATTTAAGCTGTTGTTTCAGATTTCTCATCTTGGATAGAAAGGGCTTTCTTTTTCTTTCTTCTAACAATCTTGGCATCTGCACCGTTATTTACAACATCATCGGTGATTGTGATTTTTGTAATTGATTCGTCTGATGGTGTTGTAAACATTAGGTCTGTAAGAATGTTTTCCAAAATTCCACGAAGTCCTCTTGCACCTGTGTTTTGCTCCTTTGCAATCACAGCAATAGCGTGGAGTGCATCACTTGTAAACTCCAGCTCAACATCATCAAGTTCAAACAGCTTTTTGTACTGGTTGATAATAGAGTTCTTTGGCTCTGTAAGAATCCTTACAAGGGCATCTTCGTCAAGACCTGACAAAGATGTAATTACCGGAATACGACCGACAAGTTCAGGGATAATGCCGAACTTAACAAGGTCGTGAGCAACAACCTCACTCATCCAGTCGGTGCTGTCAAGCTCTTTTCGGCTCCTTACATTTGCGCCAAATCCAAGAGAAGAAGAATTTATCCTCTTTTCAACAGTCTTTTCAAGTCCGTCAAAAGCTCCTCCGCAAATAAACAGAATATTCTTTGTGTTTATTTGGAGAAAGTCCTGTTGAGGATGCTTTCTGCCACCCTGTGGAGGAACATTTGAAACAGTACCTTCTATAATTTTCAGCAAAGCCTGCTGAACACCCTCTCCGCTGACATCCCTTGTGATTGAAGGATTTTCGGATTTACGGGCAATTTTATCAATTTCGTCAATATAGATAATGCCTTGTTCAGCTTTTTCTATATCGTAATCAGCTGCCTGGATAAGCTTGAGTAAGATGTTTTCTACATCTTCACCAACATATCCTGCCTCTGTAAGGGTAGTTGCGTCAGCAATAGCGAAAGGAACATCAAGAGTTTTTGCCAAGGTTTGTGCAAGGAGAGTTTTACCTACACCGGTAGGCCCCAAAAGCAAAACATTACTCTTTGAAAACTCAACATCCTCGTCATTTGAGAATACACGCTTGTAGTGGTTGTAAACCGCTACACTCAGAGTAACCTTAGCCCTGTCTTGTCCAATAACATACTGGTCAAGGACTTCCTTTATTTCCTGTGGCTTTAAAAGTGTTGGTGCCTCTAATTTGTTCTTGTGCTTTGGTTCCGGTTCAATACCGTCCTCAAGGATTGACATACACAAATCTACACACTGGTCGCAGATATATACGCCGTTTCCTGAAATAAGACGACCAACCATTTCCTGCGGTTTACCGCAAAATGAACAGTAAATCTTTTTTTCGTCCTTAGGCATTGCTAATTTACCCCTTATCTGTTTGTGATAACCTTGTCAATCAAGCCGTATTCAAGGGCCTGTTGTGCTGTCATAAAGTTATCTCTTTCTGTATCTTTGGCAATTACATCATATGGCTGACCTGTATTTGCTGCCAAAATTTCATTGAGTTTTTTCTTGGTGTCTATAATATGCTGTGTGTGAATGAGCATATCAGTTGCCTGACCCTGTGCACCGCCGCTTGGCTGATGAATCATAATATCGCTGTTAGGCAAAGCATATCTTTTTCCCTTTGTACCGGCGGCAAGGAGGAATGCTCCCATTGATGCAGCCATACCCATACAGATAGTTGAAACATCACATTTAATATAGTTCATAGTGTCGTATATTGACATACCGTCAGTTACAGAGCCACCCGGGCTGTTGATGTAAAGGCTGATGTCCTTTGTTGGGTCCTGACCCTCAAGGTACAAAAGCTGGGCAACAACAAGGCTTGCAGTCTGATTGTTAACTTCCTCTGTAAGCATAATAATTCTGTCATTTAAAAGTCTTGAAAAGATGTCATAGGAACGCTCGCCCCTATTTGTTTGTTCTACCACGTAAGGTACTAATGCCATATACTACCAATCCTTTCATATAAATCATAGACACTTAGTTGTGAAATTATTCAAATTATTCTTCGGTCTTTGCCTCAGTTGACTTTTTGCTCTCAGTCTTAGAGTTATCAACTGCAAAATCCATAGCCTTTTGAGTTTTGAGGTCAGCTGAAAGGGACTCGTCATTAATAGCCTTCTTAACCTCTTCAACATCCATCTTATACTGTTCTGCAAGACGGTTGTACTCAGCGTCAAGTTCTTCTGCTGTGATTTCAAAGTTTTCCTTTTCTGCAATCTTTTCAAGGGCAAGTCTTAGCTTAACTCTTCTCTCTGCGTCAGGTCTGTACATCTCCTTAATTGTATCAGGAGTTGCACCCATATACTTCATATATGTGTTGAAGTCCATTCCCTGACTTCTAAGACGCATATCAAATTCCTGAATCATCTCGTTAACAGCGTTGTCGTACATCTGCTCAGGAATTTCGCCCTCAACAGAGTCACAAAGCTTTGTAATAACCTGATCTTCGATATCCTTCTTCTGCTCGTCTTCAAGACGCTTTTTGAGGGTTTCCTTAATTTCTTCCTTGTATTCGTCAAGAGTTTCCTTGTCGCTTACATCCTTTACAAATTCGTCGTCAAGCTCAGGAAGTTCTTTTCTCTTGATTTCGTGTAGGCTAATCTTGAATTCAGCGTCTGCACCCTTGAGCTCCTCTGCCTGATAATCCTCAGGGAATTTAACTGTAATTGTAAATTCTTCACCGGTCTTGTGGCCGATAATCTGCTCTTCAAAGCCGGGGATAAAGTTGCCTGAACCAATCTTTAGGTTGTAGTTTTCTGCCTTACCGCCTTCAAAAGCAACGCCGTCCTTCATACCCTCAAAGTCGATAACAACCATATCACCGTCAACAACTTCGCCGTCTTCAACAGTAATCATTCTGCTGTTTCTGTCACGAACCTTCTCGATTTCTTCGTCAATAAGCTTCTTTGTTACTCTTGTTGACTTCTTTGTAACTGTGATACCCTTGTAATCGTTGATGTCAATTACAGGATATGTGATAACAGTTGCCTTAAATGTAAAGCCGTCCTTTGATGCGTCAATAGCCTCAAGGGAATCAACAGCAATTACATTAAGCTCTGCCTCTTTAGCGGCTGCGTCAAGTGCCTCAGGGTAGCAGTCCTGCATAGCATCCTCGTAGAATACACCTTCGCCATACATTTTTTCGATAATTGACTTGGGAGCTTTACCCTTTCTGAAACCGGGAACATTAATGTTCTTAACCTGCTTTTTGTAAGCCTTGTTAACAGCCTTTGCAAAAGTTTCAGCATCAACTGATACTTCAACCTCGTAAGTATTTTCTTTAGTCTTTGTAGAATTTTTTAAACTCATAATAAATTTCCTCCTGTAATTCACTAAATAACTGAACAATTATAGCATATTAAACAGATAATTTCCATACTTTTTTGCAAAAAATTAACCAATTAATACAGGTGTAAAAGATACGGAATCTGTTGATATTAGTTTAAGCTTAATGCCCTCATAGTCACCGTTGTAGGAATACTTGATAATTTTTTGTCCATGAAGGTGACCATAGTAGCATTTTGTTATGTTGTAGTTATGTAGAATATCAAAAATTTCCTGACAGCGTTGAGTACCGTAAAGTGGCGGATAGTGAAGAAAAACTATTGTTTCTTTGTCGTTGTCCACACTATCCAAGGAAAGCTTAAGTCTTCCAAGCTCCCTGTTAAGGATTTTTTCATCCTCTTCGCTGTCTATTTCCAAATTCCATCCACGAGTTCCGCAGATGTTGTAGTTTCCTACTGTGTAGGAATTGTTAAACAAAATTTTAATTTTGTCAAAACTGTTTTCTTCAAGGTAACTGTCAATCTTTCTTTTTGTTCCCCACCAATAGTCGTGGTTTCCTTTGAGCAAGATTTTCTTACCCTTTAGCTTATTATTAATAAAATCAAAGTCGTTAAAGCAGTCTTCAAGCTTCATAGCCCAGCTTATGTCACCGGCAACTACAACGGTATCTTCATCCTTAACAATACTGTTCCAGTTGTTTAAGATACGATTTGTGTAGTCCTGCCAACCGGAAAAAATATCCATCGGCTTGTCATTTCCAAGGGAAAGGTGAAGGTCTGCTATACAGAACAGGGACATCTTAAATACCTAAGGTGTTCTTAACATATTCAGGCATTTTGTCTGCCTCTGTAACATTGTTAAAGCGTACTTCAAGATTCTTTAGCTCTGCAATGGGCTTTGGCACTTCTGCACCGCTAACCTTATTTAGTCTTTCAACCATTTCAAATTCGTCGTCACAGATAAGCTCAGGGGAAACTGCCTCAAGAACAGAGTGGCTGAACTTGTATGGACTTGCAGTTGAAGCAATTACAACAGGTGTTTTGTCACCTGTCTTTTCAACATACTGGTTGTAAACATTGATAGCAACAGATGTGTGAGTATCGCAAAGGTACTTTTCATCCTCAAACAGCTTTTTGATTGTAGACTTTGTGTTGTCATCGTCGCAGTAACCACCAAAGAACTGTGAAGTTATCTTTTCTTTAACCTCAGGTGTAACCTCGTACTTACCTGTTGTCTTAAGCTGAGTCATCCATTCTGCAACAAGCTTGTCGTCATTTCCTGAGAACATATAAAGAAGTCTTTCGAGGTTACTTGAAACAAGAATATCCATTGATGGAGATGCAGTTGCATAGAACTGTCTGTTCTTGTCATAAACACCTGTGTTTATGAAGTCTGTTAAAACATTGTTCTTGTTGGATGCACAGATAAATTTGTTAATTGGAAGTCCCATACAACAGGCGTAATATGCAGCAAGAATGTTGCCAAAGTTTCCTGTTGGAACTACTACATTGATTTTGTCACCTAAATTAATCTTGTTGTCGTTAACAAGGTCACAGTAAGCGGAAACATAATATACAATTTGAGGAAGCAGTCTGCCCCAGTTGATGGAGTTTGCAGAGCTGAACAGCATATTGTTGTCGTTGAGGAGCTTTACAATTTCTTCTGTTGTAAAGATTTTCTTAACTCCTGTTTGAGCATCGTCAAAGTTACCTTTAATTGCACAAACATTTACATTGTTACCCTTTTGAGTGTTCATCTGGCGTTTTTGCATTGGTGAAACGCCATCCTCAGGATAGAACACAATCATCTTTGTGTTGTCAACATCCTTAAATCCTTCAAGGGCTGCCTTGCCTGTGTCACCTGATGTTGCAACAAGGATAACTGCAGTTTTTCCGTCATATTTCTTTTTTAGTGACTTTGTAAGGAAATGAGGAAGAATTTGCAAAGCCATATCCTTAAAAGCACAGGTTGGACCGTGCCAAAGCTCCATAATGTTGATTTCGTTGCCATTGTACTTTTTGGTAACTAGAGGAGCAGGACAATCTGAACCAAACTTTTCTTTTGTGTAGGCACTGTCAACACAGTCTGCGATTTCTTCTGATGTAAAATCAGAAAGGAAATCTGCAAAAACAAACTTTGCTCTCTCGTTGTAGGACATTGGGAGTAAAGTCTTGATAGTGTCCAAGGTGTACTGAGGTAATTCCTGCGGTACAAATAGGCCACCGTCTTTGCTTATGCCCTGAGATATGGCCTGTGCGGCAGAAACTACTTCATTCTTATTTTCAGTACTGTTATATAACATTTCTATCTTCCTTTCAGTACATATTACCGATTTATCATTCTACACTATATTGATGTAAATGTCAAAGTTTATCATAAAATTCAAGTGCATTTTTATAAAAAATCTTGTCAACTACGGATTTTTCAAAGTTATTTTCTATTAAAGAATTATATAATTTGTAAAAATACTTGCTTGAGGGTATTTCGCTAATAATATCTGCACCGTCAAAGTCAGTACCCAAAGCAACTACATCCTCACCGCCAAGTGACAAAAAGTGATAGATGTGGTTTAGAATATCTTTGATTTTTGGAGTGCCGTCACTTTTAAGAAAATCCTTGTGAAGATTTATCCCCACTATTCCCCCATTATCCCTTATGTAACAAAACTGTTCGTCAGTAATGTTTCGTTTATGGTGGCAAATTCTTCTTGAATTTGAATGAGTTGCAAGGATATACCTTGGATTTTCACTTGCAATATCATAAAAAAGTGCGTCACTTGTGTGGGAAGTGTCTATTGCAATTCCCCTTTTGATATACTCCTTAATCACACATTTTCCAAACTCTGTTGCACCTTTTGGGTTATTCACCATTGCACCGTCACCAATGCAGTTGTGGTCGTTCCAGGTTAATGTTGCAATTTTTACACCGTATTTTTTCAGTATATCAATATTTGAAATATCATTGTCCAAAATAGAGGAGTTTTCTAAGGTCAGCATTAGTGACTTTTCAGCTTTCACATCGTTAAAGGGTATATTCAGCCTTTTACATTCCTCTATAAGCTTTTCTGCTGATGAAATGAAATACTCAATTAAGGGTTTATCCCGAAACTCCTTTGGTAGTTCTGACACATCATCAGGAACCCACACCGCCATACATTGTTTCCAGCGTGACGAAGAATACAAATCTTTTACTCTAAATTCATATCCTGCTAAATCTATGGGTGCATTATTCATCATTGCTTTATACAAGGTGTCACAGTGTAAATCAAAAACTTCCATAGGTACCTCCCTGAATAAAAGCATTTTTAATATGGTTTATGCTATTAACTTTTTTACCGCTGTAAATTATTTCAATTATGTCAAATCTTATGTTTTTATTTGTAGGATATTCCTTTAGGTAAATGTATGCGGTTTTCATTAGTTTTGTCTGCTTCGTTTTTGTAACAGCATATACAGGAGCATAACGACAATTTTCGTCCCTTGTTTTCACTTCAACAAAAACTATGTAATTGTCTTTTTCTGCAATAATATCAATTTCGCCGTACTTTTGTCTGTAATTTGTACAGAGGATTTTGTACTTATTTTTGCGAAGATATTTTTGTGCCTGTTTTTCACCAAAATCTCCTATGGTTTTATTTTTTGATTTTTCCATTGTTAAGTAACTTTTTCAAAAAACTCATTCTGTGTATTTTGCAAGGACCGTATTTTAAAATCATTTCTCTGTGAAGCTTTGTTCCATAGCCTTTGTGCTTTGCAAAGCCATACTGTGGATATTCAGTTTCGTATTCAGCACAAAGTCTATCTCTTGTAACCTTTGCAAGGATAGACGCTGCTGCTATTGACATTGAGTTTGCATCACCCTTTACTACACATTCAGCAGGGATGTTAAGGTCGGGTATCTTATTGCCGTCAATCATTGCATAGTCTGCCGGCACTTTCAGTCTCTCAACAGCTCTTTTCATTGCAAGCATTGTGGCGTTGAGGATGTTCATTTCTTCAATTTCCTCAACTGATGCAAAGGCAATTGAATAGGCAACCGCCTTTTCTTTTATTACATCATAAAGAGCCTCACGCTTTTTTTCTGTGAGTTTTTTTGAGTCGTTTACACCCTCTATTATTTCGCCCTTATGTAAAATTACTGCGGCGGCACATACGGGACCTGCAAGTGGTCCTCGTCCTGCCTCGTCAACACCGCAAATATTGTTGTAGCCCTTAGAGAGAGCTTCGTTTTCGTACTTTAGCCAATCCATAATTATTCACCCGGAAGTTCAAATGTGTATTTGCCCAGCTTTGCACTCCTGTACTCATCAAGGAGCATAATGGCGGCTCTTTCGGTGTCGATTTCTCCACCTGATATGAGCATACCTCTTTTTTTACCGATAAGTTCAAGGAGTTCGTAGCTTTCCATTTGGACAATATTCTCATTTTGTAGCTTAAACCTTTCTACAAACAGAGGATTTTTTTCTGTCTTTAAAAAGTCAAGAAGTCGCATAGCCAAAAGCTCAATGTCCATAACCTGGTCTTTAACAGCACCTGTAAAGGCAAGTCTTTCCCCTACCGTTTTATCCTCAAATTTTGGCCACAATACACCCGGAGTATCAAGGACTTCAAAGCCTTTTTTCAGGGTAAACCACTGATTACCTCTTGTAACACCCGGTTTATCCTCGGCTTTTGCACGGTTGTTGCCTGCTATTCTGTTGATAAAGGTGGATTTACCTACATTTGGGATACCAACAATCATTACCCTTATTGTTGGGTTTTTCATACCCTTTTCTTTGAGTCTTTCTATCTTTTCTTTCAACACATCATTGACGGCGGGTACAAATTTGTTAAGCCCCTTACCCGACTTACAGTCAACAGGAATTGCAGGAATACCCTTTTCACTGTAATAATTAATCCATTTTTGAGTTGCACTTGGGTTTGCCATATCGCACTTGTTCATTAATACAACTCTTGGCTTATTTTGAATTATGGAGTCAAGGTCAGGATTTCGACTGCTGACAGGAATCCTTGCGTCAATTATCTCTGCAACAGCGTCAACAAGCTTTAATGATGCTTGTATTTGTCTTTTGGTTTTGGTCATATGACCGGGGAACCATTGAATATTTTGCATTTCACTCATTTTATCACCTAATTTCTTTACGGTGGATTATATCATATTTTTTGATTGTTTACAACTTTCTATTTTTTATTAACACTTTACAAAATTGCAGACCATTACTACTCTTCATCCTCATCATCATAATCTGTATCGGATTGTTGATTATTCCTACCTAATCTATAAGAAATATAGATTATAATAACAAGGATAATAACGATAATACCACCAATAAAATAGGTCGTATATGGATAGTTTTCTGTATTATCTATGAGATCAACAGAATTACTTTCCTCTTCAGTTAGGAATTCATCTGATTCTTCATAATCATACTCACCAGTAACCGAGGATGATTCTTTGTCGGCTTCATTGCCCTTTTCCTTATTTGTATTCACGATTTTGCTACTACTTACAGAACTTTTTGGTTTTGAATAAGTTTTGATTGTTTTCGATTTAATTGTATCTCCATTAACAGTAACCATGCAACCGTAAACATTACCTATTGGAATTGATTTCAAATCCTTATTCACAGGGTCGGATATTCTTACACCAACAGCAGTATTTCCGCTTTTTAATGACTTAAACTGAAATGTCATAAACTTTGCCTTACTGTTAAAGGAGTAACCGTAACTGCAAAGGATTATTGTGCTGACTTTGCCGTCACTGACTTTATGCTGAATATCAAAGGCATCATTAGCACCTGAAACCCTCCTGAATTCCATATAGTTTGGGTTAAAGGATATTTCTACATCAACAGCGGAAATATCTGACTTTCCCTCTACATATACATCCACATTAAAAAGCCTGTCTTTGTTGCAATTTTCAGCCTTTAGCGAATAATCAACCTTACTTAATGCGTTAACATTCAAACCGGTTGAAAATGGCATAATGGTAGTTAGGATTAGAATTGCTGTAAAAATAATGGAGTAAATTTTCTTTGAAAATGATGTTTTCATAAACATACCTACAAATACATAAAAACTATAAGTACATTATAAAAAACAGTGGTTATGTAGTCAAGGTTTGAAAAACTTTAAGAAAAAATAAATCAAGCTGAAATTTCTTAATTAGAAAAATCAGCCTGTGTTATGAATTATTTTGCATTAATTTTGCATTTTGATTTGTTCGCCTTTAATTAGTGAATAGCGGATAAGGATGCTACCGTCAAGATTTTCTCTGTTCATATCAACAGCGGTAATTTGGTGATTATCGTATGTTGTATAGTAGTAAATACCCTTACTTGCGTTACAGCAACAGGTGTAAATTGTGATTTCATATTCTCCGTTATCAAGCTCACAACAGCCCCTCTGCTGGTCAACAGAGCCGAGGATATGGAAAAACTGGCTTACGCTTTCACTTTCGGAGTTACCTGAAAGTGAATTCATCTTTGTAAAGGAAGCCCTGATAAACCTTGATTGTGATGATAAATCCCCCGGAAGTCCCAAGGCGCCCATACCTCTACTGTATGACTCTAAGTTAAGCTTGTTAGAAAAAGTATTTTCAGGATTTTTAGGAGAAATGTGCATATAGTTGTTTAGCTGAAACATCTGCTTATCAAAGGGCGGATTGTTTGTCAGTACTCCAACAGGGTTGTGGTATATTTTAAGACCTTCTTTTACCGACTCCACAGTAATACATTCATCTTTATCTGCAATTATCCAATGTAGTTGTGCCACAGGCAAATCCTTGCTAAAGGGAATGTTCACAATATTTATATTGTTTAGCAGATTTTTTACCTCTTTGACGGTAGTGCATTTGCTTAAAATAAAAGGTATAAGCTCAAACTGTGCAATGTTGTCTTTACCCTCAATAAATTCATTGTAATGGGCATTTCCCACAAAGTTCAGTCCGGCAACACCAAGACCCTTTTCGTTTATTGCCTCATAATATAGAGGATAATCATTGGCAACATAGGACATACCAACCATAGCGTAATGAGTGTTTATTTCACCTAAATATTTAAAAGAAAAAGGATAATTCCTTGGTGTAATTGTGACCTCATCACAGTAGGAAAATTCATAGTCCAAGGTTCTGCCAAAATAAAAATCCTTTGTTTTATATGTTACTGCTGTACACATATTACTTCCTCCGGTTAATTTGATATTATTTTATTCCGATATTCCGGAATTATCAAATTTATTTAAAATTTACGGATAATATGGGTTTGGTTTGAAAAACAGGATAATCAAATCAACGATAACACCTATCCCAAAAATACCGCCTGTAAAAATGTAGAGTAAGCCAAGAAGGACTCTCCCCTCGTAAAACTTATGTATTCCCAAAAAGCCAAAAAACAGACATAGAAAAAAAGATACCCATTTACTTTTAGCCATAATTACACCTACAATCCTTTCTACATATACACCTTTTTATTAATAGGAAAATTAACCCTGCAATACCAACTATCAGACAAGCAAAGGTATAATATATTATAACACAAAACAATGAAATTAATGAACTTTCTGACCCGATAGATGGGCTAACAATTAATCTTAATGCAAAGTTTATATTATCCTGTAAAATAAACAGCAGAATACCGTTAAGTGCAACATTTTGGAGCATTACCCCCATATCACCTTTCACCAACAAAAACACTGCAAAACAAATTGCAAATAATATTGCGCCCTCTAAAAACGGTACACTTGCAGTGTAAACACCATTACTGTTATTTGTTAGGTACAATATTGGAAAATACATCAATACAAGGGGAATATTTAAGTAAAAAATAATTTTAGTTAATAAGTAATTGACTTTTTTATTAAAAGATAATTTTGACATAACCATTCCTCCTAATGAAAAAATAATTTACTCACTTTAAGTAAAGTCAATAAACATTTAGTCGTCAAGTTGCTTTGTTAATCCTCCAAAAGATAACTCTTGCCTTGATTCAGGATAGAAATAATAACTTATAACCCAATCCTCAAAAAAGTTCAGCGGATATTCCTTTGCAATAACACCCTCACTTGGTTTTTGAAAACCCCTGTCTTCAGCTGAATATTTTTCCTCCGGAGCCTCCAAAAACTCTTTGCAAAAATCTTCAGTTATTTCTTTACCTGATACACAGTTTACTAAATTCACAAATAAACTAACATCAAAACTACTATGAGTAACATAATTTACATAAAAGGACTCTCTGCCTTTTGTAGAAGAGTTAAGAGCATTATTTTTTAACACTATTTCAATCTCGGTATCATCTTTAGTAACAATAATATTAAAAGTTTTTTCTGCGACTTCGTTATCGTCTAAATCTTGTATATTGTCATCTTCAATTTCAATCAATTCAAGATTATAGTCATTGGCAACTTCTTTTAATTCGCTTTCGTAAACAGGAAAGTTTTCCTTTGACTGTTCAATAGTTAATTGCCTTGTAGTACAACCACATAGACTTAATGTTAAAAACAGAGCGATAAACCAGACAATTACTTTACGCATATTATCAACTCCCTTTTTGTAATCTTTTATTCTAGGGCTTGTTTAATAAATAGCGAAATGCACAAAAAGCGAGAGATTTTTTCGCAAGACAAGGCATTTTTTCGATGGAATACTGGCGTATTTCGAGGAAAAATAACGCAGTATTGCGGAAAAATATCCGCTTTTCTGGGCGTTTTGTCATTTATTAAACAAGCCCTAATTAAACTCAAAGATTTTTAACCTTAACTTCAATTTGCTTGATTACACTAATAAACATTTCATCACTTTCACCTGTTGGGTCGGGCAGTCCCCAATTTTCGTCAAAGGCTTTTCCTATATAGGGACAACCTACATCGCAACCCATTGAAATCGCAAAATCCGGCATTGGAATTTTGTCAAATGTTTTGCTGTACTGGGTTTTCTCCATATCAATTCCGTAAAGTTTTTTAATCAGTCGGACAGCGTCTTGATTTATCTTTTGCTTTGTTTCTGTTCCTGCTGAATAAAATTCAAAATCATTGCTTCTAAAGTGCTTACCCAAAGCCTCTGCAATCTGACTTCGACAGGAATTATGAACACAAATAAAAGCAACCTTTTTCTTGTTCATCATACTCTGTCCTCTCTTTGGAATTTCTGTCTTAATCTTTACTAATTTGATTATATCACAGAAAACTTATTATTTCTATATAATTCTATAAAAGTTTAGAGATAAATAAAAATAGTAAAAAAGCAGAGCATATTTGATAAAACTCAAAAACGGAATTCAAATATGCCCTGATAATTTTTTAAATATTCTGTATTACTTCCATTATTTTCTTTTAATTTACAAATCTCATTTCCTTATCATTTCCAAGGTCGATTTTTTCCGTGCCAACCCTTATTCCCCCAGTAGGAATGATCCGGCTCCATAGGCGGAAAATGCTTGTGTGCAAAACGCATAAGGTAAAACCACTTTTTCCCTCGACTGTTCATTTTCTGTTTGCCTGCATTTTTGCATACTGCTTCTGATAGTTTATCGGTCTTTTTATGTATTTTGTTAAGTATTCTTTCGGGGATTTCATTTGGATTTACGGCTTGTACTCCTACACCGTACTTATGTACCTTGGCAATTCCCCACATTTCCAAGCTGTCAGACATATCCTTTACAGTGCTTTTCATACCACCGCCTGCGGCTGTGGAGATAACAACCGCCTGTTTCTTTGTCATCTCAGGTCTTGGTCTGTGTACCACCCACCATGTTCCAAAGTGGTCTAAAAAGCTCATCATCTGCCCTGTTGCGTGGTATACATACACAGGGCTTTCCAAAATAATCAAATCAGCCTCTAAGAGGGCGGTTTCCAAAGGCTCAAGCTTTGGGTAATGAGGACACTTTGTCAAATCCTTTGTAAAGCAGGTATAACACCCTTTGCAAGGCTCATCAAAATCGACGGGAAGGAAAAATTCTTTGATTATTGACTTTTCCTGTGTTTTTTCCTTAACCTTATTTGCAAGTTCCTGTGCAATCATACAAGTACTGCCTATGTGATTTTGTCCGTGTATAAGTACTATTTTCATATCTTTCACCATACTTTCCTTTTACTATCTACCGTGCATCTGTGTAAACAGCTCTATATGAGCCATTATTTTCTCCATAATTTCCTCTTCTTTTTTTGGCTCACGGTCACAATGATGAATAAGCACCGTAATGGGCGCAGTGTATTGAAACGCCAGCATCTTTGGATTGTCGCATTTCAAAGCACCATTTTCTATCATTCTTTCAAATATTTCTGTGAACCGCACTTCCATATTTGTGATGAAATACTTTGTTGCAAGGGTAGATATTCGTGTGTCACGGTACTGCTCCAATGAAAGGAGTTTTCGTACACGCTTTACAGTATCATCGTGTATTGTGAAGTCAATCTGCCGTAGTGAAAGCTCCTTAAGTTCATCCCAATTTTCAGGAATGGGAATGTCAGAAACAGACTCCATATGTTTGGAATAATATGACTCCACATAATCTATTACAGCATTCCAAATGGACTCCTTGCTATCAAAATGCTTGTAAAGCGCCGCCTTTGTAATTCCCAGTGAGGAGGAAATATCACGAAGCAAAGCCCCGTCATATCCTTTCTGTGAAAATACTGTCAATGCGGAATTTAGTATCTGCTCTTTGGTGGTTTTCATTTGTTCACCTCATAATATAAAAAAGTTACCTCTAAGTAACTTTATTATAGTTACTTAGAGGTAACCTGTCAAGGAATATTATAAATGTTTTATTCTCTTAAATTGCAAACTGCACAATATGTGTAAAAGATTTAAACTGCGTTTCCCTTAGATTGCCTGTTCATCCCTTTCAAGCAAATCAAAATCCGACTTTGTAATAACCCTTATGAAACAACGAAGTCAACAATTTCAGCGGTAATACCATTTTTAGCAATTAACTTATTCAGCATTGACAATATTTCAGTGCTATAATGATTTGCATATAGCTTTGTCAATTTTTCTTTCTTTTAGTCATCTAAATTATTTAAAAGAGCTTTAACCACTTTGTCAATGTCGTCACCCACAACATCAAGTGTATCAGTAAACACCTGAGTGTTTTCATTCTTCGGAATCAAACCGATTATCTGTGGGAGGAATTTTATGATAATCTGCTGGTAATTTATGCTTTCAACATCAATTTGTATGTTCATTAGCATTGACCCTCCCTTAAGGGTCACATCTTTTAATTTCACATCAATTTCGTGGTCTGAAATTTGCTTGTTAATCATCCCTACAATGTTTTCGGAGTTTATTGTGAAAAGTTTTATCACAGCCACATCTCTAATGCTTTGAGGCATTAACTTCATTCCTCCGATGATAAGTTTTATTAAATTTATCATAAAAGCATTTTTATCCTGTTTTGCAAACTTTTGTTTAAAAAGAATGTCTGCTATTTCATTATAGTCTATATTTTTTATTTTACCTTTAATCAGCATTTCATTTCCTCCTGATTAACCACCAAACATATATGAAAAAAAATCAAGTGTTCATAAAGTGAAATACTTATGAACACTTGATATGGCGGAGATGAAGAGATTTGAACTCTTGCGCCGGGGATTCCCGACCTACCGCATTTCGAGTTTTATGGGTTAATGGCTGTTTGGTGATTTTTGAAGGCTGTTTCGGGCGATTTAGTATTCATCGAAAATGCTTGCCATGAAAGGCTTTTTTGGCGGTTGCACCGCAGAAATCCCGAGAAATAAGGAAAGTTCGAATAACGGTAGTTTCGCTGTTTTTGGAAAGAACAGGCACTATTTTGGAAAGAACTGCGGAAAGAACAGAATAAACACATCAACAATGGCAATACACAGGAAAGAACCGCACCGACTAAAATATTTACGAGGTGTATTGCTATGGATGAAACCGCAATCAACTGGGATTTGATTCCCGATATTATTACCAAAGACCAACTCTATCAAATCTGCCACATCAGCAAATCAACGGCTTTGTATCTGCTTCGCAGCGGAAAGATACCGTGTGAATACACAGGCAAGAAAACTCGCTGTTACAAAATCAAAAAGGCCGATGTTATTACATATCTTGAAAAGAGAAAAGTATTTCCCGAATCCTATTCAGCACCGGCTGGGTGGTACAAGGGGAACTATACAGTGAAAATGAAAACCGAAGTACCCGAACAGGTTCTTGAAAATATGAAGCTGTATTACACGGAACTTTTTGCACAATATCCTGATGTGCTGACTGCGACCGAAGTATCAAAAGTAATCGGTTACGGCACGACATCTATCAATGATTGGTGCAAGAAGGGACATCTTAAAGCATTCAAAAGAAACAATATGAATCACATTCCGAAAGTCTATTTAATAGAATTCTTTTGCTCGAAACACTTTCGCACAATCACCCGAAAATCCGATTGGCATATCTGGGTGCTTCAAGAATTCCCTCGTTGGCAAGTGATACGAGGATTAAAAACATATTCGCTGTAAAAAGTGGCACAGATTTGGAAATGTTCGCTGTAATTTTTGGCAATAGCGGATTTACAAATTCATAAATCGCACATTCGACTTTTATTCGCCTCCTTTGTACAATATAAGTGCAAAGGAGGCTTTTACTATGACTGACACATTATTTGAGCA
>JALFTC010000012.1 GCA_022779485.1 Ruminococcus sp.
CAATAGAAATCAGTAATGTAATTGTCAATAACCTTTTGTCTTTGAAATCGCACAGGGTATTTTGAAAGATAATCGTACCAAAGGTGTCTTTCTTGCTTTGTCATATTTTTACGCAAATTTTTTGCATTGCTAATTAGCTTACGATTATAATACAGCGACATTATGTTTCCTCTATCAAAATTTTCCTCACAGCCAGCCTCCCTCAGACGAGGGAGGTGGCACGGCTTTAGCCGTGACGGAAGGAGGGAAAAAGTGTTCTCTTTTGCTCTTTTTGTCTTTAGAAGATAGTGCGGTTATATGTTCTGACTTGAACTTTGAAATCTAAAGACATACCAAGATATATTGACTACTTTTTCACTCCCCCAGTCACGCAAGGCGTGACAGCCCCCTCATCCGAGGGAGCCTTTGTTATACAAGATTAACCTTGTGATAAACCTTTTTGCCTTTTTTGATTACAAGCTCATTGTTAGTAAACAAATCCGCTGTGATTGGCATAAACATATCGGACACCTTGCTGTCGTTTACTGCAATTCCGTTTTGCTGAACAAGTCGTCTGCCTTCTCCCTTACTGGAGATAAGTCCGCACTTTAACAGTAAGTCCAGGATTTGAACACCCTCATTAATTTCGTCAGAGGTAATATCTGTTGACGGCATATTTTCGTCTGTTGCACCGGCGCCGAATACTGCCCTTGCTGTTGTTTGGGCTTTTGTTGCCTCTTCCTCACCGTGGATTAGCTTTGTAACTTCATAAGCCAAAACTTCCTTAGCCTTGTTGATTTCGGCACCCTCAAGCTTTTCAAGAACAGCAATTTCCTCAAGTGGCAGGAATGTGAGCATTTTCAGGCACTTGATAACATCGCTGTCGTCAACATTTCTCCAGTACTGGTAAAAGTCGTATGGAGAAGTCTTTTCGGCAGAAAGCCAAACTGCTCCCGACTGGGTTTTGCCCATCTTTTTACCCTCGGAGTTAAGGAGAAGATTGATTGTCATTGCGTATGCATCCTTGCCAAGCTTTCTCCTGATAAGCTCTGTACCGCCCAGCATATTTGACCACTGGTCGTCACCGCCGAACTGCATATTACAGCCGTACTTTTGATACAGTGCGTAAAAGTCGTAGGACTGCATAATCATATAGTTAAATTCAAGGAAAGAAAGTCCCTTTTCCATTCTCTGCTTGTAGCATTCCGCTGTGAGCATACGGTTTACGCTGAAATGTGCGCCAACTTCCCTAAGCACATCAACATAGTTTAAGTCCATCAGCCAATCGGCATTGTTTACAAGTAATGCCTTGCCGTCTGAAAAGTCAATAAACTTGCTCATTTGCTCCTTAAAGCAGTCAACATTGTGCTGAATAGTTTCGCGAGTCATCATCTGACGCATATCGGTTCTGCCTGAGGGGTCGCCAATCATTGCAGTGCCTCCGCCGATAAGTGCTATCGGCTTGTTGCCTGCCATTTGCAAACGCTTCATAAGGCAAAGCGCCATAAAGTGACCTACATGCAGGCTGTCTGCTGTTGGGTCAAAACCAATATAGAAAACGGCTTTTCCGTTGTTTACCAATTCTTTAATCTCTTTTTCGTCAGTTACCTGAGCAATAAGTCCTCTTTCAACAAGTTCTTCATATACGCCCATTTCTTTTTCCTCTCATTCTTTTGATGTTACATTGAGTATAGCAAAAAACATATTATTTGTAAAGGAAAACTATCTTCTTCCTTTGTTATGATTTTTGCGGTGCTTACTGTAATTGTTTCTGTTGCTTTTGTTGTTACCTTTTTTGCTTTTTGGGTTGCCCTTGTTTACAAATTTTTCACCCTGTGGGGCATTTACAAGGCAATTCTTCCCTGTTCCTATAAGGTCGGTTCTCCCTGCCTTTTTAAGTGCCTCGATAACAAGTGACTTGTTCTTTGGGTTGAAATACTGGAGTAACGCCCTTTGCATTTGCTTTTCCTTCATAGTCTTGGGAACATACACAGGCTCAAGTGTGTAGGGGTCAAGCTCTGTGTAGAACATTGCTGTGCTGATTGTTCCCGGTGTGGGGTAAAAGTCCTGCACCTGTTCAGGTCTGATATGCTCCTTTTTAAGGAAAAGTGCCAGTTCAACTGCATCCTTAAGGGTTGAGCCGGGGTGTGAGCTCATAAGGTACGGCACAAGGTACTGCTCCTTGCCTACCTGTTTTGTGATTTTGTAAAACTCGTCCTGAAATCTTTTGTAGGTTTCAATGTGGGGTTTTCCCATTTTGTCAAGTACAGCGCTTGAACAATGCTCCGGGGCAACCTTTAGCTGACCGCTGACATGGTACTTTACAAGCTCGTGGAAAAATTCCTTGCTTTCGTCCTCCATAAGGTAGTCAAACCTTATGCCCGAACGGATAAACACCCTTTTTACGCCCTCAATTTTCCTTAACTTGCGGAGTAAATCTATATATTCCCTGTGGTCAACCTGTAAATTTTTGCAGGGCTTTGGTGCAAGGCACTTTTTGTTTTTGCACATTCCGTGTTCCTTTTGAAGTTCACAAGAGGGCAAACGGAAGTTTGCCGTAGGGCCTCCCACATCGTGGATATATCCCTTAAACCTTGGGTTTTTAACAAGTTTTTTTGCCTCGTTTATAACACTTTCTTCACTTCTGACGGTGATTGCCCTGCCCTGATGAAATGCGATTGAGCAGAAGTTGCAAGCACCAAAGCAACCTCTGTTGTGGGTTATGGAGAACTCAACCTCCTGTATTCCCGGCACACCGCCCAAAGGCTCGTATGAGGGGTGGTAATACCTTTCATAAGGAAGTGAATACACCCAGTCAAGCTCCTGTGTGGTAAGTGGGGGCATTGGGGGATTTTGCACAAGGATTTCCTTGCCGTGTCGCTGAATTACCCTTCTGCCACGGACTGCGTCTGCCTCCTCCAGTTCCTTTCGGGAGGCTATTGCGTAGTCCTTTTTGCTTTCGCACACTCTCTCATAGCTTGGCAAGTCCACCGCAGGAGCAGGTTCGTACTCTGTAGTGGGAACGCAGTAGCAAATGCCCCTGATGTCCCTTAAACTCTCTACTCCCAAACCCCTTGAAAGCCTTTTTGCAATCTCTATTGTTTGGTTTTCTCCCATTCCGTAGGTGAGAATATCCGCCTTGCTGTCAATGAGGATTGATTTTCTTACGCTGTCGTCCCAGTAGTCGTAGTGGGCAAACCGCCTTAAGGATGCCTCCAAACCGCCGATAATTACAGGAACATCGGGGTACAGCTCCTTTAGGATATTACTGTAAACAATAACCGCCCTGTCAGGTCTGCCACCTGCCTTGCCACCTGCTGTGTAGGCATCGTCAGAGCGTTTACGCTTGTTTACGGTGTAGTGGGCAACCATTGAATCTATGTTGCCTGAGGACACAAGGAAACCGTACTTTGGTCTGCCAAAGGGGTTAAAGTTCTTTTTGTCCCTCCAGTTTGGCTGGGCAAGGAAAGCAACTTTGTATCCCTTTGCCTCCAGCACTCTGGTGATTATGGACGCACCAAAGGATGGGTGGTCAACATAGCTGTCGCCTGAAACATAGATAAAGTCGGGGCTGTCCCACCCAAGTTTATTCACTTCTTCTTTTGTAATAGGAAGAAAAGCCATAATTATTCTTCAGGGGAATTATCCTCTCCCCCGTTATCTCCTTGAATATTTTTTCTTTCAAGCCATTCCTGATATGTCATAAGCACCTCACGAGGTTTACTTCCCTGATGAGGTCCGACAATGCCAAGGCTTTCCATTTCGTCAATCATTCGTCCTGCACGAGCATAGCCAACCTTTAGACGGCGTTGCACAAGGCTTGTGGACGCCTGTCCTGCGTCAATGACAATTTTGATTGCCTCTTCGATTTTTTCGTCAAGCTCTTCACCGCTGTCGTCAGTAAGACCGCCACCGTCATTTTCCATTCCCTCAACGGTAATCTTCTTAATTCTTTCTTCAACCTCTTCGTTGTACTGTGAACGGTGGTGATTTTTGATGTAGCTTGTCACACCCTCAATTTCAGAGTCGCTGGCAAAGCAACCCTGAACACGAATAGGCTTTGGCGCACCAACAGGTGAATACAGCATATCACCTCTGCCTATGAGCTTTTCCGCACCGCCAAAGTCAAGTATTGTTCGGGAGTCTATGTTTGAAGAAACCTTTAGTGCAATTCTTGACGGAATATTCGCCTTGATTACGCCTGTGATAACATTTACGGACGGTCTTTGTGTGGCGATTACAAGGTGCATACCTGCCGCACGAGCCATCTGTGCCAGTCGGCAAATGCTCTCCTCAACCTCTGACGGAGCCGCCATCATAAGGTCGGCAAGCTCGTCAATGGCAATAACGCACCTGAACATTTTTTCCTTTGGAACAGGCAGTCCGTTTATCTCCATAACCTCAGGTTCTTCGCCCTCCGGTGGGGTCTGCTCCTCAATAAACTTTAGGTTGCTTTCCACCAAATCGTTAAAGGAGTTGATGTCCTTGCAGTCGTATTCCGAGAACATCTTGTATCTTTGGAGCATTTCGCTGACCGCCCAGTTAAGTGCGGCGGCTGCCTTTTTAGCGTCTGACACAACAGGGATAAGCAGGTGAGGAATACCCTTGTACTTTGAAAATTCAACCATTTTAGGGTCGATTAACAGTAGCTTTACCTCATCGGGAGTTGCACGGTAAAGGATACTCATAAGGAGTGAATTAACGCACACAGATTTACCTGAGCCAGTTGTACCGGCTATGAGGAGGTGGGGTAGCTTTGCCAGGTCGGTTGTGACAATTTCACCGCTGATGTCCCTGCCAAGAACACAGGTTAATTTGCTCTTTGCATCTCTGAACTCGTCACTGTCAATAAGCTCCCTCATAGAAACCATAGAAACAACCTTGTTTGGCACTTCTATGCCCACAGCCGCCTTGCCGGGGATTGGAGCCTCAATTCTTACACCGTCAGCGGCAAGGTTAAGGGCAATATCGTCGGCAAGGTTTGTAATCTTGCTGATTTTCACACCGGGAGCCGGTTGCAGTTCGTACCTTGTAACAGACGGACCTCGGCAGATGTTAGTGATTGTAACCTTTACCCCAAAGGAGTCAAGGGTTGACACCAGCTTTTCTGCCTTTTCCTGCATTTCGTTTCTTATATTAGCAACACTTTTGTTGTTGGCAAGCTTTAGTAACTGAATTGGCGGCAGCTGATAGTCGCTGTGGTTAACCTGTTCATTATCCTCAATCTGTCGGCTTAGGGCAAGTGTTTCGCTTTCGATTTCATCAACATTTATGCCTTGTTTTGCAAGCTTAGCCGCCTCTTTAAGGGCTTTGGACTTCTCTCTCCTCTTGCTTTTTGATTCGTCATTGGAGATTACATCACTTTCTTCAAGTCCCTTATTTGCCCTTTTGATAATGTCAATAAGGTCGTCTGCTCCTGTGCCGCCACTTGAAGTATTTTCTGTTAAAGAATTATTATCAGCGTTAACATCATTATTACTATCGTTAATTCCGCTGTCAGCAACACTTTTATTTTTCTTATGCTTTCTCTTCCTCTGCTTTTTGTCATCAAGAGGAATGTCTATTCTGCCTGTGTAGCCGTTAGGTTCATCAGGCTGATTATCTGTAAAATCAATGCTTTCCTGCATTTCTGCACGGTGACGCTTTCTATTCTGCACAGTTCTTCGAGCCACATCAACAGGCTTTCTTGCCGCTTTTCCAATGTCAAGGAGTGAAACACCTGTGGTAATCAGCACAATTACAATAAGGCTTAGTGTGGTGATTATAGCCGTAACCGTCTTACCAAATGCAAAGCACAGAGGATAGCCGATAAATGAGCCAAAAATTCCTCCCCCACGGTCGAACAGTGAATAACCGTTATAGCCGTGTAAAAATTCCCTTGCAACCTCGCTAAAGTAGTTTCCGTACTGTGCCCCTGTGAATATGTAAAACTCCATTGAAGAGAAGAAAATCACAAGAAAACACATCAATAGCTTTGCCTTTAGCCTGTGAATTTCCTTTTCCTTTGCAGTCAGTATGGCAACATAAAAGAGTAGCAAAGTGATTAGTATTGCAGATGAGCCGAAAATTCCGTAAAATGTGTTGCGGAAAAAGTTCCAAAGAAAATTGCCGTCAATAAACAGCAAGCAGGCAAAAACCACACCTAAGGCAAGTAGGAGAATTGCCCTTACACGGTAGTTTTTCTCCTTAATCACCTTTTCCGGTTTAGCCTTTCCCTTTGCAGTTTTCTTTGTGGCTGTTTTTGATGATTTAGTTGTATTATTCGCTGACTTTTTCTGTGCCATTAATTTTACCTTCTTAAACTTCTTTTAAAGTTACTTATTATGGTTTTTGTGTAATTCCTTATGTCCTACCTCGTAATGACAGGAGTAGGTACTTTGAGTTACAGACAGCCTCCACCAGACGGGGGAGGTGGCACGGCTTTAGCCGTGACGGAAGGAGGGAAAAAGTGTTCTCTTTTGCTCATTTTGTCTTTAGTGGATAGTTTGATTTTATGTTCTGACTCAAACTTTGAAACTAAAGACACACCAAGATATATTGACTACTTTTTCACTCCCCCAGTCGGCATAGCCGACAGCCCCCTCATCCGAGGGAGCCTTTGTTTTCAATCAGCCTCCCTCAGACGAGGGAGGGGGACCGCTTGCGGTGGAAGGAGGGAAAAAGTGTTCTCTTTTGCTCTTTTTGTCTTTAGAGGATAGTGTGGATATATGTTCTCACTTAAACTTTGACATCTAAAGACATACCAAGATATATTGACTACTTTTTCACTCCCCCAGTCGGCATAGCCGACAGCCCCCTCATCCGAGGGAGCCTTTGTTTTACTAACATTTCGCTGAAAAGGGAATACCTCATCCGAGGGAGCCTTTGTTAAGTCCTTAATTTCATCTAACCTGATAGTGTGGTTTAATTCTCAACTCTCCAAACCCCACACTCCACACTTATACTAACAATTCACCTGAAAAAATATTCATTCCGCTTTGCATTTCAATAAGTGCTATTACAACGGCAACAATACCCATTACTGCGGTATAAATTGCAAATATGTACATTTTGTCTGTCTTTAAGAACCACTTGAAAATTACAATAGCCAAGTATCCCACAACGGCAGAAACCACCATTCCTATTACAAGGGGAACTACGCCAACTTCACTTGCCATTGATGTGTTTGTAACTTCAAATGCGTCCTTAAGTTCAAGCACCGCTGATGCAAGGATTGTAGGGATACCCAAAACGAATGTGTAGTCAATAGCCTTTTGCTTGTTAATTCCACGGATTTCACCCATTGCAAGTGTTGAGCCTGAACGGGAAATGCCGGGCAAGGTTGCAACAGCCTGTGTGATACCAACGAGAAGTGAGTCAAGGACTGTGTAGCGTGTTCTTCCGTTCTTTTCCTTTTTGCCCGACTTTGCACCCAAGGAACAGGTGCGTTTATTACAAGCCATACCAATCCACAGCAGTGCCGATGTAACAAGCAGGCAGATACCCACAACAATTAAATACTTGTTTGCTGTGAAAATTTCGGAAAAGTCCTTGAAGTTGATGTCCATTCCCGGAACAGGCAGGAACAGTAAAAACAGAGGAACAAGACCGATTGCAAGCATAAACAGCATATTTTCGTCATCTGTTCTGTTCTTCCAGCTGAACTTTCCTGTGAAAATCTTGCGGATAAGTCCGAAGAAGGACTTGATAAGGCTCCAAATCAGCTTGTAGTAAAAGGCACAAACCGCAACAAGCGTACCCACATGGAGCATAATGTTTACAAAAAAGTTGCTTTCACCGTCAACGCCGAAAATGTGTTGAACAAGTGTAAGGTGGCCTGATGATGAAACAGGCAAAAATTCGGTAAGTCCCTGAACAATGCCCATAACAATAGTGTAAATATAATCCATAATCTTCTCCTTATGTAACTGCCGAAGCAGTGTATTTTTACTGATACCCAATAAAAATAGGTGTTTATTGGCTGTCAGCATCAATCATTTTGTAAAGACAGTCAATAGCCTGACTTAAAGTACCAACGCTGTCGATAAGACCGCATTTTACAGCGCCGTTGGAGTCAAGAATTGTGCCGATGTCGGTGACAAGCTCACCTGTGTTCAGCACAAGTCGGTTGTAGTCCTCCTTGCTGATACCGGAGTTATCGCTGACAAATGTATTAATTCTGTCCTGAATACGCTGAAAGTACTCAAAGGACTGGGCAACTCCCAAGGTCAGCCCTGTTGTTCGCACAGGGTGGGCTGTCATTGTGGCGCTTTTGGCAATAAAGCTTTTGTCTGCCGCCACTGCAAGGGGTATGCCGATTGAGTGACCTCCCCCAAGGACAACAGACACCGTTGGGGTTTTCATCCCTGCAATAACCTCGGCAATGGCAAGGCCTGCCTCCACATCTCCCCCAACCGTATTGAGCAAAATCAGCAGACCCTTAACATTGGGGTCCTCCTCAACAGACACAAGGAGAGGGATAATATGCTCATACTTTGTGGTTTTGTTTTGGCTGGGCAGAATGTAGTGACCCTCAATTTGCCCGATTATGGTCAGGCAGTGGATAAGGGTGTCCTTTCGGCCTGTAATGACAGAGCCAATGTCCCTGATTCCCTTGGAATTTTCTTCGGAAAGAGATGCCTCTTCCCTTTCCTTATCATTCTCGTTTTCTTTATAATCATCCTGATTACACATATACATTATATGCACCTCCGCTTTTATCTTTTACGGAAAAGCGTATATAATGTACATATACCATATAATTATAACATTTATTCCCCATATCTTCAAGAATAATTTTATGATAAACTTGTTTGAAATGTATGTAAAGTTGTTTGAAAAATTAATACATTGTGATATAATAGATATTATTAATTTTAACTTTTGGGAGGATATAATTGAACGGTAATGTTATTATGGGCATTGGGGTTGCTGTGCTAATCCTTTGCTCCAGCTTTTTTTCTTGTATCGAAACAGCATTTTCCTGCGTCAGCACAGCCAGACTTAAAAATATGCTGGAAAAGGGCAACAGAAAGGCAAAAAATGCCCTTTACATTGTGAATAATTACGACAAAGCCTTAACCACAATCCTAATCGGCAACAATGTTGTAAACTTGGGTTGTTCTTCCCTTGCAACTGTGCTTTGTATGAACATATTTGAAAATTTTGCCGCCGCAATCTCCACAGGTGCAACAACACTTTTGGTGCTCACCTTCGGCGAGGTAATACCAAAGTGTATCGGCAAGGAAAAGAGCGAAACCATCGCACTTTACACATCATTTGTGCTTAAGGCAATGATGATAGTACTGACGCCTTTTTCCGCAGTTTTCCTTGCACTAAAGAGCATTGCCCTAAAGGTGCTTAACATCAAGAATGACAATCCAACCGTTACAGAGGACGAGCTGAAATACATCATTGAGTCCTCGGAAAACGAGGGTGTACTTGAGGAAGAGGAAAGCGAAATGGTGCAGTCGGCACTGGAATTTGACGAAAAATGTGCCTTTGAGGTACTGACACCAAGGGTTGACATATCCGCTATTGACATTGACGGCGACTACGAAACAAACAAGAACATAATTTTGCAGGACAGGTACAGCCGAGTGCCTGTTTACAAGGAAAACCTTGACAATATCCTTGGTATTCTCTACACAAGGGACTACCTTGAGGAGCTGATAGAGGGCAAAAAGCCTGACATCAAAATTCTCATCAAGGACGCATTTTTCACCTACAAAAACAGGAAACTAAGCGCCCTTATGAGTGACCTTAGGAAAAACAAAACCCATATAGCCATTGTAACTGACGAATACGGCGGAACGCTGGGAATTGTTACAATGGAGGATTTGATAGAGGAAATCGTTGGGGAAATCTACGACGAGGACGAGGACATTGAAAAGGAATACACAAAACTTCGGGAAAACTGCTACTTTGTAAACGGTGATATGGAGGTTGAGGAGCTTTGCGATTTAGTTCAGCGAAAGGACTTCATAAACGACACCGAAAGCCTGACTGTGGGCGGATTTATCTTTGAAAAAATGGGCAGTTTCCCAAAAGAAGGAGATGTACTTGACCTTGACGGACTCAGGTTTGAAATCTACAAGGTAGAGGACAGAAGAATTATAAGTGTAATAGTCAAGGTTGACCCGGGGGTTAAACCGGAAAATGCATAATTCGTAATTCATAATTCATAATGCATAATTTATAATGCAAATTTAGGTATAACAAAAGCTCCCGTTATGGGAGCTTTTTTAGGTATAAAGTAATAGTGAATAGTGAATTAGTTTTGAGTTACAGAAAGCCTCCCTCAGACGAGGGAGGGGGACCGCTTGCGGTGGAAGGAGGGAAAAAGTGTTCTCTTTATCTCTTTTTGTCTTTAGATTATAGTATGGTTTATTGTTCTGACTCTAACTTTGACATCTAAAGGCAAAGAAAGCTGTATTGACTACTTTTTCACTC
>JALFTC010000017.1 GCA_022779485.1 Ruminococcus sp.
AAACGCAGAGGGTGCAAGAACAACCCCGTCCGTAGTTGCATTTACAAAGGACGGCGAGAGAATGGTAGGTGCTGTCGCTAAGCGTCAGGCTATCACAAACCCCGACAAAACAATTTCATCAATCAAGCGTCACATGGGTTCCGACTATAAGGTAACCATCGACGGCAAGGCTTACACACCGCAGGAGATTTCCTCCGTTATTCTTCAAAAACTTAAAGCAGACGCAGAGGCTTATCTCGGTCAGCCTGTAACGGAAGCAGTTATCACTGTTCCGGCTTACTTCACCGACTCACAGCGTCAGGCAACAAAGGACGCAGGTAAAATTGCAGGTCTTGATGTTAAGAGAATTATCAACGAGCCAACAGCTGCTGCACTTTCCTACGGTGTTGACAAGGAAAACGACCAAAAGGTTATGGTTTATGACCTTGGCGGCGGTACATTTGATGTAAGTATCATTGAAATGGGCGACGGTGTTCAGGAGGTTCTTGCAACAGCAGGTAACAACCGTCTTGGCGGTGACGACTTTGACCAAAGAATTATTAACTGGATGGTACAGGAATTTAAGGCAGCCGAAGGTGTTGACCTCACATCCGACAAGATGGCTATGCAGAGATTAAAGGAAGCTGCTGAAAAGGCAAAGATTGAGCTTTCAGGCGTTACACAGGCAGCTATCAACCTTCCCTTTATCACAGCAAACGCTACAGGTCCTAAGCACCTTGACCTGACACTTTCAAGGGCGAAGTTTGACGAGCTTACAGCAGACCTTGTTGAGTCCACAATGGGTCCTGTTAAACAGGCTCTCAACGACTCAGGTCTTTCAATCGGCGAGATTGACAAGGTTCTTATGGTGGGCGGTTCCTCAAGAATCCCTGCTGTTCAGACAGCTGTTAAGAATCTCATCGGCAAGGAGCCTTTCAAGGGCATCAACCCTGACGAATGTGTTGCTATCGGCGCTGCAATTCAGGCAGGCGTTCTGGGCGGCGAGGTTGACGGACTTCTCCTCCTTGATGTTACACCTCTTTCACTTGGCGTTGAAACAATGGGCGGTGTAATGACAAAGATTATCGACAGAAACACAACAATCCCAACAAAGAAGAGCCAGATTTTCTCCACAGCCGCTGACAATCAGACACAGGTTGAAATCAATGTTCTTCAGGGTGAAAGAGAATTTGCAAGGGATAACAAGCAACTTGGTCTGTTTGCCCTCACAGGTATTGCTCCTGCAATGCGTGGTGTTCCGCAGATTGAGGTTACATTCGATATTGACGCAAACGGTATCGTTAATGTATCTGCAAAGGATTTAGGCACAGGCGCAGAGCAGAAGATTACAATCAGCAACTCAACCTCTATGAGCAAGGACGACATTGACAAGGCTGTTAAAGAGGCTGAACAGTACGCCGCTGAGGATAAGAAGAGAAGAGAGGCTGTTGACGCTAAAAACGAGGCTGAAAATATGGCTTATCAGGCAGAAAAGCTTGTTAACGAAAACGGCGACAAGCTCCCTGAGGAGGACAAAACAGCCCTAACAACAAAGGCACAGGCTGTTAAGGATGCTTGTCAGAAGAATGACGCAGACCTTATCAAGGCTGCTAAGGAGGACTTGGAAAAGACTCTTATGTCAGTTTCTCAAAAGCTTTATCAGCAGGCAGCTCCACAGGGTCAGCCACAGCCGGGTCATGCACCTGATATGGGCGGCGCTCCAAACCAGGGCGGAAATGACGGCAATGTTTACGACGCCGACTTCAAGGATGTAGATTAATCAGATTGATATAATTTTTTCATAAAACCCCTAAGTCATTGGGCGGTAGTATTCTACCGCCCTTTGATGTGTGTTTTGTGATTATTTAAATTAGTACTTGAAAGTACAGATTTGTACAGTTATAATTAATTGGAAATAGTATAACTACAGAAATATGTACTCTCAAAACGAGGTGACTGTAATGGCAGAAAAAAGAGATTACTATGAAGTCCTGGGGTTAAACAAAGGTGCCTCAGAGGCAGATATAAAAAAGGCTTTCAGACAAAGTGCGAAGAAGTATCATCCCGACTTGCATCCTGGGGATAAAGAGGCAGAGGCAAAGTTTAAAGAGGTAAACGAGGCTTACGAGGTTTTGTCCGACCCTGAAAAAAAGGCAAGATACGACCAGTTCGGACACGCAGGGGTTGACCCCAACTTTGGTGCAGGGGGTCCGGGTGGAAGTCCGTTCGGTCAGGATATTGACCTTGGCGATATTTTCAACTCTGTATTCGGCGGTTTCGGCGGTTTCGGCGGTGGCAGAAGAGCCAATCCAAATGCCCCAAGGCGTGGTACAGATGTTGAGGCTAATGTTGTTATCACTTTTGAAGAGGCAGCAAAGGGTACAAGGAAAAGTGTACAGTACAAGGTGATTTCCACTTGCCCCGAATGTAACGGAACAGGTGCAGAAAAGGGTACTACACCAAAGACCTGTACATCCTGTGGCGGTTCAGGTAGAGTTACAATAAATCAGAGGACACCTTTCGGAGTAGTTCAAACTCAAAAAGCCTGTGATGCCTGTCACGGACAGGGCAAAATTGTTGAAAAGCCTTGCAGACATTGTGACGGCAAGGGTAAAGTGAGAAAGAGCAAAACCGTTGATGTTACCATCCCTGCCGGTATTATGGATGAGCAGATACTCAATATATCCGGCCACGGAAACAGCGGTATCAACGGAGGTCCTGCGGGAGATTTGCGTGTGTATGTAAATGTTCGTCCTCATCCTGTGTTTGAAAGACGAGGAGATGATGTTTGGTGCGAAATGCCAATCACCTTTGCACAGGCAACGCTGGGTGACGAGGTTACTGTTCCTACCCTTGACGGAAAGGTTAAGTACGCAATCCACGAGGGCACACAGCCAAACGACATATTCAAGTTGAAAGGAAAGGGAATACCTCACCTTAACGGCAGGGGAAGAGGCGACCAATATGTAAAGGTCACAGTTGAAGTTCCAAGAAACCTTAACAATAAGCAAAAAGAGCTTATTAAACAGCTAAAAGACATTACATCCGACAAGCACTATCAAAAGAGAAAGTCCTTTATGGATAAAATCAAGGATTTGTTTAAGGATTAATAAAAAGGCTATCGCAGTAATTTGCGGTAGCCTTTTTTTAAATTATTCTTTATTTTCGGGATTATTAAAACTTTCTTCCCTCTTTATCCTCGCCCTTTGCTTGCTTCTCTTGTAGCGATAGAGGATATTTGTTGCCCATTCTCTGTCTATTGTCAAAAAGCCGTTTAGCTTTTTGTCCTTGTCGGCTATTTCGTCAACAATGGCAAGACTTTTGCTGTAAATTTCAAGCCTTACCGACTGAATGTAGGGTTCTTTTTCAAGACCGATTAAAAATGTAAAGCCCATTGTGTTGCTTTCCCTGTCGTACATAGAGAGGTATCCCTCTGTAACCTCCCTCAACTTTAGCTTTCTTGCAACACTTTCGCTTATTGCAAGCTTGGTCATTTCCACAGCCATATCGTCAAGTCCGTTTTCAAAGATAAACAGCTTTTCCTTAAAGGTGTTAAAGTCGGGAGCAAGGCGTTTGCGTATGCCCTTTAGATTTTTAAATTCCTCTTCAAGCTCGTTATCTGCAAGCTGAAAACGGTCAATTTCCGGAATTAAGTAAACCATAAATCGCTTTTTCATATCGTTGTACAAGAGCGGGTATGTGAGCCTTGCCTCGTGACCACAGCTGTGGCATCTCCAATGAAAAAGATTTTCCTCCAAAACCTCGTTCCTAAGGTGGGGGTTGTTCGTGGCATTGATGCTGGTGTATAGCTTACCCTCTGTGATTTCGTTGCATTTTGGGCAGATGATTTCTTTTATAACAGTTTTCTGCACATTGCCACCTCCTTTTGTTGCTATCAATAATTTGCTACTATCAATAATATATTAAATGAAATTTATTGGCAAGTAAATTTTTAAAATTTGTTGATTTTAAACCGTAAATCTGCAATAATATATTTGTAAAGTTAATCGGGAGGCTTATTATGTTTGTTTTTGAAAATATATTGGACGGAATCGGTTTTGCAAAGGAAAAAATTACCGATGTGGCACACAATGTTGTGGAAAAGAACAAGAAAAATGCTCAGCTTAATCGTTTGAGAAGGGTTATGAAACAGGAAAATGAAACTATCGCAAAGGCGTATCAAGCCCTGGGCAAGATTTTTTATGAGAATATGACTGATGAACAGAGGGAAGAAAATGCACTTCTGTGTCAGATTGTAGAAAAGAGCAGTAGTCGTATGGAAAAGGCATACAGGCGCTATGTTCAGGTTATGAACGACAGGGAGGACGAAGAGCTAAGCGAGGTGATGTCCGACGAGGATATTGAGGATATTACAGTTGCTTGTTCAAACGAAAGCGAGTATGAAAAAACAGATGAAACCCAAGATAATGCTGATGTACAGGAAGAAAAGGAAGAAGCTCACGAAACTGAAACATCAGAGGTAAAAAAAGAGGAAATTTCTGAGGTTGCCGAAGGAGATTTGTTCTGATACATACTGCTTGTTTTGGCTTTTTATTAACTTGAATATTTTTAGAGGGCGGAGGTCTTTGGTTTTTTGTCCTTTTCTTTTGGTATAAAACAAAGGGCAACGGGAAAATTAATATCATCTAAGGAAAATGTAAAAGAGGGATGATATGGATTATCTCAAGGCTTTTGTGGTTGGAGGTCTTATTTGCGTTTTGGGGCAAATATTCATTGACAAAACAAAGCTCACCCCGGCAAGGATACTCACCTCCCTTGTGGTTATCGGTGTTTTGCTGGGTGCTGTGGGGGTTTATGAGCCATTTGTGGAGTTTGCCGGAGCAGGAGCTACCGTTCCGTTGTCGGGATTTGGATATAACCTGTATAAGGGTGTGAAAACAGCAATAGCCAAGGACGGCTGGCTTGGAGTATTTACAGGAGGACTTACCTCTTGCAGTGCCGGTATTGCGGCGGCTATATTCTTCGGTTTTTTGGCAGGTCTTTTGGGAAAACCAAAGGAAAAGAAGTAACACAGCCTGTAATGGCAGAATTTATTTGAAAAATGCTTGATTTTTACTGTGCGGTGTGGTATTATAATAAAAGTTAATATCCTATGGTAGAGGAGTGGTCAGACGACCGCTCCTTTGTTATTGTAAAGGAGCATTATTATGGCTAACAAAAAAGGAGGCTCAACGGTTAGTGCGGTGTGGGAAATTGCAAAGCCTATTGCCGACGAGCTGGGACTAAGCCTTTGGGATATTCGTTATCTCAAGGAGGGTGCACAGTGGTACCTGAGAGTCATCATTGACAAAGAGGGTGGAGTCGGCATTACCGACTGCGAAAATATGTCAAGAGCCCTTTATCAGCCCTTGGACGAAAAGGAACCTTGCAAGGAGCAGTATATCCTTGAGGTGAGTTCCCCCGGTGTGGAAAGGGAGCTTGTCCGTGAGGAGCATTTTCAGCAGTTTTTAGGTGCTGATGTAATGGTTAAAATGATTCGTCCCATAGATGGCATCGGCAAGGAATTTAAGGGTGTTCTAAGTGACGCCGACAAGCAAACAGCAACGATTACCGACCACAGCGGAGAAAATCAGGTAACGATAAACAAAAAGGACGCTGTGTATATTAAATTAGATGATTTTGATTTTTAAGGAAAGGATTTGATTTTGGAATGGATAACAAAGAAATTTTTGAAGCGTTGAGGCTTTTGGAAAGTGAAAAGGGAATTTCATTGGAAGCGATGGTTGCCCAGATTTCAAAGGCAATCGTTATTGCCTGCAAAAACAACTTTGGGGGCAACGAAAATGTGGACATTGACATTAATCCCGACAAGAACACCTTTGATGTTAAGATTAACAAAGAGGTTGTTGAGGAGGTCTATGACCCTGACTACGAGATAAGCCTTGAGGACGCACAAAAGATTAATAAGGACGCACAAATCGGCGAAAATGTGGGCATTGCCCTTGACCCTAAAAACTTGGGCAGAATCGCTGTTCAGACAGCCCGTTCAATAATCCGTCAGGGCATTCGTGACGGCGAAAAGGGACAGATGCTTGCTGAGTTCCAGTCAAGACAGCAGGAGCTTGTAACTGCTACTGTTGAAAGAATTGACCCGGTTTCCGGTGCTGCAACAATCAAAATCGGCAAGGCAGAAACTATTTTGCCAAAATCCGAGCAGGTTGGCGAAGAGGTACTTAAAGAGGGCGACCATGTTAAGGTTTACATTGTAGATGTTAAGAACGGCGACAGAGGTCCAAGGGCTATTATCTCCAGAACACATCCTGACTTTGTAAAGAGGTTGTTTGAAACAGAGGTTCCCGAAATCTTTGACGGTGTTGTTGAGATTAAGTCAGTTTCAAGAGAAGCCGGTTCAAGAACAAAGATGGCTGTTTACAGCAAGGACTCAACTGTTGACCCTGTTGGTGCTTGTATCGGTACAAAGGGTGCAAGGGTAAACACCATTGTTGAAGAGCTTGGCGGAGAGAAGATTGACATTGTAGAGTGGTCCGAGGATCCAACAAAGTTTGTTGCAGAGGCACTTTCTCCTGCAACTGTTGTAAAGGTTACAGTTGAGGACGAGGAAGGAAAGTCCTGCAAGGTTACTGTTCCCGACAATCAGCTTTCACTTGCCATTGGCAACAAGGGTCAAAACGCAAGACTTGCCGCAAAGCTTACAGGCTGGAAGATTGACATCAGACCTGAAAGTGGTTTCTACGGTGAGGACGAAGAATAATTTTGACTTTTAAGTAAGTACCTATAATTACTTGTTAGAATAAGGATAAATTATTTTTAATAAAATGAAGGGAGGAATACTGTGAAAACAAAAAAGGTTCCAATGAGAAAATGCTCCGGTTGTCTTAATATGTTCCCCAAAAAGGAGCTTGTCAGGGTGGTAAAGTCGCCGGACAAAAAGGACGAAGACGGAAATGTTGTAGAAAAGGGAAGTGTATCCCTTGACCTTACATCAAAAAAGCCGGGCAGAGGGGCGTATGTTTGCAGGAGTAAGGAATGTCTTAAAAAAGCCAGAAAGGCAAAAAGGATAGAGCGTTCTCTTGAAACAGAGATTCCTTCTGAGGTGTATGACCAAATGGAAAGGGAGCTTGAGGATGAATGACAGACTTCTTTCCCTTTTGGGATTATGCAGACGAGCAGGAAAAATTGTAATTGGTGCAGACCCTGTAATAGATTCTGTGCTTAACGGAAAATCATATGTTGTGCTTATGGCTAAGGATTTTTCCCACAACAGCAAAAAAAGCGTTGAAAAAGCCTGCAATACAGGCAATGTAGAGGCTAAGGTGATTTCAAGAACAAAGGAAGAGCTTAGTCTGTCGATTGGAAAATTTTGTGCTGTTGTTGCTATAACGGACAGAGGTTTTTCTGATAAAATTCAGGAGCTTATCCTGAAAGAACAAGAACAGGAGGAATGACACTATGATGATTAAATATAAGGTTAACGAGGTTGCCAAGGATTTGGGCGTTAACGGAAAAAAGGTAGTAGAGGTGCTTGACAAGTATTGCGGTGTTCAGGCAAAGACTACTACGGCACTTGACGAAAAGCAGCTTGATGTGGTATTTGACTTTTTTACACAGGAAGCAAAGCTTGATAACCTTGACAGCTACTTTGCCAAGAGAAACGAGGGCATAGAGGCAGCCGAGGCTAAAAAGGAAGAAGAAAAGAAAAAGAGAAAAGAAGAGCTTAAAAAGCAAAAGGCAGAGCAGGCTCAAAAGCAGGGCAAGGCACCTGTGCCTGAAAAAAAGCAGGATGCCCCTCAAAAGAAGAAGGAGAGCCGTGTTATCGACACCTCTGCCGTTGTTGTCAATGTTGATAAATACAACGAAAAGTACGACAATATGGCTGACTCCGGTATGAACAGGAGCGACAGAAACAGAAGTCAGGTTAAAAAGCAAAAGATTAACCAGCGTTCACAGCAGAGGAAGAAGCGTCAGGGCAAGAGAGAAACAGAGCAGGAAAGACTAAAGAGAATTGCAGCGGAAAGAAAGGCAAAGCCTATCACAGTGCAAATCCCTGATGAAATCGTAGTTCAGGAGCTTGCTTCCCGTCTAAAGGCTACTGTTGCCGAGGTTGTTAAAAAGGCATTTATGATGGGTACAATGGTTACTGCAACAGATACTATTGACTTTGACACAGCCTCCCTTATTGCAATGGAATTCCACGCAAAGGTTGAAAAAGAAGTAGTTGTTACCATTGAGGAGCAGATTATTGACGACACAGAGGACGACGACAACAACTTGGTTGGAAGAGCACCTGTTGTAGTTGTTATGGGTCATGTTGACCACGGTAAAACCTCTATCCTTGATGTTATCCGTCACGCAAATGTAACAGCATCTGAAGCCGGCGGTATTACACAGCACATCGGTGCTTACAGAGTACAGGTTAACGGAAAGGACATTACATTCCTTGACACACCGGGACACGAGGCATTCACAACAATGCGTGCCCGTGGCGCACAGGCAACTGATATTGCTATCCTTGTTGTTGCAGCAGACGACGGTATTATGCCACAGACTATTGAGGCTATCAACCACGCAAAGGCTGCCGGAGTTTCCGTAGTTGTTGCAATTAACAAGATGGATAAGCCGGGCGCTAATCCTGAGGCTGTTAAGCAACAGCTTACAGAATACGAGCTTGTTCCTGAGGAATGGGGCGGAGATACACCTTGTATCCCTGTTTCAGCCAAGACTAAGGAGGGTATTACAGACCTTCTTGAAATGGTGCTTTTGATTGCAGAGATGAAAGAGCTAAAGGCAAACCCTGACCGTCAGGCAAAGGGTTGTGTAATTGAGGCTCGTCTTGACAAGGGCAGAGGTCCTGTTGCAACTGTACTTGTTCAGAACGGTACTCTACGCAAGGGCGACATTGTTGTTGCCGGTACTGCTGTGGGTAGAGTTCGTGCAATGACCAACGACAAGGGTATGTCAGTTAAGGAGGCAGGTCCGTCTGTTCCTGTTGAAATCACAGGTCTTGCCGAAGTGCCACAGGGCGGTGACATTTTCAACGCAGTTACCAACGAAAGACTTGCAAGAGAGCTTGTTGAACAGAGAAAGACAAAGCAGAAGGAAGAGCTGTTTAACTCCAGAACAAAGGTTACCCTTGACAACCTGTTTGACCAGATGAAGCAGGGCGAAATGCAGGAGCTTCAGATTATTGTCAAGGCTGATGTTCAAGGCTCTGTTGAGGCTGTTCGCCAGTCACTTGAAAAGCTGACTAATGACGAGGTAAGGGTTAATGTTATCCACGGCGGTGTTGGTGCTATCAACGAAAGCGATGTTATGCTTGCAAACGCAAGTAACGCTATCATTGTAGGCTTTAATGTTCGACCTGATGCAACAGCCCTTGCAAATGCAGAAAGAGAGTCTGTTGACATTCGTCTTTACAGCATTATTTACAACTGTATTGAGGAAATTGAAGCCGCTATGAAGGGTATGCTTGCTCCTAAGACAAGAGAGGTTGTAATAGGTAATGCCGAAATCCGCAACATCATCCGTATCAAGAGCGTTGGTGTTGTTGCCGGTTCTTATGTAAAGGACGGTGTTATCAAGAGGAATGCACAGGTTCGTGTAATTCGTGACGGTGTTGTTATTGCCGACGACCACATTGCATCTCTCCAGAGATTTAAGGACGCAGTTAAGGAAGTACACGAAAACTACGAGTGCGGTATCTGCCTTGAAAGATTTAACGACCTTCGTGAGGGAGATATTTTTGAAGTGTATGAAATTCAGGAGTACAGAGAAGACTAATATTGTTTAATATTTATGAGTTAGGGCGATTTTATAACCCCTAACTCACAACTTGTTTATTATATAGAGGAAGTTATTATGTCAGGACACAGAATTGACAGAACAACAGAAGATATCAAGAGGGAGCTTACTGCCATTTTTAAAATGGTTAAAGACCCCCGTGTTGCAGACTGCTTTATTTCCATTATTCGTGTTGAGGTTACAAACGACCTAAGCTACTGCACAGTTTATTTCAGTGTAATTGAGGGTATGGAAAGGGCAAAGGAGGCACTTAAGGGACTGAAATCGGCATCCGGCTTTATTCGCCGTGAGCTTGGCCACAGACTGCACCTGCGCCACACACCGGAGCTAATTTTCAAGGCAACGGACAGCGTGGAGTACAGTGCCAACATAAGCCGTATTTTAAATGAGCTTGATATTAAAAAGGATGATAGTGATGATGACGCTGAGTGATGTTGCAAAGATTTTAAAGTCACAGGACAATATTGAAATTCTCACCCATCACTATCCCGACGGCGATACCCTTGGCTCTGCCTACGGACTTTGCATAGCTTTGCAAAATATGGGCAAGAATGCAAGGGTTGTACTTAGCGGTAAATGCGCAAGGAAGTTTTCTTACCTCCTTGATGGGGTTAAGGAATCTAACTTTACACCGCATTTTATAATGTCGGTGGATGTAGCGGCAAAGTCCCTTTTGGGGGAGAATGAGGAGCTTTACAGCGACAAAATAGATTTGTGCATTGACCACCACGGAAGTAACACCTTGGGGGTTAATGACAGTTATATTGACGACACAGCCGCCGCAACAGCAGAGATTATCTTTGATTTGATAAATGTAATGGGCGAAAAGATAACACCCCAAATTGCAAACTGCCTTTACACAGGTGTAAGCACAGACACAGGATGCTTTATGTACACCAACACCACATCAAAAACCCACAGAATTGCGGGGGAGCTTATTGACCTTGGGGCAGATTTCGGGGAGATAAACCGCAAAATGTTTGAAACAAAAACCAAGGAAAAAATCGCCCTTGAAAGAATGGTTTACGACACTCTTGACTTTTATTATGACGGTAAACTTGCAATTATTTACACAACTATTGCAATGCAGGATAAGCTTAACCTTGGCGACGATGAAATGGAGGGTCTTGCCTCTATTCCCCGTCAAATTGAGGGTGTAAAAATGGGAATCACCATAAGGGAAAAGAAAAACAGAGATTTTAAAATCTCTGTCAGGACAAATGGTGATACAGATGCCTGTGAATTTTGCAAAAGGTTTGGCGGCGGCGGTCACAAAGCGGCTTCGGGATGTTCCATTCAGGGCGACCTTATAACAGTAAAGCAAACCTTGATTGCCGCCGCAGAAGAGATTTTGCTATGAACGGTGTTTTAGTAATTAACAAGCCTATGGACTTCACCTCCTTTGATGTGGTTGCCATTATGCGACGGGTGACAGGGGAGAGGAAAATCGGACATCTCGGTACCCTTGACCCAAATGCTACAGGAGTTTTGCCCCTTGTTTTGGGCAACGCAACAAAGGCGCAGGACTTGGTGGTGAATCACGACAAGGAGTATGTTGCAGAGTTTAGGCTTGGTGTAAAAACAGACACCTTGGATATTTGGGGCGAGGTTATAAAGGAAGAAAAAACCTCTTTTACAAAAGAGGATATTTTAAATATTCTCCCAAAATTCACAGGAGAGATACAGCAGATACCCCCAATGTATTCCGCAGTTAAGGTGGACGGCAAAAGGCTTTACGACCTTGCCCGTGACGGTAAAGAAATCGAGAGAAAAACCCGCCCTGTTACTATCTATCACCTTAGCCTTACGGATTTTGATGAGGAAAGTCAAAGCGGTACTCTTAAAATAAAATGCAGTAAGGGAACATATGTGAGAACGCTGATTGACGACATAGGCAACGCCCTTGGCTCCTTTGGTGTTATGACCTCACTTGTGAGGACAAATGCCTGCGGATACTCCATTGAGGAGGCAATCCCCCTTGAAAAAGCGAGAGAAATGACCGATTTTGGGGATTGCATCAAGGACACCGAAAGCCTGTTTATGACCTACGGTTATGTTAAGGTGACTTCCCCTCAGGCAAAGCGCTTTAAAAACGGAGGGGCTCTTGACAAGAACAGAACATATCTTGCAAAGCTAAATCCACCGGATGGTGCTATCCTTAGAGTTAAGGACGACCAAAATAAATTTTTAGGCCTTGGTATTATTAAGGGTGAAGAGCTGAAAATTTATAAGCTCTTTGCAGTAAATCAGTAAAATATGACAGAGCTAAAAAGGGAGTCAAGCACTCCCTTTTATGATTATAACATAAAATATTTAAAAAAATTTCCTATTATTCAACTACAATTCACATTTTTATGTTATAATAATTCAAAATTATTATAGAGAAAAGGAAGATGAAAAATGAAAAGAATAATCCCGATTATTATAGCTTTAATGCTTTTAGCCTGCCTTGCGGGATGTGACAGTTCAGGCGGCAATAAAGAAACTACAAATAACGGAACTGTTGTGGTAACTCAACCCTCTTCAACATCAGCAGTTGCCAATACATCAACTGCATCATCAAACCCTGCGGCATATATCTATGACGGAACAGGGGAAAACCAGGGTGCAAAGATTGCAACCGTTAAGTGGAATGACAGGGAAAAAATTCAGATTATTAACGATATGATTCACAGCGACAGCGTTATCAGCGATAAAAAGAAGGACAAAGAGGACACCTCCAAGGCTGACAAGGTTTACTGCTTTGAACTGATTAACAAGGGTGTAGCCAATAACATTTTTTATGTTTACCTGATTGACGACAAGGTTTACCTTTACGGAGATGAATTTGCAAGTTCCCTTAACACATTCGTTAACGGTTACGCAGACAAGACCACACCAAAGCAGGTTGAAAGTTTGCTAAAATAATATTAATTTCAGCAGTGAAAAAGCTCCCCATTTGGGGAGCTTTAATTTTGGTTTGTGATAATTACTTTACCTCTGTAACGGTGTAATTGGAACCGTAGATATTCTTAAAGGAATCCACAGCGTCCTTTACATTTTCTCTTGATGAGGTAGTGCAATACAAATCGTAGTCACTGTTAATCTTGACAAGCTTGTTGTCAGCAACCATTAGTTCGCCGCCGGAGATGTATCCCATATAGTAGGCTGTAACATTCTTTACTGCACCCTTTTTGATTTTTGAGCCATATGAAGGGTCAGTTATCTTTACAGTGTATGTACGGGAGTAAATCTGTCCGTATGCGCAGGAAGACTTGCTGTAATAGTCAGGGTTGTATCCGTAAAGAGTCTTTACAAGCTTAAAGTCGGATACCTTGTTAATCTTGATTTCGGCAAAGTGAAAATCGTCAGCCTCTATGCCAAAGTCGTAGCCTTCGCCTTCGTCACCTACTTCAATTTCATAGTCCTCATTCAGGTCCTCAAGGATTGCCTCAGTGGGAACGGTGTTGTCGATACTGCTGTCGATTGTCTTAGGAATTTCTCCCAAGCCCTCAACTGTAAATTCTTTTGTTACCTCTTCGCCGTTTTCACTGCCTTTGAGGATGTAGTCCTCACTGTAAAGTGATGCTGTAACAGTTACCTTGTCGCCGTTTTTAAGGTCATAGCTTGGGTCGGCGGAGTAGTAAATTGTGTAGTCGCTGTCGTCATCCTTTTCCTCTACATCAATACTACCGTCGCCGTCAAGACCGCTGAAGGTAATTGTGACCTCGGAACTGTCAAATGGGTCAACAACTTCCTTTTCTTCAAGACCTTTTACCTTTGTTTCAAATTCGTCAGCAACAAACTCTACATCATACTTATCAATCTTATCCTCGTTATATCTTGCCTTAACTTTGATGGTATCGCCGTTTGAAATGTTGCCGTCTTTGCCCTTAACTAACTTGAACTTAACATTTTCAAGTGCTTTGTTAAGGTTTCTTAAAGACCTCATTTTTTCGGTGTATTCATCATATTTGCTGTCGTCGTCGTCAAGTCGTGCTTCTTTTCTCTTTTCCTTAAGGTCGTCATACTTTGTTTCGTAATCCTCAAGCTCAGGCTCTTCCCTTAGTGTAGCAAAACCGCTGAATCCCTCGTAGGATAAATACTCGGAAAGGTCAACCTCTTGCTTTTTGCTGCAACCTGTTGTAAAGACTAAAGAAGAAAGCACAACTGCCGCAATAACTACAAGGCTTGTTATCTTTTTCATATTCTGTCCTCCAAAAAATAAAAAATTATTTATTAAGTATCGAGTTGATTAATCCGCCCTTTGAGATAATGTTTTGGATAAACTCAGGGAATGGCTCTGCCTGATAGGTTTTGCCTGTTGTTTCGTCTGTGATAACACCTGTGTCAAAGTTTACTGAAACTGTGTCTCCTGACTTAATCTCCTTGGCTGCCTCGTCACATTCAAGAATGGGTAAACCAATGTTAATAGCATTTCTGTAGAAAATTCTTGCAAAGGTTGAGGCGATAACACAGCTTACTCCTGATGCCTTAATTGCGATTGGTGCGTGTTCACGGGATGAACCGCAGCCAAAGTTCTTTTCGGCTACAATGATGTCGCCCTTCTTTACATTTTTAACAAAGTCCTTGTCAATGTCCTCCATACAGTGGGCGGCAAGCTCGCTGTGAGAGGATGTGTTAAGGTATCTTGCAGGAATGATAACATCTGTGTCAACATTATCTCCGTATTTATGTACTATGCCATGTGCATTCATTATGTTTCCTCCTTATCAAAGCTTTTCAGGGTCGGTGATGTAGCCCTTAACAGCAGATGCCGCAGCAACCGCAGGGGATGCAAGGTAAACCTCGCTGTCAACATGACCCATTCTGCCAACAAAGTTTCTGTTTGTTGTGGAAATTGCCTTTTCGCCGGCTGCCAAAATACCCATATGACCGCCAAGACAAGGTCCGCAGGTAGGAGTTGAAACAACAGCGCCGGCGTCAATGAATATGTCAAACAGACCCTCGTGCATTGCGTCCTTCCAAATCTGCTGAGTGCCCGGGAAGATGATACATCTTACACCCTTTGCAATCTTTTTGCCCTTTAGCACCTTTGCGGCGGCTCTTAGGTCGGAAAGTCTGCCGTTTGTACAGGAGCCTATAACACACTGGTCAATCTTAACCTCTGTTTCGCCGATTTCATCAACTGTTCTTGTATTTTCGGGAAGATGCGGGAAAGCAACTGTGGGGCGAAGGGTGGAAAGGTCGATTACATATGTTTCGTCATACTGTGCGTCCTCGTCTGCTGTGTATTCCACAGGCTCACCCTGGAAACGACCGTTGCAGTATTCTCTTGTAATATCGTCAACAGGGAAAATGCCGTTTTTACCCCCTGCCTCAATAGCCATATTTGCAATGCAAAGTCTGTCGTCCATATTAAGGTACTTGATGCCCTCACCGCAAAATTCCATTGATTTGTAGAGAGCACCGTCAACGCCAATCATACCGATAATGTGCAATATTACATCCTTACCGCTGACATAGCCCTGTGGCTTGCCAACAAGCTCAAACTTAATTGCGGATGGTACCTTAAACCAAGCCTTGCCGGAAATCATACCGGCGCACATATCAGTTGAGCCAACGCCTGTGGAAAATGCACCCAGAGCACCGTATGTACAGGTGTGGGAGTCGGCGCCAATGCACAGAGAACCGGGACCTACAAGTCCGATTTCAGGCAGAAGTGCGTGTTCAATACCCATTTGTCCTACATCACGATAATTCTTAATATCATATTTGTCAGCAAACTGACGGGAAATCTTCACCTGTTCAGCGGCTTTAATATCCTTGTTAGGGGTGAAGTGATCCATAATCATTGCAATTTTTGTGTTGTCAAATACGGAGTCAGCACCGTTTTCTTCAAAAACATTTATAGCAACAGGACAGGTAACATCGTTGCCAAGTACCAAGTCCAAGTTTGCCTCAATAAGCTGTCCCGCTTTAACCTCAGGCAGTCCTGCGTGTGCCGCAAGAATTTTCTGAGTCATAGTCATACCCATTGCAGTCATTCCTTTCAAAATCATTTGGTGTAGTAGATATTCTGCTACACCCTAAAATATCACATTATAATTTTATCATTTTTAAGACTCAAGTTCAAGTATCGCAAGTGCCAATATTAGTGAACTAAAGCACTTAGTTTTAGTTATTTTGTAAACAATATAATTATTAGGAAACACTGAATTAATCACTTTACACATCTTGCTTGCATATTTTCTGCCGGTATGCCAAAAAATCCTTAGAATACGGTCAGCATTCCTGCATTTTTTTGAATAAACTGACGAAAAATCTGACAGCCCTTTCTGTGCAAATGATTTAATCAGTGTTTCCATAGATAAAACAAAAAATCCCTCCTCTTTCGAGAAGGAATTTTATTCTGGCATTCATGACCAAAAAGAACCGGTTAAAAACCAAAGATTTTCTTTATATTCTCTCAAAAACCAGCGTAGCTTGAATACGGTCACCGCCACCAAAACCTTTACTGCCGCCATTGGTAGTTGAAATGGTGTGCAAGCGATAACCTCTACTTGCCTGTTCATTAATTACTCTTTCTAATTCCGTAAGATTTCCTGAACCTGTTCCAAAAAATTTTTCCTTCAAAGTTACTTGCATAACAACATAATGCAGTTGTTGTCCGGAAGCCCCCGAAAAAGATGATGAGTCTAAACCAAAAGCCATAATAATACCTCCTCAATACTCCTCAATATTTTAATTATTCTATCATGATTCGTCAAAATATGCAACACTTATTTTATCTTACATCTTACATATTTCTGCGTTGTAAATAGATGTGACCCATTTTAAGTAAAAAATAAAGTCAAAGATTGGTATAATGTTTTTTGCTCTCCTTTGGAGTGGAGCGTAGCGGAACGGAAAAGGAGAGCAAAAAACGGCATTTTATGCCACCAGCTTCTCCGCTAATAGCTGTTTGGGACTTTTGTATCCAAGTGTCCTCATAGGTTTGTTATTGCTCCATTCCAAATGCTTTTCTAACTTTTCGTTCAATTCATCAACATTTCTGAAAGTTTCCCAGTCATAAAAATATCTCTGGTCATTTCTGTGACTTCTTTCGACCTTGCCGTTATGCCAAGGTGTTCTCGGAGGTATCAGCTTATGCTTTATACCAAGTCTATTGAGGACTTTATCCAGTGGGCTTGTTTCAGTTTCGCTGATGTATTTATATGTGAATTCTGTGCCGTTATCTGTCTGGACTGTCTGTATCTTAAATGGAAATGCTTTTATCAGCATTTTTAAGAATTTCACAGTATTTTCCGGTGTGTGTTCTTCAAATCCGTATACAAATCTCATCCTTGTGCACTCATCTATTGCTGTCCACTGATACAGATGTTTCCCATCCCTTAAAACCTTGCCTCTAAGACAATTATACGGTACTTCTTTCACATCTATCTGCACTTTTTCTCCCGGAACCAGAATCTCCGGATACCGTCTGCTTTTTCGGTTTTTCTTCTTTGGCTTTGGCTCTTCTGTTAATCCCAACCTCTTTGCTGCGTACACCATTCCCGAAAAGCTCCTGCTGTACCCTTTCCTTGTCAAATCACTGTATACGCCGTCCCAGCCATATCTTGCGTAGCATTTCTTAAATGAATTTTTTATTTGCCGTTCTTCTCTTTCTGTGTGTCTGTTCGGGTGGCTGTGCGGTCGATGCGATTTCTCTACTAAGGATTTCCATGTTCCGTCATAGCGTTTGCACCACCGTTTTACGCTTGAAAGGCTAACTCCGTATTTCCGACTTGCTTCACTTTTTCCTTTTCTTATTGCAAATTTTACTACCGCTTGCTTTTTCTTTGCTTCTTGTGTTAAAATGTTCATGAGAAGTACTTCTTTCTTGGTTAATGTTTTGTAGCAATCTCATTATACCATATTTTGAAGTTACTTCTCTTTCTTATTGGGTCATATCATTTTAACACATACATATTTTATCTTACATCTTACATATTACTTTCCAAAAATTCTTCGCCTGTAAAATCATAAACACCGTATTCGTGTAATAAAAGATCTTCTTCTATAGGAGCCTTACATATTTTCTAAAATACATCTATGATTTCATCTACCGTATCATTAATTGAAATATTATTCTGTAAATACTCTAATAAAGACATATGGTTCACTCCAACTATTGACAAAGAGCCAAAACAAATCGGGTAATTCTTTTGAATTACCCGACTTTTGCAAGCTGTCATACTGGCAGCCTGAATTATTATATTTAAATTACTTTACATGCCAGAGATCCTTTGCGTACTGAAGGATTGTTCTGTCTGATGAGAACATACCTGCGTTTGCAATGTTCATTAAGCACTTCTTGCCGAATGCTGTTCTGTCCTGATAGTCCTTGTTGCACTGAATCTTTGTGTCAACATAGTCCTTAAGGTCGAGGAGCAGGAAGTAGTGGTCAGGGTCGTGCCATGAAGTACCGTTGAGGATACCTGTGTAAAGCTCTGCAAATGAACCCTCGCCGATAGCGCCGCCGTCAGAGAATGTTCCGTCAACAAGTGTATCAAGAACAGCCTTAATTTCAGGGTCGTTGTCGTAGATTTCTCTTGGGTTGTAGCTCTTTTCAGCCTTGAGCTTATCAATCTCTTCAACTCTTGCGCCAAAGATGTACTCGTTCTCAATGCCTGCCTGCTGAGCAATCTCAACATTAGCACCGTCATAAGTACCGAGAGTTACAGCGCCGTTAAGCATAAACTTCATATTACCTGTACCGGATGCCTCTGTACCTGCTGTGGAAATCTGCTCTGAAACATCAGCAGCAACAACAATCTTTTCAGCGTAGGATACATTGTAGTTCTGTACAAAGTGAACCATAAGCTTATCCTTTGTATCAGGGTCGTTGTTAACAAGCTTTGCAATCTCGTTGATAAACTTGATGATAGCCTTTGCTCTTGCGTAACCCGGAGCTGCCTTTGCACCAAAGATAAAGGCTGTTGGCTGCCAATCCTTTAGCTCGCCCTTCTTGAGCTTGTTGTAAATCATAAGGATAGAGAAAGCGTTGAGGAGCTGTCTCTTGTATTCGTGAAGTCTCTTAACCTGAATATCAAAGATGAAGGATGGGTCAATGTCAACACCCTCAGTATCCTTGATGTACTTAGCAAGCTGAGTTTTCTTCTTCTTCTTAATTGTGTTAAATGCACGAACTGTCTTAGCGTCAAGATTCTCTTCAAGACCCTTGAGGAGAGAGAGATCCTTTAACCAGCCGTCGCCAACTCTTTCTGTGATGAAGTCAGCAAGCTCAGGGTTACAAAGACCGAGCCATCTTCTCTGTGTGATACCGTTTGTCTTGTTCTGGAATCTTTCAGGATAAAGCTCATACCATTCCTTGAGAACATCGTCCTTGAGGATTTCAGTATGAATCCAAGCAACACCGTTTACATAGGAGCCTACATAACAAGCAAGTCTTGCCATATGAACAAGGTCGCCGTCAATGATAGCCATCTTCTTGCCGAACTGTGCGTCGCTTACGCCCTTGGAGTGCATATCGTTATATTCGTGAATAGCAATTCTCTCGATAATTGTAAGAATTTCAGGGAGAATTTCTCTGATGAGGTTCTTGTTCCACTTTTCAAGAGCCTCGCCAAGTACTGTGTGGTTTGTATAAGCAAATGTCTTCTGTGCAATCTTAAGTGCTTCATCAAAGCTTACGCCCTCAAGACCGAGAAGTCTGATAAGCTCAGGAATAGAGATAACAGGGTGAGTATCGTTAAGCTGAATAGCTGCGTGGTCGGCAAACTTGCTGAAGTCGTTGCCGTACTTTGCCTTGTATCTCTTGATGATGTCCTGAAGGGAAGCGGAACAGAAGAAATACTGCTGCTTAAGACGGAGAAGTTTACCCTCGTGAGTGTTGTCGTTTGGATAAAGTACCTGAGAAATGTTCTCAGCGTCATTCTTAGCCTTAACAGCCTCGTCATAATGTGATGAGTTGAATGCAAGGAAGTCAAATTCTTCAACAGCCTCTGCCTGCCATAGACGAAGAGTGTTGATGCTCTTTCCGCCGTAGCCGATAACAGCCATATCATAAGGAACAGCCTTAACTGTCTGACCCTGGAAGTGAACCTCAACAGCGTCCTCCTCACGACGGATACACCATGGATCTTCAAATCTCTGCCAGTTGTCAGCAACCTCTACCTGATAACCGTCCTCGATAAGCTGTTTGAAAAGACCGTACTTGTAGCGGATTCCGTAACCGTCAAGAGGAACCTCCTGTGTAGCTGCAGAATCAAGGAAACAAGCTGCAAGTCTGCCAAGACCGCCGTTACCCAAGGCAGCGTCGTCAATATCTTCAAACACATTGATGTCAATGCCCTTTGACTTAAGGAGCTTCTTGGTTGTGTCAAGAATACCCATACAGTAAAGGTTGTTGTACATCATTCTACCCATAAGGAACTCTGCTGAGAAGTAGTATGCTCTTCTCTTGGAAGCGTGTTTCTTCTTGCACTTTTCCCATTCAGGAGCGATTTCGCCCATCATAGCTTTACCAAGGCAAAAGTGAAGCTCTGCAGGAGAAAGCTCTTTAAGGGTTTTACAGTAGTCGTTCTTTGCGGTTAATTCAAGATTTTCAATAATGCTCATTTTAATTTTCCTCCAGTCTTGAACTGCTGATTACCATTTCCTTAAGGCGGTTTGCCAGTTCGTCAGTTAACATAGTGCTGTCAATTCTCCAAACCCAGTTACCGCCAAGTGTGGACGGAACATTGATTCTTGCCTCTGTGCCAAGGCCGAGAATATCCTGCATCTGAATGATAGCTGTGTCTGCAACACTGTTGTAGGCTGTTCTGATGATGCCCCAGTTAAAGCCCTCGTCATCACCGATGTTGCAGTAGCTCTTTGCATAGGCAACATCCTCAGGCTTTGCCTTGGCCATCCAACCCATAAGGGTGTCGTTGTCGTGGGTGCCGGTGTAAACAACACAGTTTTCGGTGTAGTGATGTGGGAGGTAATCGTTAGCCTCGCCACTATCAAAAGCAAACTCCAAAACCTTCATTCCAGGGTAACCGGTATCCTCAAGGAGTTCCTTTACGCTGTCAAAAAGGTCGCCTAAATCTTCAGCAACAATTGGAAGGTCACCAAGCTTTTCCTTCATCATTTCAAAGAATTCAATGCCGGGGCCGTCATACCAATCGCCGCCGATAGCATTTTCGGCAGGATAAGGAATGGCATAGTAAGTATCAAAAGCTCTAAAGTGGTCAATTCTCAAAATATCAAAGAGCTTTGCAGCTGAGGCTATGCGGTTAAACCACCATTCATAATCTGTTTCTTTCAGATAATCCCAGTCATAAAGAGGATTGCCCCAAAGCTGACCTGTTGCGGAGAAGTAGTCCGGCGGACAACCGGCAACGCAAACAGGCTGGTTTTCTTCGTCAAACCAGAAAATTTCAGGATTTGCCCAAGTATCTGCGGAGTCCATAGCAACATAAATAGGCATATCGCCCAGGATTTTAATACCCAGACCGTTTACATATTCTCTGAAGGATTCCCACTGCTCGTAGAACTTGTACTGTAGGAAGCTCCAGAAGTCGATTTCGTCCTTAAACTTTCTTTCGTACTTCTTAACAGCCTCAGGCTCTCTGAGTTTAATCTCCTCATCAGGCCATTCTGTCCAAGCCTTCATATCAAAGCTTTTCTTTACAGCCATATAGAGGGCATAATTCTTAAGCCACTTGCTGTTCTTTCTCTTGAAAGCAGTAAAAGGTTTTCTGTCGCAATTTTTTTTGAAGTTTTCAAATGCTACTCTAAGCACATCAAATCTGTAATAATAGATTGTAGCATAGTCAATTTCAAACTCTGAGTCACCCCAGTATCCCTTGTCAATGTCCTCCTGTGTCAGCAGACCCTCGTCCTTGAGAGTGTCAAGGTCAATCATATAAGGGTTACCTGCAAATGTGGAGAAGGATTGGTAAGGTGAGTCACCGTAGCTTGTAGGTCCAACGGGAAGAATCTGCCAAATCTTTTGACCGGCCTTCTTTAGGAAATCTGCAAACTTACGAGCTTCTTTACCCAGAGTACCGATTCCGTAAGGGGATGATAAACTGGTGATTGGCATCAAAATGCCGGCTTCTCTTGCCATAAAGTCAACTCCGTTCTAAATATAAAGTTGTAATGCTTTAATTTTAATAATGTATACAAAGCATTGATGCGATCCTTAAAAACTGCCTTTTTACCCTCGCATCTGTGGTAAAAATTATCAATAAGAATATTACCATAAAACCTGACAAAAAGCAAGTATTTTCTATTATTCAGTGGTTCCTTAAAGTTTGGACAATTCCTCTGTTGCAAGTAGCATTGCAAGATTTGTTGTCATAGTCCTTACTTCATCCCTTGAGTGTTGTGCATAGTGGCAAAACTCTGCTCTATATATTGTGGTGTGAGTTTTTGTTGCAATTCCAATAAACACCAGTCCCACAGGCTTGTCTTTACTTCCCCCTGTTGGTCCGGCTATTCCTGTTGTTGACAGACCAATGTCGGAGTAGGCAACCTTCATTATCCCCTGACACATCTGTGTGGCAGTTTCCTTGCTGACTGCACCGTAGGTGCTTAGGATTTTGTTTGACACTCCAAGGAGCTTTTCCTTTATAATGTTAGCGTAGGAGCATATTCCGCAGTCAAATACATTGCTGGCACCGCTTACATTGGTGATTCGCTGTGAAATCATACCCCCGGTACAGCTCTCTGCTGTTGCGATTTTCATATGATTTTCGTACAGTAGATGCACAAGGCTTTCTTCAATGCCCTTGGTATCAATGCCCTGTGTTCTTTCATAATAATCCTTGTCTGTGATTAAATATGTCATATTAGTTAGTCACCTCAAAATAATATTATCAAATTTTTTGACTTGTTGCAATTACACTTTACTTTTGATATATTATTTATTATAGGAAAAAAGGAGAAAAGCTATGCCACATTTTTTTGTTGATGAAGAAATTGAGTCAAAGGAATACAGCCTTTTCGGTGAGGACGGTCGTCATATTGCCAAAAGCCTTAGAATGAAGGAGGGTGAAAATCTCACCCTGTGTTCACCCAGCGGGACTGTTCACAACTGCGTTGTCCATAAGGTTGACGGGGACTTTGTAGAGGTCAGTATTTTGTCAAGTGAGCAAAGCCAGGCGGAGCCAAGTGTTAAGGTTACTTTGTATCAGGCACTACCCAAAGGGGACAAAATGGAGTTTATCATTCAAAAGGCTGTGGAAATAGGAGTGACACAGATAGTCCCTGTGATTTCCTCACGGTGTGTCAGCCGTCCCGACCAAAAATCCTTGAGCAAAAAGCTTTTAAGGTGGCAAAAAATCGCCAAACAGGCGGCTATGCAAAGTGGCAGAGGAATTGTACCAAAGGTTAGTAATGCGGTGTCCTTTGAAAAGGGTGTGGAAAACGCAAATGGCGAAAAGGTTATCTTTTACGAGCTGGGTGGAGAAAGTGTAAGGGATATACTTTCGGACAAGCCAAAGGAAATCAGCATCTTCATCGGCAGTGAGGGCGGTTTCAGCAGTGACGAGGTTGATTTGGTGCTGAAAAACGGCGGTCGAAAGGCTACCCTTGGCAAAAGAATTTTAAGGGCAGAAACAGCTCCGCTTGTGGCACTATCAGTAATAATGTACGAAACAGATAATTTGGAGTGATAAAAATGACAGGAATAATTTGTGCTTTAAAAATTGAGGTTGACGGACTAAAGGAAGTTATGACTAATACGGAGAAAAAAACTGTTGCCGGTCTTGACTTTTTTAAGGGTGAAATCAACAGCCGTGAGGTTGTGCTTTTGGAGTGCGGAATAGGCAAGGTGAACGCCGCCATAGGCACACAGATAATGATTGATTACTATAGTCCTGATGTTATTATTAACTCAGGAATTGCCGGAAGTCTTAGCAAGGATTTGAAAATCGGTGACATTGTAATATCGAAGGACTGCGTTCAGCACGATATGGACGGTACAGAAATGGGCGACCCAAGGGGAGAAATCTGGTACACAGACGAAAAGAGGATTGATATACCCGCTGACAAGATTACATACGAAAAGCTCTTAAAATGCTGTGAGGTGCTAAGGGGAGTAAAGGCTGTGCTTGGCAGAGTAGCAACAGGTGACACATTTGTTGCAAGCATTGACAGAAGAAAGGCAATCGCAGATGAGTTTGGAGCATTATGCTGTGAAATGGAGGGCGGTGCTGTGGGGCATGTTTGCTACCGCAACAAGGTGCCCTATGCAGTACTTCGTTCAATCAGCGACGACTTTAACAACAACGAATTTGTAGATTTTGAAAAATTCCGCTACACAGCCGCCGAAAATTCTATTAAGGTTATGAAGGAATTTCTTAAATAAGCAAAGAAACTAAAGGAAAAAGGCTACCGCAAATCTTGGGAAACACTGATTAAATCAATTCACACATCTTGTTTGCATATTTTCCGCCGGTTTGCCCAAAAAATCCTGGTCATGCGTCAGCATTACTGCGGTTTTTTGAACAAACTGACAAAAAATCTGTCTGCACAATCTGTGCAAATGATTTATTCAGTGTTTCCCTTGGTTTGCGATAGCCCATTTTTTTGCCCGATTTTTATCCCATTGAAAAGTCCAAAACCTTGTTGACAGATTTCTGAAATACCTGCCATTCTTCCTTTTTCTCCATAATCTGCTTTTGCCCCTTGTTGGTGAGGTGGTAGTATTTTTTCTTTCTGCCATCGGTGTCGTCCCAGTAGCTTTCAAGGAGGTTTTCCTTTTCAAGTGCGTGGAGTATGGGGTACAGAGTGCCCTCCTTAAGGGAAAACACATTGTCGCTTAAGGTTTCAATTTCCTTTATAATTTTATATCCGTATAAATCCTTGTTTTTCAGTACACTCATTACCAGCATAGATGTACTTCCCTTTATTAACTCTTTACTGACTTTCATAGTAATCCTCCTTAACTTTCTATTTCGTATGCAAATGCTCGATTTCCTGTGTTATCCTCAGTTTCTGCATCTGCTGACCATAACACCATAGTTGATAATCGGTTGTTTTGGAAATTCAGCTGAACAGAACTATACTCGTCACTGTTGTTAATTCTGAAATTAAAGGTGTAGTTTGCTTCATCCCTGTTGTGGTTGCCGTCATTTCCAAATAAAAGTGCTGACGATTGGCATTTCAGGGCAAGGTCATACTGTAAAAATTCATCAATGGTTGTACTGTTTGATTCTTTCCACCAAATTGTAGATGATTGATTTTCACCACTCTGTTCATCTTGGTACATACCTTTTTTGAATTTGTCTAAATCCTCAATGTTAAGCCCTCTGCCGTTGTCAATTAGCAGGTCATCAAGGGTATTTATTGAATAGGATAGGTAATTAATCTTTCCTTTATCCTCAAGAAAGACAACAGAAATATCCTGATTGTTGTAAACATAAGTGTCGGTATTTTCAAATGTTATTGTTTTTTCTTCCTCGTAACCGTTTGCTTTGAGTAGCTCCGTCAACTCCTCTTTTGATTTGTTATGATACTTTTCCTGTGTTACAAGGTCAAAGGCATTTTCCCTTAATCTTTCATTCTCACTTATTGTATCATCAATTCTCAAATATGCAAAGGCTGTTGCACCTACCATTATTACAAGGTTAACTGCAAGGATAACGGCAACTGCCTTTTCGATTATCTTAAAAGGTTTCCAAAAATTCTTTGTCACCTTCATTCGCTGGTGGCGGTGTATTCCTATGTAAACAAATATTAAGTAGATAAGTAATAAACTAAAGGCTATCCACTGGGTGATTTCATAGTAACCCTTTAATTCTGACGGTACTATGGAATGGGTGAAAATATTGTCTGTGTAATATCCTAAACCTCTGCCTATTATAGTTATGTATGAATACAGGAAAGGAAATAATAAATTACCTGATAACAAAAATGATACACAAGGGAAAAGAAGTATTGCTATCCTAAAGTTTTTGTCCTTTCTTGCAATGTGGATACCTAAACAAATTAGAATAAAAATCCCTGTTGCAATGAAATCGTAAACAATGTTGTGGTCTACCGAATATTGTTCTGCACCATACATAAAGTTTATGTGGTAATCTGTTAATTCAATAATAATCCTTGCTATGATAAATAGTATTGTAGCTACAAAAACAACCACAGTCTTTGCATCCTTGTACCACTTTGGACTGTGTAGTGAGTTAAGGGTGACGGAAATATCCTCAGCACTACCCATATCCTCTGTTGCCTTTCTTTCCGCTTCATCCTCTGTGTAGCCGATTTCCACATAATAATCAATTTTTTCACTTAGGTGGCTTTCAAGCTCCGCCCTGATTTGATCCTTTGCTTTTTTGTCTTTTATTGTACCGCAAACCTCATTAATAAACCTATTGTCCATAATGTACCCCTATACCTCGGAAATATATACATAGATTATCTATGTATTTATGTTACCACATATTTTCCTTCCTGTCAATAGGGAAAAGGCACATCGAAAGATGTGCCTTAAAATTTCCGAAAAACCGCAGATTAATGGGTTTTTGTTTGTTATTTAATTTTATTTAATTTTGCACTTGAAAAAAATCTCATTTAATTAACTATGCTTTGAAACATAGTCGTATTTCAGCTTTGTTTCGATTAAGTCCACAGCCTCCATTACCTTGTTGTATTTCAGATATTTTATTTTGTAGTACTGCCTTTTGTTTGAGTAGATATAAATTTTTATGTGGGCTGTTTTGTACATTCGCTGAAATGGGCTTTGATATACATTTACATACTGGATTTTGTCGTAGGGGATGTATGTCCTTGTTATGTTAAGGCGGTAGAAGTAGTCAATTCGCACCGCCTTGTCGCAAATTGTTATTGAGCTTTTTGTGTAGGCGTAAATTCTGAAGAATAGCCAATAGATGAATATGGACAGTAAAACAAACAGAGGTACTCTCGCTATTTCCCCGAAATATCCAAAATGGTTTAAGAGGAGCATTGTGGCAACTGTGCCCAGTATGGAGTAAAAGGGAAACCACAAATAAGCCATAAATTCAGTTTTTGTAGGTCGTATTTTGTAGTTTTCTTTTTTGGGCAGAGAAGTTATGTGGCTCAAAATTTTGTCGATTCCCTCATCTCTGTCGGCGGGGATAAGTATGCTCTTGTCGCCCTTTTGTACTCCGGCGCCTATTGTCCTGATATAAACGCTTTTTAGGTTAAGGATAAGCATAAGTACGCTTTGCTTGATTTGGATTGCATTCAGCTTGTCGGTTGAGGTGAAAAATTCCGTCCTGTTGGGGAAGCCTCGGCTGATGTGAATAACATTATGGGAAATTTCCGTTGTGAAAAATGAGTATTGAGAAAGCTGGATTATATATGCAAGTACCCAGCTTGCAAGGAGCAAGGTGGCAAGTCCCGTGAGTGCAGGAGGTACACCGATTTTGATGATGTAGTTTGAAATATCCATTTTGGTGAGGAAGTATTCCTTCAGATAATCTCTGGCGGTGCCGGAGGTTTTGTACAGTACAGGTGCAAACATCAGCAGTCCTGTAAGTGCGTTGCTCCAAGTTGCCGACATAAGTATTATCCGCAAAAATCCACCGTGATATTTTATGCTTTTCTCCTGCTTTTCAAAAATCGCCTTTGTAAGCTCGAGGGAATTTCGCTTTCTAAGGTAAATTGCATAGTCACCGTTGGCTGTGTATGAGCCGGGAGTGTTGATGAAGTATTGCCTTGCACCAAAGAAAAGTCTGGTGAAAAGATTTTTTTGGATATACACAGACTGAATACAGTCGTAGGGAATATCCGCCCTTTTTTTGAAGAAAAATCCTTTTTTGGTGTAAACGCTACTGTCCTTTTCCACATACAAAATACTTCTGTATTCAAGCCAAATGGCGATAAACAGTAGAATAACGCAAAGTATGGAAAGACCGTAGTTTGTTATTATAGCCAAGAGAGATGTAGGATTAAAGAGTAGATTTTGCAATAGAGGGAATAACAGCAAGGGTGCAAAATTGGAGCAGTAGTTCAGAAAGGTATAAAAATGAGCTTTTTTGTATAATCTTCTGTTTCGCTTTTTCATTTTGTCCTCCTTTCCCAAACTAAGGAAACACTGATTAAATCATTTGCACAGATTGTGCCGTCAGATTTTTTGTCGGTTTGTTCAAAAAAACGCAGGAATACTGACGTATGGCGAGTATTTTTTGGGCAAACCGGCGGAAAATATGCAAACAAGATGTGTAAAGTGATTTATTCAGTGTTTCCCTAATAAAAGGTAAAAACTACTCCTTATATGCCCTGAAATGATGCCCCATTTCGGAGTCGACTTGACTGACAAAAACTGTTGCTCCTGCTGTGTGAAAGGCAACGGTGTAAACCTTAAAAAGCCTTTGCACAGGGGTTTGTATCAGCTCAACATACTGTATTTTTTTAGCCAGTATATTCATCCTTTTTCTGAAAATTACCCCCTTTGTGATTGTAATTCCGTCTTTCCTCACCTCAAGGGTTGTGGCATAATAAACATAGGGAACTGCCACAAAAATGATAAACAGAAATGCTATTAAGTTAACTCCCTCAACGATAAGGGCAATCATTGGTGAAAACACATATATTCCGCCACAGAAAAAGGAAATCAAAAGGAAAACCAAGGTCGCCCTTGTTCTCCACACCTTTTTGGCGTTTTTAGGTAATTTTTGAGTCATCGGTTTCTCCTGTACAGTAGTATATACACATCTATTATATATAATTTAAAACGACTTGACAAGTTGACAAATATAAAGTAAAATATTACAAGGAAAATCAAGGGCATTTTCCAAAAATTAGAAAATTTCAAAGAACAAAAGCGTTGATCGGGAGAAGTAGATTGCTGTGGTATTTTCAGAGAGCTGTCGGAGGGTGCAAGGCAGTAGTACAGGCATTTGAAAGTAGCCCGTTAGCTTAACAGCCTAAAGCCTTGGCAATTAAGCTGTTACGCCTGTCCTGCGTTATCGGGACAACATTCGGAATTTCCTGATGTATAATAAGGCTGTTTTTATTAAACAGCGAATTAGAGTGGTACCACGGGGTGTTTGCTTCGTCTCTTGCTGAGGCGGAGTTTTTTATTTTATGTTTTTGTTTCATTAATCCGTTAATGAGAAGATATTATGAAAGAAGGATGGGGAATTATGTTACTTACAGGTGCAGATATTATTTGTGAATGTTTGCTTGAACAGGGAGTTGACACGGTGTTTGGTTATCCGGGAGGAGCCGCACTGAATACATACGACGCTCTTTATAAATACAGGGATAAAATTACACATATCCTCACTGCTCACGAGCAGGGGGCATCCCACGCCGCAGACGGATATGCCCGTTCAACAGGCAAGGTTGGTGTTGTGTTCTCAACCTCAGGCCCCGGAGCTACAAACCTTGTTACAGGACTTGCAACAGCAAATATCGACTCTATTCCCGTAGTTGCAATCTGCGGTAATGTTCAAAGGGATTTGCTTGGCAGAGATGCCTTTCAGGAGGTTGACATTGCCAGTGTTGTAAAGCCCATTACAAAAGCATCTTTCCTTGTTATGGAAAAGGAGGACTTGGCCCCCACAATCCGCAAGGCTTTTGAAATAGCTCAAAGCGGAAGAAAAGGACCTGTTCTCATTGATGTTCCAAAGGACATAACTGCAATGAAATGTGAATACACAAGGCAGGATAAGGTTCAGGTTAAGAACGACTGTAATGTTAAGGACAGCGTAATCAAAGAGGCACAGCAGTTAATCAGCGAGTCAAAAAGACCTATTATATATGCCGGCGGTGGAATTATCTCCGCCAATGCAAGTGAGGAATTTGTAAAATTTGCAGAGCTTATTGACGCTCCTGTTTGCTGTTCACTTATGGGTCTTGGCTGTATGCCCGCCGACCACCCTCTCTTTGTGGGAAATATCGGTATGCACGGCGGATATGAAACAGGCAAGGCTACCGACAATGCAGACCTGATTATCGCCTGTGGCGCAAGGTTCTCCGACCGAGTTGCAGGTGACAGAGAAAAGTTCGGACAGCAGGCAAAGATTATCCATATGGATATTGACGAAAAGGAAATCCACAAGAATGTTAAGGTTGACAACTGGATTGTGGGCGACCTGAAGGACACACTTGCAAAGCTGTGTGACGGCACACAGCAAAAGGACAACAGCTCTTGGATTAAGGAGATAACAGACTGGAAAAAGCAGGTTACCATAAGCGGTGTAAACAAGGACGGCTACTGCCACCCATATCAGATTCTTGACGCAATTAATGATATTAAGAAGAGGGACGACATTGTTGCAACCGATGTTGGACAGCACCAGATGTGGGTTGCACAGAGGACGGAATTTTTCACTCCTCGCACATTCCTCACATCAGGCGGACTTGGCACAATGGGCTTTGGTCTTGGCGCTTCTATAGGCGCAAGTATGGCTAACAAGGACAAGAGGGTTTTCCTTGTAACAGGTGACGGTTCATTCCATATGAACATCAACGAGCTTGTGACCCTTAAGTCCTACAATATTCCTGTTGTAGTAGTTGTTATGAACAACTCTGTGCTTGGTATGGTTCGCCAGTGGCAAAAGCTGTTTTACAACAACCATTTTTCACAGACAGACCCGCACCGTGCAACAGACTTTGTAGAGGTTGCAAAGGGCTACGGACTTAAGGGAATGAGAATTACAAAGCCGGAGGAAATTTCCTCTGTACTAAAGAAGGCTTACGATATGAAGGAGCCTGTTGTGGTTGACTGCGTAATCAGTCCTGACGAAAATGTTTTGCCAATGATTCCTCCGGGAAAAACAGCAGACGACATTATTACATCAATGGATTAATCTATTGATAAATAATGAAAAATAAATATCATAGATATAAGACAAAGGCGTCCAAATAGCGGACGCCTGTTTTATTTTTAGGCGGTAAATATATATTATACAAATTTTTGTATATTGCCAAAGCTTTTGATTTGTGTTATAATACCGTTATTATTTTAACGAAAGATAACCCCAATATACCATTTGAGGAAGTGATTTAATGAAAAGATACAGCGACCTAACACCTGAAATTGTTGAGCTTAGTCAGCTCTGTTGTAAAAACGGATATATTGACCCGGAGTTTTACACAAAATACGATGTTAAGAGAGGTTTGCGTGACGCAGACGGAAAAGGTGTTTTAACGGGACTTACCGAAATATCCGAGGTTACCTCGGTAACTCACAAGGACGGCAAGAGGATTTCTATACCGGGTAAGCTGTTTTACAGAGGATACAGCATAGAGGATTTGGTAAAGGGCTTTATCCACGATGAGCATTACGGTTTTGAGGAGATAACATATCTTCTTTTAACAGGTGAATTGCCAAACAGAGAGGAGTTTGACAAGTTTAGCAATCTTTTAAGCTATTACAGAACTTTGCCTGACTCATTTGTTCGTGACATTATTATGAAGGCTCCTTCAAGAAATATTATGAACGCTCTTTCAAAGGAAGTTTTGACACTTTACAGCTATGACGAAAAGGCAGAGGACACCTCTGTGCCAAATGTTCTCCGTCAATGTTTGCAGTTAATTGCGATTTTGCCTGTTTTGGCGGTTTACAGCTATCAGGCTTTTAACTACTTCCACAACAAGCAGAGTTTGTTTATTCATTCCCCGCAGATGGGACTTTCCACAGCGGAGAATATTCTCTATATGCTCCGTCCCGACTGCCAGTACACAAAGCTGGAGGCAAAGCTCCTTGATATGGCTTTGGTGCTTCACGCAGAGCATGGCGGTGGTAACAACTCCACATTTACAACCCATGTTGTAACCTCCTCCGGTACAGACACCTATTCAGCTATTGCAGCGGCACTTTGCTCACTCAAGGGGCCAAAGCACGGCGGTGCAAACATCAAGGTTGTAAAAATGTTTAACCACATCAAGAAGAATGTTACCGACTACAACGACAAAGACCAAATCAGGGCTTACCTTACAAAAATTCTTGACAAAGAGGCTTTTGACAAAACAGGACTTATCTACGGTATGGGTCACGCTATTTATACTGTATCCGACCCAAGAGCAAGGGTGTTCAAGGGCTTTGTAAAATCTCTTTCAGAGGAAAAGGGCAGACAGGCTGAATATCAGCTTTACTGCAATGTTGAGGAGATTGCCGCAGAGCTTATTATGGAGAGAAGAAAGACCGACAAAAAAATATCCGCCAATGTGGATTTTTACAGCGGTTTTGTTTACAGTATGCTTGATTTGCCTACAAAGCTGTTTACTCCGCTTTTTGCTATTGCAAGAGTAAGCGGTTGGTCAGCACATAGAATTGAGGAGCTTGTAAACCCAAGCAAGATTATCCGTCCTGCATATATGAATGTTCACGAAAGAGCAGAGTATGTGCATATGGACGACAGAAAATAAGATATTATAAAATTTTTCTGAACAAAATGAGCCAAGAGGTTAAATCCCCTTGGCTCTTAATTTATTGTATGTTATTTTTTACTTAACCTTAACCTTTAGACTCAGAGTTTTAACTCCGTTAACCTTGATTTTCAGGGTTGTATTGCCCTTTTTAAGTCCTTTGATTTTCAGACTTGTGGCATTTGCCTTTGAAGTGATTTTCGCAAACTTTGTATTTGTGTATTTGTTGTTAATTGACGATACCTTACCGCTGAGTTTTACATTTACAGTTCCGCCCTTTTTAACATTAACATTTGTTTTAGAAAGCTTTGGTGCTGTTGTAACGGTAACTTTACAAGTGAGCTTTTTGCCTGTTGTAAGGGTAGCTGTTACAGTAGCCTTTCCCTTATTTAGGGCGGTTATCTTTCCGTTCTTAACTGTTGCCACCTTTTTGTTTGATGTTGACCAAGACTTAACCTTTCCGTTTATTACTGAAACTGTCTTTGTTGTTCCCGACTTAACGGATAGGGTATTGCGTGGGTACAGGTGAGGTACAACTTTGGAGATAGATGAGTGATTTGGGTCGTCTTCCTTTGGCGGATTAACATCTCCCTTGTAAATACCTCCGCCTACATAATATATCTGTCCTGCTTTAATCATCTTGGTGATTTCTGCTTTGATTTCCGCAAGTCTTGTTTTGTGATTCCTTGCAGAGGACTGTGGGCTGTAAGAGTCCTTGTTTGGATATGATGGGTAAGATTTGTCCCACTCGGAAATGATTTTTGCAGGAGTCATTTCAGGTGTGACAAATTGTCCTTGAATTGTGCCTACTGATGTGATCTGAAGTGGAACACCGTACTTTTTGCCGTTTGCCCTCCATGCGATAGGGTAGGAATGTTTTGTTGAGTCAATATTATTTTCAATTGCATCTTCATAGGATGTTATATAGGCTGTGTCGCCGATACAATTTGTATTGAACATAAGTCCGCAGGTTTCGTTGCCTATGTCATCACAAAACATAATTGTGTAGTCCACGCCCGGCTTAAGACCGCCGGATAGTTGAGCAGATGGGTCGCTTAAAATGCTAAGGTCGTAGTAAAGCTTGCCGTCCTCTTCTGTCATTTTTTCTTTTTTAGTTCGCCAGCCATAGAATGATGTACCGTTTTCACTTTCCCAGATATGTGTATAAAAGGTTGTGCCTTCCCACATACTTGGCTTTTCAAAATACACCTTTCCGGACGAACCCAAAGTATTTATACCGGTGTTTTTACTAATTGAATCTGTGGCTGACGCTGTTGTCATAACAGTTGAAAAGCTGATTACAACCGCCATTGTAAGTAAAAAACTAAAAATCTTTTTCATAAAATTTCCTCCTTAAAATAAGAATTAAAACATTTTAATACCGCAGAACTATATGTTGCATCAGCAGATAGTTTTCTTAATACAATGTTATCACTGCGAAAATGCAAAGTCAATATATTATTTTATGGATAGAAATTTTTTTTGTATATATTCACAATGTATAAAATTTGAGCCGAGGTGCTTATGTCACCTCGGCTCTAAAAATGGAAGGTGAAATAATTCCATTTATGCCAAATTAAAATGTATATGTCCTGCATTATTATTTTTAAAACAGAGGACTTAAAACAATGTTTTTTTCTTGACTGCATTATATCATAATTTTAATTAGAATTTTTATTTCTGGTAAGAAAAGTCGTTTTTCTGGTAAAAATAGACCTAAAATAAAAATGATTATTGAATTTTGACAGTTTTTTCACTAAAAATATTAAGGTGCTTTGATTTTTTGGGTGTTTAAAAGACAGAGGTAGCTTAAGCAGGAGTGGGCAAACATTGCGCAGGAATTTTTGGCATTTCCCTGTGAAATTAATGAGGGAATGTCAATTCCGCTTACAAGGAAATTGCTGATAGGTGCAAAGGCAGAAAGCTTGGTGGCAAGTAAAGTTATTCCGGCATCAAAGCTGTTTTTGTCAGTAAAAATGTCACATATTGTTTGAAAGTAATCGTACAGGGTGAGGTAGCTTTCGTCAACAAGATAACCCTTGTTGTAGTACTCATATGGGTTTGAGGCAAGTCTTAATGATGTGTCAATAAAGGTGTCAACCTCCTCACCGCAGTCCTTAAAGGTGACAAAGTCAGTATCGGTAAGTTCCTTAAAGGCTTTTTTCAGCTTTTTGTAATTAATTTCACTTGTCTTAAAGCGTATCGTGTTGCCGTAACGGCTATATCCCCATTCTCTGAGAGGACAATGGGTGATGAAGTCGTCCTCATACACAAAGTTGTGAATATTCCTGAATCTGTGGCTGTAAACCTCGTCCTTGGTGGTAATGTTAGGACAGGCAAAGGTGTAGGCGAATACATTTTCTCTGCCGGATTTGATAAGCTGAGATGCAAGAAGATTGCTTAATGCTCCTCCTCGGGAATGACCTGTAAAAAGCAGTCGGCAGTCCGACTGAATGTAGTCCTTTAACAGCGGTTTTAAAAAATTAACTGTATCGTAGTACCCTTGGTGTGTGTCCTCAATACCTGTGCGGAAATTGTTATACCATTCCTCGCCCTCTGTACCTCTTATGACGATAAAAACATTTTTTTCCTTTCGCGCAACGCACAGTGAGGCTGTGTTTTCTGCGGGAGTGGTATATATGGCTTTAATATCGGTAAATTCAGCATCATTAAAGGCTTTTGTTAAAATATTTTCGTCATAACTGCAACAGCAAAGAGTACAGCACAGCTTTGCAAGGTTCAAATCAAGCATTTCGTTTCCCATATAATCATCGCTGTAAACAACGGGAACTGTCATATTTTCTTTGCCGAATTCTGCTCTTAAGTTTATGTTGTATTTTGTTAAGTTTTCTATCATATCAATCACCCTTAACAGTATGCCCCAAGTCCCACTTAATATGAAACATATGGATTTTTTTATAAAAAAAGACTGCCGAATTAATCGACAGTCTGTGAAAAGTTATTGTGTGTTAGTAAATTCCCTGTGCGGTGACTTCTCCGCTGAATACGGTTTCTGTTGTGCTGTCGGGTAACGTGACAACAAGCTCACCGTCGTTGTTAATGTCAGTGGCAACACCCTCAACGCTTTCACCTCTTCGTGTGAAAGTTACCTTTCTGCCAAGGGTGGCACAGTAGGCTTTGTATTCTTCAAGATTTTGGCTGTTAAAGCGGTAGTTACCTCCAAGGAGTATGTTCTCAATCTCCTTAATAATAACAGCCAAAAGCTGATTTTTGTTGATTTCTTTGTTGCTTTCCAGTACACAGGAGGTAGCCTTGTGGGCGATTTCTTCGGGAAAATCCCTGCTCATTACATTTATACCTATGCCTACAACAAGGTATTCAAGGCGGTCAAATTCACAGCTCATTTCCGTAAGCATTCCGCAGATTTTTTTGTTTCCTACAATAATGTCGTTTGGCCATTTGATTTTTGCATCAAAGTCAAAGTACTCGTTTAAGCCCTTTGCAACTGCAAGTCCGCATAGCGGTGTGATTGCCGAAACCTCCATTGGTGCAAGGTCAGGTCGCAAAATAAAGGAAAAACTGATGTCGTCATCCTTTTTGTTTTTCCACACTCTGCCAAGTCTGCCCTTGCCCTTTGTCTGTTCCCTTGCGGTGACAACAGTTCCGTCCTTTAGTTTATGGGCGTTTGCCTTTATATAATCGTTGGTTGAGCCGACAGACTCCAAAACAATAACCTCGTTACCTATCAAAGCAGTTTTAAGCCTGCTTTTTATTTCTGTTTCATTAACTATATCGGGGGAGCTTACAAGGCGGTATCCCTTGTGGGTGACGGATTCTATTTCATATCCGCTGTTTTTAAGGCTTTTAATGGCTTTCCAAACGGCAGTTCTGCTTACATCAAACTTTTCGCACAGATACTGTCCGCTTACAAAGGCGTCACTTTCCTTTAAAAGCTGTAAAATTTCGTTTTTCATTATTTTTCACTCTTTTTATTCTTCTTATAAATTATGTTAAGACCGTCAAGTAGCAAGTTGCTGTCGTAAATTATCTCTCTTTTGCAAACTCTTACAATGGAGTCGGAGTTTCCCCCTGTGATGATAACCGTCAGCTTTTCTCCCAACTCTTCCTCAATTCTGTCTGCAAGTCCGTCAATCATTGAGGCTGTTCCGTAAATAGCACCGCTTTTCATACAGTCAACTGTATTTTTGCCGATTACCTTTTCAGGCTTTTCAAGGCTGATGCGTGGGAGCTGGCTTGTTGATGATGAAAGTGCCTCCTGACTGATACGGATTCCCGGAATAATAAGTCCCCCAAGGTACTCCTTGTTTTTGTCAATTACCGAAACTGTGGTGGCTGTTCCCATATCAATTATCATTGCCGGCATAGGATATTTGTTGATTGCACCAACTGCGTCTGCAACCTTGTCACAGCCAAGCTGTGCAGGGTTGTCCAGTTTGATGTTCAGTCCTGTTTTTAGTCCGGGACCCAAGATAAGGGGGTCTTTGCCTGTGAGCATTTTGATTGCCCTTTTCATTGTGAGAATAA
>JALFTC010000021.1 GCA_022779485.1 Ruminococcus sp.
TTCCCTCGGATGAGGGGGCTGTCACGCTTTGCGTGACTGGGGGAGTGAAAAAGTAGTCAATATATCTTGGTATGTCTTTAGATGTTAAAGTTTGAGTCAGAACATAAAATCAAACTATCCTCTAAAGACAAAAAGAGCAAAAGAGAACACTTTTTCCCTCCTTCCGTCACGGCTAAAGCCGTGCCACCTCCCTCGTCTGAGGGAGGCTATATAAATATTAAAAAAAGAGGTGCAATTATGAAAAAGGTTTTTGGGGAATTTAAGGAATTTGTTATGAGGGGCAATGTCCTTGATTTGGCTGTTGCTGTTATCATCGGCGGTGCTTTTCAAACAATAGTCAGCTCACTTTGTAATGATGTTATCACACCATTTATTCAGCTTATCATCAGCAAATGCATAGGTGTTGACTCCATTGATGAAATGACAAAAGTGCTGAATGTTGGCACTATCCAACTGGGTAATTTCATTTCCGCCATTATCAACTTCCTAATTATGGCTGTTATTATCTTCTGCCTTGTTAAGTTTATCAACAAGGTTATGACAATCGGCAAGAAGAAGGAAGAAGAGGAAGAGGAAGAAACAACAAAGACCTGTCCTTTCTGCAAAAGCGAAATCGACATAGAGGCTACAAGATGCCCTCACTGTACATCGGTTCTTGAAGAAGAATAATTTTTATTACATAATAATCAAAGTGTGCATTACTCCTTAGGGGTAATGCACTTTTTCTTTTACAAAAGCCTCCCTTGTGTAAAGGGAGGGCAAGCTACTTCCTTAGAATGACAGAGGGAATGTGAATTCCGAATTCCGAATTATGCATTATGAATTATGAATTATGAATACGGTTTTCTCAATAATTACAAAAAATATCAATCATATTAGGAAAGTATATGGAAAAATATTGTGCATAGTGTATAAATATCTTAAAAAATTATAAAAATATATCAAATCTCTTGCAAAATCTCCCGTATCTTGTTATAATTTTGTTACAGAAATGTAACTCTTGTAAATTGTTTGTAACTGGCACTTATTTGTGCCTTTTATATTGGAGGTTTATTTTATGACAAGAATGAAGAGAATTCTGACGCTGATTTTAGTTGTTGCAATTCTTTCTACAACAGCTATTATCGGTACAACAACTGCATCAGCCTCAGGCTCGGGTGCAGGACTTGTAAGCTGGGCATACAGAGCCTACAACGAAAATTGGCAGTATGTTTGGGGCGGTGCTTCCGTTGGAAGTGTTGACTGTAGCGGTCTTATCTACTCCTATGCAGGCGGTGAGCGTGTAACAGAGCCAATGCTTGCGGCTTCTCCCGAATCAGGCTCAATCGACACAATTCCTCGTGTACACGGACTTGGTCTTTACCAGTACGGACATGTTGGTGTTTATGTTGGTGGCGGAATGGGCATTGACGCTCGTGACGAGGCTTCTGATGTATGTCTTGAGTCAATCAGCAACAAGTCTTGGACAAACTGGTTTAAGGTTGCAGGTGTAAGCTACCCAACATCAGGCTGGCAGGAGGTTGCCGGTCAGTATTACTACTACGAGGACGGTCAGTACATAGTCAACACCACAAGGACAATCGGCGGTGTTACATACAGCTTTGGTGCAGACGGCGCCTCTGACCGGACGCCAAACGACACCAACGCAACAGCCGACAATAGTAATACAACCACAACTAAAAAGGTTAAGGTTAAAAAGACTGCTTGGCAGATTGGCGACTCCGGTGCACAGGTTACAAAGCTCCAAAAGAGATTAAAGGCGCTTGGTTTCTACAATGACGAAATCACAGGCTACTTTGGAGAAGTTACCGAAAAGGCATACAAGGAGTTCCAAAAGGCAGCAGGTGTAGTTGTTGACGGTATCTGCGGTAAGACCGACAGAGATATTCTCTATTCCTCAGCAGCTCCTATTGCTCAAGAAGAAACAACTGAGCCACAGGAGGAAAAGGAAGAAGAAAAGCAAGAGGAAGAGAAAGAAGATGTACTCTCCGTTGGCGACTACAGCGATGATGTTTATTCCGTACAGGAAAGACTCATTGAGCTAAAGTATATGGAAGATGACGCAACAGGATATTTTGGCGAGTTGACCCAGTCTGCGGTTAAGGATTTCCAGGACTACAACGAAATGGAAACAACAGGTGAGGTTGACAAAAAGACAGAAACAGCCTTGTTCTCAGAGGATGCAGTAGCAAACCCTGAGGCAAAGGAAGAAAAAGAAGAACCTGAGGATAAGGTTAAGTTTGAGTTTAAGGATACAGAAAATACTGAAAATGTAAGTGCCGACACAGACACAAATGTTGAGGAGGCAACAAGCACAACAGTAGTTCTTGAATCAAACGATATGGCAAGCGAGGCGCTTGCAGGACTTACATCCGAAAGCGGTTTTCAGGCTGTTACTCCACAGGAGGATAACGGCACAGGCATTATCAAATGGCTCTTGATTGTAATTGCAGTTATGGGCGGTGTATTTGTGGTAGTTCTTGTAAACGAAAAGAAGAAATCCCGCCGTCGCCGTAAACACGCAATGCAGAGAAGCAGAAGATATTGGTAAATAAAAAAGCGTAAGCCTAAAAAGGTTTGCGCTTTTTTCTTATCCAATAGCCACCACTATGTCACCTCAAGCCATACTCTGTCGTTCCGAACCTGTCGAGGAATCTGAAAGGATAGCAGTAGTGCCTAAATCGACACTATCAGGTTAGATGAAAGTATGGACTAAACAAAGCCTCCATCGGATGAGGTATTCCCTTTTCAGCGAAATGTTAGTAAAACAAAGGCTCCCTCGGATGAGGGGGCTGTCACGCCTTGCGTGACTGGGGGAGTGAAAAAGTAGTCAATATATCTTGGTGTGTCTTTAGATATTAAAGTTTGAGTCAGAACATATAACCGCACTCTCCTCTAAAGACAAAATAAGCAAAAGAGGAAAATTTTTCCCTCCTTCCACCGCAAGCGGTCCCCCTTTTTCTGGCGAAAACGGCAAACCCTTTGTCACTTCGTGACATTTCCCTTAGCAAGGGAATACTCGTCTGAGGGAGGCTGGCTGTAAGCAAAGGTTTCATCAAGTGGCAGGGGATTCCTCAACAAGCCGGTTATGACAGAGTGGGGAGTTATAAAGATAAGAATAGGCATTTTGATAACAGACAGCTACTACAATGGGAAATCTTTCAAAATATTTCCCTTGACTTTTATTTTTAAAGTTTTATAATAGTAATTAGGTATAAAATAAATAAAAATTTTGAATATACGGAGGTATTTTTTATGGAAAGATTGAAGGATAAAGTTGCTATTGTCACAGGCTCAACAAGCGGTATCGGCATTGGTATTGCAAGGCTTTTCGCCGCTGAAGGCGCAAAGGTTGTAATCTGCGGTCGCCGTGAGGCTAAGGGACAGGCAGTTGTTGACAGAATTACAGCAGAGGGCGGAGAGGCTTCCTATCATTTTATGGACATCACCGACACCGACAGTATTGAGAGTTTGTTTGCAGACACAGCTGAAAAGTATGGCAAGATTGACATTTTGGTAAACAACGCCGCAAATGTTGCCCTCAAGGACGGTCGTGTTGATGAGCTTACCATTGAAATGTGGGACGGTATCTTCCAAAGCGATTTAAGAGGTACTTTCTACGCAACAAAGTGCGCTCTTCCATATCTTTCAAAGAACGAAAAGGGCGGTTCTATCATCAATATCGGTTCAATGGCATCTTGCAGCGGTGACATTGGCTCAACTGCATATGCCTGCGCAAAGGCAGGTGTTGACCTGCTCACACAGGCAACAGCGTTGCAGTACGGCAAGCAGAACATCCGTTGCAACTGCGTAAGACCGGGTCTTATTGTTACACCTGAAAACGAGGCTCATGTGCCACAGGCAGTTAAAGACATCTTTACAAGCAACATTATGGTAAACAGATACGGTTGCCCTGAGGACATCGGTCATATGTGCGTTTACCTTGCATCTGACGAAAGCGAATATGTAACAGGTCAGATTGTAAATGTTGACGGCGGACTTAACTCCCATGTTCCAACAGTAGCACAGTTCAGAGCAATGAACTCCCGTACATGGTAATCGCTTTTTAAAAAACTAAAAGATAAAAAAGACAAAAAATTTGGTGCTGTTCTTCCATTGTGAAAACAGCACCTTTTTTTGCTTTATAAAATGAAGATATTATGAAAATAAAAAGAGTGGCTACATAATGTAACCAATCAATGTCAATATGTTACGAAAAAGATGTCAATTATTAACTTAAAAAAGAAGAATGCCCCGTACGCGATCTGCGTGTCGAGGCACTCGACTGGCGTCCTCGGCGGGATTCGAACCCACGGCCTTTCGCTTAGGAGGCGAACGCTCTATCCTGCTGAGCTACGAAGACAAATACACTTGTTTATCAAGCCTATTAAGTATAACACAGAAAAAGGCATTTTGCAAGTGTAATCATTTAGTCACCAATTTTGCAGTTTTCTTTCAGGTGGTTCTGCACCTCAACTATCCAATTCGGCTTGTAGCCATTTGTGTAGCGGAACTTGTTATTTGTGATTTCTGCAACCTTTACAAAACCGTTTTCGTTGTCGTAAAAAACAATCCTGTCGCAAAGTGGAGCAATTTCAGCCAAGGAGTTAAGACGATTTTCGTATCTGCGGGCAACATCACTTGCCGGTATGTTGTGACCGCCTTTTCTGACACGATTTTCTATTCGCAAAAGGCTCTCGTCCTTTGAACTTAAGCCGATATAGTACATAACAATGTTGTAGCCCTGTTTACGAGCCTGTAAAACTGTACGCTTTGTGCGGTGTCCGGCAAGGGTGGTTTCCTGGGTAAAGGAAATGTTGTGTTCAAGGCAGTAGTTAATTTCGGCAATAGCCGATTTTCCTGCCTTTATGTTGTCAAAGTTGTGTTCCTTTGCAATCATATCAGCGTCAACTATGTGTCCCATCAAAACTCCCTGTCCTTCAAGAACACCTCTAAAACTGGATTTTCCTGTTCCGTTAACTCCTGCTATTAAAATATAAGTATTCATATTGCCCCCTATGATACTGCACTATTCACATTATTCAACAACTATTATATTATTTTTTCAATTAAAACGCAAGGAGTTAAAATAAAAGAAAAAACTTCCCAACAATGCAATAATTGCATTGCGAAAGGTCAAAAAAATCTCTACAATATTAGGTAGTATAAATGCAAATGGTGTTTATACAAAAAAATTAAGGAGATAAGTAATGGCAAGACCGCAAAAGCAAGGACTTGATTACTTTCCTTTGGATGTTGTCTGTAATGGCAAGATAGAATTAATTGAGGCTGAATTTGGATTAACAGGATTTGCAGTAGTCGTTAAACTCTTTCAAAGGATATACGGAGAGCGAGGTTACTATTGTGAATGGACAGATGAGGTTGCATTATTGTTCGGCAAAAAGAATGGCTTGGGTGGTAATGCCGTTTCAGAAATAGTGGGAGCTTCAATTAAGAGAGGTATTTTTGACAAAACTATGTTTGAGAAGTACGGTATCCTAACCTCTGTTGGGATACAGGAAAGGTATTTTGAGGCAGTTAGTCGCCGTAAACTGGTTTGTGTCAAAGAGGAATACCTCTTGATTTCTTATACCCAATTTTCAAATTGCGTAAGCAATAACCGAGTTAATGTTGACATTAACCCCGAAAATGATGACAACAATCCCAAAAGTAAAGTAAATAAAAGTAAAGTAGAGGAAAGTAGAGGAGAGGAAAGAAAAGAAAACAAGAGTATAGTAAATGAAACAAAAGAAAATCAAACAATAGGAGAGAAGAGAAAAGGATACTACTTCGTAGATTTATATTCTCACGCTCTTGAATTGTTCTGTAATATTTGTAAAACTCTTCCCAAGCCCAAGGAGCTGACAGATGAACGGAAATTGATGATTGATATGGCAAACATTAAGCTGAAGGAGTATGGCAAAACTCTGGAGGAGTTATTTAAAATTGTGGATGATTCCGACTTTTTAAGCGGTAGAAACGGAAAGTGGACAGGGTGTAACCTTGAATGGGTACTTAAACCGGCAAACATAACCAAGATTATGGAGGGCAATTACGCAAATCAAGAGGGCAACTACGGCAACTCAAATTCCCTCCAACCCCCGTTGGGGAAAAACCCGGGTATAACCTCGTCATATGATTTAGAAGAATACGAAAACAAGGTCGTAATAGAAAACTGGGGGGATTTAATGCATAATGCATAATTCAAAATGCATAATTTATAATTCGGAATTAGGGGATGTTAGGTCAGCACATCGGTAAGTAGATAGTGTCAGGACAGTTTTCATACCACTGATTATAAATATTCTTAAGTTGACAACATTAGTCAATCATTTTGTTTTACTTATCAAAATTTTTTGCCGTTAATTTGAGGATTTGAAAATTTCATAAATTTCCCAATATTTTTATGGGGGAAATTGTGATTTTCTGTTGTATTTTCGGGGGTTTAATGATATAATCGTAAGATAAGAAATATTTGATAATTACATTAATTTTTTGTTCCTTAAATGCATTAACTTATTGAGGAGGTTTTTATGAAAAATACATTCAGATTTTCCAACCGATTATTTTACTCAAAAGTGCTTATTTCACTTATTCTTGTTATCACTATGGTAACATCATCACTTCCTATTGCTTATGCAGAAACCAATACCGTTAATGCTTTGCAAAACAATGCTTTCGATAATGGTACTGACTCTTGGACTTCAAGCAGTGATATTACTGTAAGCCGAATTACAGAGGGGGAAGTGACAAATAATGCCCTTGAATTGACAGCGGACAATAACGCAGTTTATCAGGCTGTTAGAAAGTCTGACGGCAAAGACTTTTTGCAGGGCACTACCTTTAAATGGAGCCTAAAGTATAAAAGCACCGATTCAAGTTATATTGGAGCCCTTGTTTTGGGACTAAATGAGCCTGCCGGCAACTCCGACCAGTTAAGACAGATGATGACTTGGTTAAAGGGCAAAAAAATTGACAAAAAAGTACCTGCCGACGGACAATATACTGTCGTTGTATATTCAAAGCCTTTTAAAGATGACGGCACTTTTGATGACGGAAAGTTCGGTAAGTACAGAGCCAATTTCAGCCTTACCCCTACAATGTACTGTACAGAAAAGTTTTCGGTAACACTTTTCAAAACAACAGGAACAGACTGGGTGACAGCTACTAACCCTGCAACTACACCCTACACCTTGAACAAGGATTCCTCCTCTATTTACTATTCCTTGATTTCTTACAAGGGAAGTCCACTTGTTGATGATGTTTCTTTCCTTGTGGAAAAGACCGGTACAGTGGTTACTGAATTTAATAACCTGCAAAACGGTAGTTTTGAGAATCCTACTATACCTTCCAGCTTTTATTATCAGCCGAATGATAGCTTAGTACCGGATTGGAATACCACGGCATTTGAAGGTAAAATAGAATTATTTAAGGCAGAAGGAAACAGTACCAGCGGTCATTTCGGTTACGGTAAGAACATTGCGGTTGTTGACGGAAAACAGGCGGCGGAGTTAAACGCAGACGAGCCAAGCACATTGTATCAGTATGTAAACACCGAATCCGGCAGTAAGTACAAATGGCAATTGTCCCACAGAGGCAGAGCCGGCTCGGATATTATGGCGCTGATTATCGGCCCTAAACAATATGATGAAAATGGCAATGTTGTAGACCCTGCAAAAACAAGTAAAACCGGCAACGACCAATTTATGGCAATGATTGACTGGGTAAAGGAAAACTTGGAATACTATCCTGAAATAGCAAGCGATATTGAGGCATTTGAGAAGGAAAAAGGTAAAAAGGACAATTACAAATGTACTCCAATCAAGATGACAGTATATTCACGACCATTTGCTGAAAACGGCGGATTTAGAGATGGTTTAAGCACTAACTTTAGTCCAAGTGAATCTACGGTATTTACGGAAAAATGGGACATTTCCCTCATTTGTACAGGTTATCAGGAATGGGGTACATACGGGGCAAATGACAGCGAGCGTTACAGCGAATATGATGTTCCCGAGGGTCAAAAAAAGTCAATATTCGCATTTACAGGGTATCACGGAACAGGTCAAGATGGTAAAAAAAATCCCACCTTCGGCAACCTACTTGACGGCATAAATTTTGACCTCTACTATCCTGCCTCATCTGTATCCTTTACAGGTGGTGACGCTGTACTTACCTATGTGTATAAGGATGAATTGTCAACATCTGAGCTAAAGTCAGGTGAACCCGCTAAGTCAATTATGGTTGACGAAAATTCAACCTTTACCTTGGATGTAACTCCCGACTATTCCAAAACCCTCAACGAAAAAGGAGAATTAGTTGACAGGGTAGACGCTGAGGGTCATAGAATCCAAAACACCTTCCTTGGTGCATACATAACCATTGGGGGTGTAAGGAAATATTATCCTGCAACAGCTATTAATGCTACGGATAATGCAGTTTATTTCTCGGAAACTGTTGCTGAAGACGGTACGAGAACATACTCCTATGGTCAGTCTAATGTATCGGGTAGGGTTGTTGTTGAGCTGGTATATTCAGAAGTATATACCATAATATACAACTCAAAAGGCGGTAAGGAGTATTCGGTACACAGCGGTTCATATACCCCTGAAAATGCTATGGACTGGAGTGGCAGTAACGCAAATGTTGCCCGTTTCTACGAAAAGGCAACCTGTACATATACATCAACAGCCTGTAAATGGTGGGAGGATAACCCTGCCGTTGTTTTCAAAGGCTGGGAGCTTGTTGGCGGTACTGTAAAAAAACTTTCGGACGAAACTACTGTGCCCGAGGATGAACAGGTACTGTTTAAGGGAAATGCTACTGTTAACTACACAGCGCCAACACTTACAGCTGAAGAATCTGCCCAATGTAAAGATGACAATGAGAGAGAACTTTTGATCTTAGAAAAAGCCAGAAATGTGGATTTCATAATTTCTGACGGTGTATATGAGGGCAGAGTTAACGCATACACAGGCGGTGTTCTTGTTGCAAACTGGGAATACCAAACATCAGTAATCGCCCAGACAGAACAACTTGACGGTTCATTTATAAACAGCGATGTTGGCGGTCAGGTGTCCCTCATAAATTATACTATGAATATTACCGATAACAGTGGAAAGGTTTACGACGCAGGAAATAAAGATAAAGAGCAAATTGCCTTATGCGACAAGTTTACCTACAAATCAAGCTTTAACAATGTTGTAACTGTTTCAAATCAGGAAAAGGACGGTTACAAATTCCTTGGCTGGTATGACGATAAGGGCGAAAAGCTTTCTTCCACAACAAACCACAGCTACACGGTAGAGCCATACTACTCCACCAGTGATAAAACCAAGGAAACTCAAACTCCGGCTGTTATTTATGCAAGGTTTGGTATCAGTTGTAAGGTTAAGTTCCATATTAACGATATGGACACGGTTTCCACAGTAGGTAACCCGAATGCCGACCTTTACAGGGTTTATTATCCGTCAACTGTTACAATACCGAAGGGAGCTGAAAAGGTAACGAATGAATTGGGAATAACCTACACACTACATAAACTTGACAGCAACAATCGTATTTCACACTTCTATGACATTCCTACTCCTGTATCCACAAATGGAAAAATCTTTAAGGGTTGGTATTTAGATAAGGATAATAATGCTGATAATAATCCAATTAAGTGGAATTATGATCCATATACTACAAACACAGATATTTATGCCCACTGGATTGATGTGGGTACAATGAATAAGGATGCACAGGACAGTAAGATTATTCATCAGTCAACAGTTGGTTCAAAATTACTCCCCGGCATAGATTTGCTTGGTGTTCAGATTCGTTATGAGGATGAGGACGACAACTATCCAAACGGCAGGGGAAACGGTGCCGGTCAATCACCCCACTTTGACACAGACGGACTTAGGTTTATCACCTGTATCAAGGAGAGTGTTCTTAGTAAGGCGGGTAACCTGTTCAGTACACCATATACATCAGCAAACGAAGATAAAACAAGATATACAAAACAACCGCTTAGATACGGTTATGTAATAGCAAAGGAAACCACCGCTAATAATAATTTGAGTGACGGTAAACCCCTTGAATACAATGACAAAAATGTTAACGGTGTTGACACAACTACAAAATACGGCTTTGCAAAAAACATTGACTGCACAAGTAAAGTAGGCGGATACAAAAATACAACTATTGTTGACCACAAAAACTATAAAGATTACAGAATTTACTCACTTGTAATCTCATATAATACCGCCGGAAAAACTGACGCAGAGATTGAAAGTGCCAAAAATCAGAATGTTGTAGCAAGACCATACCTCCGCTATCAGGATGCAAACGGACTTTACAGAACCTATTATCAGGACTACAAAGGCACAAATGTATATGGCGGATGCAGTACTAATTACAATGCAGCTAAGGACTACCTAAGCGAAAATAACTATTTCCCCAAACCTAAAAATTAATTGATTTTACGGTGAACAAAATGAAGATTGCACAAAGAATTTTTTTACTTCTTTTGCTGTTGTGTATGACGGTGCTTTTGTCCTCCTGTGGCTGTTCTGCCGGTGATGATAACGGTGAAAAGTCAGGTACAACTGACCTGTCAAGCTCCGTAACAAGTGAAAATTTCACCACCACAAGTCAGCAGATGAACAGTAAAAGTGACAACGGCAAAGGTGATGAAGTGAATAAGGAGAATAATTCTGTGGTAAATGCAGACAGTAAAAATAATTCTTTAGAAGAAAAATCAACTTCAAAATCCCAAGTCAGCAGTACTTCTTCAAAGGCTGAAACAGGGGGAGAAAATGCAGTAAAGGGAGATTTGAACAGGGAAAAAACCACTTCGGCTGACAAGGGCTTGGATAAGACAGAAACTGCTCCAAGTGAAGAACAAAGAGAGGATAATGCACAGGTGAATTTCTATGATTTGTTGTAACATCAAAAAATTTATTACGGCAAGTATGTCCGTTGTGGCTATGATTATCTTGACAGTTACCTGCGTCATTTCGGCAGGCGCTGTTGATAATGAAAATACAACTGAAATTGATTATTATTACGGTGACGCAAATAATGACGGTACTGTTAATATTAAGGACTGCACATATATTCAGAAGTACATCAACAATGTTGTAAAGCCTGAAAATTACGATTATTTTGCCATAGTATCCGACCTGAATAAAGACGGCGAAGTGGACATGAAGGATGTAACATATTTGCAAAAATTGATTGTGAGAATAAACCCCTCAGCCCCCACCCCCACAGAAACCACCACCACACCCCCAACAACCCCACCGCAAATAACAGATGAAGAAGGCTACAACAACCATATTTACAGACCGTAAAAAGATTTAAGAAAAAGGCTCAAGTTCAAATGAACTGAGCCTTTTTTTGTGGATAGGTTATGAAAAAGATGTCACATCTGACCGAGAAATTAACTTAAAAAAGAAGAATGCCCCGTACACGACCTGCGTGTCAAGGCACTGGGCTTTTATTCAATGTCGTCAACTTAAGAATATTTACACTCAACGATATGTGTCCTCACCCTGTCATTCCGAGGAAACGAAGTGACCGAGGAATCTGAAAGGATAGCAGTGGTGCCTTAACCGACACTATCAGGTTATAGAAAATTGTGATTTTCCTAACAAAGCGAGTGGTAAAGGAAGGGGATTCCTCGACAAGCCGGTCATAACAGTGTGGTGGTTTCCTTAACAATTAACGACTGTCATCAGAGGAATTATCCCTACTTTGAGTTCCTTTTTTTCCTGATTTCTTTATCATCTATTTCAATATCAGGACTGCACCTGTCCAAGTCTTTGACATTGTAGGTCTTGCCATAAACAAACCCTTTCATAATAATAGTGTTTTTTATGCCGAAAATCCTACTAACCACTTGTATGCTTGGGGGAAATATTCCGACCATGCGGCCTCGTTGTGCTCCTTTGTAGTATCTGTCAGTGAATTAAGTTTATCTTTAGGATAACCGTTTTCTGACATTTTGTTGTAAACCAAATCTACATAAGGGATTGTATCTTTCTCCATTTGGTTTGCTCCGCCGGTATAAAGAAAAACTTTCGGAAGATTGTCAGTATTACTGAAATCATATGAGTCAACTACTGAAGCAATAGTTTCTTCACTATACATCCAGAATGCAGGAGAAAAAGAAAGCACCTGACCGAATACATCGGGATATTTCATACCTATGTAATATGAAATCAAGCCTCCCATTGAGCTACCGCCGATACCGGTACTGTTTTTATCTGTACGAACATTATAGTGACTGTCAATATACGGCTTTAATGTATTAACAATAAATTCACCGTATTTATCTCCTGACGGATTATCAACAAATTGTGCATAACTTTCGCCTGATGAATTATTCGGCAATGAAGAGCCCACATTAACCCATTCAGGACTGTATTCATTCCATCTGTCTGCTGAATTTTCAATGCCTACAATTATTGCACCCTCATATCCGTTATCCATCATATCGGCAATAGCCTCATCAACCATCCATTCGCCTGCATATGATGCATACATATCAAAAATATTCTGTCCGTCCTGCATATAAAATACACTTTTTATGTCAAGGAATATATAATAAAAAATCCACATAATTCAATTATTTTATTGTTAATCTTGACAGACAAAATTATTAGCACTATAATGAAAACAGGAAATAAATTCCGTAATATCTATTTGGGAGGATTGAAAATGCTTAAAATGAAAAAAAGATTGATAAGTGTATTTCTAATTGTTTCTCTTGTTTTCTCGTGCTTGGTGTTAAATGTACAAGCAGATGAAAGTGAGATAACTTCTTCCGGTACATCCTACCTTTACGGTGATGTTAATAATGACAACGCAATAACGATTAGGGATTCTACTGCCATTCAAAAGTATCTTGTAAAAATACAAGATTTTAATGAAGTGTCAAAACATATTGCTGATGTTGATAATTCCGGTGATACAAATATTAAAGATGCTACACTGATACAAAAGTATGTTGCAAAACGGATTGATGAATTTCCGGCAGGTAAATACTATAATGCCGGCGATACCGATTGGCGTACATCTACAATATCTTATGAGATTTTTGTCCGCAGTTTCTGCGACAGTGACGGGGACGGAATTGGTGATTTCAGAGGTATTGCTTCAAAGGCTTCTTATCTCAAGGAGCTTAATGTGGGTTGCGTATGGCTTATGCCCATTCACGAATCCCCATCGTATCACGGATATGATATAATTGATTACTATTCCACTAATGAGGATTACGGTACAATAGATGATTTTAAATATATGCTTGATGTTCTGCATCAGTATGATATAAAAGTTCTGATAGATTTTGTTGCAAATCACTCCTCATCACAAAACAAGTGGTTTATTGATGCTTTGAGCAATCCCGACAGTCCTTATGCTGATTATTACGAATTTACAGATAAACCGGATTCAACTTCAGGCTGGAGATATAACGGAAAGTACGATAAATATTACAGAGGTAATTTTTCAGAGGGTATGCCTGACCTAAACTACAAAAGCAAAGCCGTATGGACAGAAATGAAAAATGCTGCCGGATACTGGCTTGATATGGGAGTTGACGGATTCAGACTTGACGCTTCAATGCATATTGATCCGGATTGGGATTTGACTCAAGAGTGGTGGATGGATTTTGAAACCTATGTAAAGTCAAAAAACCCTGATGCATTCGTAGTAGGTGAAAACTGGACTACAAACCCTGACCCTGTTGCTTCGTTTTTTAAATGTATGGATTCTTCCTTTGATTTCCCACTTCAAGAGCAGATTATGAAACTTGCCGGAGGTCAGCAACTAAATATTGTGGGCTTTGTAAACAGGGAATTACAACTGCAAAAAAGGTATGCAGACACAACTCCAAATGTTCCAAAAACATCTGTAATGACAACATTTTTAAATAATCATGACCAGACAAGAACAGTATCTTATTTGGGTTCTGTTGAGAAAGCAAAGCTTGCCGCAGCTATTCAGTTAACTCTGCCCGGAATGCCTTTCATCTATTACGGTGAAGAACTGGGACAACTTAGTAATTCTAACGATCCAAACAGACGAGAGGCTATGGACTGGTATGCTTCCGCCAAAGGGAAGGGTATGTGTGTATTAGATGAAAAGTTCTTTGGAGTGCCTTCAAAATACACTAAAGCTAATGACGGTATTTCTTTGGAAGAAGAAATTAATGACGAAAACAGCATTTATAACTATTACAAAAAGCTTACTCAGCTTCGCACGGATAATCCAATATTCTTTAGCGGTAATTATTTTTCAATAGAATCAAAAAGCTTGAATTGTTATACTGTTACTGATGAAAAATATCCTTACGGTATGTTTGTTGCGCATAATGTAACAGGAAGTAGACTGGAATTAAATACATTATATGATTTTACCGATTTGCTAAGCGGAAAAAGCTATAAGGCAGGCGATACTGTTACAATAACTCCTTATTCAACAATCGTTGCAAAATATGACGGAGCAGATAAAAAGTTTTCGCTGTTCAAAGAAATACAAAGCAAGGATATTCCTGTTACATTTAATGTAACAATACCGGAAAAATTGCCGGAGGGTGCAAATGTAAGTATTGGTACTAATCTGAACGGTTGGAACCCTGCAGATACCGATTGGTTTATGAAAAAAATAGATGACCTTCACTATCAATTAACCGTAAATTTGGACTCCACTAATGTAAATGAAGCCATTGAATATAAATATACGGTTCAATTAAACGGTCAGAGCAATGCATGGGCATATACCGAGGGTGACGCAAACGGTAAGGATATAGGTAACCGCATTTATGGAATAGATTATGATGGTAATGTAATAAATGATACTGTATTATCATTTTTACGAATGTAGATTTTAATATTTTTACAAGATGCATATTGAACATAACTGTAGTCTTGTTATGTTGAAAACGGCAACTTAACAAAAAAGTGTTTATCCCATAAGAAAGGCATACACATTGATCTTTTTGAGAAGTGTGTATGCCTGTTTTTTATTAGTGAAATATTACAATGTACGCTATACTGAAATTCTTATACCTTGGATAATAATTTTACTATACAACGGAGTTCTGTCAAAGACAACAACATCAACATGTGAGTCGGGAGTTTCTTCTCCTTGTGCGTAAGAGCCGAAAAGGAGTGAATACTCGGCGTTATAGCGAACAAGCAGAGTTTTTATTGCATTTTCAATTTCAAGTCTTTATAACATTGTTCTCTCCAAAATTTACTAAAACAAAAAAGCCCAAGCTTAATTAAAGCTTAGGCTTTGGTGCGAGTGACCATATAACATATCTTTTATCCCCTTGAAAAAGTCAGTGTTTAAGCCATTTTTCAGGGGTATGTTTTTGGAAAATTAGATTTTGGTTGAACTATACTTAATCCTTCCATTAACCATCGATATTGCTTAGGTGTGATTGTCTGACATTCATCGGCTTTTCTCGGCCAGTGAAACCTTCCGTTTTCCAGTCTTTTGTACAGCAAAAGAAATCCGTCACCCTCCCAATACAGACCTTTTATTCTATCTGTTCTTCTGCCACAGAACAGAAACAGAGCATTAGCACAAGGGTCGAGATTAAATTGTTGTTCTACTATGGTTGCAAGTCCGTCTATTCCTCTGCGAAGGTCAGTGTATCCGCAAGCCAGGTAAACGGGGCAATTACAGTTAAAGTCATTAAGCATTTTTCATAGCCCTCAGTACCGCCGTTAGGGTGCACTCGTCTGCTCCATTATGAATGTCGGCGATGAAATCATTTCTTCTGATAGAAAACATAGGTGAGTTGGCGTTTGCTTCCGGCTATACGGACACTTCTATGAATTGAGGATTGTTTTTCTGAGTGTAGGCTTCATATACCTTTTTCTGTCTGCTCCAATATGTACTCACCGGGATGTTATTCTCTCTGCACCATTTAGCTACGCTCAAGCCGCTATTGTTACATTCTTTAACCTGTTTTGACCACAGCGCTATGTTTTGCTCCTGCCTTAATGTTCTGATACCGTTTTTCATAGGTCACTCTCCAATCTTTTGGATTGTAGACGATCGAATACAATCATCTACTACTTTTATCATACATATTTTCCCATGTCTTTATTTATCAGACAAGACGGGGCATGGTTTGACGGTTACATATTATCTCTCTTAAGTTTCATTGATGAGTGAACATATTTATCTAAAGTAGTCCTTACGCTTGAATGTCCCAATATTTCGCTTAATGATTTAATATCAAATCCCTGTTCAACACATTTGGTTTCAAAAGTATGTCTTAAACTGTGAAAGTTTATGTTATCTATTCCGCTTTGCGAAATATATTTCTTGAATTTATTTTGCATTACCCTTGTCTCTACAATTGATGAAATTTGACCGGATAAGAAATACGCTTTGGGATTGTTCAAAAAAAGAGCGAGTAACTTAATAAGATGTTCTTGAAGGGGGATTGTCCGTATTCCTGATGTGCTTTTGGGTTCTGTGATAACAATTCTGGTTTTTCTCTCTGAGTTACCCTTGCCATATTGTAGTTTTTGCATTGTTTTATTTATTTTCATTACTTGATCTTCTGTGGAAATATCACCACACCTAAGAGAACACAATTCTCCTATTCTGATCTCGGTATACATACATAACAAAATTCCCATTTTGTATCTATCGGGATTTTTCAGTAATGTATTATGTAACAACCCTAATTCATAATCAGAAAGTATCCTCATTTCATTGTTTCTTTCCTTTATACGGATATTATCAAAATTACATCTTATTGTCATACCCTCATGCTGTGCATAAGTGATAGTATTTTTAACAATAGTAAGTAAATCGGCTAATGTTTTGGGCGAAAGACTTTTGTGGGATATAATGTTACCGTATCTTAGTTTTTCATTGACAAATTCTTCAAGTACCTTCGTTGATATTTCAGATAGTCTATATTTTCCAAGAGACGGCTTAAGGTGATTATCAATTGAATTCTTATATCTAATATATGTGGATTCTTTTACCCTGTTTTTTGATGATACCAACCATCTGTCAAACCATTGACTTATATAAATATCGTTTTCATTTTCTTTTTAATCGATATTAAGAGTACAGTTTATCCGTGCTAATGTCTGTTTTTCCTTTGCCTCTTTATATGATTTCCCGTACACTGATTTGTATTTTGCCCTATTATTCTCATAGCGAAAAATATATCGTGCTTCCCAACGACCATCTTGTCTTTTGTAAATATTCTCCTCTTCTTGACATATAAACCCCCGGATACAATACGGCAATTTTGACCATTAAACGAGTTAATACATAAAATATGCATAAAAATTCATACAAAATATTACATTTTTCTCGATAAAGCGACATTTATTTATTGACAAAAATGATAAGAATGTATATACTTTTACATAGAATATTGTATGTGTTTTCTATTCGTAAAGGCAATACTCTACGAAAATTATATAAATATTACTATTTATATGTTTATTATATGTATTCATTTCAATTATATTTGAGGGATAGATAATGGTCAAGTTCAAATCCAAAACCAAAGATTGTCAATTGAAGGTACGTGCAAAATTATCATTTGACGAAAATGTATGTATTATGTAGTGTATAATTCGCCGATATTGATTTGCGGTTTGTACATAAGATTCCTTAAATTAATGAATTGCAAATTATCAGTAAATCGTGCAGTTTGTCAGTTTTTTGACTAATTTAAGGTGATATATCGTATTATAGGGGTACAGTAAATATTGCAGAGAGATCTGCTTATTGAATAATTTTTTTTAAGGAGAGTTGGTTATGATTATAAGCCAAAAAACAAAAACTAAAAAAATATTCGGTGTATTGTTTGCGATAGTAATGCTTTTAAGCGTTATGTTCACAACAGTTGCACAGGTATCCGCGAATTCTGAAACAGTTGAAGAGGTAAACGCTGTTAAGGAATGCGTTGTTAAGGTAAGGGTAGTTTATTTTGACGGAAATGCAAACAGTTCAAAAGAAATTGCGTATGCAACAGGTTTTTTCATCAGCAATGACACTTTGTTGACATCAGCACACTTGTTTAATGACGTGACTATTGATGATGCAAAATATGCATGGAGAAGTTCAAAAGTTTCAAACGAACCATTTAACAAGGATAACATTAAATACCAGGTAGTAGTTCCCGGTAACACTGCTATTGAAGCCTCTGTTATAAAAACCTTTGATGCATTTGATGTTTCAGTTGTTAAGATTAAAGAATCCTACACTTCAGAGCTTGCTGTTTTAGGTGATAGTGCCCCATATACATCAACTGCTGAGGTTTTCGCTTTAGGTTTTCCTGCTGTGAAGGAAAGACTTCAAACAGTTCAGTATAACAACCAAGATAATGTTACTGTATCCAAAGGAACAGTTGAAAGTGTTGAAACTAAATCACTCTTTGGTAATACAACTGCTGAGTTGATTGCCCATTCAGCAAAAATCACATCAGGTAATTCCGGAGGACCTCTTGTTAACAGCAAAGGAGAGGTAATCGGTATTAACGCTTATGCTGATAGACTAACCGGTCAATATTATTATGCTATTTCAATTAACCAGGTTAAGGAACAGTTAGAGAAATTCCAGTATGATTATCAGTCATCATCAGGCTCTGTTATAGATTCAGATGATAACGAAGGAGCAGAAGTTGAACCGACAGAAGCAGAATCAGAAACAACAGAGGTAGCAACAGTTCCTACTGTTGCCACTGCTCCGGTAAACGATGAAGCAGATTCAAGCACAGATTTAACACAGATTATTATTATTGCAGCTATTGCAGTTTTAGTAATTGTTCTTGTAATAGTTGTGATTATAATTATTCTAAATAGCAAGAAGAAAAAATCTCCTGTTCCTGTACAGGCAAAACCAACAACACAGTCCCCTGTAGTTAACAGACCTGTTCCACCGGTAGGACAATCAGTTCCGCCAACCCCACAACCTTTTGCTCCAAGAACAATGGGCGGTTCACAGACAGTAATGAATAACGACGGTGCAGGCGAAACAAGCGTACTTAATGAAGGGGCAGGCGAAACAACAGTTCTCGGTTATCAGGCAACCGGCGGTAGCTTGGTTAGAAAGAGTAATGGTGACAGAGTAGTCATCAACAAGCCGGAGTTTGTTATTGGTAAAGAAAGAAGAAGAGTAGATTATTGCATTTCCAATAATAACTCAATCAGTAGAACCCATGCAAGAATTAGAGTAAGAGCCGGTAAGTGCTACATCAGTGATTTGGGTGCAACAAACTTCACATTCGTAAATGGCAATAAGCTTGTTCCAAATCAGGAGGTTGCTCTTAACAAGGGTGATATTGTTAAACTATCAGATGAAGAATTTGAATTTTTAGGATAATCGAAGGTAAGTTATGAATTATTTGACAGCTATACATACCGATGTAGGTATAAAGAAAAAAACTAATCAGGATTCATGTTTAATAATGAAAGCTAAAACAGACATCGGCGATGTATTACTGGCTGTTGTATGTGATGGAATGGGTGGCCTTGCTAAAGGTGAGGTCGCCAGTTCCAATGTTATTAAAGCTTTTTCTAATTGGTTTGAAAACACTTTGCCTTCTATTATCGGTGGAGGGAACATAAAGAACGAGGTGTTTAACAGTTGGGAAAATCTTGTACTTGATATGAATAAAAAAATATCAACATATGGTCGTTCCCAAGGCATCAGCCTTGGAACGACTGTTGCATCTTTATTGTTTGTAGGTTCTGAATATTTCATAATGAACATCGGAGATTCCAGAGTTTATAGTTTTTCTGACAAAGTTTATCAATTAACAAAAGACCAGACTTTTATCCAGAGAGAAATTGATTCGGGCAGAATGACACCCGAAGAGGCCGAAATGAGTTCACAACGAAATGTTTTGTTGCAATGCGTTGGCGCTATTGATTATATAAATCCGGATTATTATGTAGGTAATGTGGTTGTCGGTCAGGTTTATATGTTGTGTTCCGATGGTTTTAGGCATGTAATATCTGAACAAGAGCTGTATGAATATCTCAATCCAAATGTGTTGGTTGATGAGCAGACTATGAAAAATAATGCAGCGTACTTGACCGAACTAAATAAATATAGGCGTGAACCGGATAATATATCTGTAATTTTAATAAAAGTGGATTGAGTGGGATACTATGTTAGAAATTGGTTCATTAATTGACGGAAAATATAAAATTTTGAATGTGGTCGGCAAGGGCGGTATGAGCGTTGTATATCTTGCCATGAATGAAAGAGCCAACAAACAGTGGGCTATAAAGGAAGTTCGCAAGGATGGTATTCAAAATTTTGAAGTAGTTAAACAAAACCTTATAGTCGAAACAGATTTATTAAAGAAACTTGATCATCCCCATTTGCCAAGTATCATAGATGTTATTGATGGTGATGGTACGTTTCTTATAGTAATGGATTATATTGAAGGTAAACCCCTTAGTGATGCACTCAAAAACAGCGGTGCCCAGAGTCAAGAAGATGTTATTGAATGGGCAAAACAGCTTTGTGATGTTTTGGGTTATCTTCATTCAAGAAAGCCTCCAATCATTTATCGTGATATGAAACCATCTAATGTTATGCTAAAACCGGATGGTAATGTTATGCTGATTGATTTTGGTACTGCAAGAGAGTTTAAGTCAACAAGTGTTGCGGATACAACCTGTCTTGGAACTCAGGGCTATGCTGCACCTGAACAATTTGGAGGACAAGGTCAGACTGATGCAAGAACCGATATTTATTGTCTTGGAGCAACAATGTATCATCTTGTTACAGGTCATAACCCTTGTACACCACCATATGAAATGTATCCTATCAGGCAGTGGAATCCTATGTTGTCCTCAGGACTTGAGGAAATTATCACTAAGTGTACGCAGAGAAATCCAAATGATCGTTATCAGTCTTGTGCAGAGCTTTTGTATGCACTTGACCATTATACCGATCTTGATATCGAAAATAAAAAGGTGCAGTCCTTTAAATGGAAAGTGTTTATTACATCCATTATTTTAACGATTGTCACCTTGATAGGCACTTTGGGATTTAGTGTTGCATTATCGGTGAAAAAAAGCTCTACATATGATTATTACCTTGAAACTGCAGAAATGGTAAAATCAGATCAAGATGAATCAACAAAATATTATTTAAATGCATTAAGTGTTAATCCAAAGGATATTAGGGCATACGAGGGAATGCTCAACCTGTTTCTTGATGACAATGTGCTTGAGGAAAGCGAGGAGAGTGTGCTTAACAAAGAGCTTCTCCTAACTTACAAGGATGAAATTGTTGAAAGCGAACCACAGGAATATGCAGACAAAATTGCATATCCGTTGGCGCAGGCATTCTTTTTTGCTTATGAACCTGACGAAGGAAGAAGTACAGGCATTGATAAATCGGTTAAGTGGTTTAAAGATGTTGAGAAATACAGCAATAATGCTCAAAATATAGAACGCTCAAAACTGCTCAGAAGTATGGCTGAATACATAGAGAAAAATAAGTCTTCAAAGATTCAATATAACGGCGATCCGGGTATTGATTATTCGGAATATTGGAAGAAATTAAAAGAGCTGTGTGAAGCCGGTGTTAATGACAACGGAGAAATCGAGAATTTCAGGATTACGCTTTTAATATATAGGTTTGTAGCGATTACAATTGATGACAAATTGGATGAGTTTGATAAAGCCGGTATTAAATTCGACGCAATAGGTAAACAAATTAAAATGATTAGTGATAATACTGAAGAAATTTGTAAAACAGCTAAATTTGAAAATGAGTCCGAAGAACAAGATCGTAATACAATGAACAGTATAGATGCTACTATTGATAATATAAGTAAAAAAATGTCGTCAAGACTGAATCAGGAGGTAGAAAATGAATAACGCCGAAAGTATAATTTCTACCCTGGAAACCTGTTTTAACATTTTTATTGCTTTTACTGTACTGTTTTTCGTAATTTCTGTGGTGTTGTTTTTCTTGTTCGACATCAGAACAATATTTAGCATTAGAACAGGAAGAGCAAAAAGCAAAACAATCAAAGAAATGCAGGAAGTGAATAGCAAGACCGGGCGACTGAGGGTTGGCGGTAAAACAGTTACTGCTCAACTGTCAGAAAAGGACAGAGAGATATTTGGGAACCAACAACCGAACCCTGATTCTCCTCCTGTTCCTGAATATGAGTATACTGCCGGGAGTGCCGAAACAGAAGTATTGTCGACTAATAACAGTGAATATTTTCCTGATACACCACCAACAGAACAGTTAAGCAATATGACGGCTGATGAACAGAATAACAATAGACAAATTATTGATGTGCATTTCCAAGTTTATGAGAAGAATATTGTGGTTCATTCAGATGAAATGATTGTTTAGTGAATTTTTGTGAGGGGATAATGAAGAATTTAACTTTATTTAGAATATCAATTTTTTGCATATTACTATCTTCGCTTTCTATTTTGCTCACTTACTTTGGTGATTACAATGGAACGATATTAAATAAATTTGTTGCCTATTTTGTTGGGATTAGCTTTTGGTTTTTCTTGATAACAGGTAATATTATTTATGGTGTAATTAATTATCGCAGAAAAAAAGAAGAAGAAAAATTAAAGGTAAAGAGAAAATCAAAGATCAAGCCCGGTGTAATTTCTTTTTTTTCAAATCGATATGCATTTGTATTTGATATTATGGTTGTTTTGTCATTTGTATTATGTTTGATATTTTATTTCATACCGGTATGGAATGGAAAAATAGAAATATTCTTTATTTCTGTATTTATTTTTTCTATGCATATGCACAGCTTTTTTAATGGCGTGAATTATAAATATATTAGTAAAAAAAAGGAGAGTAGAGACAGATGAAAAAAGAAAAAGCAGGAAAGCTATGTAACAAGATTTTGTCTATAGTGCTTACCATGATTATTGCTATGGGTGTAGTCCCTGCCGGTGTACTTGCCACCGGCAACCAAACAACAGTGTCTGCGTCAAGTAAAAAAGACGCTGAAAAAGTTTCAGTTGGTGCACCTTCATCAAAGGCACTTAATGTGGTTAGTAAGGATTTAACACCTGAAGTCAGCGTTGACGGTGAATCACTTGAACTTAAGAAAGAAGGTTCGGGTGAAGGTTCATACTATTCTTGCGAAGTTGGAGATGCTGACAAGTGCACCCTTTCTGTTAAGAACTTTGAACTTAATGAGAATGAGGATGTTTATTTTTTCAAAAATGATGCAAATTGGGAAAAGGTATATGCGTATTTTTGGAAAGATAGCGATGATAACGGTAAATTTCCAGGCACTGAGATGACACCTCTATCAGATGATGTTTATTACATAATAGTAGAGTCAAATAAATACGAAAATATTGTTTTTTCTGCAGGAGAGGGAAAAGAGCAGACTGTTGACATTGCGATTGCAGATGATGACTATTTTTCTTTGGGTGAATTAGAAGAAGAGAAGTATTTGGTTAATAGAAGTGCTGCTGATTTGAGCAAATTACAGTACTCCTCTGTCAAGGAAATCAGCTTAAGCGGAGCACTTACGGTTGCTGAATATAAAAACAACGATTGGGTAACTGAAAGTATCACAGAACCGGTGGCTTCTATTACTATTGGAAGCGGAGATAGTTATTACATTGGTGAATCATATACGGTTTCTGCAAAGACAGATAAGGATTATAATGCGTCGCTAAAACTGGATGGGGCTCCGTTTGATGATGATAAATGGATTGCAACAGTGGGCTCACATACATTTGTATTAACATCAACTCATAAATCATATGGTTGGATTTCTTTTGAAAAAACTCTTACAGTTTCTGTTGGTTATAACTGGAGCTTAGAGGGTAGCTGGAAAGTTATTGCAGGTAGCAAGGAGCTTTCTTTCAATGAAAATACTAATGCCTATGATGTTCTTGTAGATAAATCAAATGTGGATGTTAAACTTGAATATGTTGTAAACTCTGTTACCTATAATGGTACGGATGTTAAGGATAATATTTCCATAACATATTATTCAAATGAAGTAGATATTGATGAAAACAGTGGTAAGTTTACTGCTGAAGATGCTGTGAATGCCTATATTACGGCTACTGTAGAATATAACAATAATACAACAGAAATATATACCGATGTTTCTGTTACCAAGTGTAATTTGGGCGTGAACGCGGAAGTTGCAGATAACAACAAAATTGTTCACCATAATGATGATTACTATACAAACACTTATGATGTTTCAGTTGTGCTAAATAATTCAGACGAAGTTGAAAATCTTAAGTATGCTCTGAATGGCGGTGAAGAAAAAGCAGTTAATATTGAAAGCGGTAAAATTGTTTTGAATGAAGACGATTTCGACCGGGAGGGTAAAGTATCGGTTTCTATCACCGGTGAACAGCTTGGCTTTAGTGTTGAGCGTTCACTTACAATTTATTACAGAGATAGGGCAGAGGAGCCTATAAATATTACTTTCGGTAACAAAACCGAGGACGGACAGGATTGGAAACAAGAAGTTGAGGTTTCTTTTGAAATCGAAAATGCATTTCTGCTCAATGATGACAGCGTCAAGGTTGAAGGCTTAGAAAATAGGCTTACTCTTGATAAGTTTGGCGATACATACAAATATTCCTTTATTGCAAAGGAAGAGACAGATTATTCTGTAACTTGTACTGATAAGCTTGGTAACTCTTTTGTAATAGGCGAAGAGAAAAGTGACAAGTATAAAATCTCTGTAGATAGTTTGATGATTGACACAAGTGCGCCGACCATTAATTCTGTTGAAATTTTACCGGCACCAGAGAGTGACAAATTGGCATCTTTCCTAACATTTGGAATCTATGACCAAACAGGCGTTAGATTAATTCTTGATATTACCGATAGTAAATCAGGCTTTGAAAGCGTTACAATAAAGGGAGCAAAGGAAGAAATAACATCTTCTGATGCTGATGCAGAGTTTACACTCGGTGAATCTGATAAGCCATATGAAGTTTCATTTGAAGTAGTTGACAAAATAGGTAATAAAAAAGAATATAAATTAACCGATTTAAACATTAAAGCATCAGAAGAATATTTAGAAGTAATCAAAAATATTAGCAAGGCTACATTTGAAATTGTCGTATCAAAAGCCGGTTCTAAATGTGAAAAATTCGATATTGAGTCCGAACAGAAAAACGAAGAAAACAATGTTTATAAGGATATCAGTAATATCTCGGCTACAATTACAGATGAATTGTCAGGTATTAAGACCATCAATGCGTACTTCGGCAAAGAAGACGGATTTGATAAGAACGAGTCCACAAAGGCTAAAGTTTCTGTTGATAAAAGTGATTTCACAAATAATAAGACCACAGAAATTAATGTTGATTTTGCTCCGGGTAAATTAGAAACAGGTGAATATGAGTATTTAGTTGAAGTAGAAAGTAATAACGGAGTTGTAAAGGAGCATATTCTGACATTCTTTGTGGATGCTGACGCTCCTGTAATTGATAAGGTTACCTTTGATTTTGAAAAGCCTGAACAAACTGCCGGAGAAAAATTTATGCAGTTTATCACATTTGGTTTATTCTCAAATGATAACATTAGTGTCACTGTCGAAGCAACGGATAATTCTCCGTCAGGTGGTATTAAAAATAATAGTATTAGCATTGGCGAGAAAAACAAGGATGTTAGTATTATTAGTACCAAAAAAAAGGATAATACTATTGTAACGAAATTTAAAATTCCTAAGAGTGACAAACTTTATGATGTAGAAAAACTTAAAATCAATGTAATTGACGCTTTTGGTAATGATTCCACTTCTTCTATTAGCAGCCTTGATAAGGATAAGGTTGTGTTTGAAAACCTTGATAAGAGTGATTTTGAAAAAATTAAGGATTTATCAAGTTTTAAGTATATCGTTGTTTCTGATAAAAAACCTAAAACTCCACAGCTTTCTGTATCAAGATATAAGTCAGTTGAGTATAGCAAGGACGGAAAGGATTATTATTCCGGAGATGTTGAGGCCCAGGTAAACTGTCAAGATGAGTTATCAGGTTTAATGGAAATTGTTACTAAGCTTGATAATGAAAAAGTTGACAAATTGTCAGAAACGGATGTTTCAAGAAATAGTAAAGAATTTGTTGGAAAAAAAGAAGAATATCAAAAGATTTCTGAACTGGTAAACTTGGATTCCGGCGAACATAAACTGACTGCTACTGCAACAAATAATGTAAATGCTACATCAGAAGTGGCTAGTGCAACATTTTATATTGATAAGGATGCACCAAAGGTCGTTGATTTCTCATTTGAGCCAAAAAATCCTTTAAGTGAGAAATCTGAAAAACAAAAACCTGTAAAAGAAGAAAATTATGGATATTACTTTAATCAGGATGTTACTATCACTGTTTATGCAGAGGATGGTGATGAAAGGTATAATTCAGGTCTTGGTGATGAAAACAGTACTATTAAGGTAAGATGTGTTGATATTAGCGGTAAAGAAACTAAGCATACCATTAAGCCTGTTGATGGTAAGGGTTCATTTACTGTTAATAAAAACTTCAAGGGTCAGATTTATGCAACAGCAAGTGATAATGTAGGCAATAGAAGTAAAGAGGTACATCCAAAGGGTACTATTGTTGAAACCTCAAAGAAACATGATGATTCCTCAGCAATTACTATCGATATGCCAAAAACAAATTATCGTGATATAAACGGTAAGAAACTTTATAGTAAGGATATTTTAGTTCCTATTACAGTTGAAGATACCTATTCCGGTATAAAAAATGTTACATACTCAATTGAGTCAGAATTTGATCAGGCTAATAATGTCAAGGACCGTTCAATTAGGCTTGAAACCTTAAAGAAAGATAAGAATCTAAGGACTCTTGTTACCGGTGATATTCCAGTCAACTGTAACAGTAACGACATTACCCTTACCGTTACAATGATTGACAATGCAGGTAATACAAGTACGGCTAAAAGGGTATTCAGCATTGATAAGACCGCTCCAAAGGTAACTGTTACATATAACCATAATGTAAAAGCACCATATAAGTATATTAACAGGAAGGTAACAGCAACAGTTACTGTTACAGAAAGAAACTTTGACAGTAAAAAGTTTGAATACTATGTTAATGCAGACGGTGCTCCAAATCCGTCACTATCAAATTGGTCAAAGGCAAAGGGCTCCGGCGACAATACAACCCATACGGCAACATTGACATTCCTTGCTGACGCCGACTACAAATTTGCCATAAAATCAATATCAGACCTTGCTCATCATTCAGCAACTAAGTTGCCTTCTGATAAATTTACTGTTGATATGACAAACCCAAAGATTTCGGTTTCTTTTGATGAAAACGGCAAAGTGTATTATGGTGTAAACAGAACTGCCACAATTACAATTAAGGAGCATAACTTTAATAGTTCTTTGGTTGATATTGCAATTAACGCAACAGGTGCCGACAACACTTCTCCCGCAACTGCTCCGGCTGTATCATCTTGGTCTGATAACGGAGATACTCATACAGCAACAATTACATTTGCCAATGACGGGATGTATTCGTTTACTGTAAACAGTAAAGACAAGGCAGATAATAACGCAGAAAAAGCTACTGTTTCTAAATTTTACATTGACCACAAAAAGCCGGTAATCAAAATTTCCGGTGTAGAAGCAGAAAAAGCATACGGAGAAAACTCTATTGTATCACCAACTGTGGAAATTGCCGATCCAAACTATGATTCATCTGCAAAAGAGATTACACTTAACAGAATAGATATTAAGGGTAATTCTGTAAATGTTGCTGATTCCCTCGACTATGCTATGAGTGATAACAACGAGCATAGCACAGGTATAAAGAGAGTTTATGAAAACTTTAAAAATGCAGTTGACTATGACGGTATATATGAGCTTAGTGTTAAGGAAACAGATAAGGCAGGAAACTCCAACAGTGACAGCATCATATTCTCGGTAAACCGTTTTGGGTCTACATATATGCTTGATAAACAAACTGAAACAACCTTAAAGAACGGTTTTTTGAAGAATGCTAAGGATGTTGTCATCAGTGAAATCAATGTAAACAAACTGGAAGAATACAGCGTTACTATTAGTAAAAACAGCGAAAAAGTAAAAACACTTAAGAAAAATTATGATTATAATGTGAAGATTGTAAATGATCGTAATAAATGGTATCGCTATATCTATACAATCAGTTCCTCAAACTTTGAAGAAGACGGTAGTTATACGGTTACACTTATTTCAAAGGATATGGCAAGTAACGCTACAAGTAACAGAACTTCAAAGAAACAGTCTTGTCCGGTGTCATTTATTGTAGATAATACAATGCCTGATATTACAATTTCAGGTATTGAAAGCGGTGTACTTTACGGAGAAGACAGCAGAAAAGTTAATATTCTTTGCGAGGATGCGAATATTGACAAGGAAACTTTGGAGATTGAACTTGACGGAGTAAAACTTAATAAGGATGTTGATTACACACTGGAAGATGAGTCTAATTCCTTTATTGCTAAGTTAGTTGTTAATGCAAATCAGGATGTTTCTGCACAGAATTTAGTTGTCAAGGTTGCGGATTATGCCGGTAACAACAAAGAAATTAAGGTAGAAAATTTTGTTCTTTCTGCTTCGCTTTTTATGAGATTCTTCCACAACATCCCGCTTGTTGTTGGTACATTTGCCGGTTTGTTCATTTTGATTGGTGCAGTGATTTTTGTTGTCCTTAAAAAGCGTAAAAACTGAAACAATAGTTAAGTGATTTTAGGACACACCTCTCCTCTAAAGTGGAGGTGTGTCCTTTTTACAAATATGCAGGGGTATATTATGCTGAGAAATGGCGAAATCGTTGATGAAGTTTATCAAGTTGTTAATGAAATCGGAAATGGTGGTATGGGTGTAGTTTATCTGTCCTATCATTTGAGATTGGAAAAATATGTAGTACTAAAAAAGCTAAAGGTTCAGAATTATGATTTATCTTTTTTGCGAAATGAGGTTGATATTCTAAAAAGCTTACATCATTCGTATTTACCTCAGGTGTATGATTTTATACAGATAGGCTCAGATATATACACAGTAATTGACTATATTGAAGGTAATGATTTAAAGTACTGCATTAGTAACGGATACCGATTCAGCGAGGGTCAGTTGATTAAGTGGTTTAAACAGTTGTGTCAGGTGTTGATGTATCTTCATGAACAAAAACCACAGGTTTTACATATGGATATTAAGCCGGCAAATATTATTTTGACGAAAGATGAGGATATTTGCTTGATTGACTTTGGTGTATCTCAAGCATCAGGGACAGAGGTCAAAGGTCTGAGCAAGAATTTTGCTTCGCCGGAACAGTTTATGAAGGCAGAAGCAATTAGGAATGGCTTGGATTCAGGTAAAATAATTCTTGATCAACGGTCAGATATTTATAGTCTCGGAGCGACTTTTTACTATTTAATGACAGGTTATGAGCCTGAAATAACGGATATTAATATGCCAAAATTATCTGAGTATTCTATTGCATATTCAAGCTCTTTGGTAAATATTACAGAAAAAGCAATGGAATATGATATTAACAAGCGGTACAAAAGTGCAAAACAGTTGTACAATGCATTGATGAATATACAAAAGTATGATAGTCGTTATAAAAAAAGTATGTTATTATCAATGGTTGTTTCCGTAGTTTCAGCAGTAATGTTATTTTCCGGAGTAACAATGATAATCAGCGGAAGTGAAAAGATAAACGAAAGAAATTACAGTCAACAGTATCAGCAGTTTAGCAACGATTTTACTTCGGGAAACACACAAAGCGCCATTAATAACGGTATTAATATTCTAAACAATTCTGATTATTCCCAATATATTGATGACAATATCCGAGCACAAATTTTGCACTCTATCGGTGATTGTTTTTATATGGAAAATGATTTTTCAAATGCAGAAATGTACTATCAAAATGCTACAGATTATGCTGAAAATACTGATAATGCATCCGTATATTACCGTGATTATGCTTTGTTGGCAGTTTTGAACGGAAACACCATAGTTCCTGAAGAATTGTTAAAAAATATTAGTGATGTAACTCAAAAGCAAATTGCCGTTGCCATTGTTCAAAGTGAATATTGCATTGATCAAGGAGATTTTCAAGAAGCGGAAAATATTTTAGGTGGATTGTTAAATAAAAAACTTGATAATGAAAACAAGGTGGTGGTGTACAATCTTTTCGGTGAGTTGTATGAGAAAAGAAAAATGTACTCAGAATCTGCAAAATATTACGAAAAATCATTGGAACTAAAACGAGAGATAAAAACTTTGCGTAGATTGGGTGCTGTATATTTAAGCCTGGCTGACTTGAATAGTGTAACAGATAATACTAATCTAAACAGAGCTAAAAAATGCTATCTTGAAATTTTTAAGGGCTTTTATCCATCTGATAATGATAGATTGAATTTTGCCCAGGTGTATAGATTACTGGAAGAATACAGTAATGCTGAGGTAATTCTTAATCAGTACAAAAAGGATTATCCTAACGATTATCGGGTATATATGCACCTTGCCTTTTTATACTACGATAAAGGTGATAAGGAAAGTGCTGTCAACAATTGCAGTAAGGCATTATCATTAAAGAATAATAAGAATAATGAAGCTTCCTATGATGAGAATATCAGCAAGCTTGAAGAAATATACAGAGATTGCATAGAATAGGCCGGGTGATTGTTATGAGTGGAGAATTTCTTGTTTTGGCAGGTATATTACTTGTTGTTATAGCAATTTCGGTAATTGTGGTTACCCAAATAATTGTGTTTAGGAAGATTAAAAGTATAAAAAAAGAACGGGAAGTTATTGAAAATGAAATGTCCTAATTGTAAATGTGTAGTACCCAATAATTTAGAAAAATGTGATTTTTGCGGGGAAATTCTGAATTATTCAGAAACAGAAACTATTAGTGTTTTTGACAATCAGTATTATGATAATTGTATGATTGCGGATATAGCTGATGAAGATGACATCGGTTTATATTTGCTGATAGTTTCAATTATTATTTCACTGATAATTCTAATGTTACTATTTTTATTAATGTGATGGGGGTTTATTATGAACAAAAAAATTCTGTTTATTACGATACCGGTAATTGTATTAATTATTGCTCTTCTGTCTGCGATTTTGTTTGTCAGTGGCAAACCTGAAAATAAAATATATGTACAGAATATGGATTTAGCTGAAAAATGTCTTTCTTTAAATGATTATGATAATGCAATAATCTATCTTAATAAGGCTATCGAAAGCGATATTACCAATGAAGAAGCATACATTTCTCTTGCAAATGTATATGTAATGAAAAATGATATTTATAGTGCTTTGAGTATTCTGAAGGGAGGTTATGCCAATACAAATTCCGATAAGATTAATGACTTAATTTCGTATTATAGTGATGATTTGGAAAAAAAAGATACAGAATTGCAACCACAGATATTTAAAATGGATGATAATACCATTTCAAAAATTGCACAATTTACAACCGGTGACTATGCAGATGAATATACTATTGAAAGTTCTGATTTTTCATCGGGTGTTTATACAATAAGATATACCGGTATTCCGGCAGAATTTATTTATTATAATTCTGACAGCAATAATGTTTTGGATAATAACAATAAACCATTCAGCAAGGCAAAACCGTGTCAAGTAAAATATGATGGGATTAATAGTTTCATCACAGGCTTTGACGGTAGTTTTTCTATTGACGATTTAAAAGGTATAGGAATTAACGGTGTAAGAAAAGTTTATAATGACAGTCTAAAGGCTGATTGTATTCAGTTTGATTATCTTGACTGTCGTATTTCAATTGAGTGCAATTCAGACGGTGTGGTTGAAAGTGCTGATGCTATTAACTGCATTGAGCCACTTTCTGTTGAATTTAGTAAAAAAGTTATGGTGACAGGCGAGGTAAGAGATGTTGTTACCAATGATATTGTTGAAAACTATACTATTAAATTCAGATTAGGTAAAAACACAAGGAGTGGCGAGGCTGTTGCTACTTGTACATCAGAGTATGGTAAGTACAACATTGAACTAAGTCCGGAAAACTATACAGTTGAGGTTTCATCAGAAGGATATGTTACAGAATATTTTAGTGTATATGTAAGCAGTACCGAGGAAACTATCAACAAGAATTTCAACATTTCACCAAATCTTATAGAGGGCGAAATTAGATTTGTTCTGGAGTGGGGAAATACACCTGAAGATTTGGATTCACATTTATCCGGTAGAACTAAAAAGGGTTCACAAATTCATGTTTACTATCAAAATAAAGAAGAGAGAGAAAACGGAGAAACTGTTGCAGAGTTAGATCTTGACGATAGGGATGGTAACGGCCCTGAAACTACAACACTTCATAATAGTAGTGGTGAGTATGTATTCACTGTTAAAAAATTTTCCGGTTCAGGAACATTGGCAAGTTCCGGAGCAACAGTAAAAGTTTACTTGCCGGGCAGTTCTGATCCAAAGGTGTACAGTGTTCCCACGGATTTAACAGGTACCGAATGGATTGTTTGTAAAATAGAAAACGGTAGATTGGTATAATATATGAAGTTTTTGCTGATATCCTTTATCGCTATTTTGGCTTTGGTTGGGATAGTATCATTGCTTTTTGTGATAAGCAGAAAAAGAATAGAAAACAAAAAGATATTTGCAGCGGCAAAAAATTTAGTGAAAAATGAGTTCTTGGATTTTTCACTAAAGAATTGTTCAGAAAATCAAGACGAGATTTTAAAACAGAGAGTTTTGCTGTATATAAAAACAATGAACACAAAGGAAAAGCAAAGCCTTGTTTTTGACCCCAATAAGGTTATCTATTGGGGTAGGAATTCGGATTTTTGTCAAATATACATTAATGATTTGGCTGTGTCAAAAGTGCATTGCAAAATTTACTGTGATAACTATAAGGTTTATTTGAATTGCATTAGCAAAAATGGATATGTAATTGTCAAAAGAAATTTATTTACTAAATACCAAGTGAATCCCGGTTATCAGCTTCAACTAAAATCCAAAGATAGAATCATTATTGGGTCATGTGAGTTCAAGGTTAAAATCTTTCTGTATAATCTAAATAATATGTAATTTTGAGGTCTGTTATGGTTTTTATGGTTTTTTACAACGATATATTAAAGGAATTTGTTTTTCGAGAAAACGATAATTCAAAATTCTGGTTATATATAGATAGAAATCAATTCAATATTACAAAGAGTTTTTACATAGATTTTGAGAAAAATAACGGAAAATGGTCAATTCATAGCAACACAAATGCATATGAAATTCATCATGGTGGAAAATCTTTGTCTAACTTTGAATTTAATGATACTAATGTAATTACCATTAAAACAATAAACAATGAGAAGATCAGCATTATATCAATAAAAAAACATACAGACATAATTGAATATAGAAAATATATTTTTAAAAAAGAAATTACCGTCGGTAATGATTGCGATTGTGATATTAAATATGGATTTGGAAAACTTGTTTCCGGTCACCATTGTACAATTCGTGAGTATTGCGGTAATTATTATGTTGATGATTGTAGTAGAAATGGTGTGTTTGTAAATACCAAGAAAATCAATGGTTCGTACTGTTTGAAATTCGGTGATTGCATAGATGTATTCGGATTGAAAATATTATTTTTCAATAATATCATTGCAGTTGGCTCTCAAATTGAGGATTACATAACAAGCAGGAGAATGGAAAAATACGAAGTTAACAATTCCTTTTCCAAACGCAATTTAATACAGAAAAGCTCCTATAATTATTTTAGTCCTTCACCAAGGTGTATGTATCCTTTGTTTAGGGATAAAATCAAGATAGATGAACCTGAAGCTCCACAGTTTTCCAGAAATAAAACCTTGTTGGAGGTTATCGGGCCTTCGTTGACTATGGCAATTCCTATGGTAATAGGATGTGTGCTTATGGGAATTGGTTCGTCTTATTCCGGTGGTGGCTCCGGGTTGTTTATGATTTCCGGTATGGTTATTGCTGTGTTATCTGCTATTTTCGGTGCTGTTTGGGCGTTTTATAATTTTAATCAAACAAAGAAAAATGAAGCCGATGATGAGTTTAGAAGGTTTGATGCGTACAGCAATTACCTTGTAAAAACCGCAGACTATATTAGGGAGAAATATAGTCAAAATCAAAATAATCTCAATTTGTTGTATCCCTCATCAGATGATTGTTGCAACTATAAAGAAGATTCCTATCAACTTTGGAGTAGAAATACATTGCACGAGGATTTTCTGTTTTGCAGATTAGGAATCGGCGATATGGATTTTCAAAGCAAAATTGAGATACCTGAGGAAAAATTTTCTCCTGTATATGATCAGCTTAAGGATAAACCAAAAATCCTGCGTGAAAATTTTAAGACCCTTAAAAATGTTCCGTTGGGTTTCGATGTTATGAAACATAAGCTTGTTGGTATTGTTAGCGGTAGGCATAAAAGAGGCGCCAATACCATTGTCAATAATATCATTGTTCAATTAGCGTCAAATATTGATTATACAAAACTAAAAATTGTATTCTGCTTTGATGAGGATAAATTATCTGACAAGGAGCAGTGGAATTATGTTAAAATTTTACCGCACATTTGGTCTGAAGATAAACAGATAAGATATTTTGCGTCAAACAAAGGTGAAGTTTCTGATGTTTTATATGAATTTGCAGATATAATCAGAAACAGAAGTGAATTGGAGAGTATGGATAACAATATTGTCCTGCCATATTATGTTTTGTTTTTGTCTGACATTAGTTTGCTTGATGGTGAGCTAATAAGCAAATATGTTTTTGATAACAAACAGAATTATGGTTTTACAACTTTCATTATTACGGACTCTTTTCAGAAATTACCTAACAAATGTGACTATATCATTCAAAATGATAGGGATTTTAATGGTATATACAGCATTTATGATGTATCGCAGAACCATCAAAGGATTAAGTATGATGTAGTGTATCTTTCAAGGTTGTATTCTTTTGCAAAGGAACTATCCAATATAAAGGTTAAGGAAATAGGGAGTAGTAACAAAATACCTGATAGTCTTGAATTTTTTGAAATGTATAATATCAAGACAGTAGATGAGCTGGATGTACTTAGCAGATGGAAAGAGAATAAAACCTGGATGTCAATTAGGGCTGTTATCGGTCAAAAAACAGGTTCTGATAGATGCTGCCTTGACTTACACGAAAAATATCATGGGCCACACGGTCTTATTGCCGGTACTACCGGTTCCGGTAAAAGTGAATTAATTCAGACAATTATCCTTTCACTTGCTATAAATTACAGTCCTGATGATATAGTTTTCTTTGTTATTGATTTTAAAGGTGGAGGAATGGCAAATCTGTTTGCAGAGCTTCCTCATTTGTCGGGTCAAATTTCAAATCTTTCGGGAAATCAGATTCAGCGTGGTATGATTTCAATTAAGAGTGAAAACAAACGAAGACAAAGGCTTTTTAATGAATACGGTGTGAATAATATCAATAGTTATTCCCGTCTTTATAAGAATGGGGAGGCGTCTATACCTGTTCCTCATTTGGTGATTATTGTTGATGAATTTGCCGAGCTAAAACGAGAAGAACCGGACTTTATGCAGGAACTGATTAGTGTTGCGCAGGTGGGTAGAAGTTTGGGTGTTCACCTAATTCTTGCTACTCAAAAGCCGAACGGTACTGTTGATGATAATATTTGGTCTAATTCAAAATTCAGGCTATGTTTGCGTGTTCAGGACAGACAGGATAGCAATGATATGATTCATAGACCTGATGCAGCGTATTTAACACAGGCCGGTCGTTGCTATATGCAGGTAGGTAATGATGAAATATTTGAACAGTTTCAAAGTGGCTGGAGTGGAGCAGTTTACAAAAATAACACATTTGAAGATGATGATATTGCAACAATGATTACAAATACCGGAAGGACGGTAATTGATGGAAATAAGGCAAAATTCAGGAGCAGAGATTTAGAACAACTTGAATGGACAAGAAAAATTTTTAAAAAAATTGTTGATAATGCAATAATCATTAATGAAGCAGTCAAAAAGGGCGAAAATGATTTTACTTCTTCTGCGGAAAAGATAATTTCTGATTTAATATGTGATGGTGAACCAATCGGAAAATCAACCTCGGAAATAGCTCTTATGAGTAATTTTATAAGGCTTGTATACAGCGGGTGTAAAACACCTGAAGAAGTAATCAAGGTGGCTTCTGAAAAAAATATTAAATTACCGGAATGTAAAGAGGTAACTCAGTTGCAGGCTGTTGTAAAACACATCAGCAAAGTAGCTTCTGAAAATAAATATAAGAATACTACAAAGCTTTGGTTACCGCTGTTAAAAAATAGAATCGAACTTAGCAGTTTAGAAAATTTTGAAATTAATTTTAATGGTGAAACCTGGGCTAAAGATAATTATAATGAATTATCTGTTGTAGTCGGCAAATATGATGACCCTCAAAACCAATCTCAAAAATCATTTGAAATAAATCTCTCTACAAGCGGACATATAGCCATATGCGGTTCGGTAGTGACTGGCAAAAGCACC
>JALFTC010000028.1 GCA_022779485.1 Ruminococcus sp.
TTTAGTGAAGAGTGAATAGTGAAGAGTGAATAAGTAAAAATCGGCAATCTTCTGTCGAAGCTTGCCGATTATGTATTGTTGCAGCAATACAGCCTACCAATTACCTTAGGTTGTTTTTTGCTGTATTGATGGAAGCAACCAGAAGCTTTTTGACCTCAATGCACTGCTCCAGAATTGCCCGGTCATCATAGTAACCGCTTTCAATCAACAATTCCAGCCAGTATTCGCTTTCCGAGCACTCCTTCAGCGCAATTTGCAGCTTTGCAATGAAATCCGCTTTTCCATGGGCATAGAATGCCTCCCGGATATTGGCCCCAGCACTGGTTCCGGAGCGAAGCAGCTGATTGGTCAGCACAGCCTCCCGCTTCTTCTCCTTCACCTCATTACAAACTCTGATGATCTGCAACGCAAATGACTTTGATTTTTCCTGCAACGGGCTGCCCATGAAACCGCACCTTTCGTATCCTACTTCTTCACTATTCACTATTACTTCATCACTAAAAAAACACCGAGTAATCCACAAAACGGACTACTCGGTGTTTCACTTTCAATATACAGTTTTTACAACTTATGCCTCGTTGAATTTGTCCTTGCCAACCTTGCAAAGAGGGCATTTGAAATCATCAGGCAAGTCCTCGAACTTTGTTCCCGGTGCGATTCCGCCGTCAGGATAACCTGCTTCTTCGTCATAAACCCAACCGCATATACTGCATGCATACTTCATTTGGTTTTCCTCCTTTTAAAATTATTTATAATAATGACCCAGATAGCACATATAGTTTAATTCTAATAAGGAATATTGTTTATACTGTTTCTGCGTCTTATTAACTGAAAATATTAATAAAAACCTATCTCCTTGGCACACGAATGTCCTTTCCGATAAAGTCCAGCTTTGCACAGCTTCCCATTACCCTTGATACAAAGCGGGGTGAGTAGCATTTTTCCATATCTTTTAATGTCAGGTTACTACTCATAATTGTTGGCTTTCCGTTAAGGAGTCTTGTGTTGAAAATGTTGTAAATTGTTGATATAGTGTAACTACTTTGGAACTCTGTTCCCAGGTCGTCAAAGATGAGCAAATCGCAGGAAACAAGGGTGTTCATTGTGTCCTCTTCATCATCATAGGCGTAGCTGAAATGCTGTTTTTCCAGCTTGGAAAGTATCATCGGGGCGGAAACATACACAACCCCATAGCCCTTGTTAATAACCTCGTTGGCTATGGAAAGGCTAAGGTGGGTTTTGCCCAGACCTGTTGCACCCTTCATCATCAGGCTTGGTGAATTCAGGGAAAAATTCTCCGCATATTTTTTGCAGTAGGCAAGAATTTTGCTCATTCTGTCGTAAGGGGATGTGGTGTAGCCCTCTTGTACATCCATATCGTAGTAATTCAGGCTGAAATTGTCAAAGGAGCAAAGTGACAAGGGAGAAACCTTGTTAAGCTCCTCACAGGCAATTTTTGCCCTAAGCTTTTTAAGGCACTCACACCTGACAGTCCTGCCCTTTTCGTCATCATATTTTCCTGTGTCCTTGCATATGGGACAGGTAAACTTTGGTTCCAATACATCTTTGTTGTATCCGTTATTAAAGAGCAATTCCCTTGACTCCTTTTGCAGAGCCAAGCTTTTTTCCGAAAGACTTTTTGCATTTTCAACTGCGTCTTTTCTCCTCAAAACTGCCTTTGCAGTTTGAGCGCCAATCACCTGAAGTTGCCTTTCAATTTCCCCAAGCCTTGGAATTTGGGCAAAGATTTTTTCCTTTGTCATCTCCTGCTGACGGAGTGCACTGTTTCTTCTTTCCCTTAAAATTTCATCTGCTTTGCGGTTTATTTCACTGCTGTAAGCCATAGCTACCTCTTAATCAAACATACTAAATTCTTCATACTTATCAATATCGTAGGAAACCTGTGGGTTGTTATCCCCTTTGTTTCCGTTATTTCCGTTATTCTCGGAAGATTTTTTGCGAGATTTTTCTTCATACTCTTTTAATTCTTTTAAAGAACTAATATTTTGCTTATTCCAGTTTTTGAGAATACCATTAGTATATGTAATGTTAAAGTTGTTTTTCTTGTTCACACATCTTTCGTAGGCTTCCCTAAGCATCTCGTCGCTGAAATGCCACTCATTTATCCAGCGGTTTGCATTTTCCTGCTGTGCCTTTGTAGGTGAGCCGGAATTTTGTATTCCGAAAATTAAAGCCACCCTGTTCCAAGCCTCGCCGTACTTTTCAAGATTACTGATTTTTTCCTCTGCCCTTTCAATGGTTGTAATCTCCTCTGACGCCCAGCCAACAGCCATTTTTTCAATGTACCTCATATTGTCCTTGCCAATGGAGTGACAGTACTGAATCAGCATCAGAAGAACATCACAGGGAAGTCCGTCAGTATCGTGGAGCATTACAAGGGTTGCCGTGTCGCCGTTTGAAATTGGTTTTCCCAAAATAACCTGTGTTTCCTGCACAAGTGTTGCAAGGGCGTTGTCCTCACTAATTCGCCTTGAAACAAAAATACTGTCCGGCTTTTGCACTCGTGAAAGGGGACGAGGTTTTTTCTTGATTTCAACAGGTGTTTCGTCAGGGCTTTCTGCCCTTTCACCCTGAGGAATATCCCCCTGTGAGGTAAGCACTCCCCTATCAACCCAAAAGGATACAGCGTCCTTAACATCACCCTCGGCAATATTCAGTTGTTCTCCAACAGACTTTTCTGTCAGGTTGTCACCGTTGTTGCGAAGTATATAAAGGAGAACCTTTAGCTGATTTTCACTTGCCAGCCTGATGTCCTCATCCACAACGCAGTTAGGCACAGGGAAGATTGTCCCCCACTTGCCCAAGTTCAGCTGAATTGACACTGTTATCTATCCTTTCATTATGATAAACTCATTATAACACAGATTATACTATAAATCTGCTGAAAAATAAATACATTTAAAAAAAATATTGACTATTTTCATTTATATGATATAATAATATCGTTGTAAGATTTGCGGATGTAGCTCATCTGGTAGAGCGCCACCTTGCCAAGGTGGAGGTAGCGGGTTCGAGCCCCGTCATCCGCTCCATTTAGCGGTTTTTACCGCTATTTTTTATTATATGAATTTTTTAGGAGGCTGTTATGAAACACACATATATACCTGTCGGCGTATGCTCAAGGCAGATTGACATTGAGCTTGACGACAACGCAAAGATAATCAATGTAAAATTCCACGGCGGTTGCGCAGGAAACACAGCAGGAATTTCATCCCTTGTAGTGGGAATGAGCGCAGAGGAGGCTATTGACAGACTAAAGGGAATCGACTGCCGAGGCAGAGGAACAAGCTGTCCCGACCAGCTGGCAACAGCACTTGAAGAGGCTTTGGAGGAATTTTAATTATATTTCTTAATAAGAATATTAATCAGTAGCTGATACCGAGCAATCCACAATGGGTTGTTCGGGTTTTTCTTAATTGAAAATTAGTCATAAAAAACTCGAAACCCTTTTATGGATTTCGAGTTTTCTTCATATAAAAATCATTTACTCAAAAAATAATTCATCATTGTAAAGCCTTTTTCGATGTATTCACCTGTTGACTTGGCGTTTTCTTCTGTAAAGGACTTTACACCATTTTCCTTTTCTTCCTTACTGCTGTAAATCAGGTACGGAACAGGATTTGATGAATGGGTTTTGATGTTTAGGGGTGTTGGGTGGTCGGGGCATACAAGGACTGCAAAATCGTCATAGCCCTTAAGGAAATCCACAACAGGTGTAAGGATTTTTTCGTCAATCAGCTCAATCGCCCTTACCTTGTTGTCATATTCACCTCTGTGACCGCACTCGTCAGGAGCCTCAACATGGACATACACAAAGTCCTGACCGTTTTTAAATTCCTCAATAGCGGCATTTGCCTTGCCCTCAAAGTTTGTGTCAATGTAGCCTGTTGCACCATCAACATCAACGCTTTTCATCTCGGCACAGATTGCAATTCCCTTTAGCAAGTCAACGGCAGAAATCATTGAACCTTTTTTGCCGAATTTCTTGTAAAAGCTGTCAAGGATAGGCTTTGTGCCCTCACCCCAAAGCCAAATTGAGTTTGCCGGAGCTTTGCCCTCTTCTTCCCTCTTTTTGTTGACAGGGTGATTTTTTAAGAGGTCGTAGGACTTTTTCATCAGCTCAAAAAGTGGTGCAACTGCACTGCCCTTTGGCAGGTAATCCTTAACAGGTCTGCCTGTTATATCGTGGGGCGGTGTAAAGGAAACATTGTCCTTGTCACCCTTTTTCCAAACAAGACAATGCCTGTATGCAACACCTGAATAGAATGTGAAAATGTCGTCACCTAAATTTTCTTCAAGATATTCCACAAGGATTTTCGCCTCTTCTGTGGAAATATCGTCAGCACAGTAGTCAACCATTGTTTTGTCACAGTAGTTTTCTTCATCGGAAACTGTAACAAGGTTGCACCTGAGGGTTACATCGGTGTCCTTTAAATCAATTCCGATTGACGCCGCCTCAAGGGGACTTCTGCCTGTGTAGTAAACAGCAGGCTCATATCCAAGTACAGAAAGGTTTGCAACATCACTGCCGGGAGAAAGTCCATCTGCAACGGTTTTTACCATTCCAACCTCGCCCAAGGATGCAAGCTTATCCATAGTAGGCTTTTTTGCAAGCTCCATCGGTGTTTTATTTCCCAGTGCCTCATACGGCTCGTCAGCCATACCGTCACACAGCATTACAAAGTATTTCATAATCAGTTCTCCTCGTGACCTATCATCTTTAGATAGGCGTTAATAAATCCGTCAAGGTCGCCGTCCATAACAGCGTTAACATTGCCGGTTTCAAAATTTGTTCTGTGGTCTTTAACCAAGGTGTAGGGCATAAACACATAGGAGCGAATCTGACTGCCCCATGTTATTTCCTTTTGAACACCCTTGATGTCCTCGATTTTTTCAAGATGCTCCCTCTCCTTAATTTCAAGCAGTTTTGACATAAGCATCTTCATAGCAACATCACGGTTTTGGTACTGGCTTCTTTCAACCTGTGACGCTACAACAATTCCTGTTGGTATATGGGTAAGACGAACAGCAGAAGAGGTTTTGTTAACCTTCTGTCCACCTGCACCTGACGCTCTGTACACATCCATCTTGATGTCCTCGTCACGAATGTCAATTTTAATATCGTCGTCAATTTCAGGCATAACCTCAAGTGAACTAAAGCTTGTGTGTCGTCTGCCTGCGGAGTCAAATGGAGAAACTCGCACAAGGCGGTGAACACCAGCCTCACCCTTTAGGTAGCCGTAGGCATTTTCTCCCTCAACAAGTAATACGGCAGACTTTAGTCCTGCCTCGTCACCGTCAAGGTAGTCAACCTCTTTAACAGTAAAGCCGTGGTCAAGTGCCCAGCGGTTGTACATTCTGTAAAGCATCTCTGCCCAGTCCTGAGCCTCTGTACCGCCACTTCCTGCGTGGAATGTGAGGATAGCGTTGTTCTTGTCATATTCACCTGTTAAAAGTGTTTGCAGACGGAGTTTTTCCACAGTTTCCTGTACACCGTTCACTTCGCTTTCTGCCTCTTCAAAAAGTGACAAATCCTCTTCCTCGTCAGCAAGCTCAATAAGAGCCATAGCGTCCTCGTATTTTTCCACAAGAGAATTAAAGCTATCCACCTTATTATTTAAGTCCGAGGTGCGTTTTAAAACCTTTTGGCTGTTTTCCATATCGTCATAAAAGCCCGGCTCTGCCGCCCTGTTTTCAAGCTGTTTTATTTCGCTTTTAATAGCCTCAAGTCCAAGTGCGTCAGACAAATCGTCAATCTCCGGCTTCATACCCTCAAGCTTAAGTCTTAATTCTTCAAACTGTACCATATTTTATACCTCTTTTAATACAAATGTCGTTATTTTAAGACACTTTCACACCTTAACACTACTATGTCATTCCCAGCCACAACACTGTCATTCCGAGCTTGTCGAGGAATCCCCTTCCTCTTGATAAAACTTTGGCTTACAGATTGCCTCCCTCTGATGAGGGAGGGGGACCGCTTGCGGTGGAAGGAGGGAAAAAGTGTTCTCTTTTGCTACTTTTGTCTTTAGAGAATAGTTTGATTTAGTGGTTCTGACTCATACCTTGTATTCTAAAGACAAAGTGAGATATATTGACTACTTTTTCGCTCCCTCAGTCGCCTTTGGCGACAGCTCCCTCATCCGATGGAGCCTTTGTTAAATCAAGACTTTCCTATAACCTTACAGTGTCGGTTAATGCACTACTGCTATCCTTTCAGATTCTTCAGTCGCTTTGCTCCCTCAGAATGACAGGTAGCAACAACATTGTTCTTTTACTAAAGTACATTATATCCCAAAACATTAAAAAAGTAAACACAGGTGAAACACTATCTTATAAAATTAATAAATAATGTTGCAGATTTTATAATCATTTGATATAATTAATAAAAATAGGTGTAGAATACTATTTTAGAGAATAATAAAAGAGAAAAGGAATAAGAAATGGATTTTATCGGATATAAATGTCCTGTCTGCGACAAGAATTTTCACGCTGACGAAGATGTTGTTGTCTGCCCTGTATGCGGTACTCCCCACCACAGGGACTGCTACGAACAAATCGGTCATTGTGTGAATGAGGATAAACACGCAGAGGGATATGACTTTGAAAAAGAGGCTAACGGTGGTAACTCCCAGGAAGGCTCTGTAAAATGTAAATCCTGCGGTGAAATTAACGAGGAAGGAACCTTCTTCTGCAAAAAGTGCAACGCACCGCTGATTGATATGCCAAAGGGCAACACCCAAAGCAATAACGGAGAAAACACTCAGAATACCAACCCATTCGGTGGTAACCCAATGGGAGGAAATCCAATGGGCGGTAATCCCTTTGGGGGTAATCCACAGGCGGGATTTAACCCAATTCAAATTGACCCAATGGGTGGAGTTTCTCCCGACACGGAATTTGACGAGGGTGCAAAGGCAGGAGAGGTTGCAAAGTATGTGAAGCAAAATTCACCATACTTTATGCAGGTTTTCAACAAGATTAAAGCCTTTGGCAAGTCAAGGTTCAACTTTGCAGGTATGATATTCGGCGGTGGATATTTGCTTTACAGAAAGCAGTATATACTCGGCACAATCATAACGGTAATAATGGCAGGATGCCTTATATTCTCCACATTCGGCAACTACACAGTTATCAGCGGAATGATAAACGATATTGCACAGACAAACTCAAATGTGTCATACCAAAACATTTACCCGTTATTTATGGAACAAATGGAGAATTTGAACCTTACTGACTACATCCTTGTTATAGCGTCATTTATCTGTAACATTATATACTATGCTCTACACCTTGTTTGCGGTTTTATTGCAAACAGATGCTACTACAAGCACTGCTGTCGTCAGGTTAAAAAGATAAAGCAGAGCACAGTTTCTCAAACCGAGGCTGACAACGAGCTCCAGACAAAGGGTGGAGTAAACACAGCACTTGCATTCAGCTTGCTTGCAGTTTTGCTGATAATTAATTATGCTCCTATGTTTATTTTTTGATATAAAATAAGTTAAAAAGAGGTGTTTTTAAATGAAAATCACAAAGGCAGTTATTCCGGCGGCAGGTCTTGGCACAAGGGTTTTGCCTGCAACAAAGTCAATGCCAAAGGAAATGTTCCCTATTGTGGACAAGCCTGCAATTCAGTATATTGTTGAGGAGGCTGTAAAGGCGGGAATCACAGATATACTGATTATCACAAACAGAGGTAAGGGTGTTATTGAGGATCACTTTGACCGTTCACCTGAGCTTGAAACAGCCCTTGATAAGCCTGAAAAACAGGATATTCTTGAAGCGGTAAAGGGTATTTCAAGCCTTGCAAACATTACATTTATCAGACAGATTGAAACAAAAGGTCTTGGCCACGCAATTTTAAGGGCAAAGAACTTTGTTGGTGACGAGCCCTTTGCAGTAATGTTCGGTGATGATGTTATCATCGGTGAAAGTCCTGCAATCGGCGAGCTGATTGACGCATACGGTGAATTTGGCAAGGGTGTTGTAGGCGTTAAGCTTGTTCCCGAAAGTGAAATTCACAAGTACGGCTCACTAAAGGTAGAAAACCTACACGACAATGTGTTTAAATGCACAGATATGGTGGAAAAGCCACAGACACCGGAGGAAGTTTTGTCCTGCTACTCAATACTTGGCAGATGCGTTCTTCCCCCTGAAATTTTCGGAATTTTGGAGAACACAAAGCCGGGTAAAGGCGGAGAAATTCAGCTTACAGACGCAATGAAAGAGATTGCAGTAACAGAGGGTATGACAGCTGTTGAATACACCGGCACAAGGTACGATATGGGCAACAAGCTTGGCATACTCCAGGCATCAGTTGAGGTTGGAGTAAACCACCCCGAAATAGGCGAAGGACTTAAAGAGTATCTTAAAGAATTTGTAAAGACACTTTAAAAAAGTACATAAAATGAGAAAAAACCGGACAGATTACCTGTCCGGTTGTTCTTTTGTTGTTTTTGCCTCCAGCCTCCCTCAGATGAGGGAGGGGGACCGCTTGCGGTGGAAGGAGGGAAAAAGTGTTCTCTTTATCTCATTTTGTCTTTAGATTATAGTATGGTTTATTGTTCTGACTCTAACTTTGACATCTAAAGACATACCAAGATGTATTGACTACTTTTTCACTCCCTCCGTCACGGCTAAAGCCGTGCCACCTCCCTCGTCCGATGGAGGCTTTGTTTACTTTATATCATTCCACATTATGAATTACCACCTAAGTTTTCTAATCTCCTGCACAAGGCGGACGCAGTTGCCTTTGTCGAAGTACTTAAAGCTTAACTCCCTCTTTAATTGGTACTTGTAGGATATGCGGAAGTCGCTTTTCACTACTCTTTGCAAATCGTCACACAGCACATTCACAGAGGTACTCCTGTCACCGGGCAAATCCCTTTCCATATCAATGTAGGAGCCTGTTGTGTTCTTGTACTTTTCGTAGTCGAACTGATAGAAAAGCACAGGCTTGTTAAGGTAGAGTACATCCCAACAAACAGAGCTGTAATCGGTGATTAGCATTTTACAGCTCATAATCAGCTTGTTAAGCTGAACATCGTCAGGGGTGAGAATGTTCACTCTTTTATTTCCCACAGAGAATTTTGAAATGTAGTCCTTTAGTCTTGTGTTCACAAAAAAGTTAAGGGTTAGGTCGTTACTTTCCAAAGCATTACTCAGCTGTTCACTTCTAAGAAGGCTGAGGTAGCCGGTGTAGTAGTCGCTTTCAAGGAATGTTTCGTCATCCACATCCTCAAGCCAATCCCTCATTGCAGGAACATACAAAATTTCTCTGCTGTCACCTGACTTGTCATCAAGAGCGTCCCACCTTGCAAGACCTGTAACGCAAACCTCGTTTGAGGAGTAGTTTAAATTCTTTAAAAGAATTTCCTTTTCACCGTCAGAGGATGCAACAATCATACTTGGGTGGTGAGGACTGGACTTGTGATAAATCCCGCCGATACGCTTTAGCCCTGTTACACCGTGCCTTAGGGAAAACAGCTTTTTGTCCCTGATACTCCTTGCAATGGGGGAATTGTTTGGTCGCCAGATGTAGCTGTTTGAACGGGATTCTGCGGAAATCAAAAGCCTTGACGCCAGTGCATAGACCATATGCTTTAATGACATAAACTCCAAAACATTCTTGGAGTATTTTTCTACATTAGAATAATCCTTTGAGTCCCTTTGAATAACATAATAGATATTTGCATTTAATCTACGCTGTATCTTATGCCTCATACAGTGGGCAAAGAAGCAGTAACCGTTGTCCTGTGCGAAGTTGCTGTTCTTTTCGTACACAAGTGCTATTCGCTTTTTTGTGTAGTGGGATTTTCTCAGCTTGAAAATCGCCAAAGCCAAAAGCTCTTTCAGCTTGAACTTCTTGCTGTCGTAGTCCTGCTTTCCCCTCATAATAAAGGACAAAGTATTTTCCATTGTGAAGTAGGGGAAGAACAGTTTTACTTTATTGTCACTGCTTAAAAAACGGTAGTGGTTTTGGTCGAAAATATTTTTAAAGCTGAACAGATACCTGTTTACCTGATGATTGTCCACAGAAACTCTTGCAAAGTAGGTTGCGTTATCCTCAACATACACTGCATACAAATCCCAAATTACACTTTGCAGTTCGATTGCGGAAAGGTCAAAACGAGCCTTTAACAGGGTTTTGTCACCGCTGGCAACCAAGTCACCCTTTGCGTAATAAACCCTCTTGTCCTCACACTGCTTGTATCTGTACGAAAGGGCATATCCTGTAAAACGCTCCATATTCTCTGTTACATCACTTGTGATGTACAGGTAATTTTTCTTGAAATGCACACTTCTGTACTTAACCCTTACAAGGTTTTTGTGGGAAACAAGCCTGTCACGAAGTCGGATACTGAACGCGCCTGTTTTGTCATACATAGGCTCCAAAATAACAACAGTATCCATAACATTAAAGGACGCAACACTTTTCAGACATTCCTCTTTGTCGCCATTTGTGCCGTCAAAATCAGGTGACTTTACATTTACGCAGTACATATTTCCTTTGTAGGAAAATGCCACGCACAGGTTGTAGGTTCTCTCCACAAAATCCGCAACAGAATTTTTCATTGAGGAAAAGTCAACGGTAATTTCGCCTTTTTTCCTGTCAAAGCTTTTAACATCAAGGACAATTTTTTCTCGCCTTGAGGGACAATGCAAAAATACAGCAATATCCCCCACTTCCCTCATATCGGGGTAAAGCAGTACCTTGTAGTTACCGCTGTTGTCCACATAATGCTCACCCCAAATACTGCACTTTGGCAGAAAGTCGGGAGAAAACAAAATGTGTCGCTGGTTGTTTTCTATTGTAATTTCAGTACCCTTGCTTGTGATAACGCT
>JALFTC010000008.1 GCA_022779485.1 Ruminococcus sp.
TACAGTCCAAAGGTTGTAAGGGGGAGTATGGGGGCTATTTTCAGAGTTCCTTTCTATATAATCGACTCTGCCTCAAGTTTTATTACAAACGAGTTTAACCGTTTCGGCGACTCATTTGCAGCTTGCCTAACTTCTAATGCACAACATCTTGGAGATTTTTCTTTCCCTCAGAATTCCCTTGTTGCAATCGGCAACGAGGCAAACGGACTAAGCAAAGCAACAATTAACGCCTGTAATTATCAGGTTATTGTTCCTATGTCAGGGAAGATTGATTCTCTCAACGCAGGTGTTGCCGCAAGTATTATTATGTGGGAAATGTCTAAAGATGAATAACACTCGTTATTATATATGGCTTAGCCTGTGCCTTGGATACGGCAGTATGAAAATCAAAAAGATTTATGAGCTTGGGATTTACACCGATATGTCTTCTTTTTACAATGGCGGTGATTTTGAGTGGAAGTTTCTCGGGATTTTTTCCGATAAAGAAATTGACAAAATGCACTCAACCCCTATTGAAAAGGCAGATGAAATTATTAGGGAATGTGAGTCCCTTGGCTATCAAATTTATCCCATTGATGATGAGAGGTACCCGCAGTGCCTAAGGGATATCGACAACCCTCCTGCTGTAATCTATGTGACCGGTTATCTCCCAAGGGTGGACAATTTGCTTACAATAGGCATTGTAGGTACACGACACGCATCCTCCTACGGCAAAAAGGTTGCTTACAGCATTTCCTATAATCTTGCCAAAAAGAAGGTAACCATTGTAAGCGGAGGTGCTTTGGGTATTGACAGCTCAGCTCATACCGGTGCACTTAATGCCGACGCAATAACCATTTGCGTTTTGGGTTGTGGAATAAACTATCCCTATCTTGTACAAAATGAACCTATGAGAAAGGCTATCACCGCAAGAGGTTGTCTTATCACCGAGTATCCTCCCGGCACAGAGGCTTTACCTCATCACTTTGTAGCGAGAAACCGAATTATTTCGGCTCTTTCAAAGGGTCTGCTGGTGGTTGAGGCGGGCAAGAAAAGCGGTTCATTAATAACTTCAAAATACGCAAACGACCAAGGTAAGGCAGTTTTTGCCGTTATGGGTAACATAAACAGTATTCACTCAATGGGTTCAAATGAACTTATCAAGGACGGTGCTGTTCCCGTAACAACATATTTGGACATCCTAAAATACTTTAATGAATATAATGATTTAGAAGTGTATGAGGATGACGAGTATGACATTCCCGACGGGAAAATACTTAAAATCCCTGCGAAAAAATCAAAGGAAAAAGAAGAAAAAGAATTTATAACAGGTCATAGGTTCGATGTAGAACTGGACGAAAAAACCAGTCTTGTATATCACACCTTGGGAAATACCCCAATGCACATTGATGATGTAGCCGAGAAAAGCGGATTGCCGGTTTTCAAGGTTTCGGGTATTCTCACAAATTTAGAAATGAAAAATCTGATTGTTTCCCTAAAGGGAAGACAATATAAAATAAAGTAACTATCGGAGGATAGAGTAAATATGTCAAAATTAGTAATAGTGGAGTCACCTGCTAAGGCTAAAACAATAAAAAAATATTTGGGTAAGGACTTTGAGGTTGTTGCCTCAATGGGTCATGTGCGTGATTTGCCAAAGGCTCGTTTGGCTGTTGACATAAAGAATAATTACGCCCCAAAATATTCTATTATAAAGGGAAAAGAAAAGCTTGTTGACGAGCTAAAGTCGATGGCTGGTAAAAGTGATGAAATTTTTCTGGCAACCGACCCTGACCGTGAGGGAGAGGCAATTTCTTGGCATCTTGCGTACATTTTAGGACTCAATTTAGATGACAAGAACCGTGTTGAATTTAACGAAATTACCAAAACCGGAGTAAAGAACGGTATGGAGCATCCCCGTTCCATTGATATAGATTTAGTAAACGCACAGCAGGCAAGAAGAATTCTTGACAGACTTGTTGGTTACAAGCTCAGTCCATTTGTAAGTCAGAAGATTAGAAGAGGACTTTCTGCCGGTCGTGTTCAGTCAGTAGCATTAAAGCTGATTGTTGACAGAGAAAATGAAATAAGAGCCTTTAAGCCGGAGGAATATTGGTCAATTGACGCAAAAATGTCACCAAAATCCAGTCGAAAGGTGTTTAACGCATCCTTGGCAACCGGTAAGGACGGCAAAAAAATTAAAATTTCAAATAAGGAAGAGGCAGACAAAATCCTTGAAGAAATCAAGGACGCCGAATTTATTGTAACAAAAGTAAGGAACGGTACAAGAAAAAAGTCACCTTATCCTCCATTTATCACATCCACCCTCCAACAGGAGGCGTCAAGAAAGCTTGGCTATCAGTCAAGACGAACAATGAAAATTGCTCAGGAACTTTATGAAGGTGTTGATGTAGAGGGTTACGGTACAACGGGTCTTATCACATATATGAGAACCGACTCCCTGAGAATTTCCAATGATGCTGTTGCAGAGGTTACAAGTTATATCAAAGAAAACTTTGGGGAGGAATACCTACCTGAAAAGCCAAGATTTTACAAGTCCCGTTCAAACGCACAGGACGGTCACGAGGCTATTCGTCCTGCAATTCCGTCACTTTCACCTGAAAAGGTAAAGTCCAGCCTTACAATAGAACAGTATAAGCTGTATAAACTAATTTGGGAAAGATTCACAGCCTGTCAAATGGCAGACTGCATCCACAAAACAACTCAGGCTGAAATCACAGCAAACGGATATGTATTTAAGGCATCAGGTTACAGAGTTGACTTTGACGGCTACACAAAGCTGTATGTTGACAGCAGTGACGCAGAGGGTACAAAGGAAAAGCAACTTCCTCCACTTGAAAAAGAAATGCCTGTCAAGGTTAAGGAGATTATACCTAACCAGCACTTTACACAGCCACCTGCAAGGTTTACCGAAGCATCCCTAATCAAAGCTCTTGAAGAAAACGGAATCGGTCGTCCGTCAACATATGCGGCAACCATCACCACAATTACAAGCCGTGAATATGTTAAGAGAGAGGCAAAGTCTTTGATTCCAACAGAACTTGGCGAGGCACTTGTTAATCTCCTGAAAGAGCGTTTCCCAAAAATCGTAAATGTAAAATTCACAGCCCAAATGGAAGAAGATTTGGATGTGGTTGAGCATGGCGAAAAGGAATGGGTTGAACTCCTTGACAACTTCTATGTTGACTTTGAAAAAACTCTAAAAAAAGCAAAAGCCGATATGGAAGGAGTTAAGATTAAGCTAAAGGAGGACGAAACCGACATTGTATGTGAGCTTTGCGGAAGAAAAATGGTTGTCAAGGTTGGCAGATACGGTAAGTTCATAGCTTGTCCCGGTTATCCCGAGTGTAAGAACATCAAAAAGTATGTTGAAAAAATCGGCGTCAGCTGTCCAAAGTGTGGCGGCGAAGTAATTACCCGCAAAACCAAAAAGGGCAAAATTTTCTACGGATGCAGTAATTACCCTGACTGTAACTATATGTCGTGGTATGAGCCTGTAAACGAAAAGTGTCCTCAATGCGGAGAGATACTCTATAAAAAGAAGGGTAAAAAGCAGACAATCTTCTGTGCAAAAGAGGGTTGTGGCTATACAAAGTCATAATGCAGATAAATATAATCGGTGGCGGACTTGCAGGGTGTGAGGCGGCATATCAGGTTGCTAAAAGAGGAATTAAAGTAAACCTTTACGATATGAAACCCGAAAAGCTAAGTCCGGCTCACCATTCAAAAAAATTGTGTGAGCTTGTTTGCTCCAACAGTCTTAAGGCATCTCGACTTGAAAGTGCCGCCGGTATGCTCAAACAGGAGATGCGAATGTTTGATTCCCTCCTAATGAAATGTGCCGACAGGACAACCGTACCGGCAGGGGGAGCATTGGCAGTTGATCGTGAGCTTTTTTCGGATATGGTAAATGAAGAAATTAAAAGTAATCCTCTCATTACCGTTATTAACGAAGAAGTAAAGGAAATTCCCGATGGTGTAACAATAGTAGCATCAGGTCCCTTAACATCAGAACCATTGTCAGAAACAATAAAAAATATGTTTGGGGATTCCCTGTCGTTTTACGATGCCGCCGCACCTATTGTCAGGTTTGACACCATTGATATGAACAAGGCTTTCTTTGCATCAAGGTACGGCAAGGGTGACGGTGACGACTACATCAACTGCCCTATGAACAAAGAGGAATACGACAGATTTTATGATGAACTTGTAAGTGCCCAGCGTGCTCCTGTTCACGACTTTGATGTTATGAATCCAAAGGTTTACGAGGGTTGTATGCCCATTGAGGTTATGGCCCAAAGGGGTCACGATACCATAAGATTCGGACCTATGAAACCGGTTGGTTTAACCGACCCTGCAACAGGTCACAGACCTTGGGCTGTGGTACAGCTACGCAAGGAAAACAGTGCAGGGGTAATGTACAATTTAGTAGGTTTTCAGACAAATCTTAAATTTCCCGAGCAAAAAAGAGTTTTTTCTATGATTCCCGGACTTGAAAATGCCGAATTTGTAAGGTATGGTGTTATGCACCGCAATACTTTTATCAATTCGCCAAAGGTGCTTTCAAGTGATTATTCTGTAAAAGAAAATAAAAATTTGTTCTTTGCGGGGCAGATAACCGGTGTAGAGGGATATATGGAGTCTGCCTCATCCGGTCTTATTGCGGGTATTAACGCATCATTAAGATTACTTGGAAAAGAAACAGTTACTCTGCCACCTGAAACTATGATAGGTGCGTTGTCACGATATATCAGTGACGAAACTGTAACAAAGTTCCAGCCAATGGGTGCAAATCTTGGTGTACTTCCCGAACTTCTTAACCGTCCAAGGGATAAAAAGGAAAGGGCAAAGGCATATTCCGACAGAGCTTTTAGTGCTTTGGAGAATTTTATTAATGCAAGGGGTTTATAATGAAAATAGTAGTTGACGCTTTTGGAGGAGATAATGCTCCTCTTGAAATTATAAAGGGTGCTATACTTGCACAGCAAAAGTTTAATATTGACATTTGCCTTACAGGCAGTGAAAGTATAATCAAAAAGGTAGCAAAGGAAAATAACCTTGACATCAGTAATTTTTCTATTGTTGATACACCTGATGTTATTCCCGTTGACCAAACTCCAAATGACATTATGAAGGAGTACAGCAATTCTTCAATGGCACTTGGCTTAAAAATGGTGGCAAATGATGAGGCTGACGGTTTTATTTCCGCCGGTAACAGCGGTGCTCTTTGTGTTGGCGGTACTCTTATGGTTAAGCGACTTAAGGGTGTTAAGCGCCCCGGCTTTGCACCACTTCTCCCAACAATGAACGGTAAAATGTTTATGATTATTGACGGCGGAGCCAACCTTGATGCAAGACCTGAAATTCTAAGGCAGTTTGGTGTTTTAGGTTCCCTTTATATGGAAAATGTTATGAAGATTTCATCCCCAAGGGTTGCCCTTGCAAATGTTGGTACAGAGAGCCACAAGGGTGGAGATTTGCAGAGAGAGGCATATGCACTCTTAAAAGACAGTCCAATTAACTTTATCGGAAATGTGGAAAGCAGAGAAATTTCCGAGGGTGCTTGTGATGTTTATGTTTGCGACGGTTTCACAGGCAATCTTATCCTTAAAAACTACGAAGGTGTTGCAAAGTCTGTAAGCAAGGCTGTTGTTAATATCTTTAAAAAGAATATTATAACAAAAATCGGTGCATTGTTTGTGTATAAGGACCTGATAAAGTTTAAGGAAAGTATGAATGCAGACATCTACGGCGGTGCTCCTATTTTAGGCATTAAAAAGCCTGTATTTAAGGCTCACGGCAGTTCTAATGCAAATGCAATATTCCACGCAATCAGAATTATGATTGACTACATAAACGCAAATGTGCCACAGAAGATAGAAGAATCATTTAACAAAATAAAGGAACAGCAAAATGGATGAATTAGAGAAGAAAATTAATTATCATTTTAAAAATAAAGAACTCCTCACAGAGGCACTAACTCATTCTTCCTATGCCAATGAGCATAAGAAGATGCACCTTAAATATAATGAGAGATTGGAATTTTTAGGTGACGCTGTACTTTCAATTTCCGTCTCTGATTATATTTTCAAGAATTGCCCTAATTACCCCGAGGGGGATTTAACAAAGCTTAGGGCGTCCCTCGTGTGCGAAAAAACTCTTTTTATATTCGCTAAAGAGTTAGAGTTAGGCAAATATATTCTCCTTAGCAACGGAGAAAAAAAGGGTGGCGGAGCAGAAAGACCGTCTATCCTTTCAGATGCCTTTGAAGCATTAATTGCCGCAATTTACCTTGACGGGGGTATGAAAGAGGCAAGTAAATTTGTACTGTCTTTCGTTGTACCTGAAATAAAAAATCACAGTGTAGGCTTTGTATTTAGGGACTACAAAACAAAGCTACAGGAGATTATTCAAAGAAATCCCGGAGAAAAACTAAACTATGTTTTGGTTGACGAATCCGGACCCGACCACAACAAGCACTTTGTTGTTGAGGTACATCTCAACAGCAATGTTATCGGCAAGGGTGGCGGAAGAAGTAAAAAAGAGGCTGAACAGCAGGCTGCAAGGGAAGCTCTGGAGTTGATGGGATATTAAACATTCTAATATTTCAATTTTCGTACCTCACAACGGATGCCCCCATCAATGTGTTTTCTGCAATCAGTCCAACATCACAGGACAAACCTGTCAGCCAACTGCCGATGATGTAGTTTCAGCAATAGAAACAGCCATTAAAAGCGGTGTTGACACAAAAAATACCGAAATTGCTTTCTTCGGCGGCAGCTTTACCGCCATTGACAGGGAATATATGATTTCTCTTTTAGATGCTACAAAGCCGTACATAAAGGATTTTTACGGTATAAGGTGTTCAACAAGACCTGATGCCATTGATACTGAAGTTTTGTCACTACTAAAAAGCTACGGAGTAACCTCCATTGAGCTTGGTGCACAGTCAATGTCCGACAGGGTGCTTGAGTTAAATGAAAGAGGTCATACATCAGTTGATGTAGAAATAGCGTCAAAACTTATTAAAGAGAACGGTTTTTCTTTAGGTCTGCAAATGATGACGGGTATGTACGGCAGTAATCCTGATTTGGACTTGAATACAGCAAGAAAAATCGCAAAGCTTTCCCCCGATACAGTAAGGGTTTATCCCACAATCACAATGAAAAACACACCGCTTGCACACCTTTACCAAAGCGGAAAGTATGTTCCTTATGACGAAGAAACTACCGTTCAAGTCTGCTCAAATGTATTAAACCTTTTTTATGAGAATAAAATTGATGTTATAAGGGTTGGACTGCACTATTCCGACGACCTGGTAAATAACAGAATAGCAGGATATTATCACCCTGCATTTAGAGAAATATGCGAAAGCAGAATATTTTTTGACTTGGCATATAAAAAAATAAAAGAATACCCAAAAGGAAAATATATTGTTTTTGTAGCCAAAGGCTTTGTTTCAAAGGCTGTTGGGCAAAAAAAGAGCAATGTAAATAAATTTTTTCAGTTGGGTTATGATGTGAAGATTAAAGAAAATCCTAACTTAAAGGATTTTGAATTTATAATTGAAGAAGAGAAATGAGGTGACTTATGCTTCTCAAATCATTAGAATTACACGGATTTAAAACTTTTCCCGATAAAATAAAACTTACCTTCGACCACGGTATTACATCTATTGTAGGACCTAACGGTTCGGGCAAGAGTAACATAAGTGACGCAATCCGTTGGGTACTTGGTGAACAGTCTGCAAAAACCCTAAGATGTTCCAAAATGGAGGATGTTGTATTCAACGGTACTGATAAAAGGAAAAAGACAGGCTATGCCGAGGTAACGCTGACAATCGACAATCGTGACAGAGTGTTGCAGTTTGACGGTGACGAGGTTGCCATTACACGAAGATACTACCGCAGTGGCGAAAGTGAATATCTAATTAATAAGGCAACAGTAAGACTGCGTGACATTAACGAGCTGTTTATGGACACAGGTCTTGGCCGTGACGGTTACTCGATGATAGGTCAGGGAAAAATTGACAGCATTGTTGCGTCAAAAAGCGAAGAAAGAAGAGAAATTTTTGAGGAAGCCTCAGGAATTTCAAGATATAGATACAGAAAAACCGAAGCTGAAAGAAAACTGAAAAATACAGAGGAAAATCTCATCAGACTGCGTGACATTGTAGGTGAGTTAGAGGGCAGAGTAGGTCCTCTTAAAACCCAGTCCGATAAGGCAGAAAGATTCCTTTTGCTGTCAGAGGAGAAAAAGGGTCTTGAAATTGCCCTTTGGCTTGATACTCTTAATAAATCATCGCAGGTTATCAGGGAACAGGAGGACAAAATTGACATTCAGCGTTCACAGTACGAGGACGCTGAAAGACAGCTTTCAAACATCAATGCGGAAACAGAGATGCTCTACCTTAGAAACGGAGAAATTTCTTCAAAAATCGACTCAATCAGGAGGAATATTTCTCACTTTGAGTCAGAGGTCAGCAGTAACAACGCATTAATTTCCGTTGCAGAAAACGACATTGACCATAACGAAGAAACCATTGAAAGACTTAACAGCGAGATTGAACAGCTTGATGTTAATTTTGCAGAGGTTGAAAGTCAAATTGAGGAGAAGAAACAGCAGATTGAAAGTTTAAAGGTTAAAATTGAAGAGAAACAAAAGGAATACAATGATGTTTCAAACGACCTTAACACAATCAGCATAAGCGCCTCACGAAGCGGAGATAAACTTCAGGAGCTTAATACAAAATTATCAGAACTTTCTCAAAAGTCGGCTGACGCAAAGGTTGTGCTTTTGACAAGTGATTCAACAATAAATGAACTTAACGATAGAATAAACGCATTAAAGATAAGTGCTGACGAAAAAAATTCCGACCTTGTTTCCACAGAGGAAATGCTAAGTGATTATGAAAGCAAGGGTAAAGAAACTGCCCAGAAGGTAGAGAGCGTTGGCAACACAATCAAAGGTCTTGAACTTAAACTTCAAAATCTACAAAACAAAAAGGAAACCCTAAAAACCGAGGTTGACAACCTTACCCTTGATTCACAGGAACTCCTTAGAAGAGCCAATATCCTTGAGGATTTAGAGAAAAATCTCGAGGGCTTTTCCCACAGTGTAAAGGCTGTTATGAATATGTCAAAGCAGGGAAAGCTGGGCGGTATTCACGGACCTGTTTCAAGAATAATCAATGTACCCCGGGAGTATGCTGTCGCCATTGAAACTGCTTTAGGCGGTGCAATGCAAAACATTGTAACAGGCAACGAGGAGGATGCCAAAAGGGCAATCAGAGCTTTAAAAGAGAACAAGGGTGGCAGAGCAACATTCTTGCCCATTGCCACAATTAAGCCAAGAACACTTAATGAAAATGGCATAGAGGATTGCTACGGTTTTGTGGGTATAGCATCAGACCTTTGTGACTGCAAAAACGAATACAAGGGAATACTTCAAAATCTCCTTGGTAAGATAGTAATTGCAGAGGAGCTTAACTCTGCTGTTTCAATAGCCAAAAAATATTCCTACCGTTTCAAAGTTGTTACCCTTGACGGACAGGTTGTAAATGCCGGCGGTTCCTTAACAGGCGGTTCCCTCAACAAGAAAACAGGACTGCTTTCAAGAGCAGGAGAAATAGAAAAGTACCGAAATGAGGCAAATAAGCTTTCCGAAAAAGCAGATGATGCAAGAGAAAAATTTGAAAAATGCCAACAGGAGTACGGAAAATACGAGGCTGAACTCTTTGGTACAAGGACAGAGCTTTCCAACCAACAACAGGAGCTTATAAGACTTAGAACTGAATTCAAAGCCTGTCAAAACGAAGTGGAAAATCTTAAGGTGACAATAAAAAATATCCAAAATGAAATTGATGAGAATAATAAGAAAATCATTGATTTGCAGTCGGATAAAAATACCGCATCCACAGAATTGGGTGGCCTTGAAAAAGAGATTGCAGAGATTGAAAAGACTATTTCCTCAATCACCGGCGACAGGCTTTCATTTACAGAACAGCGTGAAAAGCTTTCCGAAAAACTGCAAAATCTTCGCCTTGAGATTGTTACATATGAAAAGGACTGCGAGGCTTTGCAAAGTGAAATTATTATTTCCGAAAGCAATAATTCCGGTCAAAATATGCGAAAGGCAGACTTGAAAAGACAGATAGAGTCCGTCAATGCAAACATTGAGATAATAAAAAAGAAGATTGAAAACTACAAAAAAATCTCAAATACATACAAGGATAAAATCCTTGAGGCGCAGGACAGCATTGAAAAGCTAAATTCCGAAAGAGATGAATTTGAGAAAAAGACAGTAAATCTCCGTCAAAAGGAAAAGGACTTAAATTCTACAAGAGAAATTTCAGGCAGAGAGCTTGCCCGACTTGAGGAGCGAAAAATCAACCTTCAAAAGCAGTATGACGACATTATTTCAAAGCTTTGGGAGGAATATGAACTCAGCAAAAGGCAGGCGGAGGAAATCTCCATTGAAATTGACAATGTTCAAGAGGCTAAAAAGCGACTTAACGAGATTAAGTCAGGCATCAAAAGTCTTGGCTCCGTCAATGTTTCAGCTATTGAGGAATACAAAGAGGTTTCCGAAAGATACGAATTCCTCAGTGCTCAGGTTAATGATGTAGAAAAATCAAAGAGTGAAATCGAAAAGCTGATAAACAGCCTTACAAAGCAGATGAAAGAGGCTTTTGTAGAGAGCTTTTACGAAATCAACAAGAATTTCGGCGAAACCTTTAAGGAACTTTTCGGCGGAGGTACGGCATCTCTAAAACTTGCCGACCCTGAGGATATTCTCAACAGTGGTATTGACATTATTGCTCAGCCTCCGGGAAAAATTGTTGTCCACCTTGAAGCTTTGTCAGGCGGTGAAAAGGCGCTTGTAGCAATAGCACTTTACTTCTCAATTATGAAGGTTCGTCCTGCTCCTTTCTGCGTAATGGACGAAATCGAGGCGGCTCTTGATGATGTAAATGTTGACAGGTTCGCCTCATATATGAGAAGACTCACGGAGAAAACACAGTTTATCCTAATCACCCACAGGCGTGGTACAATGGAAGAGGCTGATGTTCTCTACGGTGTTACAATGCAGGACGAGGGCATCTCCAAACTCCTTGAACTTCGTGCATCTGAGGTTGCATCAAAACTTGGTATGAAAGCAAATTAATTAACTATTAGTTACAGAGGTCATAATTATGGGACTATTTAAAAAAATCAAAGAGGGTTTAAAAAAGACAAGGGACAGCGTTGTGGGTCAAATTGACTCAATGCTGAAATCCTTTACAAAAATTGACGAGGAGCTTTTTGAGGAGCTTACAGAACTTCTTGTCATGGGTGATGTTGGAGTTACCACAGCGGAACAGATTACCGATGAGCTTAGAACAAGAGTTAAAAAGGAAGGCATAAAAGACCCTTCACAGATACGACATCTTCTTGAAGATGTTGTTGCAGATATGCTTCGTGGTGACGAAGAACTAAAAATCAACACCAAGCCATCCATAATTCTTGTTATAGGGGTAAACGGTGTTGGAAAAACTACTACCATAGGCAAGCTTGCAAATAATCTTAGAAATCAAGGCAAGAGCGTACTTTTAGCCGCCGCCGATACCTTCAGAGCCGCCGCAATAGAACAGCTTGAGGTTTGGGCTGACAGAAGCGGTTGCGATATTGTAAAGCAAAAGGAAGGCTCAGACCCGGCAGCGGTTATCTTTGATGCAATTTCAGCCGCCAAGGCAAGAAATACTGATGTTATCATCTGCGATACAGCAGGCAGACTTCACAACAAAAAGCACCTTATGGACGAGCTTGCCAAAATCGGCAGAGTTATAGACAGGGAATTACCTGATGCCGACAAAGAATTTTTGCTTGTGCTTGACGCTACAACAGGACAAAATGCTGTTAATCAGGCAGAGCAGTTCAGCAAGGCAACAGGCATCACAGGTATTGTCTTAACTAAACTTGACGGTACTGCAAAGGGCGGTGTTGTACTTGCAATTAAGAACGGTCTGGGAATACCGGTAAAATATATCGGTGTGGGCGAACAGATTGACGATTTGCAGGAATTTGTACCTGAGGACTTTTCAAAGGCACTCTTTGATTTTGGAGAAGAATAATGAAAGAATTTTTAATTGCATCAAACAATCAGCACAAGGTTGTTGAATTGAACAGAATATTAAATCCACTTGGTATAAATGCTGTTACTCCACAGGAATGTGGTGTTGACCTTGGTGATGTTGAAGAAACAGGCACTACTTTTGCAGAAAATGCTGAAATCAAGGCTATGTCAGCCTACAAAAAAACATCAATGCCAACAGTAGCAGATGATTCAGGTCTTATGGTTGATGCCCTTGACGGCAGACCGGGTGTATATTCCGCAAGGTATGCCGGAGAAAACGCAACAGATAAGGACAGATACACCAAACTACTTACGGAAATGAAAGATGTACCTGACGACAAGAGGACAGCACACTTTGTTTCAAGCATATGCTGTATTCTTGATGATAAAACTATAATTAAGGTTGAGGGTACAGTAGAGGGCAAAATCGCCTATGAACCAAAGGGTGAGGACGGTTTTGGATATGACCCTGTGTTCATCACCAAAAGCGGAAAAACCTTTGCACAGCTTTCCTCTGATGAAAAGGACGCAATAAGCCACAGGGGAAACGCACTTAGAAAACTTAAAGAAGAAATTATAAAGTACATTTAGTATATAGGAGAACTTATGTTAAACGGAAAACAAAGAGCTTATTTAAGAAGTATTGCAAATACAATAGACACAATTCTTATTATCGGAAAGGGCGGTATCACTCAGCAAGTGATTAAACAGGCCGATGACGCATTGACTGCAAGAGAAATCATCAAGGGTAAGGTGCTTGAAAACAGCGACCTTACTTCTCGTCAGGCGGCTGATATGCTGTCAGAAGAGGTTTCATCTGATGTTGTTCAGGTAATCGGCTCAAAGTTTGTTCTTTACAGACCAAACCCGGACGAGCCAAAAATTGTACTGCCAAAGGCGAAGAGATAAATGAATATTGCTTTGTTTGGCGGTGCCTTTAACCCAATACACAAGGCACACATTTTACTTGCACAAAAGGCAATGAATGAATTTGGTATTGACAAAACTATCCTTATGCCCACATTCGTAAGCCCTCATAAGGATACCACTTCAGGTGTTTCATATGTTCACAGAATGGCTATGTGCAAGCTTGCGTCAAAAAGTGACAGCAGATTTATAGTGTCCGACTTGGAAAGTCATATTGAGGGGAAAAGCTACTCCTACAAAACCTTGTCCATACTAAAAGATGAGTATAAAAATGATAATCTTTTTATGATTATCGGAGCAGATATGTATATGTCTTTGCTTAAATGGAAAAATCCACAGGAGATATTTTCCCTTGCCTCAATAATAACCTGTCCAAGAGATAATGACAATTATAATTCTTTATTAGAATATTCAAGGATATTGAAAAAAGAGGGTTGCTCTTCATATATACTAAAAGAACCCATTATGCAACTTTCTTCAACCTATATAAGAGAGAATGTTTCTTTGGCAAATAAACAGGATTACCTTGATAAATCCGTTTATGAATATATATTGAAAAATAAACTGTACGGGGTGAAGTGATGGATATTAACTACCTAAAAAGTCTTATTAAGCCCAGAATGGGTGAATACCGCTATATTCATTCTGTAAATGTTGCAAAAAAAGCGGTTGAACTTGCCAAAATTTACGGTTGTGACATTGAAAAGGCTATGATTGCCGGTATGCTTCACGACATAACAAAAGAAACCCCTGTGGAGGAACAGTTGAAAATAATCACAGAGGGTGGTATAATTTTGGATGATGTTGAAAAAAGCAGTTCAAAACTGTGGCATCCGATTTCAGGCTCTGTATATATCCGTGATTCTGTGGGAATAACTGACAGTGATATTATCGATTCGGTAAGATTTCACACAACAGGCAGGGCAGGTATGTCTTTGCTTGAAAAGATTATTTTCGTTGCCGACTTTACCGGTGACGAACGAAACTATAACGGCGTTGATATTATGCGAGAAAAATCCCTTCGCAGTCTTGAAGAGGCAATGCTGTATGGTTTGCAGTTTACTATAAATGATTTGTCAAAGAGGATGATGACTATTCATCCAAACGCTTTGGCATGCTATAATGAATTAATTTTAAAGGATGAAATGAATGGAAACTAAAGAACAGGCAAAATTAATTGCCAAGGCATTAGACGACAAAAAAGGTCTTGATATTAAGATTATAAAAATTTCCGATGTATCTGTACTTGCAGATTATATGGTAATCGCAACAGGTACAAGCTCAACCCATGTAAAGGCACTGGCAGATGAGGTTGAATATCAGCTTGACGAGGCAGGATTTTCCGTTAGTCACATTGAGGGTCACAGGGGCAACGGGTGGATTTTGCTTGACTATATTGACATTATTGTTCATATTTTCGACGACGATTCCCGTGAGTACTACGACCTTGAAAGATTGTGGGAAGACGGAACTGTAATTGAATTTGACGATATGGATTAACGGAGGGGAAGAAATTGAAATATAATCACAGAGAAATTGAACCAAAATGGCAAAAAATTTGGGAAGAAAAGGGATGTTTCCACGCAGAGGAAAACAGCGACAAAGAAAAATTCTTTGCCCTAATTGAGTTCCCGTATCCATCAGGACAGGGACTCCATGTAGGGCACCCAAGACCATACACAGCACTTGATGTTGTTTCAAGAAAGAGAAGACTTCAAGGCTACAATGTTCTTTATCCAATAGGCTGGGATGCCTTTGGACTTCCAACAGAGAACTATGCAATCAAGAATCACATTCACCCTGAAGAGGTTACAAAGAGGAATGTTGCCCGCTTTAAAAAGCAGATTCAGTCACTTGGTATTTCCTTTGACTGGAGCAGGGAAATTAACACCACCGACCCTGACTACTACAAGTGGACGCAGTGGATTTTCCTCCAGCTCTTCAAAAAGGGTCTTGCATACAAAAAAGAAATGGCGGTTAACTGGTGTACATCCTGTAAATGCGTTCTTGCAAATGAAGAGGTTGTCAACGGTGTTTGCGAACGCTGTGGCAGTGAGGTAGTAAGAAAGGTTAAGTCACAATGGATGCTTAAGATTACCGAATATGCCGACAGACTTATAAGCGACCTTGATTTGGTTGACTATCCCGACAGAGTTAAGGCACAGCAGAAAAACTGGATTGGTAAATCCACAGGTGCTGAGGTTGACTTCAAGACCACCGAGGGAGATATTCTTACAGTATATACAACAAGATGCGACACACTCTTCGGCGCTACATATATGGTAATTTCACCTGAACATCCTTGTATTGAAAAGTGGAGTGACAAAATTTCCAATATTGACGAGGTAAAGGCTTATCAGGCAGAGGCATCCAAAAAGTCCGACTTTGAAAGAACAGAGCTTGTAAAGGAAAAAACAGGTGTTCTCATTGACGGTGTTAAGGCTGTAAACCCTGTAAACGGCAATGAAATACCAATCTTCGTTTCCGACTATGTTCTTGTTTCCTACGGTACAGGCGCAATTATGGCTGTTCCTGCCCACGATACACGAGATTGGGAGTTTGCAAAGAAGTTTAATCTTCCTATCATTGAGGTTGTTAAGGGCGGAAAAGATGTACAGGAGGAGGCATTTACCGACTGTGCAACAGGCATAATGGTAAACTCCGACTTTTTAACAGGTCTTTCCGTAGAAGAAGCCAAGAAAAAGATGATTTCCTGGCTTGAAGAAAATGGTGTGGGCAGAGCAAAGGTTAACTACAAACTCAGGGACTGGGTATTCTCCCGTCAGAGATATTGGGGCGAGCCTATTCCTATTGTTCATTGTGATAAGTGCGGTTATGTTCCAATTCCTGAAAGTGAACTTCCGCTAAAGCTACCTATGGTTGATTCCTATGAGCCAACCGACACAGGGGAGTCACCGCTTTCAAAAATGACAGATTGGGTAGAAACCACCTGTCCTCACTGCGGCGGTAAGGCTTACAGAGAAACCGACACTATGCCACAGTGGGCAGGTTCCTCTTGGTACTTCCTAAGATATATGGACCCACACAATAATGAGGCTCTTGCAAGTAAAGAGGCACTTGAGTATTGGTCACCTGTTGACTGGTACAACGGTGGTATGGAGCATACAACACTTCACCTTCTTTACAGCCGTTTCTGGCATAAATTCCTATACGACATCGGTGTTGTTCCAACTCCCGAACCATACGCAAAGCGTACAAGCCACGGTATGATTTTGGGCGAGAATGGGGAAAAGATGAGCAAATCCCGTGGCAATGTTGTAAACCCTGATGAAATCGTTGAACAGTACGGTGCCGATACAATGCGTATGTACGAAATGTTCATCGGTGACTTTGAAAAGGCAGCTCCTTGGAGTGCGTCAAGCATAAAGGGTTGCAGAAGATTCCTTGAAAGATACTATAATCTTCAGGAAAAGCTCATTGACGGTGACGCAATAAGACCTGAGCTTGAATGTGCTTTCCACAAAACCATTAAAAAGGTTGGAGAAGATATTGAGAACATCAAGTTCAACACAGCTATTGCCGCTCTTATGGCACTTATGAACGACATTAGTGCAGTTGGCAACATCAACAAAAAGGAATATGCAATCTTCACTATCCTACTAAACCCATTTGCACCTCATATTACAGAAGAGGTATGGGAAAGCTGTTCACTCGGTGACGGTATTGTAGCAGAACAAAGCTGGCCTGAGTTTGATGAATCCAAGTGCAAAGAGGAGCAAATTGAAATTGTTGTTCAGGTGAACGGAAAAATCAAGGCAAAGCTTATGATTCCTGCCGACGCCGAGCAAAGTGAGGCAATTTCACTTGCAAAAGCAGACGAAAATGTTAAAAAAGCTGTTGAGGGTATGAACATTATCAAGGAAATATATGTAAAGGGCAGACTTGTCAACATCGTTGTTAAGCCTTAAAATAACATTTTTCTACTAATATTTATATTTTCCTTGACAAAGATTGCTATTGATTGTATAATCATTATTGCGATTAAGCAAATATTACCCATGCCAAGTGGCAGATGGGAGGGAAATATAAATGGCAGAAGTAAGATTAAAAGAAAATGAATCTCTTGAAAGCGCTCTGAGAAGATTTAAAAAGCAGTGTGCAAGAGCCGGCGTTATCGCTGAGGTTCGCAAGAGAGAAGCTTATGAGAAACCTTCAGTTAAGCGTAAGAAAAAATCTGAAGCAGCTCGTAAGAGAAAGTATAAGTAATATATGCTTAAAGGCGGACAGTTAAATATACTGTCCGCATTTTATTTAAGAAAGGGTTTTGCTATGAAAAAGATTTTAGTTATTCTCGGACCCAATCTTAATATGGTTGGTATCAGAGAAAAATCAATATATGGCGCTGAAAATGCCGATAATATTAACGAGGATATTTTGACATTTGCAAGGGATGCCGGTTTTAACTGTGATATTTACCAGTCAAATCACGAGGGTGACCTTATTGACAAAATTCACTCTACACTTGGTAATTACGACGGTGTTGTCCTCAATGCAGGTGCTTTAACTCATTACAGCTATGCCCTTAGGGACGCTATTGCATCTGTTGAACAGGTACCTTTTGTTGAGGTTCATATGTCCAATGTGCACAAAAGAGAGGAATTTCGCCATAAGTCTGTAATTTCAGAGGTGTGCAGAG
>JALFTC010000003.1 GCA_022779485.1 Ruminococcus sp.
AGCTGATGACGCTGTTGAATGGGCTGCTAAGGGCGAAAAGGTTGTTCTTGTTAGACTTGAAACTTCCCCAGAAGATATTACAGGTATGAAGAGCGCTGAGGGTATCCTCACAGTTCGTGGCGGTATGACATCTCACGCAGCTGTTGTTGCTCGTGGTATGGGTACTTGCTGTGTATCCGGTTGCTCCGAAATCAAGATGGACGAGGACAACAAGGTATTCACACTTGCAGGTAAGGAATTCCACGAGGGCGACCCAATTTCACTTGACGGCTCAACAGGTAACATTTACGACGGTATTATCCCAACAGTTCCAGCTTCTGTTGAAGGTGAGTTCGGCAGAATCATGGCTTGGGCTGACAAGTACAGAACTCTTAAGGTAAGAACAAACGCTGATACACCTGAGGACGCTAAGAGAGCAAGAGAGCTTGGCGCAGAGGGTATCGGTCTTTGCCGTACAGAGCATATGTTCTTTGAAGAAACAAGAATTGCTGCATTCAGAGAAATGATCTGTGCAGATACAGTTGAAGAGAGAGAAGTAGCTCTCGACAAGATTATGCCATATCAGCAGGGCGACTTTGAGGCTCTTTATGAGGCTCTTGAGGGCAACCCGGTTACAATTCGTTTCCTCGATCCTCCACTTCACGAGTTCGTTCCAACAGAAGAGGCTGACATTGAGGCTCTTGCTAATGCACAGGGCAAGTCAGTTGCTGACATCAAGGCTATCATCGACAGCCTCCACGAATTCAACCCAATGATGGGTCACCGTGGTTGCCGTCTTGCAGTAACATATCCTGAAATCGCAAAGATGCAGACAAAGGCTATCATCCGTGCTGCTCTTAAGGTTTCTGCTGCACATCCTGACTGGAACCTTGTTCCTGAAATTATGATTCCGCTTGTTGGCGATACTAAGGAGCTTAAGTTCGTTAAGAAGGTAGTTGTTGAAACAGCTGACGCTGAAATCGCTGCTGCCGGTGCTGACCTCAAGTACGAAGTTGGTACAATGATCGAAATCCCAAGAGCTGCTCTTACAGCTGACGAAATCGCAACAGAGGCTGAGTTCTTCTGTTTCGGTACAAACGACCTTACACAGATGACATTCGGTTTCTCAAGAGATGACGCAGGTAAGTTCCTTGACGCTTACTATGACAACAAGATTTACGAGAACGACCCATTTGCAAAGCTTGACCAGACAGGCGTTGGCAAACTTATGGAAATGGCTGTTAAGATGGGTAAGGAAGTTAGACCTACAATGCACTGCGGTATCTGCGGTGAACACGGCGGTGACCCAACATCTGTTGAGTTCTGCCACAAGATTGGTCTTGACTATGTATCCTGCTCACCATTTAGAGTTCCAATCGCAAGACTTGCTGCTGCTCAGGCTGCTATCGCAGACAAGAAGTAATAAGCAAACAGTCATAAATTTATCCCCCTGTCATTCGGCAGGGGGATTTTTGTGTGGATTTTGAACTTTATTTAGAAAGAATTACATTCATAAATTTCCTCCACTGCATACAGTGGTAGATTAATAAGCCAATCCTCCTTTTTATAATCCGCCATTGATGTACGAATAGAAATATTAGGATTAAACTTCTCACGATAAGTTTTTAGACTCTTTGCCTTTAGGTTTAACTCAGCCTTAACCTCCACCGGCACAATCTGCTCACCTGTGTCAATAATAAAGTCCACCTCACAGGAACCACGGTCGTTGGTGTAGTAATAAACACCCAAGTCATCTATGGTTTTAAGTTGTTGACAAACATACTGCTCTGTTAAAGCACCCTTAAACTCGGTAAATAAATCATTACCATCCAACAAGGTACGCATGTTAAGACCGGTCATACAGCCGAGAAGTCCCACATCAACTATAAACAACTTAAATGCTTTTAAATCTTCGTAGGCTTTCAAGGGTAGCCCCGGTGAAGTTACACGGCTGACCTTGTGGATAAGTCCACAGTCACAAAGCCACATAATTGCAGTTTCGTATTCCTTTGCCCTTGCACCCTCACGCATTAGACCGTAGATAAATTTTTTGTTTTCCTTTGCAAGTTGAGAGGGTATGCTGTTCCATATCATACGGATTTTCGGCACAATTTCCATAGGAGCGTGTTTTGAGAAATCCTGTTCATACGCCTCTAATATTCGCTTTTGAATTTTCCGAACCTCATTAAAGTCCTTTTCCTCCACAAAGCTTTGTACCGCTTCCGGCATACCGCCAACAAAGTAATACTGCTTGAGTGCATCTACATAAGTCTGTTTAAAGGAAGTAATCATTCGGTAGTCCCGACTATCAAGAAGTTCTGCAAAACGCTCACCGAAAGTAGCCATTAAAAACTCCTTAAAGGACAACGGATATAAACTCAAAAAATCCACCTTGCCAACAGGGAAGGATGTACCTTCGTGCAAAGCAATACCAAGTAGCGAACCGGCACAGATGATATGATACTGTGGTGCATTTTCATAAAAATATTTAAGGGATGAAAGGGCTCTGGGAACCTCCTGTACCTCATCAAAAATAAGCAGTGTATTGCCGGGAATAATTTTTCGACCGGTATAAATCTCAATCCCCATAATCAAGCGGTCGGTATTCAAATCTGAAGCAAACAGCTCTGCCATTCTTGAATTAGAATCAAAATTTATATATACGGTATCTGCGTAAGCCCTACTGCCAAACTCTTTCATCAACCAGGTTTTTCCAACCTGTCTTGCACCCTCAATAATAAGCGGTTTGCGGTGCTTACTCTCTTTCCATTTATACAGTTTTTCTATCGCAATTCGGTACATAAACACACCTCCATAGAATTATATACATATAGTATAACACTCAATTACAAAATATACAACGAAAATTTGTAATTTTGATACACTTTTTACTACGAAAGTATGCCTGTTATTACACTTTTTACAACGAATAAGTGTGTGACTGCAAATGAACATATGATTATCCCCCTGCCATATGGTAGGGGGATTTTTTGCATTGATGATTAATTTTCGCTATAAATCAGCCTGTGTATGCTGACCAGGAGTTTGAGGAATATTTGAAAATTTGGTTGTTGCTCGGTATTGTTAAATTTCCTGTTTGAGTACCGCTTCCGTTGTTAAATATAATGTTTTCGTATGAGCTGTCAACGGTAATCTTGTAGATAGTTCCGCTGACTTTTGTCATACTTTCACCGGGCCAGGAGTTGTTTGTTCCGCCTGTCCACATATAAGCATTAACAGTTGACCAGTTTCCTGTGTTGTCAAAGTAAACGGTTACTGATGTGTCACCGCCGCCGGACACATCACCTGCTATTGCCTTTAAGGTGCTAAACTTTGAATTTAAGGAATTGTAGTGGTTTAAAGCGTCACTGCTTGAGAATGAACTGCTGTTTGCTACGCAGTAGCGGTATTCCTTTTTAACAGCCATATACTGGTCGTAGGAGCTGTATGTGTATTTACTGCTAAGGTAATCCTTAACAGTTGTCATTAATGTGTTAAGGTCGTCTTGGGATGAACCTGAGGCAATCAGTGATGTTTTTGCACCAACTAAAGCACGCTTTTGAATAGCTGTAACATCATTGATGGCAATTCTGCCGTCACCGTTCAAGTCAGCCAAGGCAATTTGGACATCAGTTAAAGTTTTGTAATGGCCAACATATTTTTGCACAACTGTTGCATCCTGAACATCAATGCTACCGTCCATATTTACATCACCTTTTACATACAGAGGGTTACTTTTGCCTGTTGCGGTAATTACAAAATTACCTGTTACCTTGGGAATATCAATCACAAAGCTTTTGTTAATGTCACTTCCAAAGGAAGTAACAACTGATGATGTAATATTTGCTCCGTTCATTACCACCTTAACTGTTTTGATGTATTCCTCTATTTGAGAAGGTGTTTTTCCGGAATTGTCAGAAAGAACACACTGATACCTGCTGTTTTCATCTACCAACATTGCCCTGTTGCTTGGTGTCAAGTAAGAAGAGCTGTTAATATTGTACTCCACAGAATACTGCTTAACCTTTGGAGTGGAAGTAGTTGTTGCCGAGGTAGTAGTTGTGGTGGTTGGTTTTGTTGTTGATGTTGTAGTTGCAGTGGTAGTTGTGGTGGTTGGTTTTGTTGTTGATGTTGTAGTAGTTTTTGTAGTGGTAGTTGTTGGGAGAGGGTCAGTAGAACCACAACCTTCAACTATATATGTTGTCTTTGGGTCAACCAAATTATAGTAAAGATTTGCACCGTTACAAATAATGTAGTCACCGTAGGAATCTACAAAATATCCCTCGGTTTCGTCCTCTCTGTTTGTTCTGTCCATATTGCCAAGGTGAGGAGTAGAAGAAGTTTTAGGCTTTCTTATTCCACCTACCGATGAATTGTGAACCATCTTTGCAGTAGCTTTGCCGGATGTTGTGTCATAGTCCATATAGTTGAACTGTGCACCAAAGTAGATGTGTGTGTGACCGCAGAAGAACATAACATTAGGATTGTCGTACAAAATCTGCTGGAGCTGTTTGTTGCCTGAATAGTCCAGTCCTAAAGGAATATCGTAATATGGGTCGTCCTCGTCGTCACCTACACCCCACTTCCAAAAGCCTGCGTGTTCATAGATGTAGGTGTTATGACCGTCATTTTTATATTTATTCAGCAAATTTTTCACCCAATTAAGCTGGGTTGTGGAAAATTCATCATTATATTTTGGGTTAAAGTTGTTTTCAATAGCCATTATGATGAAGTGGTCGCCTGTTTTTGGCTCGTCAAAGGTGTAGTAGGCTTTGTCGGACTTAAGGCTTTCTTCATCACACAAAAGTCCTGTTGCTTTTACAAATGCACTAATTGCAGTTGACTTTGATGTCCACATCTCGTGGTTTCCTATTGACTCGTAAATCGGGTTACAGTAGTCGCTTTCAGCCAAAACCTTTTGATAACTTTTCCACTCGGAAACATAGTTACTCTGTGAGTCACCGTTTTGGTTGTTGATATTATCTCCACCTGTTACGATAAAATCCAAATTCCTTGCGGCGGCACTGTCAAGAGCCTTGCGCCAATGCACCTCGTCATATGGATATTTTCCACTGCCGTAGCCGTCGTTGGCAATGTGAATATCACTGTATGAGCCAAATGAATACCTTTTCTCGCTGCTTGAATGAGGAAATCTCTTATTCTGAGGTATGGTGTACACAGCGTCAGCCTTTGAAACTGATTTGTCGGTTGGCTCTGATGACGCTTTAAATGCAATTATCTTTGTAGCATCTGCCGGAATAGCTGTTTGGGTGTACATCTTTGTTGACACGCCGGAGGTAGTTACCGACAGCTTGTCAATAGGATAGTAACCGTCAAGGGCTTTGCTGTCGTTTGCCCAATACAGGTAATAAGTACCTGTGCTACTGCTGTCTTTAGCCTTTACGGTAATAGTACCCTCGGCAAAGCCTGCCTTGCCGGAGTCACTGCCTGTAAAGCTGTAAGTAATATCAGCAGACGCACCGGTTGAATACAAATTTGAGGATTGGGCAAATACAGATGATGAAATCAGCACCGCACTTGCCAATACTGAAAGTATTACTAAACAAGATAGAAGTCTGTGTGAAAAATGTTCTCTTGCTTTCATGAAAATGTCTCCTAAAGTCTATCCAATCAACCAAGAGGGATATTATAGATTTTCTTATCTATTCCGCCGGTTTCCTTGTATTTAAAGGTGACTGTCAATAGTCCCATTGTTTCGTCACCCTCTGCTGTGCCAAGCTCAACATCGGTAACCTCAACCTCTTTAACCTGACTGTTTACTGCAGAGGTTATTTCTGCCTTTACCTTTTTTTCAACATCGGGGGAAAGCTTGTTTTCACTTTCTGCAAGGATTTTCAGTGTATCACTGCCTGTTGTTTTTCCGTCCTCTGTTCTCTTTTTACTGGCAACTGCAAAGTAAACATCGTTTTCCAGTTCCTGATAATTTTCAGGGAAAGAGTTTTCGTCAACGCTTGGCTGAGAAACTGTTGTTGCCTGAGCCACATTGTTGTTTACACTTACATCTTCCCCGTCACTTACATAGTTGCCCTGTGGTGCAGGTGCAGGGTCGTCATCGCATCCTGCAAGGGAAGCAAAGGATAGAACAAATACTAACGAGAGTAAAACTGATATAATTTTTGATGATTTCATTTGATAAATTCCTTTCAAATCATTTCATAATGTTTGTGTGTTTACACATCTCAACATATATAATGATAACACAAAACGGCATTTATTTCTATCAATTTCAACTTTATTATTGCACAAAGTTTTAATCTTAGATTTATGCAATATAAACTAACGCACAGTTATTTTTTACAAAAAATCCGCCCAATATTTTGTGAAAGTAAATAAAAAGGGAACGGATTTACCGTTCCCTAAAAACCATATTAAGAGCCTGCCGATTCGTATTTCTTAACACCTCGGTTCCAAACCAAGATGGAAACTACAAACAGCAGTGATGAAATAAGTATTGTTCCAAGTACGCAAAACAGTCCGTTTTCTCCACGCAAAAAGTAACTTGCAGGATAGTAGGCTGTAAATGCGAATGGAATTATAAATGTGATAACAACCTTAATAAAGTTGTTGTAGATTGTAACAGGGTACTTTGAAAAGTCACTGCTCATATAGAACATATGGGTGATGTGACCGCTTTGCTTTGTCCAAAAGGAAATTGCCGAGGTTATTATCTTGATTGCTGTGTAGATAAGAACAGCAAAAGGAACAAGCAAAAGCAGAACAAGAACTCTGTACCAAACAATGTCTGCACCGATTTGAATCAGGCTGTATGTAATGAGAATAATTCCCATTATCAATTCGCCAAAGGCATCAATCTGGAATTTTTCAACTGTAACATAGAAAAGGCTGTTGATAGGTCTTGTAAGGTACTTATCAAATTCCCCTTTTCGTACAATGTGGTATCCAACCATCCACAGATTGTCAAAGAACATATGGTCAATCGCCTTTGGAATAAGGCTAAAGCCGTAGATAAACAAAATTTCATTAAAAGTCCAGCCTGCCAAATCGGGAATTTGACTAAAGATAATTCCGATAAACAGAATTTCAAGTGCCTGACTCAAAAGGAAACCCACAGCTCCCACAATAAAGTCAACCTTATATTCCATAAGCTTTTTCAGGTATTGGGCGATAAAAATTCGATGAAGTCTAAAAGCTCTTTTCATTTTATCAACCTCCCTGCAAGCACAGGTGCTTCATTGCACTCTTCCAAAGCAATTTGGAAACAACAACAAAGAACGCAAGCCAAAAAACTTGAAGTACCATTGAGAACAGTATTTCCCACCCTGTGTAAACTTCCATATAAATCATAACAGGGGTGTAGGAAAGACTGGCAAAAGGCAGATATGTCAGCACAATTCTAAGTGCATCCGGCATAAATGCAAGGGGTATTGTTGCACCTGACAGGAAGTTTACAATAACATTTTTGATTAGATTTGTTCCCCAAAGGTTTGTCAGGAAAAACGCCAAAAAGCCGTAGCATACATTAAAGTAAAAATTAATGAGGTATGCAAGCTGAAGGGAAACAAAGAACAATAAAAAGTACCAAATGTTAAAGCAGACACCGCCTGTTGCAACGAACCTGTAAATTTCCACTCCCAAAACAATAGGGAAAAACATTATGGAATAATTCATCACCTTGTTGCCAAGCTCCTGAAACAGAAAGCACATATCAAAGGAGCAGGGCTTTATCAGCCTCATAGTAACAGAGCCGTCCACAATTTCTTCTCCCAAAGCAAAGGCTCCGTCACTAAAGGACAAATACCCCGTCAGGAAAGAAATAAATACATATACTATCATATTCTCCATAGTAAAACCCATAAAGGTTTCACCGTTTGAGGAGTTAAAAACAGCCTTCCACACAAAGAACATTACAAAGCACTTGAAAATTTCTCCAAGCATAAAGAATATAAAATTTGCCCTGTAAGCCATAGAGCTTTGAAGTCCGGCTTTTGAAAAGGGAAGGTATGTACGAATAAACTTTTTCATTACACACCGTCCTTGTATATTCGGCGGATAATCTCCTCAATATCTGCGTCCTTAACATTGATGTCACGAACATCAATTTTGCCAAGGGTATATTTGAGAATATCCTGAACAGACGCCTTGTGGCTGTTGAAACGAACAGTCACCTGCACACCTTTGCATTTTACCGACAAATCGTCTTCGTCAAAGTTAAAGGCAGAGGCGTAGTCAAGGGCAGAAATATCTCCCTCGTCCTTCATTTCAAATGCCAGTTCTCTCATCTGGCCGAATTTGTGCTTAAGGTTGTTAATCTGGCCGTCATAGACCAGTTTTCCTTTGTCAATCATTACTATTCTTTTGCAGAGTAGCTCAATGTCGGATAAATCGTGGGTAGTCAAAATGACAGTTGTGCCTTGCTCTGCGTTAATCTTTTGAATAGCTTTTCTGATGTTGTCCTTAACAACAACATCAAGTCCGATAGTCGGTTCATCAAGGAACAGAACCTTAGGGTTGTGCAGCATAGAGGCTGCAATGTCGGCTCTCATCCTTTGACCGAGGGACAGTGTACGAACAGGACTGGTTATAAAGGAATCAAGGTCAAGTACCTCGTTTAAAAATTCCATTCTCTCGTGGTATTCCTTGTCAGGTACCTCGTAAATTTCCTTTAACACGGCATAGGTTTCACGAAGTGCAAGGTCCCACCAAAGCTGTGTTCTCTGGCCGAATACTACACCAATCTCTTTTACATACTTTTTGCGGTTTTCATATGGAATTTGACCGTTAATTTCGCACTTACCATCTGTTGGTGTGAGAATGCCGGTGAGCATTTTAATAACTGTGCTTTTTCCGGCTCCGTTGGGACCGATAAATCCCAAAATCTCACCCTTGGGAACATCAAAGGATATTCCGTCAACCGCTTTTACTATCTCTTTTTTCGGATTGAACAGGGATTTTACACTGCCTTTTATACCAGGCTCTTTAACGGTTTTCTTAAATTCTTTTCGTAGATTGTCTATATAAATCATAAAATCCCTCCTTATGCTAATATATGATTAATTACTGAATTCTTTTGATTACATATTGCATCATAAGGGTGTGTCATTGGGCTACACAACCAAACGGCAAAAATACATCAAACAATTCAACAAATGACAGTTTATTAGCATTTTTACCCACTTAGCTATTAAAACATTAAATAAAAATATTGTCAAGCAACTGTTAGTTTGCATAAGAAAAAAGCAACCCCGTGTTAGGGGGTTGCTTTAGGAGGAGATATAAAATAAATGCGTCAGCATATTATTCTTATTCTTTTGACTCTTCTTTCTCTGTGTCAGCCTCAGCTGTTTTCTTTGTTGCTGTTTTCTTTGTTGTAGGTTTTTTAGCTGTTGTTTTTGTGGCTGATTTCGTTGCAGTAGTCTTTTTTGCAGTAGTCTTTTTTGCTGTTGTCTTTTTCTCTGCCGGTTTCTTTGCTGTTGACTTTTTAGCAGTAGTTTTCTTGGTGGTTGTTTTCTTGGCAGCAGTCTTCTTGGCTGTTTTCTTTTTAGCCGGCTTCTTAGGTGGAGTCAGCTTTTCAACACACTTGAAGAACATTGCGCTCATTGGGGGGATTGAAAGGGAAATACTCCATTCTGAACCGTGCATTGGCTTATCGGTAGCCTTGATTTTCTGACCATTTGTAATGCCGTAACCGCCAAATTCCTCATCATCGGAATTGAACACTTCTGCATAGTAGCCGTACTCAGGCACGCCTATGCTGTAATCAACCCTGTGCATTGGCTGGAAGTTCATTACACAGATGATGTTGTTGCCTTCCTTATCAATTCTGCGAAAAGCAATGATTGACTGTGTATAGTCGTTGTGGTGAATCCACTGGAAACCGTCCCAGTTTGTATCAATCTGGTGCATTGGCTTTTCTGTATTGTAGAAGTTGTTCAGCTTCTTAACATATTCCTTAAGTTTCCAATGCTTTTCAAACTCAAGGAGATTCCACTGGATGCTTTCTTCTGCATTCCATTCGTCAAACTGTCCGATTTCTGCACCCATAAATGTGAGCATCTTGCCGGGATGTGCTGCCATATATGCAAGGAACAATCTAACCCCTGCAAACTTCTGGTCATAATCGCCGGGCATCTTATTAATCAGTGAGCCTTTGCCGTAAACAACCTCGTCGTGGGAGATTGGCAAAATAAATTTCTCGCTGAAGCAATACATAAATGAGAATGTAAGATTATCGTGGTGGAAAGGTCTCCACAACGGGTCAAGTGACATATAGTGGAGCATATCGTTCATCCAACCCATATTCCACTTGTAGTCAAAGCCCAAACCGCCGTCGTCAACAGGACCTGTAACCAGTGGCCATGATGTACTTTCCTCTGCAATCATCATAACCTGTGGGTGATACATATGCATTGCTGTGTTAAGTCTTTGCAAAAATTCCACAGCCTCAAGGTGTTCTCTGCCACCGTACTTGTTTGCTACCCACTCACCGTCACGGCGGTTGTAGTCCAGGTAAAGCATTGATGCAACAGCGTCAACACGGATACCGTCAATGTGGTACATATCAACCCAATACATTGCAGATGAAACAAGGAACGAAATAACCTCGTATCTTGCATAGTCAAATACATATGTGCCCCATTCCTTATGCTCACCCTTACGGGAATCAAGATATTCGTAGCAGGCAGTTCCGTCAAAACGACCTAAGCCGTGACCGTCCTTGGGGAAGTGAGCAGGAACCCAGTCAAGGATAACACCTATTCCCTCTTTGTGACAGGCGTCAACAAAAGACATAAGGTCGTGAGGTGTTCCGTATCTTGAGGTTGGTGCAAAGTAGCCTGTTACCTGATAGCCCCAGCTACCGTCAAAGGGGTACTCTGTAATAGGCATCATTTCAATGTGGGTGTAGCCCATTTCCTTAACATAAGGAACAAGCTCCTCGGCAAGCTTTTTATAGTTAAAAACTCCGCCGTCCATATATTTTCTCCAAGAGCCGGCATGAATTTCGTAAATATTCATTGGTTGCTCAAGGTGGTTTTGGCTGTTCTTCTTTTCGTACCATTCCCGGTCGCCCCACTCATAGCCGGACAAATCGTAAACCCTTGAGGCGTTATCGGGACGAGTTTGAGCATGGAAAGCATATGGGTCGGATTTCAGCTGTTTTTCAAACCAAGGTGTTTCAACGCAATACTTGTAAATATCGTACTGCTGTACTCCCTCGATAAACAGTTCCCAAACTCCTGCCTCGCTTATCTTGTACATTTGGTTTGCCATTTTGTCCCATCCGTTAAAATCGCCCACAACGGAAACAGTGAGTGCATTTGGCGCCCATACTCTGAACACAACTCCGTCCCTGTTGTCCCAATTTACACAGTGGGCTCCCATAAACTCATACGCTCTTGTAGCGTCACCGTCATGGAAAAGCTCCAAAGGTGTACGAGGATCATCAAATTGATATTTCATATTTATTTACACTCCTTACAAAACAATCTCGATCAAATTGTTATATGTATATTCTAACAAGAATTTATCTTTAATTCAACACATTTTAGAAAACTCACAACTAAATTTCATTGCCAAAATTATACATATTGCACAAATACACAACCAATTTTTAACTTATATTCCGTTTTAAGAATAAATACCGTGCAAAAACTGATGTATCAAGAGGTTAACCTCATTCTTGTTCATCTTTGGGTCTTCGGCAAAACGGTATGTATATATATGAAAGCTGAGCATACCCAAAAATGTAACGGCAAACTGCTTTTCTCTTCCGTTCATATTGCCAAGTACATCCCTTGCGTTGTTGAAAATCGTCATGGCAACCTCATTTATTTTCACGCAATGCTTCATAAAAGCATTGTTAAATTCGCTCATTGGAGGTGCATACTGCATAGACATCATCATAGTGTACAGAGGCAGATTATTGCACCCGGCGGAAACATAACAGTAGGCAAAATTTTGCAGGGTTTCTTCAAAATTTCCGTCATACCTTGCAGAGATTTTCAGTTTTTCTACCAAAGGCTCAATGAACCGTTCCATAATGCCCTCAAGGATTCCTGCCTTGCTGTTAAAGTGGTAGTAAAGTGCCGGTTTTGTAAGCTGACACTCATTGGCAATTTCCTGCACACCAACAGCGTCGTATCCTTTTTTGGAAAAAAGTTCAACAGAAACCTCAAGGATTCTCCGGCGTGTGCTTTCGTTTGCCAATTAAATCAACCTCTTTCTTTTATATAACTCTATTTTACCGAACGGTAAGTAGGTTGTCAATAGCAAATTGTATTTTTATATTTCTTTTAATTCTTCACCTAAAATATTTATTGTGTTTTGAGGTTTAGAGCAAAATTGTCCCCAAAGGTTTATTTTACAATCTAACCTTTGGGGACAATAATACTTTTTCTTCTAATTCCCTGTTCTGTTATCTGTACTTTTGCAACAGCTCATAGTTGTATTTTTCCACAGAGTTAAAACTGCTTTCCGAATAATTTGTGCTTGGCTTGTACCAGTTGAACTGCTGATAATGCGCCTTAATGGATGGTGTAGTGAAGTTGTAACCGTGAATAGCACAAATGTCGTTTATAGCCTGTTGGATTTCATCAGTGGATTTTCCCTTTATCTCCTCTGCTGTCAATTTTCTTGTTGAAACATCAGGAAACACAAGTCCTGATACTGTGGTCGGATTACTGCCTGTTCCTGTTACTGATGTACCACTTACACCGGTTGAGCTTGGCTCTGTTGTTGACGCTGAGGTTGAGCATCCGTTTCTGTCAATCACAGCTTTCGAATCAAACACAACGCTTTTGCAAATTGTTCTTATTACATTCTTATCAAACATACTTTCATATGCTTTTTTCAGGTTCTTATTTTTAGTGTCAAAGGGAACATCACTTGGAGTGTAAGAAACAAGGTAATAGGTTATTTCGTCAATAATTACTGTACCGTATTCCTCGTGATTCGGCAGGTTCTTATAGCCTTTTCTATTTTCATACATTGCAAATGTGAAAAGCCTGCCACTGCCATCATTTCTGTGATTTTCCTTTTCGTAAAAGGTAACGCTCTTTTTGTCATCTTTACCCTCCTCAACAGCATATTTGTTTTCCCAAGAATTTGGAATTACAAATGTTGCTGACAGCAAATCCGAATGGTAACGGAGAGTCTTTGATGTGGTAGTTGCAACTGTTTCTTTCGCCAAAGTTACAAGCTCCGAGTTACCCTGTACTGTGGTTTCTGTAACAGTTGTTGTGGTGGTAATCTTTACCTCCTTGGAAGAAAAAACATTTTCGCATCCGCACAATAGCAAAACTACACTAAAAAGCACTATAAAAACAGATAATAACTTCTTCATAACCAACCTTCCTTTAAGTAGATTATTTTCCCGTTTATTTAGGTGGATTATATCACATATAATCAAAAAAGTAAATTGTTGTCCCAATATGTACTAAAGAAACAGCGGTTTTAGCACAAAAATAATCGTTGTGATGTTAACGGTTTAATTGTAACCTTTTTGTTTTTTAGTTGTTCTATCAATCATTTATTTGTAACCTTTTTGTTTTACCAATTTTACTATAAATACATAAAATGTAATTTTTCATACAATTATGTTACATTCGTTGACTATTAAAATTTCTTATGATATGCTTTCATTGTCTGTGAACGAATATCACAATAAGGAGAAATACAAATTGAATAACTTTACAACGATTACAGAAAAAATAACCGTTGAAGGAAAAGATCACTTATCTTACGGAATCAGATGCAATAACTACGAGGAGGTTCTGGAAATAAAGGACATTACAAGCGAAAAAGAAAAAATTGATTTTATCGTAGAAAAGTTCAACAGGGAACAGCCTGAGGAACAACATATTTACGATATTATTGAAAATTACCTGATTGATTTTACTGATTTCTAATACTGTGGTATAATACACTTGGGTGATTGAAATGGTATGCAATTTGTGTCCGAGAAAATGTAATGCACAGCGGGACAAGGACAAGGGAAAAGGCTTTTGCAAAATGCCGGAGGAAATTTATATCAGCCGGATTGCACCTCATTTTTGGGAGGAGCCTGTCATTAGCGGAAAGCACGGTACTGCGGCTGTTTTCTTTACAGGATGCACCCTTGACTGCATATATTGCCAAAACAGAGAAATTTCTCAAGATAATCTTGGTAAAAAAATGACCGCTAAGGAAGTTGGGGATAAAATTCTTGAACTGCTTGAAAGCGGTGCTGAAACCCTTAGTTTTATCACCCCAACCCACTACTCCCACAAGATCAAGGAAATTATTGACTATGTCAAACCAAATGTACCTGTTGTTTACAACACAAGCGGATATGAATCTGTCGACACTTTAAAAGAGCTTGACGGATATATAGATGTATATTTGCCTGACCTAAAATACTTTAGCAACGAACTTGGAAGAATGTATAGTAAGGCAGATAACTACTTTGATACCGCTGTTTTAGCCATTGAGGAAATGGTAAGGCAAACAGGCAGTCCGAAAATCAATTCAAAGGGAATAATGGAAAAGGGAACTGTGGTACGAAATTTAGTATTACCCAATCACACAAAAAACAGTATAGAAATTATAAAATTTCTCAACGAAAATTTTGAAGGAAAAATTTTATTTTCGCTAATGGGACAATATGTACCCTACGGGCCGGCTTTATCCCATAACAAATTATACAGAAAAATAACAAACCGTGAATACCAAAAGGTTTTATCGGCTTTTGAAAGCAGTAATCTTGATGGTTTTTGTCAAGAATTATCCTCGGCTGATGAAAAATACATTCCAAAATGGGATGTATAGTACTAATTTGAGATTAGTATATATCCATGAAAATTCTTTACAGTCAAGGACAAAAGGATTATAGACCGATAAATTATTAGGTATTCACAAAACAATCTAAACTAAATATTCATTCACAGATATTGTATAAATGAAGAGGACCCACACTAATTTGCGGGTCCTCTTCATTTATACAAGGGAAACACTGATTAAATCACAATTAAAATTCATTTACACATCTTGTTTGCACAGTTTCCTCAAAATCAACTGTTTTCAAGCTCTTCCCAAAGTGCAAAAGCCTCCTCCTGTTCCTTTTGCAGGGAGTTAAGCTCTTCTGTGTATTGCATCAATTTTTCATAGTCGGTGCTTACACTTTCGTCACTTAAAAGCTCCTGTACCTGTGCAATTTTCTCGTCAAGGGTTTCAATTAATGCCTGTACCTTTTTAATGTCATTTTCCCTTTTTCTTTGCCTTGCCCTTTCTTCCTTTTTCTGCTTGTATTCGTTTGGCTTATCGCTTGATTTTTTCACTTTAAGGGCAGGTGCGTTGGAATTCTCATTTTCAAAATGTTCAATAAAGTAATCGTAATTTCCTAAATATTCCTTAAAGCCATCCTCGGTAAGGTACAAAATTCTGTCGGCAAGCTTGTTCACAAAATATCTGTCGTGGCTGATAACAAGTAGTGTTCCCTCATACTCAGCCAAGGTTTTTTCAAGACTTTCACGGGAGAATGTGTCAAGGTGGTTTGTTGGCTCGTCAAGGAGTAACAGGTTATCTCCCCTAAGCATCAATTTCAGCAGATTCACCCTTGCCCTTTCTCCGCCGGACATTAGCGACATCTTTTTGAACACATCATCTCCCCTGAACCGAAACCTGCCCAAGGCTGTGCGAACTTGGGTTTCGGTCATATTTGGAAATGCGTCGTGAATTTCAGTAAAGGAGTCGTTTTCAAGGTTAAGGCTTTCCTGTAACTGGTCAAAGTAACCAATCTTAACACCTGTTCCGTAGTCTATGTATCCATCGTCAGGCATTTGTCTGCCCATTAGGATTTTAAACAGGGTTGTTTTGCCTGTACCGTTCCCACCAAGGATAAACACCTTTTCGCCCTTTCTGAGATGAAAACTAAGATTGCTGAAAAGGTGACTTTTGCCAAAGGACTTTGACAGTCCGTTGCACATAAGCACATCATTTCCGCTTTCGCTTTTCAGGGTGAATTTGAAGTTTAGCTGATTGTTCTCCTCCTCGGGAGGTACCATTCGAGCTTTTATTCTGTCGATTTCCTTTTGTTTGCTTGCCGCTGTGATGTAGTTGCGTTCCTGACTCCACTCAATCTGCTGTTTTATAATACCCTCGATACGCTTAATCTCTTTTAAGTCGTTTTCGTATTTGTTGCGGATATTCTCCTGTTCTTTCTCCTTTTTCTTCATATACTCTGTGTAGTTGCCCTTGTAAGTAATAAGGTGCTTGCAGTACAGTTCCATTGTTCTGTTTGTTACTGCGTCAAGAAAATATCTGTCGTGGCTTATGATTATCGCACTTCCGTCAAAGTCCTTTAAAAAGCCCTCAAGCCAAGTTACTGCGTCAATATCAAGGTGGTTTGTTGGCTCGTCAAGGAGCAGGAGATTTGCCCCTGATAGGAGTAGCTTTGCAAGGCTTAGCTTACTCTTTTGACCACCTGACAGCTTGCCAACCTCCATATCAAAATCTTCTTCGGAAAAGCCAAGTCCGATAAGGGAGCTTTTTGTTCTGCTCCTAAAGGTCAGCCCGCCCTCGTCCTGAAATTTTGCAAGTAATACATCCTGCTGTTCAATAAGGGAATGAACATCACCTTTTTCTTCTGTTGCCTTTTCTATCAGCACAGGAAGTTCCTCAAGCTTTTTTTCCATATCCATAAGAGGCTTAAAAACAGACAAAAGCTCCTGATAAACAGTCCTTTCAAGGTGGGTACAGGCATGCTGTTCCATATATCCTATTTTTGTATTTTTGCTTGTAGTTACAGAACCGCTGTCGGGAGAAACATCTCCTGTCAGCACCCTGAACAGAGTTGTTTTTCCTGCTCCGTTGGCACCGATAAAGCCTATTTTATCCCTTTCCTCCACAGTAAATGTAATGGATGAAAAAAGCTCTTTTTCAACAAATGTAACTCCCAAATCAAATGCCGACAATACCGACACAAGGCTCTCCTCCTTTTCAAAGACAATCTATAATTCATATGATATATTAGGGAAACATTGAATAAATCACTTCACACATCTTGTTTGCATATTTTCCGCCAGTTTACCCAAAAAATCTGACGGCACAATATGTGCAAATGATTTAATAAGTGTTTCCTTATTTTTCTTCCGCCTTACATAATACAATAACAGAACAAAAAGTTCAAATTTTTTTGACATATTTCTTTATTTGTTATATTCTATCATAAGAAACTTTTAAAGGGGAAAGACTATGGAGAATACAAAATGGGTTTCTGCCTGGTGCAACGCAACATCAATCCTTACCCGTCAGGTGGAAAACTACACAAAAGATTTAACCCTGCGTTACCCTGTTTTGATGTCATTCGGGGGCAACAAGCTAAGATTTACATTTTCAAACTACTGCGGAAATGAGCCGATAACAATCACCGGGGCAACAGTTGCTGTTTCGGACGAAAAGGGTGTGCTTGAAAGCAGTACCATTAAGCAAATAACCTTTGACGGAAAAGACAGCGTAAAAGTAAAACCCTCAACGGAAATCAAAAGTGACGAAATAGGTCTTGAAGTAAAGAGGAATGATTACATATCGGTGAGCATTTACTTGGGAGATTTCACCGAAACAAGGTCCTCCGTTCTTGTGACCGGACCTCTTTCAAAGGGCTTTTATTCCCTTGGTGACAACACCCACTCCTCTGTGCTCCCTGTGGAAAAAACAAAGAACACAAACTGGTTTTACTTCCTTAACAATATTGAAGTGCTTACAAACAGCAGTAACAAGGCTCTTATTTGCTACGGTGACTCAATCACAGCACAGTCATGGCCTGACCACCTGACAAACAGGTGCTTTGACAACGGTTTTCGCAACACCTCCATTGTAAGACGAGCCGTTTGCGGTACAAGGATATTAAGACAATATGAGTGTATTCAGTACGACAGCTACGGACTAAAGGGTAAAAACAGATTTGAAAGAGAAGTATCATCAGTTTCAGGTGCAGAGGCTGTTATAATACAACACGGAATCAACGACATCATTCACCCTGTTGGCATTGAAAACAACATTTTCCGACCTTGGAGCGATTTACCAACCGCTGACCAGCTTATTGACGGACTAAAGGAATACATAGAAATTTCAAGGAAGTTAGGTCTTAAGGTTTACGGCGGAACACTCCTTCCCATTGAGGGCTGGAGAACCTATGCAGACTTCCGTGAGGAACTGCGTAATCAAGTTAACGACTGGATAAGGACAACAGAGGACTTTGACGGTTGTGTTGACTTTGACAAGGCACTCCGTGACGAAAACAGACATTCTGCCTTTAAGGCGGGATATGACAGTGGCGACCACCTACACCCATCGGAGGACGCCTACAAAATGATGGCTGACATTGTTCCGGCAGAGCTTTTGAAATAACTTTTCATACCAAAACATATAAAAAATATTCCAAGCAAAAAACTACCCCGACAACCGTTTTGGCTGTCGGGGTTTACTGTAACAACAATTCTAAAAATCACATCAGATTAAAACTGGTTTGGCACTACGCACAGCATTACGAAGTCGCTGTTGCTGTCGTTAATTACGCTGTGGCTGTTACCCTTTGGACAGTAGTGACATTCGCCCTCTTTTAGGTATTCCACCCTGTCGTTGTAAAGCACCTTGGCATTTCCCTTTAGGGCAAAAATTATTTCTCCGTTATCCTCGTGCTTGTGGTAACCGATAGTTGCCCCGGGAATTAGCTTTGCCCTCATTATTCTGCCGTGGTCATCACAAAACATTTCGGCGGAAATTTCCTTTTCTCCTCCCTTAAAATTTGGGATTGTTTTATTTTCCATACTGTCAAAATTAAAAATCATTTTTACTCTCCGTTGTTTAAAAATATAATTTGTGTCAATAATACTATCATAGTATTCCAAATAAGTCAAAAACCAGTTAAAAAACGATTAACTTCAATCAGAAAAAACTCCATATTCATTCATCTATATTCATATATTAATAATATATAAACAAATTGTTAAATATTCTATGAAATCGGTTGACAATGCAACATCATTGTGATAATAATAGTAATGTGTAATTTACATATAGAAACAATTTTCAGATAATCAAGGCAATGGAGAAAACACACTATGGCAAATAATATCTCTGCAGAACAAACTATTAAACTTAACAAGCTGTGCAAATCAACAATCAGTGCTTTTAGGTACTGTGCCCAGTCGGCACTTATTAACGACGAGGTAGTCAGTCCCACAGGTTTAGCGATTTTGGTAAGCATTTACCATAAGCCTTACAACGACACAATCAGCAGTATTGCCCTTGGTATTAATGTTTCAAAGGGTCTTTGCTCAAGAGAGGTTGAAAAGCTCCGCCATGATGGCTACCTGACTGCTGTTACTGACGAAAACGACCGAAGAGTGGTAAGGCTTAAAATCAATGAAACCTCCAAACAGCTCATTGAAAGAGAGCTTGATGCACTCAGCACATTTACACAGCAATTATCACAGGGCGTCACTGAAAAAGAATTTGAAGAATTTATGGCTATCGGTGCAAAAATTCAGAAAAATGTTGACAGCCTTGAAAATATCGAATAATCGAATAATCGTATAAAAATATAATCATAACCCTTGAAATATAATTTTCAGGGGTTTTTCTTTTTTTAGGAAACACTGATTAAATCACTTGCCCATATTTTGTAAGTAATTTGTAACCCACCATTTATTGACTACATAATCGCCTTGTGATAAAATGTATTAGTTAGATTATATATTTTTTGAGGTAAAAAAAGAGGATAAAATTATGTCAAAGACAATGATTGTAACAAGCGGTACTTCAGGCATTGGAAAGGCTATTGCCTACAAGCTACTCAGTGAATCCAAGGACAGTAGCGACAAGCTGATTATAAACTATTTTGAAAAAGACCAGGTAGAGCAGATGCTCACAGAGCTTTCCGACAAGGACAAACTAAAGGTAACATTTGTGTATGCCGATATGTCCACATATGAGGGTATGGAAAGCTTTGTTGAAGAAGTGCTTAAAATTTCTCCTAAAATTGACTGGCTTGTTTGTAACACAGCCATTGGAACATACAAAAAATTTGAAGAATACGACTACGATTTGTGGGATAAAATTTTAAGGACAAACCTTTCTGTTCCTACCTTTATGATTCAAAAGCTAAAGCCTCACTTTAATAACGGAGGAAAAATTATACTTATGGGCTCACTTGCAGGAGCCTTGTCATACAGCTCATCCCTTGTTTACTCCGTTTCAAAGGCAGGTGTTCATCACCTTGCAAAATGCCTGCTAAAGGAATTTGACGGACAGAATGTTTCCATCAATGCAATAGCCCCATCCTTTGTGGAAACACCTTGGCAAAACGGTCGTTCACAGGAAAGCTACGACAGAATCAACAAGAAAATCAATCTTCACCGCTTTGCCCAACCTGAGGAGGTTGCAAAGCTTGTGTATGACACAATGACCAACGACTTTATAAACGGAACCCTGCTTGAAATCACAGGCGGATATGATTATTTTTAACTGAGGTTTAGACCTTATAATACTGAGGGTTAAAAGGAAAAACTTTACTATTTACTTGGAGGGCATATGAGAACTGATATGCAGGACAAACTCTTTGAACTATACAAAGAGATTGACGCCATTTGCAGAGAACACAATATACAGTATCAGCTTGCAGGGGGTACGCTTATCGGAGCCATCCGTCACAGGGGATTTATTCCTTGGGATGACGATATGGATATTACTATGACAAGGAAGCACTGGAACAAATTCTTAGAGGTTTGCAACAACGGTGCTTTGCCAAAGAACAGAGCCTTAGAGTGTCAAGAGAACAACCGTGGTTATCACAATATGGTGGCAAGATACACCGACACAACCACAACAGCCCTGCACAAAACACAGCTTATGCACGACGATATTGCAGGCTTTGTTATTGACATTCTTGTGTATGACGCTTTACCAAACACAGGTGAAGCCCTTGAAAAATACACCTGTGACCTTATGCTGTACAGCGACCTGCTCAACGAAAGCCTAATCTACTCCTACCGTTACAGGATAAACACATTCAGGTACCTTAAGTGCAGACTTATGATGCGTCTTAAGGGCAAGGACTATGTGCTTAACCGTTTGGAGCAGGAGATGTCCAAGTATAACGAGGACGAGTGCGACTACCTTGTACTTCACTGGGGCGGTATTCCACTTGTTTTTGACAAAAAGACCTTTGGGGAAAGTCGTGTAAATATTCCTATTGACGGAACAATGGGACAATGCCCCGACAGACCATTTGACTACCTTGTTGACCACTACGGTGACGAGTGGATGTTTATTCCTCCTGTTACAGAACAGCAGAGCCACGAGGCTGTATTTAACACTGAAATTGATTTTCCTGTTATCAGGGATGAAATATACCACTTTGTATCTCAAAAAAAGGTTAAGAGAAAGTACAGAATACGCAAAAACATCACCATCACCCATATGAACAGCTGGCTGGACCTTAAGGATATGGGCAACAAAATCAATGTTATTGCCCAAAACCTTGAATTTTCACAGGATTTGCGTGACAAATATGACGAAATAGAAAAGTATAAGAAAGAGAAGAATTACCCCGCTTTAAGGGAGATTTTCGATAATGTTGTAAACATTCAAAATGCAAGAAATATTGCCGGACGAGGTGACTATTCCGGAGCATACAGATACTTCCGTCCGATACTTATGGATATATCCACAGATATGTTTGAGCTTATGCTTGAAACACTTTTCAACACAGGAAGTACTTCTGTTGCAAAGAGATTCATTGAAATTTACGAATACAACAAAGGAGAAAAAACCTCCTATATGGCTGAACTGGAGGAGGATATTTTCAAGTTTAGAAGGGCGGTATCCCACTTTGCCTCCAAGGAATGTGAGGAAAGTCTGCCTTTGATTAATGAGCTGTTTGAAAAATATCCAAACAATGTTCCTGTTCTCAAATTAAAGTTAAGTTTTCTTTCAAAGACAACTGACTTTAATGATTCTAAAGAAGAAATTAAATCCCTTGCTCAAAGAGGACTTTCCCTTTACCCTGAGGACGGCGACTTTGTCAAATTCCTTTTGGACACACAACTTTCACAGAACAGAGAAGAAACTCTTCTTAGCTATATTGATGCTTGGTACAAGACCTACAACGGTTTAATCAGGCTTGACATTATGGATATTATTGAGGAAAATCTCAGTTTCTATCTTGACTACTGTCTAAACAAGGCAAAAGCCAACAATGAACAGGATGCCCTTGACCTAATTACAAAGTTAGAGGAAATTTTGAAGGACAATGCAGATGTATATAACTGCAAATTTCAAATTATGGAGATAACTGCCGAAAATGCAAAAAAGCCCGGAAAAAAGGCTAAGTTGCAGTTTGAGTTAGTTCAAAGCATTTTGTCAGTAAGGGATAAGTACATTAACAAATTCCGCAAAAACGAGTTTGGCGAAATTGAAAATCTTGTTACCAAATGGTACTACAAATACTACAAAAGCATTAACCACAGCGCATTTGTCACCCTAACCTCGGCAGAGCTACTCGCCTGTGAGGATTACAACGAATTTTCCGAAATCCTTGACAAAATCGAAGATTATATGTCGAAGTGTGACAGCAAGGGTGAAGAGTACCTTTACTGCTTACAGCTTAAGGGTGACGCCATCTACTATATGGGCGACACAAACACAGCCTACAAAATCTATATTGACTGTGTGAACAACACATCCGACCAATATCTCCTTAACATTCTGAATTCAAGATTTATCACTTCTCTCACAGAGATGTGCAAAGACCTCACCACAATTTACAACGGTGGATTTACCCACAAAATCCTTGAAAACATTGGTCTTGACAAGGAAGAATCCGCCCATAAAGCCCTTAATAACAAAAAAAGACTTATCACAGACTACAAGGAAAGAATGGAAAAAATTTATCCAAACGCTTTGACTTTGATAAATATTTTTGCCAAGACCGGTGCATTTTCAAGTAACCGTAAAGATAAGTTTACTCAGAAATACAAGATTAAAGAGGATACCAAGCTAAACAACAAAATCATAACAGGACTTTACAAAACCTTGGTGGACAAAGAAATTACCTTTGATGAAGAAATTTGCTACATTGAAGAAATAAGTGAAAAAAGAGTAAACCTGGACCATCAGGGACACAACGACAAATCCGTATTTGATTTTTAACAGAAAATTGGTAGAACAATGCTGACAGATAAACAAAAACACTTATATCTCCTCTTTAAAGAGGTTGACGAAATTTGTAAAAAGAATAATATTGATTATCAGCTTGCAGGTGGCACATTAATCGGTGCCGTTAGGCACAGGGGATTTATTCCTTGGGATGACGATATGGACATCACAATGACAAGGAATAACTGGGAAAAGTTTGTTGAGGTATGCAAAACACAGCTACCCGACAACAGGATTTTGGAATGTCAGGAGCTTAACCACGATTTTCACAATGTTATTGCACGATACACCGACAAAACTACCTCGGCTGTACACTCCACACAGGTTATCGCAAATGACACCGCCGGTGATATGATTGACATTATTTGCTACGACTATTTGCCTAACGGGGGCAAAGCGTGGAAAAGATACACCAAGGACATTACACTGTACAGCGACCTTATAAACCCCTGTATTGTGTATTCCTACCGATTTTGTGCAAACCAGTTCAGATACGGCTTATACCGTCTGAAAATGCGACTTTTCGGCAGGGACAAGGTGCTTGACAAACTGGAGAAAAGAATGTTCAGCTACAAGGAAGAGGATTGTCCTTACCTTGTTTTACGCTGGGGCGGAACACCACTGCTCTTCAGGAAAGAAATTTTCGGTGAAAGCAAAAATCAGGTGCTTTTTGTTGACACAATGGGACAGGCACCGGACTTTATAAACGACTACCTTGTGGAGCATTACGAGGACGAATGGATGTTTGTACCTCCTGCAACGGAACAGGGCGGTCACAACTCAATTTATTCCCTTGACCTTGACTACAAGGTTATACGAAACGAAATCAACCACTTTATCAGCCCAAAGGAAGAAACAAAGAAGTTTTTGAGAAAAAAGTCTGTTGCAATGCAGATTATGGCTCCTTGGCTTTTGCTTAAAAACCTTAACATTCTTGCAACAGGCAGAGGAAAGTCAAAGCACTTTACCACCTACTTTGAAAACAACAGAAAACTAATCAATGAGGTGTACGACAAAAAGGACTTTGCCCGTTTAGAGGAAATCTTCAAGGATTTCATTTCACTACAATTTGACAAGGACTACTTTGGACGGGATGACTACGACAATGTTTACAAATACCGTCACCCTATTATAATAGGTATACCAAATGATATTGCAGACAAGGTTGCTTACACACTGTTCAACCGAAACAAAATCTCAAAAGCCTTTAGAATGATAACGGTTTACGAGAATAAAAACAAAGCAACTGAATTTATGCTCAACCTAAAAGAGGATATTCTATCCTTTAGACAGGCTGTCCACAATGTGAGTATTGAGGACTACACCACAGCCCACAAGCAAACCTATGCTTTGGTAAATCATCATCCTTATTCAATAGGCATAATCAAGCTAAGGATTATTACCCTAATGAAGATGGGTGATAATAGCAAAAGGCAAGAAATAGCTGACTTGATAGAAAAGGGACTTAAGCTGTACCCTAATGACGGCGAGCTTATGAAGTACCGTCTTGATTTGGAAAATACAGGTGGTAATGAGGAAGAGCTTGTACCTCAGTACATCAATGCCTACCACAACACCCTAAACGGAATTGTCCACCTTGAAATCGAGGATATTCTCCTCAGACATTTGGACTGCTTTGACAACCCGAAAAAGGTAAAGGACGCCTTTGAAATTCTTGGGGACAACAGTTTTCTTTGCAAAAGGCTTGTTGACCTCACCATCCAAGAGGGCGACACCAAGGATATTTGCTCTCTGCTAAAGTTTACTAAGGAAAATCAGGAGCTTTTGGGCGAGGACTACACAGTATATGCAGAAAAAGTATGCAGAAGTCTTGCAAAGGACGCAGATACTTCCTCACTTATGGCAAAAATCAGACTTTGTAACGATTACGCAGAGCTAAGTGAGTTTGAAAAAGAGGTTGAAAGCATTAAGGACGAATTTTGGAAGTCCTATTTGCAGGGAGAAATACAGTATAAAAAGGGTAATACCCAAGAGGCTGTTTCAAAGTACATTCATTCCTCAAATACAACTGACAAAAGCCTTATAACCTTGCTGAACAAAAAGTTCTATGCTCAGCTTAGATTTTTAAAGGAACAGTTTGCCTATGCCGAAAACTTAAAGCACATATCTGTTGAAACAGGAGAAGAACAGCCTGCCAAGGCAGAGCAAAAGGAAAAGGTACTGAGTGACTTTATCGGCAAATGGTCAGCCCCATTTAAAACAGGTGAAGCCCTAACAAAAGCACTTCAAAATGTGGGGATAATTGACAAAAACACAGTTATTCCCTCACTTGAATACAAAAGTCTTGAAAATTTACTGAACAAGCTAAATATTCCGGGTGATATTGAGATTATCAGCCTAAAGGACCTTGACCCGCTGAAAAACAAGGTTGACGGACCTTTACACAATGACAAAGACCTTATTGAAGAAGGTGATTTTGATGAGTAACACAACAATACAGGATGTTCTATTACAGCTTTTGTGTGAAATCAGAGATATTTGTGACGAAAACAACATCACATATTCCCTGTTTGACAGCACAGCCGCCAAGGCACTTGTCTTGGGCGAAACTGACGAGCCCTTTGCAAAAATTATGGTTAGGAATGACGACTTTGTAAAGTTGTGCAACATTATGGAGAAAAAGCGGATAAAGCACAGGAGCTTTGACTCTATGCACAACAATCCAAACTATATGGATTACTCTGCAAGGTACAGCAACACCGAAACTACAAATGTTTCCCTTGCCCAAAGGGGAAATGCCTTTAGATGCGGAATTTATGTTGAAATTATACCTCTTAGAACTGAAGAAAACAGTATGCTAAAGCACTTTAAGCTAAGGTTCTTTGAACACGGCTGGGAAAAGCACTTTTGCAGACTAACTTCTCTTGAAAGCTGTAAATATTTCCTCACCACACCATTTGTGAACATAATGAAGATTGCAGGCAAAAAGAGAGTCAGCAGATTTATCTTTGATATGATTGCAAAGGGACACAGCGGAAAAATCAACTCAAACTGCTCCATTAAAAGCTTTAATCAAACACTGTTCGACTTCCCCTTTGACCCTCTTGAAAAGGTAAAAACTGTTGAACTTTGGGGCGAAAAGTTCAGTATATCCTACAAAATTGACCAGGTTTTACGCAGAGTTTATGCACGAGGCTGGAAGCAAAAGGCGAGAAATTCCACATCAGGTGCAAACAACATTGTTCTCCTCAATGTTTCCTGTAAGCAGTTTGAAAGGGCAATGAAAAAGCACGGAGATATTTGGAAAAAATACTTTAGAAAGAAGTCAAGACAAATGTTTATCAAAGCTATTTCCTCCTACTACGACCGTCAAAAGAACAGCATCTGGGCTTTGGCTAAGAGGACAGGTGCAAGGGCAAGACTGTACTTCTACTATATGCCAAAGATGGGTCTTATCCGCAACCTTGTTGAAAATCAGGACTATTACCGTCTTTCAAAGATTATGCAAAACAACAGAATTGCAACCCTCCTTGCATACAAGCAGGGCTCAGGCTTTGCAGTTAACAAGGAGTTGTTTGACATTCAAATGATGCTCTTCCGCTTTGAGGGCAACGAGGAGCTTGCCAACAGAATCGAGGCTAACACTCCAAAGTACTATATGAAACCTATCACAGACCCTCAGGACAGGTAGAGTAAAAAATGAAAAGGATTATTATTTCACTTTTTCTCCTATTGTCAGTGATTTTGCCATCGGGCTGTTCAAAGGAAAGTACAGACAAAAACAAAAATTCTTCAACTCCTACACACCAGACAACATCTGCCACTTCCCAAAGCACCTCAACTGTTCCCACGACCACAGAAAAAAAGGGGGAGCTTGCGGGATTTAAAATCCTCATTGACGCAGGTCACGGTTGCACTAAGGAATATGTTGAACCAAAATATCCCGGTGCCACGGAAACCACAGTGGAAAATTCCTCCACAGGCGCAACAGGTGTTGCAACCCACAAGCGTGAGGGTGAACTTACACTGCAGGTTGCACTTCTTCTCCAAAAAAGCCTTGAAAAGCTTGGTGCGGATGTGTATATGGTCAGGACAACAGAGGGTACACCAATGAGCCTAAGGGACAGAGCCGAAATGGGCAACAAGCTCAAGGTTGACCTTGCCTTTAGGATACACGCTGACGGAATAGAGGACAGCAGTGTAAGGGGAGCGTCCCTCCTCTACCCCGCCCCCGACTATGTTGGAGAAAAGCTATCAAAAACAAGCAAAAAGGCATCGGAGATTATTCTTAAAAACTACATAAAGGCAACAGAATTTAACAACAGAGGTACTGTTGCAAGGAATGATTTGGTGGGATTTAACTTTTCAAAGGTACCAACGGTGCTGATTGAGCTTGGATTTATGACCAATCCTGACGAGGACAGGCTAATGTTCCAAAAAGATTTTCAAAAGAAAATGGTTGAGGGCATAACAAAGGGTATAAAGGAATACAAAAACTTAAAATAATTATGGTAACTACAAATTTCGCATTGTTGTTTTATTGATTATGTGATACAATTTAGTTAGAAAAAATAACGAGGTGAATTATTATGGCAACAAAAGGACGACACGCACAGAAAAACCACAAGGGACTTATTATCTTCATTGTAATACTACTGATTGTTGCAATACTTGCAGTGGGTGCATTTGTATTCAGGGAACAGCTTGTAGATGTTTACAATGATGTTGTAAAGGGTACAACAACCACAACAACCACAACCACCACTTCCCCAACAACTACGACCGTTCCCGAAACAACAACTACCGCACCTGCCGACCCAACAACGGTACAGGCAACACAGCTACTTGAAAATATGGACACAAACGCAAAGGTTTGCCAGTTGTTCGTTGTAACTCCGGAAGAACTCACTAATGTTGATGTTGCAACCGTTGCAGGACAGACAACAAAGAAACAGCTTGAAAAGTATCCTGTTGGGGGTATTGTATATTTTGAACAAAACAGAGAGGACGACAAAGCCTTTGCACAAATGGTTAAGAAAACAAAAACCTATGCAAAGACTCCTTTGTTCATAATGGAAAAAGGAGAGAAAGAGGTTTTCTCCTACGGTGATGTTCTAAAGGCATCGGACAAGCTTTGCGAAGAAAAAACAAGCAACGGCACCGAGGCTGTCAAAGCATTCAACGACGGTGCTCAGGTACTTGTAATGCCAAAGAATTTGGACAAAACTGTTAAGTACTTTACAAATGCTGTTAAGAACGGCACTGTTACAGAGGAATCCCTCAACAATGCAGTTTTGGAAATCCTTAAGGTTAAAATATTCCAGGGAATTATCAAATAAGTTTACAAAAGCATTAACCGGACAATCCATTTGGATTGTCCGGTATTTTTTTATCCAATATTATTTTGAATCAAGCTCGTTAAGGTCGTATGGGGTTTGCTGATAAACAAAGTAGTTAAGCCAGTTTGCAAAGAGCAAAAATGCTGTACTCCTCCACTTTTTGTCGGGAATTTTTGTCACATCATCCTGCGGAAAATACCTGTAAGGAATTTCAGGATTTATCCCCTTTTTCAAGTCCCTTTCGTACTCCTGTGCCAATGTCATTCTGTCATATTCTGCGTGGCCGAACACAAAGAACTTTCTGCAAGGCTTGTCGGCAACTATTGCAATTCCGGACTTTTCTCCTGAGGCAAGCACATCCAAATTTGGATTAGCCAAAATCTCCTCAGGAACACTCTCTGTGTACCTTGAATGAGGCATCATAAACACATCGTCAAGTCCTCTGAGCAGAGGGTGAAGATTTTGGAGAATTCTGTGGCGGTAAATTCCGCTTAGCTTTTTAGGCAAATTCCTTTTGCTTATACCGTAGTGGTAGTAAAGTCCTGCCTGAGCGCCCCAACAGATGTGGAGAGTTGACCAAACATTCTTCTTTGCCCACTCCATAATCTCGGTAAGCTCCTGCCAATAGTCCACATCTTCAAATTTCATATGCTCAACAGGAGCACCGGTGATTATCATACCGTCATATCGACTGTCCTTGATTTCGTCAAAGGTTTTGTAAAATGTGTCAAGGTGATGCTTGCTTACATTTTTAGCCTGGTGACTACGCATATGGAGCAAATCCACATCAACCTGAAGGGATGTATTGCCCAAAAGACGGATAAGCTGTGTTTCTGTTTCAATCTTTGTGGGCATTATATTTAGTATAACAATTTTGAGGGGTCGAATATCCTGTGATATTGCCCTGTCCTCAGTCATTATAAAAATATTTTCCTCTTCCAATATTTTTATAGCCGGCAAATTGTTAGCAACCTTAATTGGCATATAACCCCTCCTTTCAAATCATAATCTTATTATTAATCGGGTTAATTAATATTGCTTGCCCCAGTAAACCATATGCTTTGCAGGTTTACCACAGCATACGCAGGTGTCGGAAAGATGTTCTTCTTCAAAAGGAATACAGCGTGACTTAACTCCCCCTGTAACATCCTTTAGCTTTTCTTCACATTCCTTGTCACCGCACCACATAGCCTTGATAAAGCCGGGGTGATTTTCTGCTGTATCAACAAATTCATCAAATGTAGTTGCAGTAAAGGTTTTTTCCTGCATATTTTTAAGAGCCTTTTCATACATTCCGTCGTGCACCATTTGCAGAGCCTCCGAAACCTTTGACTCAAGCTCATCAAGAGAAACAAAAATCTTCTCCCTTGTATCACGGCGAACAATTACGCACTGATTATTTTCTATATCCTTAGGGCCTAATTCAATTCTGATAGGCACACCCTTCATCTCGTACTGGGAGAACTTCCAGCCCGGTGAATTGTCACTGTCGTCCAGCTTAACACGGTAGTCCTTTTTAAGTCTGTCAAAAAGCTGATGTGCCTTGTCAAGCACACCCTCCTTGTGCTGTGCAATAGGAATAATTGCAACCTGAATTGGTGATACCTTTGGTGGGAGAACAAGTCCCTCGTCGTCACCGTGTACCATTATTATTGCACCAATCATACGGGTTGATACACCCCAAGAGGTCTGATGGGGATAGTGCTGTTTGTTATCTCTTCCTTGGAATGTAATGTCAAAGCTTTTTGCAAATCCGTCACCAAAGTAGTGTGATGTACCGCCCTGAAGTGCAACACCGTTGTGCATCATCGGTTCGATTGTATATGTTTCCTCTGCACCGGCAAACTTTTCTTTCTCTGTCTTTTTGCCGATAACAGCCGGAATTGCAAGGGTTTCCCTGTAGAAATCTGCATAAACATTAAGCATCCTAAGTGTTTCTTCCCTTGCCTCTTCCTCGGTTTCGTGCATTGTGTGGCCCTCCTGCCACAAAAATTCACTTGTACGCAGGAACGGACGGGTAGTTTTCTCCCATCTTACAACAGAGCACCACTGATTGTACAGCTTTGGCAAATCTCTGTATGTTTCAATAACCTTGCTGTAATGCTCGCAAAACAGGGTTTCCGAGGTTGGGCGAACACAAAGTCTTTCGTTCAGCTTTTCGTCACCGCCAACAGTTACCCAAGCACATTCAGGGGCAAAGCCCTCAACATGGTCTTTTTCCTTTTGGAGCAGACTTTCGGGGATAAACATAGGCATATAAACATTTTCGTGACCTGTTTCCTTAAATCTTCTGTCAAGGTCAGCCTGAATATTCTCCCAAATAGCATAACCGTATGGGCGGATAACCATACATCCCTTAACTCCGCTATAATCAATAAGCTCTGCCTTTTTTACAATATCGGTGTACCACTTTGCAAAGTCCTCGTCACGACTTGTAATGGCAGAAACAAACTTTTTGTTATTTCCCATTTTCGTATACCCCTTTCATTAATACGCATTATTTTTATTATACAAAAAATCAACTGTTTTTTCAAGTATAATCACAAAAAGAAAAGAGGGACAGAAAAACCGCCCCTCCGATTATTAACCAAAATGATTAACAATTAAGAATTCTGTTCGATATAAGAAACAAGAGCTCCTACTGTTTTGATGTTCTCAACATCCTCGTCAGGAACTTCAATGCTGAATTCATCTTCAATAGACATAAGCAAATCTACAACATCAAGAGAATCTGCGCCTAAATCTTCCTGAAGAGAAGTATCCTCTGTGATTGTATCCTCCTCAACATCAAACTGTTCAGCTAAGATAGTCTTTACTTTTTCTAATACCATAATAATATCCTCCTGTTTGAATAAAGAAAATAATCGTCAGCTTTTATGGACAAATTATCATTAATTTGATAAAATAGTCCCATAGCCGTTACAATTATACTATAAGTAAATTGTGACTTTGTCAATATTTATTTCAAAATTTTCATATTTTATTACAAAAATCAAGGAGAAATTATGCCAAAGAAAAAATATGCAGTTATCGGACACCCAATAGGACACACAATGTCACCATTCATCCATAAAAGACTTTTTTCCCTTGCAGGGATTGACGCTGAGTATAATGTTTACGATGTTCCCCCTGAGGAATTAAAGGAAACATTTGATAAGGAATTATCAAAGCTAAACGGATTTAACATAACAATTCCCCACAAGCAGGCTATCATTCCATTTTTGGATTATCTTGACCCAAAGGCAAAGCTGTACGGAAGTGTAAACACCTTTTTTAACGACAACGGAACCTTTAGGGGCTACACCACAGACCCTGACGGTTTTCTTATGGCTCTGAAAAGTGCAGGAATTCCATTTGAGGGCAGAACAGTTATTTTAGGCTGTGGCGGAGTAGCAAGAACAATGGCTTATGAGGCTGTCCTTGCAAAAAATGACCTTACATTGGCTGTCCGTCCCGACGACCTTACTATGGCTAACGACCTGAAAAAGGAGCTTGACGCCCTTGACGGTGACAATGTCAAGGTTTGCAAAATTTCCGACCTACAGGGTGATATTGATGTTCTGATTAACGCAACACCTGTGGGAATGTTCCCTCACGATGAAAACTGCCCTGTCAGTGATGAGGTAATCAAAAATTCAAAGTCCGTTTTTGACGCTATTTACAACCCGCTGGAAACTAAACTTATAAAGAAAGCAAAGCAAAACGGCGCTTTGGCTGTTGGCGGAATGTCAATGCTTGTTTGGCAGGCTGTTGTGGCACAGACAAAGTGGAATGATGTTGCCTTTGACAAAAACGATATTGACAACCTGTGCTTGGACTGTCTTGAGGAGTTGAAGAATAGATAATGAGCAAAAACATTATTTTATGCGGTTTTATGGGGTGCGGAAAAACCACAGTAGGGAAAAATTTACAAAAGCGTTCGGGAATGAATATGATTGACACAGACGCCTACATAGAAAAAAATCAAGGAATGAAAATTTCTGAAATCTTTGACAAGTATGGAGAATCTTATTTTAGGGATTTGGAATATGACGCCTGCTGTGAGCTTTCCAAAAAATCGGGAATTATCATATCAACAGGTGGCGGAGCCTTGACCTTTGAGCGAAATGTTCAGGCGCTGAAAAAGAACGGAACAATAGTGCTGATTGATGTACCCCTTGACGCAATTAAGGAAAGGCTGAAAAACGACACCACAAGACCCTTGCTCCAGCGTCCTGACAAAGACGAGGCTATGAGGGAATTGTACGAAAAGAGAATGCCCCTTTACAAAAAGGCGGCTGACATTATTGTTGACGGAGAATTCCCACCGTTACAGGTTGCTTTGAACATTATCCACATAGCAAAAATCTAAATCTAAATTAAATCTAAATTAAATTTAATTTTAGGCAAAAAAATGCCCTTACTATTGATATAAACCCACTAAAGTGGTAAAATATATAAGTTAGTAATGGAAACGAGGACTAAATAATGATTATTGTACTTAAAAGAGGTACCGACAGAAAAACTATTGACGAGTTTTCGGGTGCTTTAAAAAGAACATACAATGTTGATGTAAACGAGTGGCAGGGCGTTAATGAAACTGTACTTGGTCTTATCGGCGACACCACCACAGTTGACATTGGCACCATCAAGGCTCAGGACATTGTTTACTCTGTTAAGCGTGTTCAGGAACCCTACAAAAAAGCAAACAGGAAGTTCCACCCTGAGGACACAGTAATCACCCTTTCAAACGGGGCAAAAATCGGCGGAGGAAATCTTACTCTTATTGCCGGACCTTGCTCTGTTGAGTCTGAAAGTCAGGTTACGGAAATTGCAAAGGCTGTAAAGGAGTCCGGTGCAACTGTCCTGAGAGGGGGAGCATTTAAGCCAAGAACTTCACCTTATTCCTTCCAAGGACTAAAGGAGGAAGGTCTTTCCTTGCTGTTTAAGGCAAGACAGGAAACAGGTCTGCCTATTGTAACAGAAATTATGAGCGAAGCCGACATTGACCTGTTTAGTGATGTTGACATCATTCAGGTGGGCGCAAGAAATATGCAAAACTTCACCCTGCTGAAAAAGCTGGGTAAGCTTGACAAGCCTATTCTTCTTAAGAGAGGTCTTTGTGCAACTATTGAAGAATGGCTTATGAGCGCAGAATACATTATGGCTGAGGGCAACCAGCAGGTTATCCTTTGCGAAAGAGGAATCAGAACATACGAAAAATACACAAGAAATACACTTGATTTATCCGCTATTCCTATTGTAAAAAGTCTAAGTCACTTGCCTGTAATCGTTGACCCAAGTCACGCAACAGGTCACAGCTGGCTTGTTGAGCCACTTGCAATGGCATCTGTTGCCGCAGGTGCGGACGGACTTATTATTGAGGTTCACAACGACCCGCCACATGCACTTTGCGACGGAGCACAATCCCTCACACCTGAGGAATTTGACAAGGTCGCCAAGAAGGTTACAAACATAAAGTCCGCACTTTAAAGGATTGAACTATTATGAAAATTGCAGTTGTTGGACTGGGAATCATTGGAGGTTCCTATTGCAAAGCCATTAAAAAATACACAAATCATTATGTAATAGGCATTAACCGCAGTCCTTTGCCACTTGAAAAGGCATATAATTGCGGTGCTATTGACAAAATCGGTACAGTAAACGACCTTAGTGATGTTGACCTTGTTATTCTTGGTGTTTACCCCGGAGCAGCTGTACAGTTTATCAGGGATAACGGCGACAAAATCAAAAAGGGTGCAATAGTCACAGACACCTCCGGCATTAAAACCGAGATTTGCAGTGATCTTACAGACCTTAGCCACAAGTACGGCTTTACATTTGTAGGTGTTCACCCAATGGCAGGCAAAGAGAAAAACGGCTTTGATGTAAGCGATGCTGACTTATACAAGGGGGCAAGCTGTATTGTTATCCCCTGTGATGCAAAGGAAGAAGCTGTTAAGCTTGTGTCCGACTTCAATCTTTCCTTAGGCTTTGGGGGAATTAAGATTTCCACTCCCGAGGAACACGACAGGATGATTTCCTTTACAAGTCAGTTACCTCACATTCTCGCCTGTGCCTATGTATTATCCCCAAACTGTATGAATCACAAGGGATTTTCAGCAGGCAGTTACCGTGATGTGTCAAGGGTTGCAAACATTAATGCCGAGCTTTGGAGCGAACTGTTTTTGGACAACAAAAAGCCTCTTTTAAAGGAGCTTGACACACTTATCAGCAACATACAAAGTATGGAAGACGCAATTTCCAATAACGATAAAGAAAAACTTATGGCCCTGCTAAGCAAGGGTCACGAAATCAAGGAGGCTTTAGGCGAATGAAAAAGCTTAAAGTAAATACAGGACGAAAATATGATATTATAATTGACAGGGGCATTATTGACAAATGCGGGGAATACATCAAAAAGGTTATTTCCCCTACAAGGGTTACTGTTGTAACAGACAGTAATGTTCACGCACTGTACAGTCAAAATGTAATTGCCTCCCTAAAGCAGTCGGGATTTATAGTATCCGAATTTGTATTTAAGGCAGGAGAAGCCTCAAAAAACTTTAGGACTATTGAGGCTATTTACAGCCACCTTGCCGACAACAACATCACTCGCAAGGACATTATCCTTGCCCTTGGGGGCGGTGTAACAGGGGATATGGCAGGCTTTGCCGCCGCAACATATTTAAGGGGAATTGAGTTTGTTCAAATTCCAACCTCTCTCCTTGCACAGGTTGACTCCTCTGTGGGCGGTAAAACAGGCTATGACATCAAACAGGGCAAAAACCTTGTGGGTGCTTTTTGGCAGCCAAGCCTTGTGCTCATTGACCCCGACACCCTTTCAACCTTGCCTGAAAGATATGTTCACGACGGTATGGCTGAGGTAATTAAGTACGGCTGTATCAAATCCTTAGGTCTTTTCAGACTTCTTAAAAAGGGTATGGATGAGCTTGACATTGAAAACATAATATACAGATGCGTTTCTATCAAGCGTGACATAGTTCAGCGTGACGAAACCGAGGCAGGAGAAAGAAAGCTCCTTAACTTCGGTCACACAATCGGTCACGCTCTGGAAAAAATATACGATTACAAGGGACTTTCTCACGGTGAGGCAGTTGCTATTGGAATGGTTATGATTACAAATGCCAGCGAAAAAGAGGGCTTTACTCCAAAGGGTACAACTCAAAAAATCATTGACCTTTGCAAGCTGTACCACCTTCCGATTCACGATGACAGCTCTATGAGGGATATTGCCTTTGCGTCCCAAAGCGACAAAAAGAGCTTTGGAAGCGGTATTGACATTGTTGTTCTTAAAGCAATAGGAGATGCAACTGTGAAAAATATCGACCACAGAAGGTTCCAGGAATACATTGATGTTACGGAGGAAGTATAAAATGGCGGAGGTTCTTATTAAACCATCCAAACTAAGTGGTACCGTTACCGTTCCCCCATCAAAAAGCGACTGCCACAGAGCCATAATCTGCGGTGCTCTTTCTATGGGTAAATGTACTATCTCCCCTATATCTCTATCAGAGGATATAAAAGCCACAATATCCTGCATCAACGCCCTTGGTGCAGAAACTGAAATTAAAGGTGACACACTGACAATAGACAGCAGTCACCTTTTTTCCCGTTGTAAGGCTGATTTTAACTGTAACGAAAGCGGAAGTACTCTGCGTTTCTTCATTCCCGTTGCCGGGGCACTTGGAATAGAGGGAACTTTCACAGGCAGTGGACTTCTCCCACAAAGGCCAATCGGAATTTACCTTGACACTCTGCCAAAACAGGGTGTGGAGTGCGAAACTGAGGGTGGACTTCCACTAAAAATAAAAGGTCAGCTAAAGAGCGGAACCTTTGAAATTCCCGGAAATGTTTCAAGCCAATTTGTAACAGGACTTCTCCTTGCCCTACCTCTCCTTGATGGGGACAGCAAGATTATTTTGACCTCACCACTTGAAAGTGTGGGCTACATAAATATGACCATTGACACAATGAAACGCTTTGGTGTTGATGTGGAGGTTACAGACTACGGATATTTTGTAAAGGGAAATCAACACTACACCCCACAGGACTACACCGTCCAGGGTGACTGGAGTCAGGCAGCTTTCTTTATGGTTGCAGGTGCTTTAGGCGGTGAAATCACCGTAAACGGAATTGACCCAAACTCCACCCAAGGGGACAAGGAAATCTGCAATCTTCTGAAAAGATTTGGTGCAGATGTAACTACCACCGAAAATTCCGTTACAGTTAAAAAGAGTAATTTAAGAGGAATAGACATTGACGCAAGTCAAATTCCCGACCTTGTTCCTGTTTTGGCAGTATGCGGTGCAGGTGCAACAGGCGTTACAAAGATATACAACGCAGAAAGATTAAGAATTAAGGAAAGCGACAGACTGAAAACAACAATGGAGGCAATAAACAACCTTGGGGGAATGGTTGCCCAGCTTGATGACGGACTTCTCATTCAGGGTGTCGGCTCATTAAACGGAGGAAAAGCCGAAGGCTGTAACGACCACAGAATTGTAATGGCAAGTGCAGTTGCATCCATTATTGCAAGAAATGATGTAATAGTAACCGACAGTCACGCTATCAAAAAGAGTTACCCCGACTTTTTTGGGGATTTCAAAAAGCTTGGAGGTAATGTAAATGTCATCAACAATAGGTGAAAATATAAAGATTTCCGTATTTGGAGAAAGCCACGGTAAGGCAATCGGTGTGGTAATTGACGGACTGCCTTCAGGTCTGACAATAGATATGGACAAGGTGCTAAGGGAGATGAAACGCAGGGCTCCCGGCAACGACAAAACCGCAACACCAAGGAAAGAGGCGGATTTTCCCGAAATTCTTTCGGGCGTGGTTGACAACACATTAACAGGCGCCCCACTTTGTGCAATAATCCACAATACCAACACAAAGAGCAAGGACTACTCCAACATCAAAAGGTGTCCTCGTCCCGGTCACAGCGACTACCCCGCCTATGTTAAGTACAACGGCTTTAACGACATTGCCGGCGGCGGACATTTCAGCGGAAGAATTACAGCACCAATCGTCTTTGCCGGTGCAGTTTGTAAGCAAATTCTCCTTGAAAAGGGTGTAAAGGTAACCGCCCACATTCAAAGTATCGGAAGTGTTAAAGACAAGTCCTTTGACCCCTGCAATATTTCTGACGAAACAATAGACAATCTCCTCAACTCTTCTTTCCCGCTTCTTGACAGCAGCAAGGAGGAGGAAATGCGCAAGGAGGTTGCCGACTCAGCCTTTAACAAGGACTCCGTTGGCGGTACTATTGAATGTGCTGTTGTGGGTATGAAAGCCGGTATCGGTTACCCAATGTTTGACGGTGTTGAGGGCAGAATTGCCAAGGCTGTGTTTGGAATTCCTGCTATGAAGGGCATTGAATTCGGCAAGGGCTTCGAGCTTGCCAAAATGCACGGAAGTGAAAGCAACGACAATTTCAGATATGACGAAAATGGCAACATCTACACCACAACAAACAACTGCGGAGGTATTTTAGGGGGCATTACAAACGGTATGCCAATCACCTTTAAGGTTGCAGTAAAGCCAACACCATCTATTGCACAGGTGCAGGACACAATTAACCTTGAAACCCGCCAAAATGACACCCTTGAAATCAAGGGCAGACACGACCCTTGCATTGTTTTAAGGGCTGTGCCTGTTATTGAGGCAATCACCGCAGTTACAATTTTGGATTTACTCTCTTGAGGGAGGATAAGAAATGAGAAATTTGGAAGAAATCAGACTTGAAATTAACGAAATTGACGAAAAGTTGATTAAGCTTTTTACCCAACGAATGGAATGTGCAAAGGAAGTTGGAATGTACAAAAAAGAAAATAACATTCCTATCCTGAATGCCGACAGAGAGCAGGAAATTCTTGACGAAATGCTTGTGAAAGGCGGAGAATTCGGCTACGCATCACAGCTTTTGTACAGTAACATTATGGAGCTTTCCAGAGCGTTACAGCACAACATTGTTGGCTCGGGCAAGGAAATGAAAAAGCTCATTGAAAACGCCGGAAAGGATATTCCCTACACAAAGGACACTCGTGTTGCTGTTCAGGGAATTGCAGGCGCAAACAATCACGAGGCAACACTAAAGATTTTCCCTGACTGTGAACCACAGTTTTGCAAAAGCTTTATGGATGTTTTTGCATCTATTGAAAACGGTGACGCCGACTACGGTGTTCTTCCTGTGGAAAATTCCAGTGCAGGCTCTGTCAGTGATGTTTACGACCTTATCCTAAAACACCGTTTTTACATTGTAAAATCCATTGATATGGAAATTCACTACTGTCTTGCATCTATCCCTCAGGCAAGCCTTGAGGATATTGAAGAGGTGTGGTCACACCCACAGGCACTTGCCCAATGCAGTAACAAAATTACAGAGAATAACTACAAAGCACTGCCTTCGGCAAACACAGCCGTTGCCGCAAGGGATGTTGCAAAAAGCAAGAGGATTGACCTTGCCACAGTATGCAACCGCAGTGCTGTTGAGGAATACGGTCTGAAAATTCTGGAGGAGCATTACGAAAACAGAAGTGACAACACCACAAGGTTTATTGTCATTTCCAAAAGGCTGTATATCCCTGAAAATGCAGACAAAATCAGCCTTTGCTTTGCCCTGCCCCACATTACAGGCTCTCTTTACAGCGTACTGTGCAGATTTAACTCAATCGGACTTAACCTTACAAAGATAGAGTCCCGTCCTATTGCCAACAAGCCCTTTGAATATCTGTTTTATCTTGACTTCACAGGTAATGTGGGCAGTGAAAATGTTATGAATTTGCTGTGTGCTTTAAGCACCGAGTTGCCGGAATTCAGCTTTTTGGGCAACTACAGCGAAAAAAAGGCATAGAAAAATAAATACGGGAGAATATTATGGAAAAGAATGTTATCTTTACACTTGAGGACGACCTTGGAAACGAGGTTGAATTTGAACTTCTTGATGTAATCACCTACAAAAATGAAGAATATGCTGTTCTTGTGGAGAACATTCCAGATGTCAAGGACTTTACAATCCTGAAAATTGACAGCATTGACGACAAAGAAGAAGTATATGTAGGCATTGATGATGAGGCTTTAGTGCAAAAAATCTTTGATATTTTCAAAAAGAATCATCCTGATGACTTTAATTATGCCTAAATTATTAATATCAAAACGAAAAAGGCACCCATCAGGGTGCCTTCTCCGCTTTAGGATTTTAAAAAATTAACGCGTATAAACGCTCTCGCTATCAATATTACTTAAGCAATATTCGCATTACCTGTATCACCAAGTAAGTTGAATCTGAAGAGCTTGCTTTCGTCATCCTTGTTGTCACAATAGATGCAAGCCTCTGCAATTTTGCCGCCTTCGATAAGCTTTGTCAATCCAACGAGCTGACAAAGTTTGCTTTTAAGATTCAAACGGTCACCCTCGCTGGTAACAAGATAAACATTACCTTCGCAAGTATCGAGCACGGCAAGGAACTTGGTAACATCGATGTCATGAAGATTGATCATAGGTGTCATAAATTTTTCCTCCTTAAATAAAATAAATAATTTCGTGCTGCCATTTACCATTTGGCTGTTTACAAAATCGCTTTTTGTTTTACGATTATCAGGTGGACTATTAACCTGACATCTACTATTATACACATCCTTTAGTGAATGTCAACAAATACAGAGGGTTTTATTTGTACATAATAACGATAAAAAATAAAAAGCAACTAACATTCGCCCTTTCGTTTTATATAATATGCACAACCATTCATTTCTTCGGTAAAACAATTGTTAAATGATTTTAATTTTCTTTAGTGAAAATTATCAATTTATTTCTAAATAAGAAAATATATTTAAGCAAACATACAAAAGATAAAAACAGTTATTTCCATAACTGAATTAAAAGTCGAAAAAAGCCCATTGCAATGGGAATTTGTAATATTATTTTATTTATTGTATAATATTGTTGTAAATTTATTTTAAGGGGTATTTTTATGCTGAATAATTACTATAAGAACTTTAAAAGCGGTACAGACATCAGAGGAGTAGCCTCTGAGGGTGTTGAGGGACAAAGTGTCAACCTTACTGATGACACTGTAAAGGCTATGGCTTTTGGCTTTGTGCTGTGGCTTTCGGAAAAATCAAAGAAAAATGCAAGTGAGCTGACTATTTCTGTGGGCAGAGATTCCCGTATCAGCGGTGAAAGAATCGCATCCTGTGTTATTGACAGCTTTAAAAAGGCGGGAGTAAAGGTGATTTACACCAATTTATCCTCCACTCCCTCAATGTTTATGACAACTGTTGACCTTGGCTGTGACGGTGCTGTGCAAATTACCGCATCTCACCACCCTTTTAACAGAAACGGACTAAAATTTTTCACACCACAGGGCGGTCTTGAGGGTTCCGATATTGAATCTATCCTACAATACGCACAGGACAACGCTACTCCAACCATTACAAATGACGGTGTTGTTGAGGAAATCGACTATATGTCAAGGTACAGCAACCACCTTTGCGATATAATTAAGAAAGAGGTTAATTCAGAAGAAGATTACGAGCATCCTCTAAAGGGCTTTAAAATTGTTGTTGATGCCGGTAACGGTGTGGGCGGTTTCTATGCCGAAAAGGTTTTAAAGGTTCTTGGAGCAGACACAGAGGGCTCTGTTTACCTTGACCCTGACGGAATGTTCCCCAACCACATACCAAATCCTGAGGACAAAACTGCAATGGAGTCCATCTCAAAGGCTGTTCTTAACAGCAATGCCGACCTTGGTGTAATCTTCGACACCGATGTTGACAGAGGCGGTGCTGTTGACTCATACGGTAAAGAAATCAACAGAAACAGGCTTGTTGCCCTTGCATCAGCTATTGCACTTGAGGGCAAGGAGGGCGGTACAATAGTTACCGACTCCGTAACTTCATCAGGACTAAAGGAATTTATTGAAAATGAGCTTGGCGGTAAGCATTACAGATACAGACGAGGCTACAAGAATGTTATTGACAAGGGAATTGAGCTAAACAATAAGGGAGAGTACTGCCCACTTGCCATTGAAACATCAGGTCACGCAGCTATGAAAGAAAACTACTTCCTTGATGACGGTGCCTACCTCTGCACAAAAATCATCATTAAAATGGCACAGCTTAAAAAGGAAAACAAAACTATTGATATGCTCCTTGAAAATCTAAAGGAGCCTGTGGAAAGCAAGGAAATCCGCTTTAAAATTACCGAGGAAGATTTCCGTGCCTGTGGTGAAAGAATTATCAACAGCCTTGAGGAATACGCTAATAAGGAAGAAAACTGGATTGTTGCCGACGACAACCGTGAGGGCATCAGAGTTTCCTTTGACAAAAACAACGGTGACGGTTGGCTACTCCTTAGACTTTCTGTTCACGACCCAATTATGCCACTTAATATAGAAAGTGACTCTGTGGGGGGAGTAGACAAGATTTACAGCCGTTTCAGCGAATTTTTAAAGACAACTAAAGGACTGGACTACTGATATAATTAGTTTATAATCGGAAAATAAAGGCGTAAACATAATACTAATTTTCTAAGGAAACACTGATTAAATCATTTGCACAGATTGTGCTGTCAGATTTTTTGTCGGTATGTTCAAAAAACCGCAGGAATACTGGCGTATTGCGAGGATTTTTTGGGCATACCGGCAGAAAATATGCGCACAAGATGTGTAAAGTGATTTATTCAGTGTTTCCCTAAAATAAATCCCTTAAAAAGCCCATTAACAAGCCAATGCAACCCATAGTTGCGGAATTGCAAACTAAAGTTTATGGTGCAACCGAGGGGCAAAATGTATAATAAACCCATCTTAGAGAAAGGACCCCTGACGGGGGGGAGGGTAATTATTGTGAACATTGAAACTGCAAACAAACTATTACAGTATAGAAAGGCAAGCGGTCTTAGCCAAGAGGAGCTTGCGGAAAAAATCGGCGTAAGCCGTCAGGCTGTCAGCAAGTGGGAAAGAGCCGAGGCATCCCCTGACACAGACAACCTAATATTATTGGCAAAGATTTACGGCGTCACCCTTGACGAGCTTTTAATGGGCGACCCGGCAACAACATTAAATAAGGAAAAAGAAAAAGAGGACAATTCCCAAAACCTTAATCCTGATGATTTTATCAGTTCTGAAGAAAATGGCAATCAACAGGACAAAAAAGAATCCCATGTATCTTTTAAAAACGGCATACATATTCACGACGGTGAGGACAAGGTTGACATCAGCTTTAAGGACGGCATCCATGTTGAAAGCAAGGACGGTTCAAAGGTTTCTGTTGACAAGGACGGAGTGAATGTTGTGGACGAGGAGGGAAATGTTAAGGCATTTACCGACGAACACGGTCACATTCACCACGACTGCGTGGAATCCCCTGCACACCGAAAAGCAAAGCATTTTCCCTTTTGGGCAGTTGCATTAGCAGGATTTTTCGCCTTTGGCTTTATAGACATTTTCGGCGGTTGGGCAACAAGCTGGTTATGGTTTTTGACAATTCCTATGTACTACACAGTTGTTGACGCAATTTTCAAGAAAAAAATAAGCCACTTTGCCTACCCTGTTCTTGTTGTATGGCTGTTCTGCTTTTTGGGTATGACCTGCGGACTGTGGCATCCATTGTGGCTGTTATTCCTGACAATTCCTATTTACTACTACATTGCCGGACTGATTGACAAGAAACAGGAAAAATTTGAGGAAAATTTTACTCAGGACGGTTATGATGTAACCGTTACAGACAAGCCAAAAGGTCGCAGAACCTCTACTATTGTATTATTCATCATATGTGCTGTTATTATTGTAACCGGAGCAACTGCCGGTCTTGCTATTTTGTTTAGCGACACCGAAACAATTTCAAAAACCTATCAGCTTGATGATACCTACACAGACAACATTCGCCTTGATAACACAAGCGGAGATGTCACCTTCCACACAGGAGAAGCATACAGCTACATTGAATACACCCAAACATTCCGAGGTTTATTTCCCGGAAACAAAAGCAAAGACCTTGTTATTGAACAGGAAAATGATACTACTGAAATCAACCACGACAACTGGTTTTTCCAGCTGGGTTATTCACAGGAGAAAATCGACATTTATCTTGCAGAAAAGGACTATGAATCCCTGTATATCGACACAGCAAGCGGAAGTATAGACCTTGGAGGCCTTGTGTGTAACAATATTGAAATTGATTCCTCCAGCGGTACTATAACAGGAAGAAAGCTAACTGCTGACACCCTTACAGTTGATTCCGCGTCAGGAGATATCTACTTGGACGGCAACTTCAAAACAGCCGGATTTGATGTTTCCAGCGGAGATATCCAGTTTAAAAACAGTATTATGCCGGAAAAAATAGACATAGACAGTAGCTCAGGTGATATTGAAATATATCTGCCTTACTATGTAGATGACGAGAAAGCCAACGAAGAAGCAGGTTTTACAGTCAACTATTCCAAAGCGTCAGGTAACATAAATTCAGAGTTCCCTCTTCAAGGTGCATTTGACTCTATGGACGGCAAGGCTGTTTACGAAAACGGCAATTCAGAAATCACCATTGACATCGCATCAGGTGATGTTGAAATTAAAAAGAATAAATTAATGTCAACAAATTAAGATAGTAAAAGCTCGGCAAAATTGCCGAGCTTTCTTAATATAATTGAAATTACATTTTAAATTTTGTTTTGTACCACTTGTTAGCATATTTTTTGCCTGATACCTTGGTGTAGGCATTAATTCTGACATAGTAGGTTTTACCCTTTTTAAGTTTTGTGAGGGTAGCTGACTTTTTACTGGATTTCACAGTCTTTGCACCCTTGAAACTCTTGTTTGTGGCATACTGTACTGTGTAACCACTTGCACCGGCGAGGGCTTTCCAAGTGATTTTGGCTTTTGTTTTGCCTATCTTTTTTACCCTTGATACATCCTTTGATGTAAAACACCTTGGCGCAGATATTATTTTTGTCCTGAATTCACTTGAATAGTAACCGCTGTTTTCAATAGCCTTAACTGTGATGTAAGCATATCCGCCTTTCTTAACAATAATTTCACCCGTTGAGTATACAACTGCAACATCTTTATTACTGCTTGTGTAGGTCAGCCTTGACTTTGCCATTGGATGAACGGTAAAGCCGGAATTAGCTGTTTTAATATACTGCTCTCTCACATTTGTTATTTTCTGCGTTCCCTTACTCACTGTTACTTTCATTGTTTCAAAGGCAAAATTATACTCCTTGGTTTCCTTTGCACCTATTATAATTGTTGCAGTACCTGCTCCTGTTGTTTTTACAATTCCGTTTCGGGAAATTTCCACCACATCCCGATCTAAGCTTACAAATGTGCGTGTTGTAATAGCACTGGCATAGAGAGTAAGAGGTTCATCCATTGTAATATAATAATCAGCCTTATCAATCATCACTTTTTGATTTTTTCTTTCACCTGTTAAAATCACATAGCGCAAGTTATTCTTCTTTGCATACTCCTGTGCTTTTGAATTTCCGTTGCCGTATATGGTAAATCCTACAACAGGTTTGTCAACACTATCATAATAATGATGATAGTACCCAAAAACCATATCACCAAATTCTGTTACATTATCGGGGATTGTAATACTTAGTAGATTTTTGCAATTAAAAAATGCGCTATTTTCAATACTGTTTACATTATTGCCTATTGTTACTGACAATAAGCCGATACAACCACAAAATGCGTCGGATTCAATCCTTGTAACACTGTTTGGAATCTTTATTTCATATAATCCTGTACAATACATAAAAGCCTCTTTTCCGATGCTTTCCACAGTGTCGGGGATTTCTATTCGGGTAAGATTTATTTTATCACTTAAAAAATTATTAGCCATGTATTTTATACCGTATCTCAGGTTAATAGTTGTATTCCGGGGCATATCGCCTTTGTACCCTACAGCCCAATCATCTATATACACAACTCCGTCAGGCTGACTATTGAAATAACCGGTATCATAAAATGCATTTGAACCAATTTCTACTACACTATCCGGAATTGTAATATCCATTAGACTTCTGCAATACTCAAAAGCATACATTCCAATATTCGTAACGCTGTTTGAAAATTTGACCTCCTTTAATCCTGGGCATTTTTTAAAGGCTTTATAGCATATTGACGTAACACTATCCGGCATTTTAATCCCCACAAGATTATTTTGTTCAAGGAAGGCAAATTCAGCAATTCCAACTACTCCATCCTTTAGTTCTATAATGGTCTTTTGAGGCATTGTACCTTTATATCCAATAACCCACTTATCTATATAGACAACTCCGTCAGGATGATTATTGTAGCATCCGGTATTAATAAAAGCACCATTTTCAATAGTATTCAGGTTGTCAGGTAGTGTAATAGAGGACAATCTTTTGCAATTTTCAAATGCATAGCCACCTATTTTTGTAACATTGTTACCCAATTTTACTTTGGATAAACTTGTACAACCGGAAAAGATACGCCATTCTATCTCTGTTACACTGTTACCTATTGTAACATCGGATAAGTTTTTACAATCACTAAATGCAGATGCACCAAGTTCTTTAACAGCATCGGGAATTATTATACTTTTTAAGTTTGTGCAATCTTGAAATGCACTTACACCAATGCTTACCACCCCATCAGGAATTACAATATTCGATAAACATCTGCAATAACTAAAAGCACCTTCACCGATACTTGTCACGCCGGAGGGTATAATTACATTGAGCAATTTACCACACAAATCAAATGCGTAATTACCTATATTTGTAACGCCCTTTTCAATAACAACTTTTTCGATACTATTGCCATATTTCTGCCATGGGGAAGAAACCTCTTCGGAATAGTCTTTCATCTCTCCGTTACCTGATATGGTTAGAGTTTTTGAAGTTGAGTTATATTTCCATACACAGTCGCCTGTTGTACCTGATGTTTTTGACGATACACTCTTAGTATTAGCATTATCACCCACAGTTTTTATATCTTTGGTACTTCTCTCTGTGTTAGTTTCCACTGCAAATGCTGAAACCCCTGTAAAAGCAGAACAGATTATCAACAAGGACAAAATAACACTTATAATTCTTGTTGCTTTCATTAAAATTCCTCCATAATTATTATAGTATAATCTGAATACAGGGAAATTTATCCCCTTCACTATATACAACAATTAAAAACCGAAAAATGGGACAATATTTTGGAAATTTTTTGTTTTCGCTTAAAATGCAAAAATCCCCTGTCAGAAGACAGGGGATAATTTATGCAATAACTATAATTATATCTTATAATTATTCGTTGATAGCTGTAACAGCACCTGAACCAACTGTTCTACCGCCTTCACGGATAGCGAAACGAAGACCCTCTTCGATAGCGATAGGAGTGATAAGTTCAACAGACATTTCAACATTATCACCAGGCATACACATTTCTGTGCCCTCTGGAAGAGAAATTGTACCTGTAACGTCAGTTGTTCTGAAGTAGAACTGTGGACGATAGTTGTTGAAGAATGGTGTATGACGGCCGCCTTCGTCCTTTGTAAGAACGTAAACCTGACCGCTGAATGCCTTATGTGGCTTGATTGAGCCTGGCTTTGCAAGAACCTGACCTCTTTCGATTTCAGTTCTCTGAACACCTCTGAGAAGTGCACCTACATTATCGCCGCACTCTGCATAGTCAAGTGACTTTCTGAACATTTCAAGACCTGTAACAACAACCTTACGGATATCGTCTGTAAGACCAACGATTTCAACTTCTTCGTTAACGTTGATACGACCTCTTTCAACTCTACCGGTAGCAACTGTACCACGGCCTGTGATTGTGAATACATCTTCAACAGGCATAATGAATGGCTTGTCGGAATCTCTCTCAGGAGTTGGGATGAATTCGTCAACAGCAGCCATAAGCTCGTGGATACACTGATATTCAGGAGCGTTAGGATCAGTTGATGTGCTCTGAAGAGCAACATAAGCAGAACCCTTGATGATTGGTGTATCGTCGCCAGGGAACTCATACTCGTTAAGAAGGTCACGAATTTCCATCTCTACGAGTTCGAGGAGCTCTTCGTCGTCAACCTGGTCAGTCTTGTTCATAAATACAACAATGTAAGGAACGCCAACCTGACGGGAAAGAAGGATGTGCTCTCTTGTCTGTGGCATAGGACCATCAGCAGCAGAAACAACGAGGATAGCACCGTCCATCTGAGCAGCACCTGTGATCATATTCTTAACATAGTCAGCATGGCCCGGGCAGTCAACGTGTGCATAGTGACGGTTTGCTGTTTCATATTCAACGTGAGCTGTGTTGATTGTAATACCTCTTTCTCTCTCTTCAGGAGCCTTATCGATATTAGCGTAATCAACGAAATCTGCCTCACCGTTAAGGTTAAGAACCTTTGTGATAGCAGCTGTAAGTGTAGTCTTACCGTGGTCAACGTGACCGATAGTACCAATGTTTACATGTGGCTTATTTCTTTCAAACTTTTCTCTTGCCATTTTTATAATCCTCCTTAGATTAAAATCTTGGTTGTTTTTATTCTATCAATTTTTTTACAAAATTGCAATAGGTTTTACTGAATAATTCAGTATTTTTGGTGATTTATCTAATTAGTCCTCAGTCTTTTTACGCTTTGACATAATGTCTTCGGCAATAGACTTTGGAACTTCCTGATATGTGTCAGGTTCCATAACATACTGACCACGGCCCTGTGTCTTGGAACGCATATCAGTTGCATAACCGAACATTTCAGAAAGTGGAACATGAGAGTTGATACGCTGTGCGTTACCAACAGCTTCCATACCCTGAATCTGACCACGACGGGAGTTAAGGTCACCGATAACATCGCCCATATACTCCTCAGGTACAATAACTGTAACCTTCATAAGTGGTTCAAGAAGAACAGGGTCAGCCTTCTTCATAGCTTCCTTGAATGCCATAGAACCGGCAATGGTAAATGCCATTTCGGAAGAGTCGACCTCGTGGTAAGAACCGTCGTAAAGAGTAACCTTTACGTCAACAACGGGATAACCCGCGAGGACACCGGCATTAAGAGCACCCTGGATACCTTTGTTAACAGGCTCAATGTACTCTTTCGGGATTGCGCCACCAACAACTGCGTTGATGAACTCGTAGCCCTTGCCGCTTTCGTTCGGTTCGACCTTAATTTTAACATGACCGTACTGACCTTTACCGCCGGA
>JALFTC010000043.1 GCA_022779485.1 Ruminococcus sp.
AACTCAAAGTCATCTTCGGGTTTCTTTAGTTCGTTGTTTAATTTTCAAGGTCCGTGTTCCTCTTAATTCTGCAATTTTCTCATTCAAGTTTTCACTTGATTTTCAGTCGCTTTCTCAAGCGGAACGTGTTTTATTATACGACCCTTTCCCCAAAATGTCAATACCTTTTTTCAACTTTTTTTAAAAAATTTTTATCATTTCTTTTCCCCTTTTCTATTTATATGCAAAATGAGTTTTTGCAAATTTTGATTTTCTAATACGCCTTTCACTCTGCGATAAAAAACATTTCACTCTGTTTTCATAAAATGTTCTCTTTGTTAGTTTTTTTGCATAATAAAAAGGTCGTTGTATTGTTGACTTTTTACAAACTTAATTTTTTCTAATAATTGGTAGTGATTTTTTATAAACTTTATGCTATAATTATATTACAGTAAAGACAGGGAGGTAAGTTCCAATGGGCACTAAACATATTATTACTGTTGCAAGACAGTTCGGCAGTGGCGGACGAGAAATTGCACAAGCATTAGCTAAAGAGCTGGGAATAGATTTTTACGATAAAGAACTAATCTCTATGGCAGCCAAAGAGAGCGGAATGAGTCCCGAGGTCTTTGAGAAGATTGACGAACAGGCTACTAACAGTTTACTCTACTCCCTTTCTATGGGTCTTTACAACTTTGGCAATGGATTTTCAGCAATGGGTGACTTGCCTGTTAACGATAAGCTTTACATTATTCAGCACAAAATGATTAAAAAACTTGCAGATAAGGGACCTTGTGTTATCCTTGGAAGATGTGCCGACTATATTCTTAAAGACTATGATAATGTTGTTAGCATCTTTATAAACGCAGATATGGAATATAGAAAAGCACACGCAATTAAGTATCACAATGTGGACAAAAGGCGTGCTGAGCAGGTTGTAAACAAAGCAGACAAAAACCGTGCCAACTATTATAGTTTCTATTCAGGACAAAAATGGGGTCAGGCTCAAAACTATGATTTGTGTATCAATAGTGAGCGACTGACTGTTGATGACGCAGTAAATTTAATTAAGACCTATGTCAATTTATTAGAAAAGTAACCGTCATAATTTCAGCTCTCCTGAATAGAATATATTATATGTTCTTAAAGGAGGTAAAATGCATTGAGAGATTACTTATACGAAGTAAGACTATACGAAGATATTGACGACTATATCTTTAGAGATGTTGAATGGCAAGAAAGCCAGAGATAGGTAACGCCAATGAATGAGGAAAATATTTAAAGGATGAACTTGATTTTCTTTCAAGCTCATCCTTATTTTTTGCCCCTAAACGGTACGAGGGCTTGGTTACTATTATATGAAAGAAATGATAAAATATACATTTATTCGAAGAAAAAAGATTTTTCAAATTCAGTATATATCTTTCATAGATTATTCATTATTGCTGATAACAGACAACGGGTCAACATAACTGCCGTTAACCCTTACTGCAACATGAAGATGTATTCCGTCTTTGTTTTCACAGGGAATACCACCAACATTGGACAGCACATCACCCTTTGTAATGGGGTCGTTAATTTCCACCTTAACATTGTCCACACCACTGTAATAAATCATAAATGAACCGCAGTCAAGGATAATCACCTTGCCCATACGCTCATCGGTATATATATCACCTACAACACCGTCAGCCATAGCCAGAACCTTGTCGTCCTTTTTACAGGCAAAGTCAAGTCCTAAATGACTGCGGTAGTCACCCATAGTTTTGCTGTACACAGCATCCTCGGAAAAAGCCTTGGAAACCTTTGTGTCCTCTATGGGATAAATCAGGCTACCCGGCACTTGGAGCATTGTTTCCACAGCAGAAAGGGTGGTTGAGGGTGCAGGGGTGGTGGTTGTGGTCATAGTTGTTGATGTTGTAGTTTGTGTAACAGTTGTTGCGGAAGTTTCTGTCCTTTCAACAGTAACACCTGTTACGGGGTTGTTTGCCTGAGTAGCGGTAACTGTGGTAAGTTCGTTCTTTTTTTCCTTATACTCTGAATAAGAAGTAAATGTTGACCAAACAGCAAGCCCTATTGCTGTGATGCATATTGCCAACGAAATGTAAAAGCTGACAGTGCTTTTTGCTGATTTACGCTTTTTGTGATTATGGCTGTTTTTGTACTTATTATATTCGTCCATAATAACACCTCCGAAGATATTATGGGTGCAGTATGGAAAAATATTCAAACAAATTATGAAAAAAGCCTTGGGAGTTTTGGCTCACAAGGCTTTCGTTTTTATTCAGTTCTATTCTTTTTCGGTAAAAACTATGGAGGCGTCACCCGGATTTGAACCGGGGAATCAGAGTTTTGCAGACTCGTGCCTTACCGCTTGGCTATGACGCCGAATATCATTTTTTTGTTTTTGATAATATATTATATTCGCTGAAATAGGATTTGTTACAAAATAAAAAAGCACCTAACATTAGGTGCTTTGATGTGGAGCGGATGACGGGGCTCGAACCCGCTACCTCCACCTTGGCAAGGTGGCGCTCTACCAGATGAGCTACATCCGCATTTTTGGCGACCCGGATCGGGCTCGAACCGACGACCTCTAGCGTGACAGGCTAGCGTTCTAACCAACTGAACTACCGGGCCAAAAAAGTGGTGGGAACAACAGGGCTCGAACCTGTGACCCTCTGCTTGTAAGGCAGATGCTCTCCCAGCTGAGCTATGCTCCCACAACGAATGTGTTGTCTATTGACAACGATAATCATTATATAGCATATAGGGGTAAATGTCAATATCTATATGCAAATTTTTTTGATTTTTTCAGTAAATTATTTAATTTTTGTAAAAAAGGAAAGTAAAAATCCCCTTTGCTCACGCAAAAGGGATTTTGTTGGAGGCGTCACCCAGATTTGAACTGGGGAATCAGAGTTTTGCAGACTCGTGCCTTACCACTTGGCTATGACGCCGTCTATGAAATTGATACACAAAAAGCACCCATTAAGTGCTTTTGCTGTGGAGCGGATGACGGGGCTCGAACCCGCTACCTCCACCTTGGCAAGGTGGCGCTCTACCAGATGAGCTACATCCGCATATATGGTGCCTCCGGACGGAATCGAACCATCGACACGGGGATTTTCAGTCCCCTGCTCTACCGACTGAGCTACAGAGGCAAATTTTTGGCGACCCGGATCGGGCTCGAACCGACGACCTCTAGCGTGACAGGCTAGCGTTCTAACCAACTGAACTACCGGGCCAAAAATTGGTGGGAACAACAGGGCTCGAACCTGTGACCCTCTGCTTGTAAGGCAGATGCTCTCCCAGCTGAGCTATGCTCCCACATTGTCGCCTTTGTCGGCGACGAACATTATAATACAGTATTTCATACAAAATGTCAACACCTTTTTTATATTTTTTCAAAAAATTTTCTCATTAAATATCACCTACCTATATCCTTTTCTATAAAGCTCAGTACTGTCCCCTATTTTCGCCCATACATAAAGATACTCAAATGTCATAAGTTATCCCCTCAAATCATAAGTATATGTGTAACAAAATAATCGGAGGAAGCAAAATGACAGATTATCTACCTGAAGGACGAAGAATAGATACATACGAAAATCTTGAGTCAATTTCCTGTCTTAAATCCCTAAGCGAGGCAATGCGTGACCGTAAGATTTTGGAGGCAAGGGCAACGGTTTGCGACCAAAACCACAACCTTATTGTTGACCTGGGGTTTATGAAGGGCATTATCAAAAGAGAGGACGGAGCTATTGGCATAAGGGAAGGCAAGGTGCGTGATATTGCAGTTATTTCACGAGTAAACCGACCTGTCTGCTTTGTGGTAAAGGGCTTTACCAAGGACAAAGAGGGCAACAATGTTGCACTTCTTTCAAGGGAAGAAGCACAATTAAGGTGTCAAAGGGAATACATCACCACGCTAAACACAGGTGATATTATTGACGCAAAGGTAACTCACCTTGAAAATTTCGGCGCTTTTGTGGACATTGGATGCGGTATTCCGGCACTTATACCTATTGACGCAATTTCCGTTTCACGAATTGAGCATCCACGGGAAAGATTTACCGTTGGGATGGACATTAAGGCTGTTGTAAAGTCCATTATTGACGGAAGAATCAGCCTTTCTCACAAGGAGTTACTTGGCACTTGGGAGGAAAATGCCAGAAAATTCACCCCCGGGGAAACTGTTGCAGGGATTATCAGAAGTGTGGAGAGCTACGGTGCTTTCGTTGAACTTGCACCAAACCTTGCCGGATTGGCTGAAAGTAAAGAGGGCATTAAGGTTGGCGAACAGGCGTCTGTTTTCATTAAAAACATTATCCCCGAAAGAATGAAAATCAAGCTGATTATTATAGACACCTTTAAGTACAACTACAATCCAAAACCACCTGAATATTTTTACAAGGGCAAGCATATGGACACATTTTTGTACAGTCCCGAAATTTCCGACAAAAGGGTGATAAGCACCTTTATTTAGTTGCACTTTGCCTGTATTTATGCTAAAATTACGGCAGATAATTTTGCATTTACAGGAGGTAGCTATGGACTATTTATGGCTCTATCTTGCCCTGTCAGTAGTGGTGATTATTCAAGTAGTCATCTGCGTTATTGTTGTAAAGAACAGCAAAAAAGATGACTCAAATGACTATGAAAAGGAATTTTTGCTGTTAAGGCAGGAGCTTAACGAAAGCACATCCAAAAACATAAAAATGATGGCTGATATGATTAATCAAAATCAGCAGAATATGTCCGCAGGTCAAAAGGAAAAGCTGGAACAGATGGAGCAACGACTAAAGACATTTTCCCTTGAAAATGAGCAAAAACTGGAGAATATCCGTTCCGTTGTGGAAAAGCGTTTGACCTATCTCCAGGAGGACAACAATGCCCGACTTGAAAAAATGAGGGAAACAGTTGACGAAAAACTGCAAAAGACCCTTGACGACAAGCTGAACAAGTCCTTTAACCTTGTAAACCAAAGGCTTGAACAGGTGTACAAGGGCTTGGGCGAAATGCAAAACCTTGCTGTTGGTGTGGGCGACCTTAAAAAGGTGCTTTCCAATGTTAAGACAAGGGGAATTTTGGGAGAAATTCAGCTCTCTGCAATTCTAAAGGAAATCCTTGCACCGGAACAGTATGAAGAGAATATTGCCACCAAAAAGGGCAGTAAAAATGTGGTGGAATTTGCAATTAAACTGCCGGCTGACCAGGACAGCTTTGTGTATCTGCCCATTGACAGCAAATTCCCAGGCGACACATATCAAGCCCTTGTAAACGCAATGGAGGAGGGCAACAAGGAGCAGATTGACAGGGCGTCAAAGGCACTTGTAGCTACAATAAAAAGCGAGGCTAAGGACATTCGTGACAAATACATCTCCCCTCCCGAAACCACCGAATTTGCAATTATGTTTCTGCCCTTTGAGGGGCTTTACAGCGAAGTTGTAAACAGAGGTTTGGTGGAGGTACTTCAAAGGGATTACAGGGTGAATGTTGCCGGTCCGTCCACAATGGCGGCTCTGCTGAACTCACTTCAAATGGGCTTTAAAACCCTTGCTGTGCAAAAGCGAAGTGCAGAGGTTTGGAAAATCCTTGGTGAGGTTAAAAGCGAATTTGACACCTTTGGCGCTGTCCTTGACAAGACCCAGCAGAGAATCAATCAGGCAAATGCTGAACTTGACAAACTGGTGGGAGTACGCACAAGGCAAATTCAAAGAAAACTTTCCGCTGTGCAAAAGATTGAAAGCACTATGGAAAAAAACGGAGAAATCTCCGCATTACCTGATGAAATTTAATTTTCATATCATTTATAATAACACAAAAAGTTGGGGCTGTGCAAATGCACAGCCCATTTTTTATTATGGAAACACTGATTTAATCATTATTTCCTTAAAATACCGTCAATTATCAAAATCTTCCTAAAATAAAATGTTGCAAATGTTATACAAATGGAGTAAAATCTCCTTAGGAGTGATAGAATGAGAAGAATAATATCATTGTCATTATCTTTTATTATATTTAGTCTGTTGCTTTTCGGGTGCGGAAAGGTGGATGTTGAAAGTGTACATCTCTCCGATAAAACAGTAAAACTGCAACAAAATGATACATACAGCCTTTCGGCAACGGTTTATCCAAAGGACTCGGCAGAGCCTATGGTATATTGGGAAAGCTCCGACACATCTGTTGTCACTGTTAAGTCAGGTGTTGTCACCGCTGTGGGCGAGGGCAAAGCAAGTGTTAAGGCTTTTACAAGCAACGGAGTAAACTCTGTTTGCGAATTTTCCGTTGACAATATTCTCACAGAAAAGCTGACCATCAACAAAAAGAATTTCACTATGATGATTGGCACCAAGAAAAAAATAGAATACACCGTTGTTCCTAAAACAGTTTCAGGGAACACAATCGCTTGGGACAGCAGTGACGAAAAGGTGGCAACTGTTGACGGCGGTGTGGTTAAGGCTGTGGGCACAGGCGAATGTGACATTACCGCAACAAGCAACAACGGCATAAAGGCAAAGTGCCGCCTTACCGTGAAGGTTAAGCCTACCGGTGTCAGACTTAATTCACACGCAACCACTGTTGCCACAGGCAAAACCTATCAGCTTACTGCTGATGTTTTGCCAAAAGACACAGCATACAAGGAGATTAAGTGGGAATCCTCAGACAGTTCCGTTGCCACAGTTGACAGCGAGGGTAAGGTTAAAGGCATTAGAACAGGCAAATGCAAAATCTATGCCACAACCTACAACGATAAATACGACTACTGCAATATTACCGTAACACAGGCACCACTTACTTTCAAGGGCAAGGGCAACAAAATACTGGACAATGTGACTGTTTCTGCGGGAGTATATGCAATTACAATGACCCACAAGGGTGACGGAGTGTTTAAGATAATCGGCTCTGACGGTGACGGTAGGGCATACACCTATGTTGATGTCAGGGGCGACTACACAGGTACAAACCTTTATGCAAAGGGAAAAAGTGACGGTGTGGAAAATGCTACAATAAGCATATCCGCAACAGGTGAATGGACAATTAAAATCAAGGCTATCACCTACGACGGAACAGACAACATAACAGGCAGCGGAGAATGTGTTTCTCCTATGTTCAAAGGTACAAACAAACAAAACACAGTAAAGTTGAAGAACACAAAGGACGGTGACTTTACAGTATTCCTCTTTGACCAAAACGGAAAGCAAATCGGTGTTTTGTGTGACGAGCTTGACGATTACGAGGGTACGGTTGACGCAACTCTTGACAAAAACAAATACTACTTTATTGTTGTAAAATCTCAGGGTGAATGGCAGGTTGACTTTGACAACAACAGCAAAGAAACCAAAGTCAAAAACACTAATTAACAGCCTTTAAAGAATAAATTATCCCCCAAATGGCAATACTTTTAGTAGATTGTCAGGGGGGATTTTTTTGCAATACAGCAAGGTTGAAATTTGCGGTGTAAACACCGGAAAGCTTAAGGTACTTAAAGAAAGCGAAAAGCGTGAACTGCTTACTATAATGAAAAACGGCACAGAAAAGGAAAAGGCAAAAGCCCGTGAAAAGATGATTAATGGAAATCTTCGTCTTGTTTTGTCGGTTATCCAGCGGTTTACCAACCGTGGCGAAAACTTGGATGACCTTTTTCAGGTTGGTGTTATAGGACTGATTAAAGCAATCGACAACTTTGACTGTTCCCTGAATGTCCGATTCAGCACATATGGTGTGCCGATGATAATTGGCGAAATTCGTCGATATTTGCGAGATAACAACGCACTTAGGGTCAGCCGTTCTATGAGGGACACCGCCTACCACGCAATGCAAATTAAGGAAAAACTTATTAACGAAAACAACAGAGAGCCTACCGTTGAGGAAATTGCAAAGGTGATGAAAGTGCCAAAGGAAACTGTTGTACTTGCCCTTGAGGCAATAGTCGAGCCTGTTTCCCTTTACGAGCCTGTTTTTTCCGACGGTGACGACACAATTTATGTTATGGATATGCTGAGCAGTAACAATTCCGACAGCAACTGGCTTGAAGAAATTTCTTTTAAAGAATCAATCAAAAAGCTGAGCAAAAGGGCAAAAAAGATTTTGGATTTGAGGTTTTTAAAAGGTAAAACCCAAATGGAGGTTGCCAAAGAGATAGGCATAAGCCAAGCTCAGGTTTCAAGAATAGAAAAAGGTGCACTAAATCAAATCAAAAAGGATATGTGATTTACAGTCAAAACAAAGGCTCCATCGGATGAGGGAGCTGTCGGCTCTGCCGACTGAGGGAGCGAAAAAGTAGTCAATATATATTGGTATGTCTTTAGATAACAAGGTATGAGTCAGAACAATTAATCACACTATCTGCTAAAGACAAAGTGAGATAAAGAGAACACTTTTTCCCTCCTTCCACCGCAAACGGTCCCCCTCCCCCGTCTGGTGGAGGCTGTTTGTACCCCAAAAAATAATAAAAAATCTCCTTTACTTTCCCAGTTTAGTATGTTAAAATTTTATTGTGTGAAAGTAACGGAGGTTTTTTTATTATGAATAACAAAATTAAAGATGAGGC